>VGJW01000001.1 GCA_016867265.1 Candidatus Tanganyikabacteria bacterium
CCGTCTTCGTCATCGAAGGCGCTCGCCGAGGCAGCAGGGGGGGATGGAACCAATATTCGCCGAACGCCCCTCCTTTGTCGTTAAGGCGGCGTTATCTGACCGGAAAGAAATGTTGAAGCCGAGGCCTGGCGAGTTCAGGCGCATACCCGGCCGTCACCTTCGGCGCCAGACAACGCAAACCGACCCCCCTTTCTGCCCGAAGGCAGGCAGGGGGGGCGGCTGGCCGATGGGGCTACTTGGTCGCGGCGGGCTCGGCCTTGGCCTTGGGGGCCGCAGCCTTGCGGGGCTTGGCCTTGACGGCCGCCTTGACTGCCGGCAGCTTGCCGCCGGTCTTCAGCATGTCGCGCCAGGGATAGTGCCGCGTGTTGGTATCCGCCTCGGACTTCGCCAACTCGATGACGTAGTCGCTGAAGGCGTCGACGACCTTCTTGAAGTACGGCTCCGTCAGCGAGTAGAAGTCCATGTCGGGTGCCGGGTTCATGAAGTCGATGGCATAAGGGATGCCGTCGCGAACCGCGAACTCGACCGAGTTCATGTCGTAGCCCAGCGCGTGGTTGATGACGCGGGCATCGCGCAGGATGCGCTCCGCGAGCGGACCCTTCTCGAACTCGTCCGACTGGACGTAGGCGCCGAAGCCCGTGCGCTCCTTGGCGCCAGGATCATACTTGATGGGGATGACCGTGTCCTTGCCGATGCACAGGCAGCGGCAATAGCTCTCGAACTCGATGCCTTCCTGCAGCACCATGACCAGTTGGCCGCTCTTGGCGTAGTTCTCGAAGACTTCCTGCGGCGTGCGGCACTTGTAGACGTGCTTCCAGCCACCGCCGTCATAGGGCTTCAGGAAGCAGGGGAAGCCCACGTAGTTGAAGATGTCCTCCCAGTCCATCAGCATCATGTTGCGATGGCTCTTGTCCGAGGTGTTGGGATTCGGCGTGAAGGACGGCAGCACCACCGTTTTGGGCACGGCCACGCCCAGCTGCTCGACAAGCGCGTTGTCGAAGAACTTGTCATCCGCTAGCCACCAGAAGGGGTCATTGATGACGTAGGCACCCTTGA
Source organism: Candidatus Tanganyikabacteria bacterium (assembly GCA_016867265.1). Taxonomy (GTDB): domain Bacteria; phylum Cyanobacteriota; class Sericytochromatia; order S15B-MN24; family VGJW01; genus VGJW01. The sequence goes on from VGJW01000001.1 coordinate 1,057, forward strand.
GCGCCTGGTTCTTGAGCCACGGCTTGTACATGTGGATCTCGTGCGAGATGCGGTCCACGATGACATCGTAGGCCTTGCCGTCGTTCATCTTGGTGACGCCCACCTTGGCGAACACCGCTTCGACTTCGCCGTTGCCCTTGGTATTGACAGCCTCGATGAAGGCCTTCGGGAAGGTCTCTTCCCAGCCCACCAGAAGCGCAACCGTCTTCTTCTGCTTCGCCATGCTTCCTCCGTGCCCGTCGGGGCCACTCAACTGTCGATCAGGAACACCCCATCGGCCATGATGCACTGGCCGTCGAGCCAGATGTTGCAACCACGGGCCAGGAGATCGATATGGGCGGGGCTGGACCAGTCGGCACCGGTCAGCACCCCGCAGGGTTCGCCAAAGGCGATGTGGAAACCGGGGATCTTCTCGTCCTGGAGGAGGTTCCCGGTGAATTCGGTAACGCCGATGTTCGTGCCCACCGCAACCTCGCCGATGCGGTTGGCGTTGGGCGCGTCGTTGACGTAGTCCCAGAACTCCTGCGCGAGGCCGTCGAGGTCCGACGTGACCGTGCGGATGCGGGAGTTGGTGATCTCGACCGTCAGGGGCGTGGCGACGAGATCGCCGTACTTGGCACTGAAGTAGTCCCCGGCCGGTCCGTCGCACACCCATACGCCGCGTACCAGCGAAGGGTGGGTGAAAATCTCGCCGCCGGGCAGGTTGCCCCAAGCGTCGCGTGAGATGAGTCCCGAGGTCTTGATCCAGCGGTACTTGAGGGGGTCGTGCTCGACTTCGAGGTCGGTACCGGCAGGCGAGGTCACGCGAATGACCCGTGTCTCGGACAGCATGCGGCGCAGACCGAGCGACATACGGTTGATGCGGTCGAAGTCGGCCCGCATGCCCATGCGCATGATCTGCTCGGTAATGCCGACCATGTGGCCGTAGCGGACCTTCTTGCGCGTCGCGAGGTTGATGACCTCGGCGCGGCTGGGCACCTCGCCCGGTTGGGGCTTGACGGCATAGAGGGTTGCGCCGCTGCGTGCCACGCTCTCGAGGATCTCCCGCGGCGTATGCGCCATAGGCCGGAGTGCATAGTCCTCGACGACATAGTCCTGGACCTCGGCGCCCACGGCCTTGAGCTCGTCGTAGAGGCAGGCCGCCACCGTCAGCGTATCGCGGTCGGTAATCAGCGTGACCTTCTCGCCCTCGCGCACCTTCAAGCAGGTCTGCACCGCGTTCGCAGCACCGGGCCTGAGCTCCTCGTCGAAGGCCACGAGGTCGAGACGGGTCTTCAATGCAGCGGCATCTCCACCCGCTCGGGCACCCCGACCATGGTCTGGGCGAGGATGTGGTCGACGACGGCCTTGACGTCGCCGCCCGATTCCTTGAAGACCTCGAGCTGCCGGTCAGCGTCCGTGCCCTGATCCAGGATGCGGTAGATGTGCTCGACCTCGGCACGCGAGCCGAGGGGGTCGAGCACGTCGTCGACGAACTGCACGAGCTCGTGAATCAGGTCCTTGGTATGGACTTCCTTGTTCTTGCCGAAGTCGATCATCTTGCCGTCGAGGCCATAGCGGCTTGCCCGCCACTTATTCTCCTCGATGAGGGCCCGGGGGTATTCCCGGAACTGCATGTTCTGCGTACGCAGCGTGTAGAGCTTGGCCACGAGCGCTTGGATCAGCGCCGTGATGGCGATGGTCGTGTCGACGCTGGTGGGGATGTCGCAGACGCGGAACTCGATGGTGCTGAAGAAGGGGTGCGGCCGCAGGTCCCACCAGATCTTCTTGCCGTTGTCGATGCACTCGGTCTCGATCAGCGTCTTCACGTAGCGGTCGAACAAGCTGTACGACTCGAAGGCATCCGGGATGCCGGTGCGCGGGAACCGCTTGAAGACCGAGCAACGGTAGCTCTTGAGGCCGGTGTTGCGGCCGACCCAGAAGGGCGAGCTGCAGGACAATGCGAGGATGTGGGGCAGGAAGTACCGCGCCTGGTTGAACAACTCGATGGCCTGATCGTTGTTCTCGATACCGACGTGTACGTGCAGGCCGAAGATCAGGTTGCCGCGGGCGATGTCCTGCAGGTCCTCGACCAGCGCGTGGTAGCGCGGTGCCTCGGTGATGTCCTGCTGGGCCCAGTCGCTGAGCGGATGCGTTGCCGCCGCTGCGATGCCCAGGCCGTTCTTGCGCGCCAGATCCGAGACGATGCGGCGCAGCTTGACGACATCGGCACGGGCCTCGGCCACGTTCTTGCAGATGCCGGTGCCGACCTCGACCACCGACTGGTGCATCTCCTGCTTGACGTGTTCGCCAAGCAGGACGCTGCCCTCGTCCATCATCACGGAGATGTGGCTGCGCAGCTCCCGGGTTGCGGGATCGACGATCTGGTATTCCTCTTCGACGCCCAGCGTGAACTGCTCGAACATGGGTCTAGCTCCGTGGTGAGACGACGAACGTGGGGACGATGCCGGCACCAGCCGTGACATTGGCCAGCGCCGAGGCGGACAGGCGAGTCAGGATACCCTCGACCTCGCCCTCGAAGACATAGGGATCCAGATCGACCAACTGCCGCTGGAAGGTCAGGCCCTCGCCGGTCCATGTCGGGAAGTCCATGTAGGCGACCTCGACGGCCTGCTGCACGAGGTAGTCCTGATCGACGGCCTCATCGACCGCCAGATCCCACGCGGCCTGGTCCATGGTCCAGCCGATGTGGATGCCCTTGCCGCCGTACTCGTCATTCGGCTTGAGGACGAGGCGCTCGCGGTTGGCCTTGCTCCAGGGCACCAAATCGATGGTCGTGCCGTCGTGCTCGGTCCGGTCATCCGTCAGGATGCGCGACCAGGGGATGTGTGCCCGGATGGCCTCCTGCTCCCCGGAGGTGAAGAGGTGTTGAAGGTCCTCGGCCGTCAGCAGGGCGAAGATGGCCTTCTTGTGGAGGTACTTGCTGCGGAAGGGGTTGATGACGCAGACCTTGCGTTCGCGGTAAGCCTCGAGCATGGGCTGGACTTCGTCGAACTTCTCGAGGAACTCGTTGGTCAGGACCCTGCGGTAGACAAGATCGATGGCCACGCCGTCCTTCGTCCGCAGGCGCTCCCCGTCGTACGTCAGGTCGCGCGGGTCGGCAATGTGCGTCTCAAGACCCTCGGACGTGAAATATTCCTTGCAGAGCTCGAACTCGGAATAGGTCGGGACATCGCTCCAGTCCACGATGGCGATGACGGGCTTGCCCTTGCCGCCCCACTCGGCCCACGTCGCCAGCAGCGTCTCGCGCAGGCGGCGCCGCGTCTCGAAGGGCCGGACCTCGAAGTCCTGCTGGAAGCTGCGCATAACGGGCCAATCGAGGAACACGCCGGCCAGGACCTCGGTGTAGGCGGGGCCTGCGGGGCACTCGGCGTTGAGCTCGACGAAGCTCAGGCGGTCATCGACGAGGAAACTGTCGAAGCGCGCCATCGGGCTTACCCGACGGTAGCCCGGGTCGATGGCGGCAAGCTCGCGCTCGCGCGGCGTCAGGCCGAGGCGGTCTTGCAGGTCGTCGCGGCCGGCGATGACCGGCGCCAGCTTCTCGAGGGCCGACCAGATGTGCCGGACGACCCGACGAATCTGCTCGTACTGCGCCGGCGTCAGCATCTGAGGCCGGAAGTAGTGGCAGCTGACCCGCTCCCCGAAGGTCACCCGCGCATCGCGGATGCGGTCCAGGAAGGCGGACAGCTCGGAGGCGGGCAGGGCTGCCTCGTCGATGAGGGTGTGGTAACGCTGGACTTCCGGGACGGACAAGGGGGCGCTCCTGGGACGGGACCTGCGGGGGCGACGCGGGCGCACGCACGGTTGCGACGCCCTCCAAGGCCGATGCTAACACGGTTTTGCCGGGGTCGGCAAACCGGTTGCAGGGCAGCCTTAATGCAGGTTTGAGGCCTCGTTAACCGAGCTTTCCGGGGATTCCGGGGATAGAACTGATGGTATGGATAGCCAAGGCCTGTCGAACTTCGCCCAGGGTGCGTGGGCGAAGATCAAGGACGTGGCCGGAGCGGCAGGTCGCCGCGCCGGTGAGTTCGCCCGCGGGCCGGGTGGCGGAAAGCTGGTGCAGCACGCCCGGGACGTCTTCACGCCCAGCGAGGTCATCGAGGGCTGGCAGACGGTGGGCCGGGGCGTAGGCTCCGTGGGTGGCGCGGCCCAGCCCATCCGCAACGTGGCCGAGCGTGCCGTCGAGGCTGCGCGGCAAGCGGGTTCGGGCGGTGCGGCCTCGGTGGTGCGCGAGGCCGCCGGCAGCGCCGGTCGTGCGGCCCGGTCCGTGGCCGATACCGTCGCGCGGGGTGGTGCTGCGGGTGGCGTGCCGTTACGGGGCGCCCTCGAAGGGATGCAGGGCTTGCCGCGTGACCTCGCCAAGCAGGTCGTCACCAACAGCAGGGTTCTGCGCACGCCCGGTGGCTTGCAGCGCGTTCAGGATGTCGAGGTGTTGCGGGCGCGGTGGATCAAGCCCCCGCAAGGCATACCCGGTGCGGGCAGTGCCGGTGGTGGCGCCGCGGGTGGAGCGGTTGGTCCTGTGGTCGGTGCAGGTTCAGGCGCAGGCGGCGCCGGTGCCTCGGGCGCCGGCCAGGGAGTCGCGCGTGCCGCGCGTGGCGCCCGAGGGGCAGCCTCGGGCGGGGCAGGCGGTGCCGGTGGCGCGGGTCAGGCCGCAAGGGCTGCCGAGGGTGCCGGTCGCGCGGCGGGGAGTGCCGGTCGCTCGGCCAAGGCCGCCAAGGCTGCCGGTGATGCCGCCAAGGCCGCCGGGGAGGCTGCCAAGGCTGCCAAGCCGTGGAATTGGAATCTCATCAAGGCCGGCTTCAAGCAGATCGCTCAGGGGGCCTTCAAGGCCGCCAAGGTGTCCAGCGTGTTTGCCGGCGTGCTCTCGCTGGTGCAGAACGGCTACATGATGCTGACGGGCCGTCAGGGCCTGCCCGAGACCATCGGGGCCGTGGTCGCCGATACGGCGGGCGGCTTTGTCGGCGGTGGCCTGGGTGCCGTCCTGTCAGGCGGGGCGCTGGCCGTTGCGGCCAGCTTCGGCATCACGGCGGGCCTGCCTTTCATCGCGATCGGCTTCGCGGCCACGACCCTCGGCTACATGCTGGGCAACAGCATGTTCCAGGGCCTCTTCGGCGACGGCCTTCGCGGCGTCGTCACCAAGTTGCTTGGCGGCTGACGCCCCGCGTCGCCTCCTGCCGGCCAAGGTCACGGCCCCCGGAGGGCGTCGTCTCGGCATCTGGCGAGCGGGCCCCGACAACGGGCCGATGGTGGTTCTCCTGCCCGGCTTCAGTTGGCCGGGGGGGATGTGGGAGTCCGTGGTCTCGAGGCTGCCGGCGCACTGGTGCGTGGTCGCCCCGGATCTGCCGGGTGCGGGGGCAAGCGCGTGGCTGCCTGCGGATGAGCTTGGCGTGGGTGCCTACCTGTCCGACCTGATGGCCACGTATGACCTCCCGGGGCGCGCGCCGCTCGTCGGGGGCTACTCGATGGGGGGGAGGGCCGCCTGGCATCTGGCCCTCAAGCTGGGCGGCAGCTGCCGTGGCCTGCTTGGCGTCTCTTGTGCCCCGGGGCGCTCGGCGACAGGGGAACAGCCGGATCGGGAAGCCTGGCTCGACGGGTGGGCGAGACGGTTTGGCTCGGAAGACTCCGAGGCCGTCCTCGCGGAATGGGATGCCCAGCCGCTGCTTGGCGGCCGAGAATTGGCTCCGCCTGACGTCGCGAGGTGGCGGCTTCGGGGCGAGGCGCTCGATCGCCTGCTCGTCGCGTGGGCTGATCATCGCGGGACAAGGGTGCCGCCCGAGCTGGCCTCTCCCGAGTTACCCTCGCCCGCTGCCCTGCTCGTGGGGGCCGGCGATACGACGTACGTAGCCCGGACCGAGGGCTTGGCCGGCCGGCGGATGGTGCCGGATGCCTCCCACGCCTTGCCCTGGCAGGCACCGGAGGTCGTGGCAGCGGTGCTGGCGGAGCTCATGAAAGGGCCGGACCCGAGGCCCTCTTCCTGAAGGGGTACGATGGGTCTGTGCGTGACCGTGCTGGGGCAGGACTTTCATGGAACAACCCGATGTAACACCCAAGCCAAGCGCCCCGACTGTCGGCCTGAAGCCATTCGGCGACGGCCTCCTGCCGCCGACGCTGGCATGGCCGGTGGCCACTGGTGCCTTGATTCTCCTGACGGCCATCATCCTGCGGCCACTTTGGGAGGCCATCACGTGGGCCTTCGTCCTCGCCGCCATCAGCTGGCCCTTGTATAGCCGCATCCGGACCCTGCTGGGCGGCCGGGTCAACTTCGCGGCAGCGCTGACGGTGCTCATCGTGGCCATGGTCCTGCTTTTGCCGGCGGGCGTCATCGTGTCGTCGCTGGCCCGCGAGGTCGGACCGACCTATGACGCCTTCATGAGGCACTGGCAGTCTCCGCCCCCTCTGCCCGCCATGCTCGAGCAACTGCCCGGGGCATCGGCGGTTTACCAGGACCTGCAGGTCGCCATCCGGCGGGGCGGTTTCATGGGGCGCGAGGTGCTGCTGCCGCTGCTGCGTCCCGGTGGCCTTATCCTGGCGGGCTTCCTGAAGGGCTTCCTGCAAGGTGGGCTGGCGCTGTTCACCTTGTTCTTCATCTTCCGGAACGGCGAGCGCTACGCCCAGGAAGCCCGCGCCGTGGCCACCCACCTGCTGGGCGAGCGGTCCGTCCGCCTGGCCCAGCCGACTCGCGACGCCCTGCGGGCAGTGTTTGCCGGCGTCATCGGTGCGGCCTTGTCCCAAGGCTTCGTTGCGGCCATCGGCTACAGCCTGGTCGGCATCAAGGCCCCGGCCTTGCTGGGGGTCGCGACGGCCGTCATGGCCATGCTGCCCTTCGGGGCCACCCTCGTCTGGATTCCGACCTCGGTCGCGCTTCTGGTGACGGGCAACCTGATCCCGGGCGTGGCGCTTCTGGCTTGGGGCTTCCTGCTGGTCAGCACGGTCGACAACTTCGTCAGGCCGTTGGTCATCGCCAACGCGACCCGCCTGCCCTACTTGCAGACCTTCTTCGCCATCCTGGGGGGGCTTGCGATCTTCGGCTTGCTGGGTCTGTTCCTCGGGCCCGCGATTCTCGCTGTCTGGCTGGGGCTCTGGGATGACTGGGCCGAGGCAGGTCGCCATCGCCTTGGTTCATCCTTGGCTGCGAGTTAACCTCGCGACAAGAATCCGCGGTGCCACCCGGCACGATGACCGGGTATGAAGACCCGAGCCCGATTCATGCTTCCCGGCCTGCTGGGCCTGTCGGCGCTCGCCGGCTGTGGCGCCCCGGCGATGACGGTCGCACCCTCGCTGGGGGAGCCGGCTACCGCCGCCATGCTGGCGCGTGCCGCCGAGACGGATGAGTCGCAGTTGCTGGATGCCCGGCGTCGCTCCGGGTTCAAGTTCGGCCTCGGGGCCGACCTGAAGGGTGCCAAGGGCGTCACCGTGGATGGCGAAGACGGCGGGTCCCTGATCGGCTTCGAGACCATGGCCAGTCGGCCCGTCAGCGTCGATCTGCGGCGCATGTGCAGCCCCGTGTCCAACCAGGGCCAGTTCGGCAGTTGCACGTCCTTTGCCACGGTCAAGGGCCTGCAGGAGTTCCTGCTGCGCAAGCGGGGCAACGACGAGCCCCAGTCGCCTGCCTACACCTGGTATCAGACGCGGGCCGCCATGGGCGTGCGCAACGAGGACTCCGGTGCCTCGATGGAGCTGGCCACCAAGATGCTGGACAACCTGGGCACGGTTGACGAGGCTGCCTTCCCGTACCTGGATGCCAAGGGCCAAGAAGATGCCAAGTTGCGTCAGGATTTCCTGTCGCGCAAGCCGGGCTCGGACCTGGTCGCGGCGGCCAAGAAGAAGCGCATCGTCAGCGGGTTCAGCGTCGCGACCAAGCTGTCGGCCGTGCGGACCAGCCTCGAGAAGGGCATGCCCGTCCTGCTGGGGATGATGGTGTTCCAGAGCATCGGCAAGACCGGCAAGGACGGCTTGATGCCGATCCCCACCAACAACGACAAATTCATGGGCGGACATGCCGTCCTGGCCGTGGGCTACGACGACAAGAAGCAGGTGCTGGTCATCCGCAACTCGTGGGGTAGCGACTGGGCGGCTGGTGGCTACTTCCTGATGCCTTACAGCTACGTCAAGATGGGTGGTCTGCGGGTCGCCGTCGTGCCCAAGACCTGATGCATTGTGAGACGCTCCTGCGGCCATCAAGGTCGCAGGGGCGTCTTTCTGCGGGGCTTCAGGACGGAGACCGGTTCGAGGCTGCCGACCCCGGTGTTGCCGCGGGTTGGGGTTCGGGTGCGTAGGAGGGGGGGGAACCGAAGGCGAGGGGCTTGCCGCGTAGGGACCAAGACCAATGAGGTTCTCGCCGTCCAGAACGAGCGGGCTGGCATCCGGGAACAGGATCTTGGGGGAAAGCGCGCCGCCAGAGGCACCCTTCTCGGTCGGGGCGAAACGGGCCTTGCCCAGATCGGACCCGTCGATCCTCGACACGAAGCGGCCATCGACCGTGACGTTTACGTTGGCATCGGTCACCCCCCGTGCCGATGAAACGGATGGCCTTCGCGGGCAGGGTCCAAGTGGCTTCCAGGCGGTTGTTCGCCGGCACCTTGGGGTCGACGTGAACCTTGTTGGCGATGACCCAACCCACGGGACTTGCCCGTGGTCAGGCACGGCGTGATGGTCCCGATCATCGCGAGGTCGACGGAATCGGTCGTGGGCACCATCGTCCTGTCCATGTCCGTGGCATCGTCCGACGTCGTGAACTGGATGGCGAGTCAATGGGGCAGATGAAGCGGAGCAGGCGGGGTCGTCGCCGCGGGAGTGGGCGAAGACGCCGCTGTTGGCGCGTCACCCGGGGTAGGAGGTTCCTCGACCCGGACGATGGACGGGGCCCCGGGGCTGGTGCCGGCGAGGATGCCCTCGGCGACCTTGTAGTCGTCCGCGAGTATCTTCAGGCTCGCGCTCTTCGCGCCGTCCCCCCGAAGGCAACCTCCGTGTCGAAAGCAACACGTTCGAGCGAGGTGAGATCCGGAAACTGGTTGTAGGCCACCTCGAAGGGAATGGCGGATGAGGTGCTGCCGTCCGTGGCCTGGTCGACCCCGATGGGGAAGTAGCTCCACGATGCAGCCCGCACCGCAAGACCGACCTCGAGGCGGGAACGGTCGGGCATGTCCAGCAGCCTGGCGCGGACACTGCGCTCCGGGGTTCCGCCACCCGCGACGGCGATGCCGATTTGTCAATCCGTACCTTTGAGGCCGGAAATCTGTTTGGTTTGCGTATCGTGCAGCAGTTCCACCGAGTCCGAGGCGCTGGCCTTCCACGACGCGATAGCCTGGACGAGGCGGTCGGCTACCCGGGCCGCCTGGACCCTGCGGGCGGCCGTGTTGTTGAGGGCCGCGGTGTTGTTGAGCGTCGCCGTGTCATTCAAGGCCGAGCCACCCGTGTCCTTGAGTCCCGAGGGGGCGCTGTTCAAGGCTGCGGCACCGCCCCCGGACAGCTTGCGGGTCGAACCCTGCACGGCCGAGATCGTGTCCCTGATGGCCAGGATCTGCTCGTCCCGGGTCATGACGAGCGGAGTCGAGCCTTCGGTTTGCGCGGCGGGCTTGAGGGCGGCTGTCGTGGCGGTACAGGCAGCGAGCGCAACGGACGCGGCGAACCACGCGGGCGAAAGTCGGAAGTGGGTCGGCATCGGATTTCCTCCGGGGAGCAGACTGCCATGTTCGTACGTTCGTCCCCTGAGCATCAAGGAGAAACATGGTGTTGCCGGTCATCGCTGCGATTGCCGAAAATTACTGAATATCCGTGTTTTTCCGGATGAAAGACAAGCGATGATGAGCCTTGTAGGCCATTCGTTCCTGATCATCTGCCAGAGGAAACCCCCATGCAGGACCTGCTCCCCACGTCACCGGCACCGATTGCCATCAAGGCGCCCGCTCCGCCGATTCCCCTGGGTAGCCTTGCCCGGCTGGTCCGCGACGGGGTGGCCCCTTCGACGCTGGTGGGTTACTGCGTCAGCTTGCCTGAACTGCCGGACGTCGGCCCCGTCCTCTTCTGGTTTCGCAACCTGGACGATCTGGCCGAGGCCTGCCGGACGACCGTTTCGTTCATGGACCCGACCGAACAGCCCGCTCGCCTCGCTCTGTTGGAGCGACTGCTGCGTGACGTCCGGCTGGACACCCTGGGCGAGCCCGGAGTGCTGCGGACACTGCGTTGCGTGACGGGTTGGGAAGAGGTTCCCGAGTGGGTCGGCACGCTCGATGATCTGATGATCGGCGGCACCCCGCTTGCCTTGCGGATGCGCCGTGAGTTCCTTCAGGCATGGGAAGTGGTTGAGGGGTGTGACCCCGGCATCATCCCGTTCCGTCAGTGGCAGGCCTTTGCGGCCTATGCGGGGGAGTGGGGGTTCTGAGGCAGGCCTAAGCCTGCTGCATGGGGCCTACCTGTTATGCTTCGGGTGTTCGCCCGTTTATCGGCAGGTAGAGTCATCCCCCCCAAATATGGACATCACCATCGTCATCCCCAACCTGAACGGTGCCTCGGTCCTTCCGGCTACCTTGGCCGCCGTGGCTGCCGGTTCCGGTTTGCTGACGCAAGAAGTGGTCCGGGTGGATAACGCTTCCACGGATGAGAGTGTCGCCTGAGTGCGTCGGAGCCACCCCGAGGTCATCGTCCTCGAAAGCGCGGAGAACCTGGGCTTTGCCGCCGCCTGCAATCGAGGTGGCTGGTACGGGATGGGGCGCTACGTACTCCTGCTCAACTCGAACCTGAGGCTGCTGCCGGGGGCGCTCGAGCAGCTGGTCCTGTGCATGGATCGCAGCCACGCCTGTGGGCGCTTTCACCCTTGATGCACTGGCCAGATGGTCGTGTGCAGGGGCCGTCGATGCCGCCACCGCCGGATTTCACCCGTGCCCATGGGCTGGTGGCCTGTAACGTGCTTGCTGTTGTGTCGAGACGCCCTCGAACGGGTTGACTGGTCCGACGAAGCCTTCTTCTTCTACAACGAGGACATCGACCTTTCGTGGCGCCTGCAGAAGGCCGGCTGCAAGCTCGCCTGTGCGACCCGGATCCACGTTCGTCACCACGAGGGGAGTGTCCTGCTGGCGCGCAAGCACCATCCCCGGGCTGTCGGCATGGTGCGTCTGGGTGTGCGCATCGAGGTGGCGTGGCGGTCCGCGCAGGTGCGCCGGCGCTTGACCTCCGGCCGGCAGCCCAGCCCGCGTGAGCAGGCCTTGCTGTCGGTTGCGGCGGATGTCATGAGCTGATGCGCTTCTGAGTTCCGGGACATCGCCCCAAGAGCGCGGCCCCTGCGTTCCGGTCACGGAGCGCAGGGGCCTATTGCCTTGCGTGATCAGCGCCTGCCGGACACCGCCTCGCGGACCGGACTGGCGTGGATCTCCCGGGGACGCCGGGGGAAGCTGTCCTTGGGGAAGCTGTCCACCTGAATGGCGTCATCGCGGAAGGCGTCGGCACGATCCATCGAGGCCTTGTCCTCGGCCGTGAGGACGCCTGCCTCGAGGGCGCGGGCGACTTGCGTCTCCTCGGGGAACTTGTTCAGCTTGCGGCTGCGCAGGGCTTCCTTGAGCTTCCGCACGGCGGGCTGGGCCGCCACAACGGCGTCGAGTGCTTCCTCGTACAACCCGAGGCCGGGCTCGCCCAGCTTGGGGATGTAGATGTTGCGGGTCAGGTCCAGGCGCTCCTGACGGTCGTCGAGCAGGGCCCGAGCCACCTTGCTGCCGGTCCGATCCGTGGGCAGCTTGTAGCGACGGCCTGTCGGGAATACCGCAAGGCGCAGGGCCCACGCGGCCGGACGCAACGGCAGATTGTCGAGGAACCCGGCGAGGGCCTCTTCCACCTGATACAGCCCGTACTGGACGCTCCAGTCCATGAAGGGTTCGTGCTCGGGCTTGCAGCCCTCGTCAACGAAGCGCTTCACGGCAGCCGAGGCCATATAGTTGTAGGCCAGAGCGTCGGCCAATCGGCCCGACAGCTTCTGGGCGCCCTTGAGCGAGCCGCCCAGCGTGCCCATCGCCGCGTCCGAGCACAGCGCGAAGGCTGCCGAGAGCCGGCTGAGCTGGCCCAGGTAGCGGGAGACCTTGGCGTGCCGGTGCGCAGGACGCGCCGGCGCACCGTCCGTCAGGCCCAGCACCAGGGACCGGATGGCGTTGCTGAAGACGAAGTTGATGTGGCCCCAGAAGGCCCCATCGAACTTCGCGACGTTCTTCTCGGCGCACGCCCGCATCTCGGTCTGGACGAACGGATGGCAACGGATGGCCCCCTGCCCGAAGACGATGAGCGTCCGCGTCAGGATGTTGGCGCCTTCGACCGTGATGCCGATGGGGGTGCTGAGGTAGGCCCGGGCGATGACGTTGCGCTCGCCCTGGCTGATGCCCGCCCCCGCGACGATGTCCATCGCGTCGTTGACGATCTGCCGCTGGGTCTCGGTCGACCAGCGCTTGGCGATGGCCGAGATGACGCTGGGCTTCTCGCCCGAGTCCACGGCCCCGGCCGTAAGCCGGCGCATCGAATCGATGAGGTACGTCAGGCCGCCGATGCGGGCCAGAGGTTCCTCGATGCCCTCGAAACGGCCGATGGGCATGTCGAACTGCTCGCGGATCGTGGCGTAGGCCCCGGTGGCCCGGACGCAGCCCTGGGCCGCGGCACACGCCGACGCCGGCAGCGAGATGGAGCGGCCTGCCGCCAGGCACTCCATGAGCATCCTCCAGCCCTGTCCGGCCATCTTCTGGCCGCCGATGATGAAGTCGAGCGGCACGAAGACCTCGGTGCCGAAGGTCGGACCGTTCATGAAGCTGTTGCCGAGGGGATCGTGGCGATCCCCGATTTCGATGCCCGGCAAGTCCGCGGGCACGAGGGCACACGTGATGCCAAGGTCATCTTTATCCCCGATCAGGTGATCCGGGTCCAGCAGCTTGAAGGCCAGCCCGAGGACCGTGGCAACGGGCGCGAGCGTGATGTAGCGCTTGCGCCAATTCAGGCGCATCCCAAGCACTTCCTTGCCTTCCCAGACGCCGCGGCAGACCACGCCCGTCGACTGCGTGCCGCCGGCATCCGATCCGGCCTCGGGACCCGTCAGGGCGAAGCAGGGCAATTCCTCGCCAATGGCGAGGCGAGGCAGATAGTAGTTCTTCTGGTCCTCGGTGCCGTAGTGCAGCAGCAACTCGGCAGGGCCGAGCGAGTTGGGCACCATCACGCTGACGGCGGCCGTACCGTTGCGGCTACCCAGCTTGACGATGACGGCCGACTGGGCGGCAGCCGAGAATTCGAGGCCGCCGTACGCCTTGGGGATGATCATCCCGAGGAACTTCTCGCGCTTGAGGATATCCCAGACTTCCTTGGGCAGGTCGCCGGCCTGCTCGGCATTGAAGTCGTGGATCATTGCGCAGACCTTCTCGACGGGCCCGTCAATGAAGGCCTGTTCTTCGGCCGACAGGGGTTGGACCCGGAAGGCAAGCAACTTGCTCCAGTCCGGATTGCCCGAGAAGATCTGGCCGTCCCACCAGACGGTGCCAGCTTCAAGAGCGATGCGCTCCGTTTCGCCCATCCGCGGCAGGATGGTGGTCACGAACTTCATGATGCCGCCCGAGAGCAAGGCGCGACGCAAGGGGGCAACGCCGAAGAGCAAGGCCGCCGAGCCCAGCAGGCCAGCCGTCACCTGGAAGCCAGTCGAGGCTCCGCCGCCCTGCTGCCACCACCATGCGAGGCCGATGGCACCCGGCGCAGCCCACGCCCAGTAGCCCTGTCGCGCATAGAGCAGGCCGATGGCCAGCACGGCCAAGCCTTCCCAGATTGCATACTCCATCGTCGTCAATGGCCTCCTGAAGACATGGTGGGGGTGGAAACCTGGGTCACCGATTCGGGACGTGCGGCACCAGGGGCGAACCACTGCCGCAGCGCACTGCGGAAGAGGTCGTACTCGGAGCTGTCCTCGAGGGCCCGCGCCATGGTCAGGGCCCCCTCGTACAGCCAGAAGAACATCCGGGCCAGCGTCTCGGGCGGCAGGTCCGTACGGACCTCGCCCAGCGACTGGCCTCTTGCAAGGTGACGGGCCACGCGCTCACGCAGCACCACCAGAGGGTGACGGGCCAAGTCGGCGACGGCGCGATCGGCATGCCGCGTTTCCATTGCCACGTTGGTGAACAGGCAGCCCACGAAAACGTCTTGCTCGTCGACGAACAGGCGGCGCAGGCGTCGGGCGAACTCCTCGAGGCCCGCCAGCGTGTCCGCGCCTTCCGCAAACGAGCGGTCCATGACCCTTTCCTCGACGTAGCGCAGGGCCTCATGCTGGACGGCGGCGAACAACTCGCGCTTGCTCGGGAAGTGATACGTCAAATTGCCCTTGGACAACCCGGCGGCTGCCGAAACCTGCTGGATCGACGTACCGGCATAACCGTGCTTACGGAACAACTCGGCTGCCGCCGCGACGATGGCAGAAGGCGTCGCGGACGGGAGTACGGACAGGCGGGCCATTTGTACGGGCGTCCTAATAGGACAACCGTACTAGGCTGTATGGCAGGTGTCAAGAAGGGTTGTGCCGCGGGGTACGGGCCAGCCTTGCTCGGGCCAGCCACGGCCGCCTCGCCCAAGAGCAAGAGGCCCGATGCACGCTGCGCAGCGGACCCCATTCTAAAACCCGAGGCCGCATCAGGGCCGGGCAGGTACCCCGCCACCCTGCTGCGGGAAACTGTTGGCTGCGGGGGGCACCCCGACGGAACCAGACGCCGTCAGTGCCGCGGCCTCAATCGCCCGACGGATCATGTCCTCCCATCCGGCAAGCACGACCCCGGCTCGAGCCGCGGTCATCGGCGAGACTATGTTGAGTTGCTGGGCGCCCCGAAGCGTCGAGGACTCGGGAACCCAGGCCGTGTCTCTCGCCGCCAGAGTATACGTCTCGACCGTGCCATCGGGCTTCTTGCGGGTCACGCGGCCGGCCATGGCGGCCGGATCGTCCTCGAACTCGATGAGCAACACGGCTTCGCCGGTATTGGACAGGCGCTGTCGCTGATGGACGCGCACCCGGATGTCTCGAATCGGTGTCATCTGCCAGAAGATCAGGTCCGTCTGGCCCAGCTCCTCTGCCGTGCTGGCAAGGTGGACGGCGGCGCTGGGCTGCTCGGGGATATACATGACATCCAGCCTCGGGACTTGGCTGCCAACTGACGGGGGAGGCAGGGCTGCATTCGACACGGGCTGTCCTACCTGGCCCGAAGCACCGGCCTGGGGCAGGCTGATGGGGCGCGGCGGCGGGTAGTAGGTTGCGACCGAGGTGACGGGGTTGCTCGGGTCCATCGCGGCCGAGGCATCCATCGCGACAGGCAGCGAACCGGTGGCGCTCGTGGCCTGAACGCTGTACGTCGCCGGTGCCGGCGTCACGAGGGGCGGCGGCGTGTCCGTCGGTATGGGGGGCGGCGCAAAGAAGATGTTCTGGATGACCAGATAGACGACGAAGATCAGGCCGCCGATCGCCGCGATGGCCACCGGAATCAATGCCGGAAGGTTCTTGGGGTCCAGCGGATTCAGGTTCTGCTTGCGGCGCTTGCGCGGCCTGGCCGGCGGCAGGCCGCCTTCCTCTGCCGCAGGCTTCGCTTCCTCCTTGCCCTTGTTGGCAAGGTTCTTGAGCTGGTCAAGAAAGTTCATGGCTACAATCTAGCACGTTCCGGGGGTGCCGACGGCCCTAGGCGGGCCACCTGCCATAGGTTCTGGCGAGGTCGCCAAGGCGGACCGCAATGGCTTCGGACAGGCCGGGTTGGCCGAGACGCCATCCCCAGTTGCCCTCGGCTGCACCCGGCAGGTTCATGCGCCCTTCATCGCCAAGGGACAGCAAGTCCTGCAGGGGGATGATGACCTGGTCTGCCGGCGACCGCATGCCCAGTTCGATCAAGGCCCACGCCGGGTCATCGACGGGCTTGCCCAGGTAGGCGACGACGCGCTTGCGCTCGTCCTGCCCGGCGCCCTGCCACCAGCCCCGGGTAGTCGCGTTGTCGTGGGTCCCGGTGTAGACCACGCTCTGAGGCGCGTGGCGGTGAGGCAGGAAGTCGTTGGTTGCCTTGCCGTCCCAGGCGAACTGCAAGATGCGCATGCCCGGCAGGTCGTTGTCATCCCGAAGCGCCGCAACCGGCGGGGTGATGACACCCAGATCCTCGGCAATGAGGGGCAGATGGCCCAGATGCCGGCGCATCGCATCGAAGAAGGCCTGCCCGGGGCCCGGCTCCCATGCACCGCTCTCGGCGGTGGGCGCACCGGCCGGCACGGCCCAATAGGCCTCGAAGCCCCGGAAGTGATCCAGCCGCAGGATGTCGCACAGCGACAAGGCATGCCCAAGGCGCCGAGCCCACCATTGGTAGTCATCGTCGGCCATGGCCTGCCAATCATAGAGCGGATTGCCCCAGAGCTGGCCCGTGCGGCTGAAGTAGTCGGGCGGAACGCCTGCGACCGCCTTGGGTCGCCCTTGGTCATCCAACTGGAACATGGCCCTGTCCCGCCATACGTCCGCCGAGTCATACGCGACGAAGATCGGGATGTCGCCCACCAGACGGATGCCCTCCAGTGACGCCCGCTGGCGCAGGGCATCCCATTGATCCCGGAATAGGAACTGACAGAGGACATGAAACCCGATATCGTGGCCAAGGCGCCGGCGGGCGTCCTCGAGCGCCCCGTGGTCCCTGTCCCTGAGCGCTGCGGGCCATTGCGGCCAGGGTGCACCCTGATGCGCGGCCTTGAGCGCCATGAACAGCGCGAAGTCGTCAAGCCACCCCGCTTGGGCCCTGCCCCGCACGAAGCGGGCGAAGCGGTCCTTCATCGTCTGGCTAGCCCGGGCATCCCAATGGCGATGCACGTTCCTGAGCAGGGCCTGCTTGGCCTCGATGACGGGGCCGAAACGGATGCGTCCGTCGTCGAACCGAGGGTAGGCGGCCAGTTCGTCGGCCGTGACGAGCCCTGCCTCGGCCAGCACCTCGGGCGAGACCATGTTTGGATTGCCGGCAAACGACGACAGGCACTGGTAAGGACTGTCCCCGAAGCTGGTCGGCCCGAGGGGCAGGACCTGCCACAGCGTCTGGCCGGAGAGGGCGAGGAAGTCCGCGAAGCTATGCGCCATCGGGCCCAAGTCGCCGATGCCGAAGGGACCGGGCAAGGAGGTCGGGTGCAACAGCAGTCCGCTGGAACGAGGATGACGCATGGAGCCTCCGGGGAAACGGTCAGCGGATCGTAGCAGACGGCGGGGCCTTGCGGTACCCGAGCACGGAAGCTGCGGCGGCGCGCCCGGCAACGGCTCCCGTCGACCAGGCCGCCTGCAGGTTGTAGCCACCCACGTAGCCATCCACATCCAGTACCTCGCCGGCGAGGTACAGGCCTTCGAGCAGCCGCGAGGCCATCGTGCGGGGATTGACCTCGTCGACGACCACCCCGCCTGCCGTGACCTCCGCCGCCTCGAAGGAGTGCCATCCGGACGGCACGAAGGACCAGCCCTTGAGCGTTGCGACAAGCCGCAGACGCTCTGCCTTGGACAACTCGGCCAGCCGCCGCTCGGCCGGTACGTCGGCAGCGGCGAGCACCTCGGGCACGAGGGCCCGGGGCACGTGCTCGGGCACCAGGCTGCGTGCGGTCCGGCTGCCTGCGGTGGTCACCAGGTGACGAATGGCTGCGTCCAGGTCGTCGGCGGACCGCTCGGGCTCGAGATCCAGTTGCAGGCTGCCCTGCGCACCGGCAACCCAGCCCTCGGCAAGCGCCCGGCTGAGTTGCAGCACGATGGGGCCCGACAGGCCGAAATGCGTCCAGAGCACGTCGCCGTCCCAGGGCAAGGGCTCCTTGGTACCAGGAACGCGGACGCGCCCCCGGACGCCCCGCAGGGCGACGCCCGCAAGCGGGGTCGTGCCTTCGACCCGCAACGGGACGAGCGATGGATAGGTCGGGGCGATGGTGTGGCCGAGCCGGCGAAGGACGGGATAGCCGTCGCCCGTGCTGCCCGATTTGGGGAAGGACCGTCCCCCCGTGCACCAGATGATGGCGTCGGCGGCCAGAAAACGCCCCTCGTCGAGCAGCAGGCCCTCGACTCTGCCGTCTTGCCCGGTGCGGATGTCCCGGACAGCTGCTTCCGTCCGGATGGTGACGCCGGCCCGACGCATCGCCCGGACCAGGGCCTCGATGACGTCGCCCGACTTGCCGCTCTCTGGAAAGACCTTGCCGTAGGGGGCTTCGACCCGGGTCGGCACGCCTTCCTCCGTCAGCAAGTCCAGGAAGGCCTTTGGCGGATAGGACCTGAGCGCGTGGCGAAGGAACGGACCGTTGCCCGGAAGCATGCGCTCCCACGCCCGCAGGTCGTCCAAGGCGTTCGTGACGTTGCAGCGGCCGCCGCCCGAAATGCGCAGCTTGGTCCCGAGCCGTGCGGTCTTCTCGAGCAGGATGGTGCGCGCGCCGGCGCGCGATGCCTCGAGGGCAGCCAGCATCCCGGCGGCCCCGCCGCCCACGACGGCGACTTCCCAGCCCTGCACGTCCGCTTTGGCCCTATCCACGACCCCATGGTAGCGTGAAACGCCCATGACGCCCCCTCGCAAGCCGCTGCTGCCCGGCACCATCCACGATGGGCCGGTTTTTCGGATTGCCGGACTGCCCGCCGCGTTGCCGACCCGGGTCTACACGCCGCCCGGCTATGGCGATCCCCAGCGACGCTGGCCCGTTGCCTTGCTGTTCGACGGCCAGAACCTGTTCGACGACGCCGGAACCTTTGCCGGGGGGTGGCATCTCCACCGTGTCCTCGACCGTCGGGCGCAACGCGGTCTGTCCGTGCCAGTCGTCGTGGCGATTCACCACGGTGGGGAGACCCGCGTCCAGGAATTGGCCCCGTGGCCCGTCGAGCCGGACGCGCCGGCCTACGGCCTTGTCCTGGCGGACTGGATCGTCACGGAACTGGCCGAGTGGGTCACCCGGCACCTGCACGTCTCCGCGGCCCGGGAAGATTGGCTGATCGGCGGTTCCTCGATGGGGGGGCTTGCCGCCTTGGTGACCTTCTTTCGGCACAACGACAGGTTCGGTCGCTTGCTGTGCATGTCCCCGTCCCTCTGGGCCGCGGAAGGCGAGGCCTTTCCCTTCGTCGCCCGTTCTCCCGCCTGGGGCCAGCCGCGCATCTGGCTCGATTGTGGAGGCAGGGAAGCCGGAGGCTATCCGATCCAGCACGCCGAATGGATGGCCCAGCTGCTGCAGCGCAAGGGCTTTGTCGCCGGCCGTGACCTGACGTGGCATCCGGTGCGTACCGGGAGGCATGACGAGTCATCGTGGCGCCGGCGCCTGCCTGCCGCGCTGCGCTATCTGTACGGGGATCCGCCCCGCCGCAGGCGCCACGGCTGATTGGCCGAGGAGGTCCGTCCGGCAAGGATCAGCCGGACGCGACGGGCGTGCGGCAAGGTCGGGTGCATGGCTCCTGTCGCTTTGCGGCCGCTCCCCGGATGTCTGACTGAGAGGCTCCTCGTGCACCTCGTCCTATGCGGTCTGTTGGCTGCATGCGCAACGGCGCCACCGGCTGCGGGGCCCGCGAGCGAACATGCGACCGTCTTCCGGCCGGAAACCGTGGATCAGCAAGCGTCTCCCGACCCGCCAGCCTTGCGGATCGGAGGGGCCAATCTGCTGTTCCTGGGCGAGGGGCTGGATGGCGCCTTCAACGTCGCCGCGACGGATACCGCAGGTATGCGAATCCGACGTGCCCTGGATTTCGCGGAGCCCATGGAAGAGGAGTTCCTGGCGCGCGTCGCCCGTCAATTGGGCATGTTGCCCGCGGCCTTGCCGGCGTCCGGATGGCTGAATCTGGCACCGGCACATCGCCTGGCCGGAAGGATGTTTCTCGAGGCGGGGGCCAGGCGCTGTGCTTACCTGGCGGCGCTCTCCTCGCAGGGCGATCCTTGGCTGGGGCGCTGGCGGGACGACAGCGATCATGCGGCCGAGTGGCTTTGGTGGACCGGCACGGTCTCGGGGCTTGGCGGGCGCCTGCAGGCCGATGGTTCGGTCGCCGCAGACGCCTTGGTCGCCGGCCCCTAGCTGCTGCGCAGGCTGACGGACGCGTTCGCGGTCAAGCGCCACGGCAGGACCTCGTTCAGGCCCAGCTCGGGCACGAGGCGCTGCACGGTGGAGAGGAACTCGTCGGTATCCCCGCTTGACCAGACGGTCAGCAGGCCGTCCTGTCCCGCTCCCCCCGGCACGCCGGCGAGGAACTGGGCTGCCACGAGCGGCCCCGGATCGACCAGTCGCGGGTTGCCCGGCAAGGCACCCCGGATGAGGTCCTCGAGGAACGGAAAGTGGGTGCAGCCCAGGATGACGGCATCGAGCGGGGGCATGTCCTGCCAGGCCGAGAGGGCTTCTTGGACCAGACGCCGGGCTGGCTCGCCCGCGACGGCTCCGGACTCGACCAGCGGGACCCACGCGGTGCAGGCGAGGCCCCGGACGCGGGCCGTGGGGTCCATCTGCCTGATGGCTGCGCCGTAGGCGTCGCTCCGGATGGTACCGACGGTGGCCAGGACCCCGATGTCGCGGCCGGCCTCGAGTGCACGGCGGGATGCCGTCTCCAGCAGTCCGGTGACGGGGACCGGCAGGGTCTCGCGCAGCTCCGGCAGGGCGAGGGCGCAGGACGTGTTGCACGCCACCACCAGATGGGTCGCGCCGCGCTCAACGAGCGCCCCGGCAATCTCGCGGTTGAAGGACCGGATTTCGTCTGCGGAGCGATCACCGTAGGGGACACGGGCGGTGTCGGCCATGTACAGGACGGGCAAATCCGGCCTGAGCGCACGCAAGTGGCGCAGGACCGACAGCCCGCCTGCCCCCGAGTCGTAGACCCCCAGGACGGGCCGTGTCGCAGCTTGCAAGGCTTCCGCAGGCATGGTGTTCAGTCTAGGCTGCCCGCCCTCCCCCGTCGATGGGGTCAAGCAGGCCCCGGATTGGTATGATGACCATGTCGCACCCTGTTCGAGGAAACCCATGGAAGCGTCCGCCGCGCTCGCGCCCAGTCAGTACGAGGCCCTGGTCCATATCACGAAGGCCGTCCCGGCCAGCAGCAGCCTCGACTTCGTGCTCGGGCGCATTGCCGAGGCACTTTCCGAGCATCGACCCACGGCATCCGTCGCCCTGCGTCTGAATGGGCCGGACGGCTTCATGCCCTCGGGCCAGGCCGCCGACAAGCTCTTCAAGGCCGCCGCGGAGCGGATGGCCGATCTGACGTCGGCGGATCTCGAGCCCGTGCCTCTGGGTGACGTGGCCGGGGCAGTGCGGGTACCCGTGCTGGCGAACCGCCAGATCTACGGGGCCCTGCTTGTCGCCGACGAGGACCTGGCCTTCGCCGGTGCGCTGGCTCGCCTCGTCGCGCCGACGCTGGGCCTCTCGGTTCATGCGACCCGCCTTGAGGAGGAGGTCAACAAGCGCACCAGCACCGACCGCCTGACAGGCCTCTGGAATCGCGTTTACTTCAACGAGCGCTTCCGCGAGGAGTGCGAGCGTCTGGTGCGCAGCCGCGAGACGGGCTCCGTGGCCGTGATCGGCCTGCCCGAGTTCGCGGCCGTCGCCAGGACCATGACCCCGGACGAGGCCAATGCCCGATTCGGCGACGTCGGCCAGGTGGTGCGCCAGGTCATCCGTCAGACGGACTGGGCCGTTCGCTGGGATGGCTTCGACCTCCTGTTCTACTTCCCCTCGACCTCGGCCGAGGCTGCCGTCGAGGTCCTGAAGCGCTTCACCCGGCGCATGCTCCAGCTGGCACCCTACATGGCGCCCGCAGTCGGTGTCTCGTCGACCGTCGAGACGACCTCGCCCCGCGCCCTCGTCCAGATGGCGTCCCGGCGTTTCGACCTTGCCAAGAAGGAAGGCGGCAGCAAGGTCATCTGCTTTGCGGCGCCCGGCCAAGGCATGAACTTCCATCACGTCGAGGGCTAGGGCACGCCACGTGCCAGTTCCCCCCTGGGCGGCGGACCTTCTGCTGGAAACGTCGGTCCTCGAAACACTCGATCGTGCGCTGGTCGCTCCGCATCACGCCTGGCTCATCGTCGGTCCTCAAGGCTCCGGCAAGCGGACGGTCGCCCTGCGTTGGGCCCGAGCCTTGCTTTGCGAGCGGCGCGAGACACTGGAGGCCTGCGGCTTCCTTGCCCCGGACAGATGTGCCAGTTGCGTGATTGAAGACGCGAACCATCCGGACTTGCACGTCTGGGAGCCATTGCCCGAGCGCAGGGGGGTCTCCATCGACCAGATTGTCAGCCGGTACCAGGTGGGGACAGGTGAACAGAAGACCACCAAGGACGGTCTCATCCCCATCGCCAAGCAGGCTTCCTTCCGTGGTGGTCTCCAGGTACATGTCGTCGAGATGGACGGCATGAGCACGCCCGCGATCAACGCGATGCTGGTGCTGCTCGAGGAGCCCCCGGGACCGTGCGTGATCATCCTGCTGGGCTCGGCGTTGTCAGATGTCCTGCCGACGGTGGTCTCCCGCTGTCGGCGCCTGACCTTCAGCCCGCTGCCCGACTTGCGCATCCGGCAATGGCTCGACGAGAAAGCCATCGGGGATCCGCATGCACGCCCTCGGGCCGTTCGCGTGGCCGCAGGCCGCGCGGGCAAGGCCCATGCCTTCCTCCAGCCTCGGCAGCGACGGGATCGCTCCGAGGCGGCCGAGCCGACGCCTGTGCCAGATGACTGGCAGGACCTGATGCGGCCTTGGCTGACCGATAGGGATGCCGGCCGGCGCCTGGCCGTCCTGGACCGTATCCGGCGCCAGCCCGAAGTTGAAGAACGCAAGGGGACACAGGAGGTCCTCGAGCTTCATCTGCGCCTTGTCGACGAGGCCATCGATCGCGTTGCCGAGGCGTGGTGGTGGGCGCGCACGGGAGAGGTCCGCCGTTCCGAATCGGACGCGGATTGCGGCCCGGTTTTGGCGGCTTGCGGTGGCGATGACGGCGCGTGGGCGAGGCTCGCCGTCCTACTCGAGGTCCGCCAGCGCCTCGAGGCCGGGGTTCAACCCGCCAACGCCTGGATGGCGGGGGCCCACCGCCTCGCCAGGTTGGCCTGAGGAGCCCGAGCTTATGCCTGTTCCGGCCGTCCGTCTGCGTCCCGGTGATCTGCGGCCCCTCGACGGTGTTCAGGATGAATTGGGCGCCGGGACCTTTGTCGTCTACGAAACGGAGAGGGGCCTAGAGTGCGGGCCCGTCCTGTTGCTGCCGGATGCCGTGGCCGATGTCCGCATCGATGGCCCGGCGGTGCCGCTCCTGAGGTTGGCCACCCAGGCAGATCGGCTGCAGCTGGAGACCAAGTGGCGCGAAGAGGCCAAAGCCCTCAAGGCCTGTGCCGAGCGAGTCGCCGCGCACGGCCTGGGCATGGACCTGGTTGATGCCGTCTATACCTTCGACTTCGTGCGCCTGACCTTTCACTACACGGCCGAAGGACGCGTGGACTTCCGCGAGTTGCTGCGGGACTTGACCGGGCTGTTCCGGCGCACCCGCATCGAGCTGCGGCAGATCGGCGTCCGAGACGAGGCGCGCCTGCTGGGGGGCGTGGGGGCGTGCGGCAAGGAGTTGTGCTGCAGCACGTTCCTGAAGACGTTCATGCCCATCACCGTCAAGATGGCCAAGGACCAGAACCTGCCGGCCAATCCCTCCAAGAACAGCGGCATGTGCGGCCGGCTCAAGTGTTGCCTGTCCTACGAGCACCAGATGGTCCTCGAGGTCCGCCAGGAACTGCCGATGGCCGGGGCAGCGGTCGCCACGCCCCAGGGACGGGGCACGGTGCTGTCCGTCGATGCGGCCAACATGGCCGTCCGCGTGGAGCTGGACGAGGACGGTCGCGAGCTGCGTGTGCCCGCAGACCGGATTCTTGCTGAGGAAGGACGTGGTGACACCTGATGAGACCGGATTGGTTTTCGGCGGGTTCGTGGCCCCTGATTGGCGTGGTTCACCTGCGTGCGCTTCCGGGTGCGCCTGACGCCCGCGACACGCTGGAGGCCATCGTGGCCCACGCGCGGGACGAAGTCGCGGCCTACCTCGCGGGAGGCGTGCGGTGTCTCGTCATCGAGAACTACGGTGATCGCCCCTTCGTCCGGGGCAAGGTGCCCGCGGCGACGATCGCAGGCATGGCCGTCGTGGCTGAGCGCCTGCGGCTCGCCTTTCCCGAGGCGCGTTGGGGCATCAATGTCCTGCGGAACGATGCGGCATCGGCATTGGCCATTGCCCACGCCGTCGGGGCTGACTTCATCCGGGTCAACGTCCTGGTCGGGGCCGTGCTTGCCGATCAAGGCATCATCCAGGGTGAAGCGTGGGAGTTGGCTCAGTTGCGTCGCCAGCTGGATTCAAAGGTCGCGATTTTGGCCGACGTCGCCGTCAAGCATGCCGTGCCGCTCGCGCCCTATGCCCTCGAGGACCAGGCGCGCGATGCGGTCCTGCGCGGCGGCGCCGATGCCCTGATCCTGTCCGGGGCAGGTACGGGCCTGCCGGCCGACCCCCGGGACTTCGCCCGCGTGGCGGCGGTGTTGCCCGACGTGCCGCTGCTGGTCGGTTCCGGCCTGACGCTGGAGACCGTCGAAGCTTTCAGGGCCTGTGCCTCCGGCGCCATCGTGGCCTCTGCCCTCAAGGGCCCTGACGGCGCCACCGATTCCGAGCAGGTTCGTGCGATGGTCGCGCAAGTCACCGCAGGACGGTCGTCCTCGTCCTTGCCGGCCTAGGTTCTCCTGCCTGCCCGTCGCACCATCGTGACGGGGGATGCAGGATGGCCAACACCTTGCCGACCGGGTCCACGGGCCGGCGGCGCTGAATGACGGTGATGTTCTCGGATCTCGTCGACTTCTCCGGCCTGGCGCGCCAACTCGATGCCGAAGCCCTGCTCGAGGTCCTTGATGACGTTCTTGGAGCGACCGTGCCGCCCATCGAGGCGGCCGGCGGCCAAGTCGACAAATTCCTGAGTGATGGCCTGCTGGCCTGCTTCGGGGATCCTGTCGGCCACGAGGATGATGCGGCACGAGCCGTGCAGGCGGCGCTGGCGATGCAGGACGCCATGGGAGGCCTTGCCTCGCCCATGGCGACCGGTCGGCAGTTGGCCCTGCGCATCGGCCTCGCCACCGGCAACGTCGTGTCCGGTCCGATAAGGGCGGGTCGCAGCGAGACATGGACGGTCCTTGGCGCGACCGTCAACCTCGCCAAGCGACTCGAGAGCCTGGCTCCGCTCGGTGCCATCCTGACGGATGATGCGACGCGCAAGTCAGCCCGTTGCCGCCATGCCTTCCTTCCCCTCGGACCGATGAACCTGAAGGGCTTTCTCGAACCCGTCGCCTGCCATCGGGTGCTTGGCAGCAGGCCCGAGCGTGAGGGCTGGGGCCATCGCGGACCCTTCGTGGGCCGTGAGGCGCACCTCGAGCAGTTCGGTGCCATGCTGGCGGGCCGTGTCCCGGAGCGAACATTCCTGGTCCATGGACCGGCCGGCATCGGCAAGACTGCCTTGTTGGCACGATTTCATGCGATGGCTCGCCGCCACGGGGGGCACCGGATTGTCAGGACAGGCGTGGCCGCCCAACGCGCCGAGGAACCGGGTGCCTACCTGGCGCGCCTGTGGCCGGTGCTCGCACCGGGGCTGCCTTGCCCGGTCGCCGGTGAGGGCGACCCCCGGGGACGCCTTGTCGCCTCGGCACCCTCGGAAGGCGTGGTCTGGCTGCCGGACGATGCGCAGTGGATGGATGCATGGTCACGACGCGTCCTTGCTCCCTTCCTTGCCCAGAGGGGCAATCGGGATTTCGTCGTCCTTGCCGGGCGCGACGTGACCGGCCTGCTGCCTTGGCGAGGCCCTGTCCGGGCCCTCGAAGGTCTCCGTGACGCCGGGGCCATGGACCTTTCGCTGGCGTGGGCCGGTGGCGACAGTGCCCGAATCGCACCAGACGAGTCCGGTCGTTTCAGGGGCCTGTATGGCCTGCTGCAGGCAAGGCTTGACCTGCTTTCCGCAGACGAGCGGAGCGTGGTGAGGCTTGCCTCGGTGCTGGGACCGCGTTGGCCGAGGGTGCTCTGGGAGCAGTTGCTGGATGCGCGGGAAGCCACTGTCGCCGGCCAACTGCACGATCGCGGCATCCTGACCGGCCTCGGGGCCGATGAAGTCGGCTTTGCCGATGCCCTCCTGCAGGAAATGCTCTATGGCCAGATGCTCGAGCCCGAGCGCCGGGCGTGGCATACCCGGGTCGCCTTGTGTCCGGCGATGGTCCTGTTGCCCGCTGCCTGGCGCGCGCGTCAGTGGGCGGCCGCAGGAGAGGCCGACGAGGCCCGGGCGGCGTGGCGCGATGCGGCGGCCGAGGCCCTGCGTGTCGGTGGTCCGAGGGAAGCCCTTGCCCATCTCGAGCGCGCGGGGCCCCTCGGGGATGCCCGGTCGTGGGCTCTGTGGCTGCGTGCGCATTTGGCTGCGGGCGAGGCCCCGGCTGCCGCTGCGGCGCTGGCAAGCCTTGAAGCCATTCCGGACATCGGCCCGCCCGATACGGACTTGCTGCTTGCGACCCTGCGGGTGCTGGATGCCGTGGGAGCCTACGCGCGGGCCATCGCCTGGCTCGATCGGTGGCAACCTCGCTTCGCACCCGGCGAGCAGGCGGATCGCTTCGATATCGAGCGCGCGTGGCTGGCGATGCGCCGGGGCAGTGGCGCGAGGTGCGCCATCGGACGGGCGCCGTCCTGCGCCGCGTAGCCCGCACGCCCTCCGGCGACGGCCGGGATGCCTTGCTGGCGCGGATCCGGCATGACCTCGCCGTGCATGAGCGCCTGGTCGGGCACGTGGGGACGGCACTGCGGCATGCCATCAAGGCGCTGGCCCTGAGGCAGGGTACGGGCGATCGCCTCGGGGAGGCGGATGCCCGGCACAATCTGGGAACCATCCTGCACGCCCGCGGGGACCTGCGTGCTGCCGGAAGGGCCCTCGCGCACTGCCGACGCCTGTATCAGGATGAGGCGGCGACCCGACGCTGGTTGGCCATGGAACGCAACATGGGCGTGGTCCGGTTGGAACTGGGCGAGTGGTCGCTCATCCGGGACCACGTGCCGGACTGGGAGCGGCGGGCGCTCGAGGCCGGGGATCCGCTGACTGCGGCGCGTCTGGCCTTGCTGCAGGTCCAAGCGGCGCTGGCCGGCGCCACCGTCCGCGCGGCGGATGCCCCGCTCGCGCGTGCCAGGCAACTCCTCGCGATGCTTCCCGGCGGTGCGCCTTGGGGGGATCTGCATCGCTTGGGCGGCCTTGCGCGTGGTCTGGATGGCGACCTTGGGGAAGCAGGCTCGTGGCTGGAAGAGGCGCTCGAGACCGCCCTTGCCGCGGGTGACAGACGTCAGGAGGCGCTTGCCCGACGTGCACTTGCCCGGTGGGCCTGGCATCTTGGCGACGCCGGGCGAGCCACCCGTGAGGCGGCCCTGGTCGTGGCGTGGCACGGGCGCGTGGGAGCCTTCCTGAAACAGGCGCGCAGCCTTCGTCTGCTCCAGGAACTGGGGGGGAGACCGTGCGCTTGTCGGCCGGGGATGGCACCATGCACATGGCCCCCTCGGTCGACTGCGGCGCGCGGGGGCGGGCGCCGAGGCCGAACGCCTCGCGACGCGGGAAGGAGTCCTGGCGTGGCAACCTTGATGCGGCATTTGCCGGCAATGATCCTGATGGCGGTCCTCGTGCCGCTGGCGGGGTGCGAGTTCCCCGGCTTCGTGCTGGGGGATCCGACGCTGGCACCCTCGCCCACGCCGACGCCTGCCTCGTTGCCGGGAGCCCCAAGGCCCTTGGTGGCCGGCCGATGACCTCGCCGCCCGTCCGCATGACCGTGCTGGCCCGGGTCGGACAGGCACGGGCAGGCATCCTGCACACGCTCCACGGGGACATTCCGACGCCGACCTTCATGCCCGTCGGTACCCAGGCCACGGTCAAGACCCTGTTGCCGGAGCAGGTCGCGGACACCGGGGCCGGAGTCGTTCTCGCGAACGCCTTCCATTGCATGCTTCGGCCTGGTGCCGAGCGCATCGCCAAGGCCGGAGGCCTGCATGCCTTCATGCGCTGGCCCCGAGCCGTGCTGACCGATTCGGGCGGATTCCAGATATTTTCCTTGGCTGCCTTGCGATCCATCTCCGAGGAGGGAGTCCGCTTTCGCAGTCCGATTGACGGCTCCCGCTGGTTCGTGGACCCCGAGCGATCGATGCGGGTCCAGATGGATCTCGGGGCCGACATCGCGATGGCCTTCGACGAATGCATCCGGCTGCCGGCCCATCCGGCCGAAGTGCGGCGGGCCGTCGATCGGACGACACGCTGGGCCGAGCGTTGCCTCGCTGCCCACGACCGGGCGGACCAAGCCTTGTTCGGTATCGTCCAGGGCGGTATCGATCCCGAGGAGCGTCGTCGCTCCGCCGAGGCCCTGGTGCCGATGGACTTCCCGGGCTATGCCGTGGGTGGGCTTTCCGTCGGCGAGTCAAGGGCGGACATGGCCGCCACGCTGGCCGTGACGACTCCCCACCTGCCGGTCGGCAAGCCCCGCTATCTGATGGGCGTTGGTACCCCTGAGGACTTGCACCTGGCCATCACGCACGGCATCGACATGGCCGATTGCGTGCATCCCACCCGGATGGCGCGCCACGGTACGGTCTGGTCGGGGGATGGTCGCCTTCAGATCAAGTCGGCGCGTTACGCGGATGATGCCGACCCCATCGAGCCCGAGTGCGATTGCCTGACGTGCGTGCGCTTCGACCGCCGCTACGTGCACCATTTGGTCCGGGCGGGCGAGTGGTTGGCCCATACCTTGCTGTCGATTCACAACCTCAGGCATCTGCAGCGGCGCGTCGAACGCTGGCGGGCCAGCATTCTCGACGGCACCTTCCAGCCTGCACCTGTACCCTGACGACGACTCCTTCGCCGGTCGGCCGTCAGCGCCGGCTATCCGTCAACGCCGGTTGGTCGTGGCGTCCACCAGCAGGACGACGGCACCGACGGCAAGGCCCATCGTCGCGAGCCACGCCCAGTCCCAGGCGCGATTCCACCACTGTTCGCTGCGGATGACCTGCTCGAATCGGGTGGGTTCCGCCGGTCGCGGCGGCGCGGAAAAGGCACGGAAGCCCAGTGCCGTCTCGAAGGCCTCGAGATCGTAGGCGACCTGGGCTTGCCACGCACCTGGACCGCCGGCATAGCGCACGACCCGGATGGCGCCCTCGTCGAAATGCCGACGCAGCCGAAGACGGACGTCTTCCTGTCTTCGTGTCAGTGTATCTTTATCGGCATCTTTTAGTTGCTGATATACAAACAGTTCGCCAAGTCTCAAAATGTTGCTTTGTAGTTGAACGAGGATGTCCTTGAGGTGGATCGGGCTCGGGGCCTCGACCGGATGGGCGCTCCACAGCCAAGTGCCCTCAATCCAGACGTTACGCTCGGACCACAGCGACCTCGCGTCCGAGCCCTTGCCCCAGATGAGGCGACCTTGGGTGTCCTCGATGCTGACGGTCTCTGCAGCCCGCGCAGGATGGGCCGTCGGCCCTGCCGGCACCACCAGGGAGAGCAGCAAGGCCACGGTCACGCGCGCGACCGCGGTCATACCCGGACAAACCTCAGCATCACCAGCACCATGCCCACGCCGGCGACGGCAACACCTGCCGCGGCGCTCCAGCCGGCCGACGCAGACCAGATCGCGACCTGCCGGAAAAGCAAGGTGGCCCCCAGGCCGACACCGCCCCCGAAGATCAGGCCGATGAGAAAGATCGTGTTGAACTCGCGCCGGGCCAGGCGTCGCTTCACGACATCCTCGATGGCCGCCGGTTCGGCGCGCATGATGCCGGCACGCACCATGTCCTTGAAGTCGAGGGTTTCCGCGATCTTGTGGGCCTGGCTCCGTAGCAGGCCCCGGACCTGGGCAACCAGCAACTCCTCGAGCCGTTCTGCCCGAGGACCCTCGAGCCAGTCGGCCGGTCGACCCAGGGGCAGGCCGGCCAAGGCTTCGATGCCCCTTGCGATCCACCGCCGCAGCGTGTCCCGGGCTACCGGCTCGTCGGCCAGGGCACATGCCCGGTCGATGGCACGGCGGAGTGGGGTCGCCTGGCCCGCAAGGCTGATACCGCCGGTCTCGAGCGAGATGGCATAGGCTTCGACTTCCCGCCTGGCTGCGGGGTCTTCAGGCAGGTGATCCAGCAGCCAAGCCGAGAGCCGCGGGCCTTCCCCGTGCGCCGCGACGGCAAGCAGGCCCTCCGGCAAACCGTCGGGTGCCTGCCCGCGTCCCAGAAGCTCTTGCAGGCGGGGCAGCAGGACCTCGGGCCAGTCCGCAACGGCCACGTCTTCCAACTCGGCCAGCCGGCGTCCGATGGGGTCGGCCTCGCGCCACGAGGAGGGCAGAAATCCTTCGATGGGGGTCGCCATCAACCTTTGGACGCCCAGACGCGCCAGTTCCGTTGCGATGGCGAGCGCGACAGGACTGCGCAGGAGGGTCGCCACGACCGTCACGCACTCTGCGCGACCACGTTGGCCCAGTCGTCCATACCAGGCACCGACGGGCGTCACGCGCATCTCGTCGAAGGCCCGGTCGATGCGGTCCCGCACGAAGGTCAGGGTGTCGGGATCCTCGAGCGCCCGACGCAGCCTCGGCAGCGTCTCGTCGACAAACTGGTCGAGGCGCTTGGCGAAGTCCTCCGGGAAGAGTTGACGCCACGCCCCGAGCAGGCCTTCGACCGAGAACATGTTGGGACTGCTCGCGACCAGGCGATCCACCACTTCGACCAGGTAGGTCCGGACAAACGCCTTGACACGCGGCTCCTGCAGCACGTCCTCGAGGATTCGGGCCAGGTCCGGCAATCGGTCCTTGAGACGTGTCTGCACCAGATCGAGCATTTCCTGGGGGACCAGCTCGGGAAGCGGTCCGAGCGACGCCAACCACGCGTCCAGACGTCGTGCCTCCTCGTCGGCGTGATCCGTCCACGCGAGGAAGCGTCCCGAAAGGTGATGGATGATGCGGTCCGCGAGATCGGGCGGCAAGGACTCTTCGAGGGTCTTGGGGCCCCACTGCCGGAGCAGGTCCTCGGCCAGATTGGTTAATCTCGCCCGGAAAGCGGGGCGGGCAAGCAGGCCTGCCAGCGCCTCGGCTGCCCGCTCCGAGAGCAGGGCGATTTCGGCATCGACGTCGACGGCTTCCCCCAGGTGGCGCTGCAAGAGGTCGCGGACAGAGGGATGAGCCGTCGTCAGGACCTCGTGCAACACGCCGCGGACCGAGGCCTGGACCTTGTCGGCGATGTCCCCGGATTCGAGGTAGGTCGAGATGCGCTCACGCGTAATCAGGCGCTCCTCGATGAGCAGGGCGACCTGATCGGCCAAGGCCTCCTGACGTCGCGGCAGGACACCTAACTCGCGAATCAGGGGCAGGTTGACCTTGCGGTACGGATGAAACAGGAACCAGACGGCCGAAAAGTCGACGAGGCGTCCCGCGATCGCCGAGGCAAAGACCACCACCAGGATGTCCGTCAGATCCATCTACGGCTCGTCCCCGGGCAGGCCGGTCGCACGGCGCCGCTCCTGGTCCTCGCGCCGGGCCGACAGCAGGGCGCCCGTCAGGTAGAGGGGCAAGCCCAGGCCGAGGCCCCAGAGCATCATGGGCTCCGCATACGGCCCGATTGGCAGGGCACCGAGGC
The DNA here is from genome assembly GCA_016867265.1 of Candidatus Tanganyikabacteria bacterium. GTDB lineage: Bacteria > Cyanobacteriota > Sericytochromatia > S15B-MN24 > VGJW01 > VGJW01. Next base: position 32,646 of record VGJW01000001.1, read on the forward strand.
CCGAGGCTCCGGATGCCGCGCCGCCCGTGGGGCTGGTCGTGCCGGTGCTTCCCGAGCTGCCCTGCAGTCTTGTGGCGAGGCCCAGAAGGCCAAGGACCATCCCGACCATGCCGACGGTACCCATCCAGATCACGGGCCTCTCCCAGGGCTCGTCCGTGATTCTTGGCCCCGGGCCGGAGGTTATGGATGGCGACGCCGTGACGGTGCCGTCGAGACGCAGCAGGGAGGTGTCGTCGGTCCGTGCCTGGCCGTCGGCCATTGCCGCCGCTTCCGGGGCCTCGGGGAGAGCCTCATCAGAATCGGCACCTGCCGAAGCCTGCGCGGCAGCGGGAGGTACAGGCCATGAACCGGCCACGACAAGCCACGACAACAACAGGGGCAGCCCCCGCCACGTGGACGGGCAGCTGCCCTGATGCTGTTGCCGCAAGCCGAGCTTGTTCCTTCAGGTTGCGAGCGCGGCCGACCGGGCCTCGGGGACCACGGCGCGCGCCGCGACGAGGCGGAAGGACAGGCCGATGAGCAGGGCGAACAGGAGGTAGGCGTTGCCATGGTGGGCTGCCGTGACGACAAGGGGCAGCTTGTAGAGGACGTTCAAGATGCCCAACGTGACCTGCAGGACAAGGACGCCGGTGGCCACCAAGGGCAAGGTCCTGAGCCAACCCTGCTCGCGGCGGGTCCGCCACGCCAGCGTCAGCACCAGTGCCGTGACCACGTACGCCCCGAAGCGGTGGATCATCTGCAGCGCCACGTTCCCCACCATCGCCGGCCAGAAAGAACCGTAGCAGGTCGGGAAGTCGGGGCAGGCGAGGCCCGCCTCGAAGTTGGCTACCACACCTCCGGCCAGCGCCTGCAGGTAAACGGCCCCGGTTGCCGTGAGGGCCAAGTTCATGTAGGGCCGCCCGGTCTCGATGGGGTCGGGCGAACCGCTCGCGATGCGGAGCGCGCGCAGGCTGAGCGTGATCATCGTGGCAAAGAAGGCCAGGGCGGTGGCGAGGTGCGTCACGACCAGCTCAGGCGGCACCATGTGCCGGATGATGAGGGCACCCCACGTGATCTGGACGACCAGCAAGGTGCACGCCAAGGCCATGTGGCCGCCCAGCGCGGCCCTCAGGCGTGGGGTCCACGCCAGCCACGCGACGGCTGCGAGCATCCCCGCGCTCACGAGCGAGGCGATGGCGCGGTGGCTGAACTCGATGACGGCCGTGGTCTCGCCGGGGGGCAGCAGCTGGCCGTGACAAAGGGGCCAGTCATGCCAGCCCCCCGCCGTGCCACATCCCAAGCCCGAGCCCGTGGCGCGGACGATGACGCCTGCGAAGACCAGAAGAACCGTGAGGCCGACAAGGCCCATGATGAGCTGGCCGAAGCGCTTGAAGAGCAAGGTATCCGACACGGGATGCATCCTTATGGAAGATGGTGGACGGGCGGCTGGTTGTCGGGCACCGGCTGCCGGCAGGGCGGTGAGGTCATCAAGGACAGCTCACACGATGTAATCATAGCATCTGACACCGTGCTACGATCACGCTCGGGACGAGGCGCCTGCGGCAGCGTCGCGCACGCCCCCGACCCAGTCCCGACCTGAAAGGTGGTCCCGATGATACTGGTGAGACGGTATGGCTTGCTGATGGCGACTGCGGCGGTCCTGACGGCGGGTTGCAACCTCTCGGCAGCGCAGGTCCAGCAAGCGGTACAGCAGGCCACGAAGCTGTTGCAGGATGCGGGTGTCAAGCTCGAGTTCCTGGACGAGAACGGCGTGGCCCAGACGGTCAAGGCCGAGGACGTCGAGGCGGTCATCGTCGACGGCAAGACGCTGGCCGACGACGAGTACGACATCGTCAACGGCGAAGTCCGTCTGACCAGGCTCGAGGCCGATGACAAGACACGCAAGGTCGAGATTCGCCTGAAGGACGTCGATCAGGCGATCACCACCTCGATCGTCGCCAAGGAAGGCGCACAGGCGCCCTCGGCCAACCGGGTGGCGATCGTTCGGGACAGCCTGGGTGGTGTCGTCTTCCAGCCCAATGGGGACCTCACGAAGCTGGGTGAGGAGCAGCGCAAGCGGGATATTGCCGCCCGGGTGACGTGGGACCTGCGTCCTCTGGCGCTGGCCGTGCCCCCGTTGCGTGCCGGGTTCATCACCAAGGACAATGCCGTTCAGGTCTTCCCGCAGACGGCGGCATCCTGGTCGGCCCGGGTGGTGGCCTTCGACGTGCAGGTCTTCAACCTGATTGCCGGGGTGCCCGCGACTGCCGGTGGCCCGCCCGTCGTCGACAAGTCCCGCCTGCCCGGGGCGAAGCTGTGGTTGGTGGCCCGCCAGGCGGACGGCAAGTTCGTCTTCCATGGCGTAACGTTCCTCGAGGGGGCGACGAATCTCAAGTTCCCGCCGACCGACCCCAATGCGCCCCTGCCCCTGCCTCAGCTTCTCGGACCTGCCCACCTCCGGCCCGAGGCGCCCGAGGTCTTCGCCACGCTTGACGCGTTGCTGCGCACCAAGCGGATTCCAGAGGGCGCCAACCAGCCTGCGCCATCGGGCCAGAATACCCGGCCCGCGTCCTGACTGCAGCCCCCGAGCCGAGCCGGAAAGACCACTTCCTTTGCCTCGCTCCCCCGGAGGGGAGCGAGGCATGAAGCCTTCGGGTATCTCGCGACCTTGCTGCGGATGGCCCAGCCGACCTTTATGATGGTGCCGATGCGTTCCTTCCCTGCCCTCGCCCTGCTGGCTGCCTTCCTGTTCCTGACGATGGCGGGGTTTGCCCTGGTCATCCCGGTACTGCCCCAGCGTGTGGCCGACATGGCGCGCCCGGCGATGCTCTCGCCCGAAATGGCCATGGGCACGCTGATGGGCAGCTATGCCATCGTCCAATTCATCTTGGCCCCTTGGTGGGGCAGGCTCTCCGATCGGCGTGGCCGACGGCCCGTCATCTTGCTGGGCGGGGTGGGCTTCGCTCTGGCCCTCGGGGGCATGGCCGTGGCGGATTCCTTTCTCGAGTTGCTGGTCGCACGCCTTTCGGGTGGCTTGATGGCGGCAGCCTTGCTGCCCTCCGCCCTCGCGGCCGTCGATGATCTGTCTGCCGGTTCCAGCAGGGGGCGCGGCATGGCTATCGCGGGCGCTTCCCTCGGGCTCGGCTTCGTACTCGGTCCTGCCATCGGGGGCTGGCTGGCCTCTTCCGGCAATCTTCGGCTTCCTTTCGAGGTGGCTTCCGCGACGTGTGCCGCTGTCGTCGTGGCGGCGGCCTTCGTGCTGCCTGAAACGCTGGCGCCGGATGGCGAGCGGCCCACAAGGAGCCTGCGCGAGGCGCTGGCCCGCTCGTGGGGACGGGGCAGGCATCTGTTGCTCGCGGGCCTGCTGCAGATGCTGCTTTTCTCGGGCATGGAGGCCGTGCTTGGCATTCACCTGCTCGATCGTTTCGGCATGGGGCCTGCTGCCCTCGGCGCAACGCTCGGCGTGCTGGGCCTGGTGTCGGCGGCCGTCGCCGGTGGCGGCGCGGGCCGGATCATCGACAGGCTGGGAGAGGAGCGCGCGCTGAGCCTTGCCTTTGCGGCGTTCGCGCTTGGTTTTTTGCTTATGGCCCTGCCCCTGTCGCTGCCGGGTGTCGGGGCGGGCATCCTTCTTTTGGGGGTCGGTTCCGCGCTGATGCGACCGTCCCTTTCCGCCGGTGTCGGTCGGCGGCTGCCCGGGGACGCCGGGACGGGGCTGGGAGCCTTGCAATCGTTCGAGGCACTTGGCCGTGCCTTCGGCCCGCTGTTGGCCGGCTTTGCCCTGCACGGACTCGGTCGCTGGGCGTGGGGCTTATCGGCCCTGCTTGCGCTCGGCGGGGTCGGTCTCGGGCGCCTTGCGGCGCGCAGTGGCGAAGGCTGACGTGACCGTTCCCATCCGGCCCCTCGTGCTGGTCAATCCGGCTGCGCGCCGGGGGGCCCGCCGAGGCCTGCTCGAGGACTTTCTGGAAGGCCTGGCCTTGCCGGGGGCGGTCGGGGCCGTGCCTCGGAGCCGCGAGGAGTCGGATGCGCTGCTTCGTTCAGCTGCGGCACGCGGGCATGACGGCATCGTGGTCGTGTCGGGGGATGGCGGCCTCAATGCGGCCATCGGCCCCGCCTTGGAGCAGGACCTTCCCGTGGCCGTCTGTCCTGCCGGTACCGCCAACGACTGGGCCCGGCACATCGGCATGCCCGGGCATCCCTGGAAGTCAGGCGAGGCGCTGCGCGTCGGGCGCGTGGCACAGGTCGACGTCCTGGCGGTCGAGGGGCGGCCGTTCCTGACGGGTGGCGGCGTCGGCGCCGTGGCCGCCGTCGCCGAGTCGGTCAACAAGGCCAAGGGGCGCACGGACTGGCTCGGTACGGCCACGCGGGCCGTGGGGGCGATGGCCTATCTGCTGCATGCCGTCGGCATCGTGGCCGGGGATCCGGACGCCTGGCAGGATTGGACGCTTGATCATGGGAACGGCAGGATCGCGCAGTTTCGCAGCTCGGCCGTCTTCATCCACAACGTGCCGACCATCGGACGCTTCGTGCGCGCAGTTCCCGAGGCCCGGCCGGATGATGGCGAGATGCGTCTGATGGCCTTGCTCAGCCGCACGCGTGCAGGCATCCTGCGGGACGTCGCCCGAATCAGCCTTCCCGTCGCGGCGCGCCCCTTTCCCGAGGCGCATCATGCATCCGGAACGGCCTTGAGCCTTGCTGCATCGCGACCGTTCGTCTTCCACGGCGACGGCGAGGCCTTGGCGTCGGGTACCCGCATGGTTTTCGTAGTCAGGCCCCGGGCGCTCAAGGCATGGCTGCCCGGCGGTTCCGGCCTGCGCGGGGGCGCGGCTCCGCCTGGCTAGGCCTGGCGGAAGCGGCCGATCCTGAAGTTGGCGTAGATGAATCTGTCCTTCCGGAGCAGATGCTCCGCAAGGTCATCCATGGCTTCCAGGTCGGGCAGGTCCGGCATCCTTCTGGTGAGCAGGGTATTCCACCAACAGAGTCGTGCCCCGGGCGTTGCTGCCGTCCCGAGGGTCGCGTGGACCGCGCGCACCTCGCCTTCGGGCATCCAGTCGAAGATGTTGGACAGGTTGAACCGGTCGAAGGGGCCGGCGTTCAGGGCCTCGACCAAGGTGCCGTGCCGCGGTGTGATCCGGTCGAGCCTCGAGGCCAGGATGGGCTGGGCCGCCTTGCTGAGGTAGAACGGCAGGCCGGATTCATCCTCGCCGAAGGTCCCCTCGAGGATCAGCCGCATGTAGGGGTTTTCCCGCATGGGCAGGGCCGTCAGGATATGCTCGGCACGAGCACGCAGCCTGTCGCCCAGGGCATCCCCCGTGACCTCGCGGAAGTGGGCAGGGTCCTTGGCGCGCTCGAGGACGGTCCGGCTGAAGAACACCCGGAAGAGTGTCCGCCAGGCCAAGCCCTGCCAGTGAGCGGCAAAACGGCGCGCTTGTTCTTCGGGATGCTCGAGGCGGACGAAGTCGTGAACGAAATCCCGTCCCAGGCCCAGTCTCAGCAAGCGACCGAAGGCCAGCATGTACCGCTCGAGGTGTCCCGCCCCCAACAGGCCCGTCCGCAGGATGTCCGGATGGTCGTCGAAGAACTGCCGGGCGTCGGGCGAAAGTGCCGGGCGAACGGATCGGTACAGTTGCAGGCGACGGTGCTCGCCGCCCTCCCCGAGCAGGGCCAGCTTGTCCTCGTGGTCCAGGTGCGCGATGGCCGCCATCTTGAGTTCCAGGACCTGAAGTTGCCGCAGGTTCATGTCGACGACGACCACCTCGGCCGGGTCGCTTGCCAGCAAGGCGAGACTGTTGCAGCCCCCGGAAGCAATCGAGAGGATACGATGTCCGGGCTGTGGCTCCAGAGCTTGCTGCAGGATGCGGGCATCCTCCCAGCAGTTGGCGTAGCCGATGCCGCGGTGGAACGGTCGCGCGGCGAGGGCACGCGTCGCGCCGACGGGCATCTTGGCTGCGTTTCGGGACATGGGATCGGGTCGGGGTGGACCGGCAGGCCGGGTCAGGGTATGACGAAGGGATGAATGAAGGGACCGTGGCACAACATACCCGCGAACCCGCGTGGCGGCGCTGGTGGGCCTATCAGGCCGAGCGCTTCCCGCTCGCGACGCATCTGGTCGGCATCGTGCTGTTCTTCGGGTTGGCACACGGTGGAGCCGTTGCCTTGGCCGGGGATGGCCCGATTCGCCTTGATGGCCGGGCCGCTGCCGCCTTCGGCCTGACCTTCCTCGTCTTCCTGCTGCTGCGCGTGATGGACGAGTTCAAGGACTTTGCGGACGACGCGATCAACCATCCAGATCGCGTGGTGCAGCGCGGCATCATCACGCTTGCCGAACTGCGCGTGCTGGGCTGGGGCATCGCCGTCTCGATGGCCCTGCTCGCCCTGTCGCTGGGGCGATGGGGCCTCATCGGCTTCGGTGCCGTGACGCTCTTCGCGCTTCTGATGCGTGTCGAATTCTTCATCGGCGCTTGGCTGCGGCCGCGGGTGCTGACCTATGCGCTGCTGCACCAGGGCATCGTGCCTCTGCTCTGCATCGCCGTCGGTGTCCTGCCCGTCGGCCCCCGGGGGCTCGGACCCGAGTTCGGGCTGGTCGTGGGCGTGGCTGTCGGCCTCGGGCTGGTCTTCGAGCTGACCCGCAAGGCCCGTGCGCCGGAGGAGGAGATCGCCACCCTCGACACCTACACCCGGATACACGGTCCCGGTCTCACATCGCTGGCGTCTGCTGCGGCCATGGGACTCGGCGTGTGCTCCTCGGTCTGGTTGGCGCTGCGGCTCGCCCTGCCTCCCGGCAGCCCGGTCCTGATCCTGCTTTCCGGCCTGGTGGGTGTTGCCATCCTGCTGGCCTTCGCCCTGCGTCCCAGACCTTCCTCGGCCAAGGCCGTCCGGGCGATGGGGACGGCCGTCTTCGTTCTGATTCAGGCTGCGCTGGTCGTGGGCCTCGTGGCGGGTCGGGGGGTGAGCCTGTGACGGCAGTCGGGCAACAGACGGTGAGCCGGGGCTGGTTCGTGATGGCGGGTGATGCCCGAGGGGGCGACAAGGCTCTGGTCGGGGGCAAGGCGGCGCAACTCGCTTGGCTTCGTGCACGTGGGCTCGAGGTACCGCGCTGGTTGGTGCTGACGACCGAGGCCTGGCAGGCCTGGCTTGACCAAGGGGCTTCTCCCGCGGTTCCCGATGCCCTATCGCGGGAGTTGAGGGCGCGGATGCTCGAGCAGTGGGGCCCGGATGTCGGGACGATGCGATTTGCCGTCCGATCCTCTGCCAGCGGCGAGGATGGCGGGGCCAGTTCCTTCGCGGGACAGTTCCGCACGGTGCTGGGCGTCGAGGGACCCGATGGCGTCCTTTCGGCCTTGCCCGTGGTGTGGGAAGCGGCGCGGTCGGAGGGTGTCCGGGCCTACCTTCGCCAACGGGGTCTCGATGAGGATGCCGCCCGCCTCGCGGTGGTGGTTCAGGAGTTGCTGGCCCCCGAGGCCAGCGGTGTCGTCTTCACCGTTCATCCTGTCACCGGGGATCGCGAGACGGTGGTGGGTCGGGTTGCCTGGGGGCTGGGCGAGGGTGTCGTGGCGGATCTGGTGTCGACCGACGGCTTCACCGAGCGCCTGGGGACAGTCGTCTACGAGGTGGCGGACAAGGAGTCGGCCGTCATGGCCGATGGCCGCGGCGGGACCCACGTGCTGCCGGTGGCGGACCATCGGCGCAGCCAGCGGTGCCTGACGGACGAGCAGGTCCTGAGCCTCGCGGCGGCTGCGAGGCGGATTGCCCGGGATGCGGGACATCCTCAGGATATCGAGGTCGCCCTGGTCGACGGTCGATGGATCTTTCTTCAGACCCGGCCCATCACCACGGTGGACCCCGGCTTGCCGACCGGAAGGCCGGACGTCCACGAAGGCCTGCTCGAGCGCCTGTGGGACAACTCGAACATCGTCGAGTCCTACAACGGTGTCACCTCTCCCCTGACCTTCAGCTTCGCAAGCCAGGCCTACACCATCGTCTACCAGCAGATCGCAGCCCTGCTGGGCGTGCCCCCTGCGACGCTGCAGGCCAATGCCGCGACCTTCCGAAACATGATCGGGCTCCATGCGGGGCGCATCTACTACAACATGCGCAACTGGTACCGCATCGTGGCGCTTTTGCCCGGCTACGAGGCCAACAAGGCGTACTTGGAACAGATGATGGGGGTCAAGGCCACGGCGTCTGTCGGGGCGGACTCGGCCCGTGCCGGATTGATGGAGCGGTTCGGGCCCATGGTGGCCGTCGGTGGCCGCCTGCTCTGGGCATTCCTGACGATCGATCGCCGTGTCAGGGACTTCCAGGCCAACTTCCATACCGTCTACGAGACGTGGCGACATCGCGACTGGCGTGCCATGCCGCCGGACGCCATCGCCGAGGCCTACGACACGATCGAGCGTTCCCTGCTGTGGCGTTGGCAAGCTCCGATTCTCACGGATACCTTCGCCATGGTCTCCTACGGCCTTCTGCGCAAGCTGCTGGCGGCGTGGCTGCCGGATGCCGATCCCGGGCTCCAGAACGACCTGCTGTCCGGTGAAGGTGGCATCGAGTCGACGGCACCCACGCACTGGTTGTTGGCCACGGCTGCCGGAATTGCCCGGGATCCCTCGAGGGCGGCCGCCCTGCTCGAGCGCGAGGCTGCGGTCCTGCCGGAGTGGGTCAAGGAAGGCGATCCGGTCCTCGCTGCAGGTGTCGCGGACTTCCTCGACAGGTGGGGTTTTCGCTGCATGGACGAGCTCAAGCTCGAGGAACCGACGCTCAAGGACAAGCCCGCCTTCGTCTATGCGATGCTGCAGAACTATCTGCGTTTGGCGGCGGTGGGCCGCTTGCCTTCGCCCGAGGCCGAGTCTGCGCTCCGCAAGGCTGCGGAAGCCGAGCTTGCCCGCAGGTTGGCCGGGCATCCGCTGCGTGCCGCCGTCCTGCGGGCGGTGCTGCACCAGGCACGCAAGCACGTCCGGAATCGCGAGAACCTGCGCTTTGCCAGGACCCGCATCTTCGGCGTCTGCCGGGACATGTTCCGTGCCATGGGCCATCACATGGCGGCAAGCGGCATCCTGGATCGGCCCGCGGACGTGTTTTTCCTGACCGTGCCGGAGCTGTGGGCTTGGGTCGAGGGCCGGGCCGTCACGACGGACCTCAGGTCCCTGGCATCCCTCCGGGCGCGGCAGGTGACGGCCTGGCGGTCCATGGACGTTCCCGAGCGCTTTACCACGGCGGGTGTGCCGTCCTTGGCCGCACGCGTGGCGATTCTGCCCGACCGGCCCGTCGGCCCCGACGCCGATGGCGTCCTTCACGGTGTCAGCTGTTGTCCCGGCAAGGTGACGGCACCCATCCGGCTTGTTCTTCGTCCGGACGATGCCGAGGGGCTCGCGGGCCAGATCCTCGTGACCTCCAGGACCGACCCGGGTTGGATTCCGCTCTACCCCGCAGCGGCCGGCCTGCTGATCGAGCGGGGCAGCATCCTGTCGCACTCGGCCATCGTGGCCCGGGAAATGGGACTGCCTGCGATCGTCGGCATCCCGGGGCTGATGCGGGCCCTCTGCGATGGGCAGGCGGTCACGATGGACGGCCGGGCAGGAACGGTGTCTCCCCGGGACCCGGAGCGGCAGCCGGTCGCGTGAAGGTCCTCGAGGTCGGCGATCCTGTCGCCATCGCCGCGTGGCAAGCGATATCGGACCGGGTGTGGCGCCATCGCCCGGTGCTGCCCGCGGCGGATGCTTCGCGATTCGCGAGCATCTGCACGAGGCTGTCGGGGTGGGCCACGGGGCGGCACTTCGTGTCGGGAGACCACGCGACCGTGACGGCCTGGTGCTTGCCGGGCGGGGATACGGGCCACCTCGGTCTGTATGCGGCCATGCCCGAGGCGGCTGCCGTGCATGAGGTCCTGAATGCCGCCGTCTCGTGGCTGCATGGCCAGGGCGTGCACACGGTCCTCGGCCCGATTGACGGCGATGCCTGGGAACGCAGCCGATTCAGCCTCGGGCCGGACGACGCGCCACCGTTCATGCTGGAGCCCGAGAATCCTCCCGAGGATCCGAAGCTTTGGCAGGAAGCGGGCGGTATGCCGAGCCATCGCGTCCTGAGTCAGCGGCAGGATGACCCCGCGGAGGCGGCGCGGATCCTCGGGATGGCTGCCGCACCGGCAAGGGAAGCCGGATACCGGATCGTGCCGTTGACGTCCGGGAACTGGCGACGGCTGATGCTCGAGCTCCATCCGATGATCCCCGAGGTCTTCGCCGGCGGCCTCACGCTTGGTCCGCTCGGGCCGGGAGACTTCCTTGCCCGTTTCGCGCCGATGGCACCGCTTTGGCGATCGGGGTTGTCCTTCGTGGCCATGGATGCCGAGGGCTCCGTCGTCGGTTTCCTGCTGGGTGTCCCGGACCTGCGTCCATGGCTGGGCAGGGCCGGTGGTGTCGCAGGGCGCATGACGCTGGCCTGGCGAATCCGGCATCCCCGCCGCGCCGTCCTGAAGACCTTGGGCGTCGCCCGGGCCCACCGGCGATCGGCTGTCGGCCATGCGCTCGCACACGCCTTCCACGCCCGCGCTGCCGAACTGGAGGTCCCTGAAGTCATCCACGCCCTGATGGCCGAGGACAATCCGTCGTTCCACATGTCGCGAAGCATCGGGGGGCGTCCCGTACGCGCCCATCTCCTCTACGGATGGCATCGGGCGTGACCGACGGCATCTGCGCCATCCTGCTGCAACATGCCGTCGCGCGACCGGATGCACCGGCCCTGATTGTCCCCGAAGGCTTCCGGGCACGGCGGCATCGGGTCGTCACGTATGGCCAACTGGCCTCGAGGGTTCGTGGGCTGGCGGCCCGGCTCGAGGCCGGGGGCCTTCGTCCCGGCGATCGGGTGGTGCTGTTCATGCCGCTGTCGGAACACCTCTACATTTGGCTGCTGGCCATCTGGTGGCTGGGTGGCGTCGCCGTCTTTCTCGACCCCTGGATGGGTTTGCAGGGCCTGTCGGATGCCCTCGCGCGCACGGCACCGGCTGCTGCCGTGCTGACCCGCCCCATGCATCCGCTGCGTCACGTCTGGTCGCCCTTGGGCCGGGTACCGCGCATCCTTGGTCCTGACCTGGCCGCGGAACCTGCAGAGGCGTCTGCGGATGGCCGCGGCCCGGCCCCTGCCGCCATGGATGATCCGGCCCTCGTGACCTTCACGACGGGCAGTTCGGGGAAACCCAAGGGCGCGATTCGGACCCATGGCACCCTGCTCGCTCAGCATCGCCTGCTGGCGGCAGAGCTGGCGGACGGCCCGGGAGACGTGGCGCTCGCAACCCTGCCGGTCTTCACGCTGCATCACTTGGCCACGGGGGCAGCCGTCCTGCTGCCTGTCCGGCATCGCCTGGCCGGCAACAGGCGCGCCGCCGCGGTGGCAAGGCAGCAGATGCGCGACTGCCACGCGACCCTCGTGGTCGCCTCCCCGGCCTTGCTGGCCGACTGGGTCCGGCAAGGCGTGGCCGTACCGGGCCTGCGCGCGGTCTTCGTGGGGGGAGGTGCCGTCGATCCCGGACTGCCTGCTGCCGGCGCACGCATCTTCCCGGGGGCCAGGGTGGCCATCGGCTACGGTTCGACCGAGGCCGAGCCCATTGCGCTGAGTCGCGGAGAGCCTTCTTGGGAGGAGCTCGAAGCGCGCACCCGGGACGGAGCGGGCACCTGTGTCGGTCGGGTCGTCCCGGGCGTCGCCCTGCGCCTGTCCGATTCCGGCGAGGTCATGGTCTCGGGACCCCACGTCGTGAAGGCCTACTGGGGCGAGTCGGGCCTGGCGGCGGGCAAGTCGGTCGACGCGGCCGGGGCGGTCTGGCACGCCATGGGGGATGTAGGTCGTCTTGATGACGAGGGTCGGCTTTGGCTGTTGGGGCGGACGGGCGACCCGGTGCTCTCGTCGGGCACCATTCGCCACGCGCTGGCGCTCGAGCAGTGGCTGAGCAGCAGGGGCCTCGCGGGTGGCGCTGCCTTGATTGAGGTCGGGCAACGGGTCGTCCTTGCGGTCGAGGGCGTGGTCGATCCGGGCCTGGGCGAGGCCCTGGCCGGTCTGGGGCTCGGCACCTTGCCGGTCGTGCGGGTGCGCCGGATTCCGCGCGATCCGCGACATCGGACCAAAGTCGATCGCGTGGCCCTGCGGCGTATCCTCGCCCGCAAGCGGTACACTGGCAATCCATGAACGCTTTTTCACGTTTCGCTATCGTGGCCGCCGGCCTCATGGTTCTTCCGGTGCTGGCGATCGCGCTTGCGGGCCTGCTCGGCCCGTCCGTCGTCACCCGGACCTCCGATCGCGTCATCGAGGCACCGGTTGCCAAGGTCTGGCAGGGGGTCACGGGCTGGCAACTGTGGGCGGCCAAGGGTGACCCCATGATGCCGCCCGTCGGTTCGCGGTCCGTCGAGCCGGCGACGGGCAGCCCGGCCGTAATTCGTTACGCCATCGGTCAGGGGCAGACCTGGGAGCAGGAGGTCTCGGTCTGGGAGCCCGAGCACGCCTATGCCTTCCGCAATCGCCCCAAGGTGGGTGCTGCGGCTGCCCCGATGCTGATGCGCTTCGACCTCGAGCCGGCCGGTTCCGGGTCGGTCAAGGTGATCTTCTCGACGCGGCTCGAGCCGAAGACCTTCATGGACAAGGCCTTCGGCGTGGTCTTCGGCCTGGGGATAGGCACCCTCGAGGGTTACCAGCGGGCCTTGCTGGATGGCCTCGAGTCCTGGGCAGAGGGTCGCTCGGCTTCGGCCTCCGTCAACTGACGGGGAGCGGACTGTCCCAGGCGACAGGCTTGCCGTCCGCGCCCACCGTCACGAAGACGGCTTCTGCTGTCGTCACGAGAACGGATTCGGCACTGGGCCCGCGGCGGCGTGCCTCGACCCGGATGCCGATGGTCAGGCTGGTCTGCCCCTTGCCTTCCAGACGCGTGTAGAAACTCACGGTGTCGCCGACGTGGACGGGTTGTTCGAACTTCACTTCCCGCAGGGCCACGGTGACGAACCGATGCTCGGTATGCCTACCGGCCTCGACAGCCGCCGCCAAGTCGAGATGGGACAGGATGACGCCGCCGAAGATGGTGCCGTGCTCGTTGGTGTCCTTGGGCAGCAGCAGCACCCGGATGGACGGTTCGACCGGCCAAGGGGGGGAGAGGGGCACGTCGGTCATGGCGATGGGACTCCGGAGAAGAGGCGGACGGCTAGGATTTGTGTTAATTATAGGTTAGTTGAAGATTGGATCTGCAGGGAAGGACGTCCCGACGGTGCGGTTTCTGCTTGTGCTCGTGATGCTTGCGGGCTGCGGCCTGCAACCCGCGTTCCCGTTGGCCCCCGCTGCGTCCGCGGATCTGGCTGCCCAAGCCGTGGAAGGTGAGGTGCTCGTCCGCCTTGCTGCGGGCGCCACGCTTCCGCAGGGCTGGTCGACGCTCCGTGTCCTGTCGGGCCTCGATGCCTCGCTGGTCCGTGTTCCTCGGACCTTGACGCTCAAGCAGGCGGTGGACCGTCTGCAGCGTTTGTCGGGCGTCATCTGGGCCGAGCCCAATTGGCGGGTCGACCTGGTCGAGGATGGGGCTCCCCCCGTGATGAGCCTGCCCGCGTTCAGCGAGAACGCGACCCCTCCCGACCTGTGGCATCTGCAACGGGTACAGGCCCGTGATGCGTGGAACACGACCAAGGGCCGGGGCGTGACGGTGGCGGTGATCGATACCGGCATCGACGCCACCCACCCTGCCTTCCTCGGTCGCGTCCTGTCCGGCTACGATGCCATCGACAGGGATTCGGACCCGCGTGATGACAACGGACATGGCACGCACGTGGCGGGTATCATCGCGGCGCAGGCGCCCGACTTGTCGCTGCTCGGGCTAGCACCCGAGTCGCGGATCATGCCTGTCCGCGTTCTGGGGGATCGCGGAGGTTCCGCGGAATCCGTCGCGACCGGCATTCAGTGGGCCGTGGCCCGCGGTGCCCACGTCCTCAACCTGAGTCTCGGCTCCCCGATGCGCTCACGGCTGATCGAGGATGCCGTCAAGACCGCCTTGCAGCGTGGTGTCGTCGTCGTGGCGGCCATGGGCAACGCCGGTGACCGGGGCAATCCCCGGATCTACCCGGCGAGCCTGCCGGGCGTCATCGCGGTCGGTGCGACCGATCTTGTGGACCGGCGGACGTCGTGGTCTTGTTTTGGACGCTGGCAGGCGCTTGCCGCGCCCGGCTACGGCATCTGGTCTACCTTCCCCACCTACGACTGCGCGCTGGTACGTCTGGCGCGCGAGAATCCCTCGGCATTGCCGCCCGAGAACCGGATCGACACCTATGCTTCAGCCTTGTCCGGCACCAGCCAGGCCGCTCCGGTCGTGGCTGGCGTCGCCGCGTTAGTGCGTGCGATGGCGCCGGAGATGGCTCCTGACAAGGTGGCCAGCCTGCTGCAGGACGCTGCGAGAGATCTGGGTGCGCCCGGTTTCGACAGCTACCATGGCCATGGCATGGTCCAGGCCGCCAATGCGCTCAAGCTGGTCCGCGCGACCAAGCCCTGACGCCGGGGGGATGGCCCCGTGATTTTTCTTTCGCAGTATCTGAACCGGCCTGTCCGGACGGTGGATGGGCGCAAGGTCGGCACGCTGCGTGACGTCACGTTCGTCAGCGAGGGTGATTTCCCGGTGGTCGCCGGCCTAGTCTGCGCCAAGGGGCGTCAGCGACGTGTCATTCCCTGGCGTTCGGTCGATCGGGTCACGCTGGATACCTTCGTCGTCCGGGAGGAGGCCGCCTGGCCAGAATTGGGGCCGGCTGAACGGTTGCTCGCACTCGATGTCATGGACAGCCAGGTCGTCGACATGGACGGTGCCCATGTCGTCCGTGTCAATGACCTGCAATTGGCTTGGCAAGGGCAGATCCTGCGGGTGGTCGGCGTCGACATCGGACCCTGGGGCCTGGCCCGGAGACTCGGGCTGGCTCCCGCCTTGGCATGGCTGAGCCGCGCCTTGAGATGGCAGCCTCCCGAAGGCGTGGTGCGCTGGGACATGGTCGAGCCCGTCGAGAAGCAGACGGCGACCGTCCGGTTGCGCGTCTCGTCCGACCGGCTCGCCCGACTGCATCCCGCCGACCTCGCCGACATCGTCGCGGAGCTTGGGCATGAGCAACGGTCGCAAGTGCTCGAAGCACTCGACGATGCCCAGTTGGCCGGCATCATGGAAGAGGCCAGTCCCGAACTGCAAAGCGCGATTCTCGATGGTCTCGATGAAGAGCGTGCGGCCGATGTTCTCGAGGAGATGGAGCCGGACGATGCGGCGGATTTGCTCTCCGAGTTGCCCGAGGAGCGAGCCCGCGACCTGATGGAGCGGATGGACGCCGAGGATGCCAGCGAGGTCCGGGACTTGCTGGCTTACGAGGACGGCACGGTCGGCGCCTTGATGACGACCAGCTTCTGGGAGGTGCCCGCCTCGTGGAGCGTCGGTCGTGCCTTGGACTGGGTCCGGGGCGAGGGTGCCGCGGACGAGTTGTGCAGCTACCTCTATGCGGTGGATGCGGAGGGCCGGTTGGCCGGGGTGCTCTCCTTCCGCCATCTGGTCCGGGCTGACGTGGCGACTCCGCTCGCGGCCCTGTTTCCAGGCCAGTTGGTCACGGTGGGGGCCCGTGAGCCGGCCATGAGCGCGCTGGAGAAACTCTTCCATTACAACCTGCTTTCCTTGCCAGTCTTGCAGGAGGACGGGCGGTTGCTGGGCGTCGTGGGGGTGCTCGATGCCTTGTCCCTCGTCCACGAGCCGGAGGAGCCCTGATGCCGGGAACCGGCAAGCTTCATCCGTCCGATGCCGAGGCTGACGCGCTCGTCACCATTCGCTTCAACAAGCGCCGTTGGTTGATGCTGCTGGGGACGCTGGGACCGGGTATCCTCGCCGCGAGTGCAGGTAACGACGCGGGCGGCATTGCCACCTACGCCACGGCAGGTGCCCGCTACGGCTATGCGATGCTCTGGGCCCTGCTGCTCATCACCGTGGCCTTGGCGATGATCCAGGAGATGGCGACCCGCATGGGGGCCGTGACGGGCAAGGGGCTGTCCTCGCTGATTCGTGAGCGGTTCGGCCTCAGGGCCACGGTCTTCGCGATGGGGTGCCTGCTGGTGGCCAATGTCGCCACGACGTTGGCTGACTTTGCCGGGGTGGCTGCGGCTGCGGAACTCTTCGGCGTGCCGCGCTGGCTGGCTGTCCCGGTGGCTGCCGGGGGACTCTGGTGGCTGGTGGCCAAGGGCAGCTTTGCCCGCGTGGAGCGGACGTTCATGCTGCTGGCCTTCGTGTTCCTGTCCTACGTGGCGGCGGCTTTCCTCGCCCGCCCGGATTGGTCCCGGGTCCTGCACGACGCCGTCGTGCCCAATTGGCCCTCGGTGCCCGCAGCCACGGCGATGCGGGACCATCTCCAAGGCTATCTGCTCGTGCTGATCGCCACCATCGGGACCACGATCACGCCGTGGATGCAGTTCTTCCTGCAGGCCTCGGTCGTCGACAAGGGCGTGACCATCCGTCAGTACGGGTTTGCCCGCTTCGACGCGTTCTTCGGTGCCTTGACGGCCGATCTCGTCTCCTTCTTCATCATCGTGGCGACGGCAGCCGCCTTGTTCTATCCGGCAATGCAACCGCATGCGCTGGCCGATGCCGCCTCGGCCGCGTCGGCGCTGGTTCCGGTTGCCGGTCGCCACGCGGGCCTGCTCTTCGGTGTCGGTTTGCTGGGGGCGTCCTTGCTGGCGGCGTCCGTCGTCCCTCTGGCCACGGCCTACGCCGTATGCGAGGCCTTCGGCTTCGAGGCCGGCCTCGGCAAGGACTTCCGGCGGGCACCGGTCTTTCTTGGCCTCTACACGCTGCTGATTGGCCTGGGTGCCCTGGTGGCGGTCATTCCTGGCCTGCCCTTGCTGCCTCTGATGCTGGTCGCACAGGACATCAACGGAATCCTTTTGCCGGTCATCCTCGTCTATATGCTGAGGCTGGTCAACGACCGGCGCCTGATGGGCGTGCATGTCAACGGTGTGGTCTACAATACAGTGGTCTGGGGGATGGTGGTCGTGGTTTCGCTGCTGACGGCGACCATGGTCGTCACCAGCCTCTGGCCGACCTGAAAGGGGGATGGAGCATGAACCGGAATCTGGTATCTGGCCTGCTCGTGGCGACGTTGCTGGCTGCGTGCGGCGGCAATCAAGGTGACAGCGCCTCGGGCGACGGGGACCGCTATGTTTCGGCCAGGGTTTCCGGCGACCGTGAGACCATCAACCTCGACGCCGTGCATGAGGCTTTCTTCAAGGCGCAGGGCCAGGACTTCGACTCCTGGATGCAGGCCTTCGAAAAGCGTGTCAACGAGATCCACGAAGGCGACGAGGTCGTGTCCATCGATGCCCGCCGCAAGGACGGCATGGTCAAGGTCGTGGGCTATGTGGACGAGGATGGCGAGGACGGCTTCGGCGAGGCCAAGGACCGCAAGCTGTTTGCTCTGGAGCAGACGGGTGTCGCCGAGGGGGCCAAGGGTTTTCCGTACCAGGTCAGCGGTGGGCAGGGGCAGCCGTTCTTCCAGGGCTATCCACCCCCGCAGTACCACTCCGGCAGCCTGCTCGACAATCCGTTCGTCCAATTCATGATTCTGAATCAGGTCTTCAACGGGGGCTTCGGTTACAGCACGCCGTGGCGCAGGACGACCGTGCTTCGCAACCATCGTGATGCCTACCGGACGTCGCCCGCATGGCGTACCCAGAGCTCGGCGAACAAGGGCTTCATGTCGCGTTGGTTCGGCAACAAGGACAGGGTGACCAGCCAGCGGCGCTTCGGTTCCGGCACGTCGAGCCAGGATTCTTCGGGCTACCGGACCCAGCGCCGGAGCTGGTTCGGCGGCTCCTCCGGATCCTCTGGTTCGTCAGGCTGGGGCGGGCGTCGGTCGGGTTCGGGCTTCGGCGGTGGGCGCCGTGCCTGGGGCGGTCGCAGGCGTTAGGATGAGCAGGCTTCCGACACTGGAGTGGCGCGAACCCGCCGAGGGCTTGGCCTTGACCATGGTGCTCGCCCAGGGCGAGATTCGCGGGTCCGCGGCCGACCTGGTCTTCGGGGTACTGGGTGACCCTGGTGATGCTGCCCGCCGTTTCGGCCTCGACAGGGATCGGACGATGGTGCTTGAAATCCTTCATCGCCGTGTCTTCACCGGCAGCGGCGATGACCTCGAGATCAGGGATGGCGTCGAGATCTATGCCGGGGACGACCCCCTCGATCCCGAGACGCCGGTGCGCCAGCTTTTCGAGGATGCGCAGGGACCAGTGGTCTTCACCGTACGCTCGGATGACGACGCCTCCCGGCGCGCGCGTCACATGCAGGCCTATGCCCTGATGGGCCTGGTGTGGGCGGCGCGCGGTGACGGTCTGGCGCTGCCGGCCGACAAGGTCGACCGCCTGGGGGACCTGTTGCTGCTTGCCGAACGTCGCGACTTGCTCCGGCACGAGCCCGCCCGTCATCGTTTCGTCCTGACCGAGACGGGCAGCCGCATGGCGGCAGGTCTGGTCCACGAGGCCGAGGACCTCGTCCATCGGTTCGATCTCTTTGCCGATGTGACGGGGCCTTCGGGGGGGAGCGTGCATTTCGGGGCCGGCCACGGCGAGGACCTGCGGATCCCGATGTGGGAGCGTGTGGGCATCGAGCCCTTCCGGGCGCGGTTCGTCCTGGGCTTGCTGGATGGCGAAGTCACCGAGGAACCGGACTTCCCGGTCAATCTGACGCAACCGGCTTGGTTCGGCAGGTTCTTTGCCCCGGTCGAGCACGCACCGCATCCGGACGACCTGCCGCCGGGCGCATTGGACCGTGTCGCGGATGCCGCGGCAGAAGAGGGTCTGGTCGAAGAGACGACCGTCACCCGGGGCGGCGGCATGTCGCCGTGGTGGTGGGCCCTGCTCCTGCTATGAGGCAGGCTCAAAAGGGGTACAGTCGTTCAGGAGGAGCATCGCCCGTGCACCCATGGTTGTCCCGGCTCACGGCCCTCGTGGTGTCCACCCTGCTGGTTCTTGGCGCCGCGCCGTCCGTGCGCGCGCAATCGGAGCAGGGGTCGGCCTTCGTGCCCTATGAGTTCGAGATTCTCGAGTCTGTCGAGGCCGATCCTTCTTCCGATGCTTCTTTCCTGCCCAGCAAGGGCACTGTGTCCTCCACGCGGGACAATACCACCAAGCACCTGATGCTGGTGACGGTGCGGATCACCAACAACAACGATCTGGATGCTCAGGCCGAGGGCCGCAAGTTCGAAGCCACCGAGTTCACGCTTGAAGCCGTGGGTGGCGGTGTCTACCGGCCCCATCCCTACTCCCGTGCCACGACCCGCGTGCGCGCCAATCCCGGCGAGTCGGTGCAGATGACATTGGGTTTCTATATCCCTGCGGGCCGCTACGTGATGGTCTTCCGTGACCCGGACTACGACGGCAAGATTGTGGAAGCCGAGATCGGGCCGACCATCCAGATTGACGACGACGGACCCGCCGCCATGTTCTGGGGGCTCGGGAACTTCATTCTGGCAGGCGCGCTCATCGCGCTTCCCGTGGCTGCGTCGCTGCTGCGTACGAACAATCTGTTCAAGTAGCGCGCAGCGACTAGCTCAAGGCCGTTCGTCAGGCTCGCGCGGCCGGGCAGGGCGCCTTGCGATCAGGTTGCGGGCGGAGTCACGGGTGCCGCGGTAGGCGTCGTGACGGGTGCCTGAATGGGCAGGGGCGTCGATGGCTCCCCGGACTGCGCCTTGCCTGCGGCGTTCAACATATTCAGATACAGGCGCAGGGAACGGGCTTCGGTGACCTCGGGCACGGTGAACCACACCACCCCGGTGATGCTGCAGCTGGCTTCGGCCGTATTCGTGCACGGCTTGAGCGCCAGCGTGACGGACCTGCTGGACAGGGCCGTGAAGATCGTTGTGGCCTCAACCTCGCCAGGCAAGGTGGTGGAAGTCTCGGCGCCCAGTTCCAGGACCGACACCGCGGGTGACTGACCCTTGTGGTCGTAGGTGGTGGCATAGCGGTAGGCATAGATGCTGCCCGGTCGATACGGGTTGACGAAGACCGATTCCGTGCCGACAGATGTCGCCGCATCCGTGATCAAGGCAGAACCGCTGGCTGTCACCAACTGGTCCACGCGAAATGTCGGGGTTACACCCTCATCGTCCGGCTTGACATCCACCGTCGCCCCGGCGTCATTCAGGGCCACCAGCCAGTATGGGCCACCGGCAGCTTCGGCCTTGACCACCAGCTGCTCCCAGGTGACTGGCGCGGCAGCCGTGGCGCTGGGGGAGACAAGCTTCAGGCCGTCGCTCGACGTGCACGCTGCCAGAAGGGGAACGACCGCCCAAGCTCGACGCATCCGCCTGACTCCTCACGACACTGGACCTGTCCCGGTGCGAGACCACGCCCTTTCGTACCCCTCGCCCGGGACGCCTAACCGCGTGTTTGCCTTGAGGTCCGGAGGGGTACGAGCAGCATGCCATGAACCGCGCCATCCGTCGTCACCTCGTCCTCGGCGTGCTGCTGGCCGCAGGTCCTGCCGTACTTCCGGCATATCCTGCTCATGCAGCCGGTCGCGAGCGGCCTGGTTTTACCGACGTGCCTGCCGACCATTGGGCCGTCGATGCCGTGCGTGCCATCGCCATCAAGTCGCGCCTGATGCCTGTCGAGAACAATCGCTTTCGCGGGGAACTGCCGGTCAACCGCCTCGTGATGGCGCAGACCGTCGGGGCGTTCATTCGTGAAATCGAGGCCACCTCGCGCAAGAAATTGGCGGACAACGCGCTCTCCCTTTTCAACTTCGATGACATCGAGAGTGCGGGCTTGCGTGGCCAGGTCGAGCAACTGGCAAGCCAATACAACCTCTTCGACTACTTCTCGGATGTGGGTGTCTCGCGATTCCAGCCGAACCGGCCCGTCACGCGAACTGAGCTTGCGGCGATCTTCGCCAAGCTGGTCGAGCTCCTCGAGAAAAAGGAGCTGTTGGCGCGGTCGACCGTCCAGGACCCCGTGAATCCCTTCTCGGACGTCTCTCCGCTGGACAAGGGCTATGACGCCATCATGAAGACGGTCATCCGTTACCAGGTCCTGTCGGGCTATGGTGACGGTCTTTTCCGGGGCGACAAGGAGGTCAACCGCTACGAGTTCGCCAGCGCTGCCGCCAAGGCCTTCGATGCGCTGCGGGAGCAGTTGTCCGGCAAGGTCCGCTCGCGGTTGCCGGAGGCCGTGGTCAAGGACGCCGGGCCGCGTTGGCGGCGCGAGACGCCTTGGGCCGTTTCGGTGGGTGCGCTTGTGCCTACCTATTTCAGGCTGGCCGGTACGGGCGTGTCGATGGGCGTCGGTGCCGTGGCGGAACCGACGACGGGTTCCCGACTCGATACGGCAGGCCTGGGTCTGCTCGTCGAGTTGGGGCGCACGGCCTATGGCAAGGGTGCGACCTATGGCAGCCAGGCACCGGCCGTTTCGTTCACGGACTGGTTCATCAATGTGGCGCCCGTGCTTGCCGACAACGGGGCCTTCGCGCTGGCGGGCCTGCGCCTCGGGGCCACGGGACCCAACGTGGCAAGCCTCGGGCAGGTCCAGTTCTATGGCGGGCCGCTGCTGCTGGCGCGCTTCGGCTGGGGCGGCAAGCCTGTCGGGGCTGGTGCGGCTGCTGATGCCAATACCAAGACGGGTCTCGATTTCGGCGGGGGTGGCGGCCTGATGGGGGGCGTGATGGCCCACTTCGCCTTGCTGCCTGGCTTTTCATTGCTGCTCAGGACCGAGCTTGGGCCGGCCTTGCTGGCAGGCAGCCAGAGCTTGACGGCCAACGCCGACTTCACGCAGTCCGTCCCGACTAAGTTGTCCGGAAGCGGCAGTATCGTGCAGGCCGGGCAGCAGGCGGCCGACGGTACATTTGCCAGCCTGGACGGGGGAGGTCTGAGGACGGCCGTCGGTCTCTACGGTCGAGGCGAGATCGGCTTCAGGATGGGGCCGCTCGACTTGACGCTGTTCTCCCTCATCGCGCCTTCGGGATTCGTGGTGCCCGGACGGACCGCATCCGGTGGCCTTGCCGATGTCACGGTCGGGGGCCGTCTGGGCGCGGCGTTCTGACCATGGACGGCGAGGGAACGCTTCCGCTCTTTCCGCTCAATCTCGTGCTGTTCCCCGGCATGCCCCTGCCGTTGCACATCTTCGAGCCCAGGTACCGCGCCATGGTCGAGGACTGCCTTGCTGCCAAGGAGGGCTTCGTCGTCGCCTTGTCGCGGGACGAGCCGGGCCGGGAGGATGGGGCCTGCAACTGGGCTACCTTGGCGACGATCGAGCAGGTGGTCCGTCTCCCGGATGGCCGTATGAACATCATGACGCTGGGGCAAGGGCGCGTTCGGCTGCTCGATCGCATCGACGGGGCGCTATATCCGCGTGCTCGGGTGGTGGCGGCACCCGATGTCGGCAGTCTGCCGGGGGAGAAGGCGCTTGCGTCGCTGCATCGGACCTACCGGGAGTACGCGACGCTCTTGGGGCGCCTCGCCGCGCTGCCCTTGCCCGATGAACTGCCGGATGACCCTGAGCGGGCATCGTGGGTGGCGTCGTGGGCGTTGCAGACCGATCTCTTCGCCAAGCAGCAACTGCTCGAATGCCCGGGTACGCGCGAGCGTCTCGATGCCGTTCGCGAGCGTCTCGAAGACGAACTGGGACGCTTGCGTGCCTTTGCCGATGCGCTCGAGGACAACGGATACTTCTTCGTCAGGGGCATGCGCTTCTCGCGCAACTGATGTCTCTTGCCGCAGCCTTGTGGCCGGGCCCGGCGGGAGCTACGATTGGCCGCGTAGCGACGTCCCGAGGAGGTGACCATGTCGTCCAGAGGTGGTTCCGGTGATCTTTTGGTCGGCTTCCTGATGGGAGCTGTTGGCGGTTTCCTTGCCGCCATGGCCTTGGCACCCCAGTCCGGCGGCCGGACACGCGACCAGGTCGCCGAGCAGATGGGCGACTTGCGTTCGCGGACCCAGGAGGTCCTGGACAAGGTCCGGGGCAACACCGAGGAGGTCCTCGATCAGGTTCGCGTCTCCCTCGAGGGCAAGCTCTCCACAATCCAGGGAGCGCTCGAGGAGGCCTACGAGGCTGGTCGGAAGGCCGCGGCCTACAAGCGCGAGGAGCTGATCGAGGCCGAACCCGGCGCACACCAGGGCTGAAGCCTGGCGTTCTGTTCATCCTGCACGAAGCGAGAGGGCGTTCCCGATTTCGGGAACGCCCTCTCCGTCTGGCGGAAGGGTGTCAGGCCTTCATCGGCACGTGAGCCATGAAGTCCTGGGCGAAACGAACTGCGTACTGGTTGACCAGCTCCTCGACACGCTTGGGATCGTCCGAGCGCACGATGACACCGGCGTGGTGCTTCTTCTTCTGGACCCAGACCACCTCGGGGTCGTTGTAGGGCGTCAAGTCCGGGTTCTCCTGGCGGGCCAGGCAGACGATGGCCCCGGCATAGCCGTTGCGGACCTTGGGCAAGGTGTAGTTCGTCTGGGTCTCGATCTTGGTCCACTCGAACCAGAGGCACACGTCGGTGGCATACCACGCGACGTCGGGGATCTTGGCTGCGCCGACGCGGGCCCCCGCCTCGAGGAAGTAGAACTTGCCGTCCTCGCGGCCCTTGATGTACTCGATGTGGGTCACGCCCCGCACCAAGCCCAGGCTGGCCACGACCTGCTTGTTGATCTCGATGAGTGCCTTGTAATCGGCGGACTTGCGGTCGATGGTCCGGGTGGTGAAGACACCGCCAGACTTGTTCAGGTCCAGCATGGGCGTCCCGTACTTGGAGACGGAGGCGAACTCGACCTCGCGCTCGGCAACGACCGAGTCGACGTGGTAGACGTCGCCGGGCGTGTACTTCTCGAGCAGGTAATACGACTGCTTGTCGCCAAGCTCCATGATCTTCTTCCAGACAGCCTGGTCGTCCTTCAGGACCTCGATGCCCATCGAAGCCGCCTCCTGCCTTGGCTTGATGACCCAGGGTGCAGGGACGCGCTGCATGTAGGCGTGAACTTCGTCGTGGTTCAGGACGTGGACGAAGTCAGGCACCGGGATGCCGTCTTCGCGCGTCTTCACGCGCATGGCGAGCTTGTCGCGGAAGTAGCGCATCGTCGTCTCGCCCATACCGGGGACGCGCATGTGCTCACGCAGCATGCAGGCGATCTCGACGTCGAAGTCGCCCATCGGCACGATGCGGTCGATCTTGCGGCGCTGGGAGATGTACGCGATGACATTGCGAACGACCTTCTCGTCGAAGATGTCCGGGACCGCGATGATCTCCTCGAGGATGTCGCGGGGCCACTCGTCCTTGAGACGCTTCTCGCCCGTCAGCACGATGACCTTGTGGCCGGCCTTGGTCGCTTCCTTCATGAAGGGGCGCCCGGACACGAGGCAGGCGATGCAGAGGATACGCTTGGGCCCATCCTGCTCGGCGAGCAAGGCCTTCTGGGCGGCCTTGGCCTCACCCTTGGAGGTGCTTGCCTTGCGGGTGGCGACCTTGGCCGTCGCCTGGGGCGCCTCGGCCTTGGTCACGGCAGGCTTCGCCGCCGCGGTGCGCTTGGCCACAGGCTTTGCCGCCGTGGCCCTGGGGCTGGGCGGCGTCGCGGGAGCCGATGCCTCGGCGACCGGGCTGGCCGGAACCGTTGCCGTCAACTCGGCCGCCTTGGGGGCAACCTTCTTGGTAGTCGCCGGGGTTTTTTTCTTGTCCAAGGAATGGAATCTCCGTAAGCGGTGGGGGCAATCAGGGCTGGCGAACGTCGAGCAACTCGACGTCGAAGAGCAGGGTGGCGCGCGGGGGAATCGGACCGGTGCCGTTCTCGCCGTAGGCCATCGTGTGGGGAATGGTCAGTTTGCGCTTGCCGCCGACCTTCATGCCCTTGACGCCTTCGTCCCAGCCCTTGATGACCTCACCCATGCCAAGGATGAAATCGAAGGGCTGGCGGCGGTCGAGGGACGAGTCGAACTTGGCGCCGTTGGTCAGGCGGCCGGTGTAGTGCACCGAGACCCGCATCCCGGGCCGAGCTTCCTTGCCCTTGCCGACCACGAGGTCCTCGATGACGAGGCCATCGGCCCGCTTGGCCGGGTACGCGGCCTTCTTGCCGCCGGAGGCGAGGGCGGGGGACACCTGCGTCGCGGCCAATGCCACGGCGGCGAGCAGAATTCCGGACCAGCGGAGGGTGGACACGACGGCGAACCTCGCATGGGGCCGTGGCCCCGGCAGTTGGGGGAACGCCCCAGTATACACCCGGTGGCAGAGCGTCCCCGTCAGTCTAGGCGAGGCCGAAGAACGCCCGGACCCGCACGAGGAGGTCCGGAGCAGAAATCGGCGGTTCGAGGGGACCGGTGTTGCCCCGGTTCATGCTGGGGTCGGCCACGGCGGCGCGCATACGCTCCTCCCGGCCTGTCAGGATGTCCGCCATCTGCGCGGCCATCTCGGGTCGGGCCTCCAGCAGGGGGGCCATATCCTCGCGCGCGACGGTCACCAGCTTGCATCCCTCGGTCGTGTAGGCCGTCGCGGATCGGGGTTCGCCCGTGAGCAGGGCACGCTCCCCGAAGACCTGGCCAGGCCCCAGCACGGCGAGCGGCTGGGTTCTGCCCGGCTTTCCCAGATGCATCTCCACGTTGCCCGAGGCCACCACATAGAGCCTGTCTCCTTCGTCGCCCCGCGAGAAGATGGTCTCCTGTCTGTGGCAAGGCACCAGCTGGGCATTCATGGCCAGGTCGTGGAGCTCTTCGTCCGACAGGCAAGCGAAGAGGTCGACGCCACCCAAGATGCCCGTCCGATCGGTGATGTCGGCGTGCCCCCGTGCAGACCCGTCGCGCATGTACACGTTGCGGATGGGCCACGGAATCTCGATCCCCAGTTGCTGGAATCGGTACCATATGCGGGATCTCAGTTCGGAGAGGATGGCGTTCGCCTCGCCAAATCCGGTAATCCAGACCCGTAACTCGTAGGTCATGGCGGAATCGGCGAAGTCGCGCAGGAAGACCTGCGGCCGCGGGTCCCTCGAGATGGCACGCATTTCGGTGGCACAGGAGAGCAGCGCCTTGCCGACGTCCATCGGGGGGGCCTCGTACGCGACGCCCACGAGGACGCTGTGGGCGTGGGTCGGTGTCGGCATCAGGTAATTGATGACCTTGGCCTTTGCGACGACGTTGTTGGGCAGGATGACGAACTCGTCCCGGGTCGTCCTAAGCTTGGTCGCGCGCCAGGAAATTTCGACGATCTCTCCCGTGTCTCCCTCGATGAGGACCCAGTCGCCGATGCGGAACGGGGGGTCCAGGTTGATGGCAAGGCCCGCGAAGAGGTTGCCCAGCGTGTCCTGCAGGGCAAGGCCCACGACGAGCGACACCACGCCCGACAGGGTCAGGAACGGCGTCAGGTTGATCTTGTGAACGGTCGCGAGGAAGAACAGTCCGACCACGAGGTAGGTCATGCCGGTGCCGAGGTCTTCGAGGATGCCGGGCACGGCGACCTTGCGGTGGTGCCTGAGCCAGCCGTCCACGATGGCCGTCCGGCCGGCTTCCACGGCCACCACGATGCCGACCGGCAGGCCCAGCGACGGCCAGAAGCCCAGCTGTGGCGGCCACCATGGCCCGGGCAGGATCGTGCGAAGGCCTTCAATCGCCATCCACGCGGCCAGCGCGGACAGCGCGATGCGCAGCCTCAGCCGGGCGCGCGCGGCCAGCGCCGCGTCCCGAGTGGCCAGTATGCGGTGGAGGGGCCCGAGCAGGGCCAGATCGACCAGCCAGGCGCCCAGAAGCGGCGCCACGGGGCGCATGCCGGAGGCGATGAGGCCAAGGGTATCGGGAGCGTCGGGCATCGGGCACCTCTTGTGCCCGGTCTTGGCCGTGGCGTTGCGCTTCTGGCACCATGGCAACGGCCGCTCTTCCGGCCCCCTTCAGCGAAACCCGGCCAAGGAATCTCACGTTGATGACCCATCGCGCACTCGTGCCCGAGCACATCGCCTCGCTCGTGCCCTACCAGCCCGGCCGTCCCATTGCCGAGGTCCAGCGCGAGTTCGGCCTGACGGATGTCATCAAGCTCGCCAGCAACGAGAATCCGTGGGGCCCTTCCCCGAAGGCGCTCGAGGCCGCCCGCGCGGCGCTGGCCCAGGTGCACCTCTACCCGGACGTCGCCAGCCGGGACCTGCGCGAGGCTCTGACACGCCGCTACAGGGTGGTCTTCGGGAACACCATCGTCGGAGCGGGCTCGGAAGGCATCATGGCTGGAATCGTACGGACGTTCCTCCATGGCGACGACGAAGTCCTGACCAGCGCGGGCACTTTCATCGGCATCATGGTTCTGGCCAAGGCACAGGGCATTCGCATCCGCACGGTGCCCTTGCGGAACTGGGGCTATGACCTCGAGGCGATGGCCGAAGCCATCGGTCCCAGGACCAAGATCATCTATCTGGCCAACCCCAACAACCCCACGGGTACGCTCTTCACCCGTGCGGAGTTCGAACGGTTCTACGCACGTGTGCCGGCGCACGTCCTGATCATGCAGGACGAGGCCTACCACGAGTTCGTGCCGCCGTCCGAGACCTATCCGGACAGCCAACTCTACCGCTATGACAACGTGATCACGTTGCGCACCTTTTCCAAGGCCCACGGCCTGGCTGGCCTGCGCATCGGCTACGGTCTGGCCGCAGAGAGCCTGATCGAGCCCCTGCTCAAGGTCAAGCTGCCCTTCGAACCCGGGACGGTGGCGACGGCGGCCGCCCTTGCGGCGCTCGAGGATTCGGACCATCTGGACCTGACGGTCCGCAACAACGCAGAAGGGCTGGCAAGGCTGTTGCCCTGTCTTATGGCCCTGGGTCTCGAGCCCGTGCCCAGCCATGCCAACTTCGTGATGGTGCCCCTGGGGACTGCCGAGCGTGCACAGGGGCTGGCAGACGCCTTGTTGCGCCGCGGCATCATCATCCGGCCGCTTGGCGCCTTTGGCCTGCCTGCGTGCGTGCGCATCTCGGTCGGGACGCCGGCCGAGCTCGACCGGCTGATGTCGGCGTTGCCCGACGCGCTGGGCGAGCTGGCTTGAACGGCGCGGCGGTGCGGGGTATCCTGCCTTCGGCCCGTGGTGGGCCCGGAAGGCCGGACTTGTCTCTGTTTGTCCCGGATGGCTATGCACCTGCGCTCGCCGAATTGTCGCCCGCATGGCTCGATTCGCGCGGTGTGCGGGGTCTCCTGCTCGATCTCGATGACACGCTGGTGCCTGCCTACGGCGAGGGCCTCGATCCGGCTGCGGCTGCCTGGGTGCGTGCCTGCCGCGACCTGCGGGGCGTGGTGGTCGTCTCGAACAACAGGAACCGCGATCGTGTCGCGAGCGTCGCGACGGAACTCGGAGTCCCGTATGTGCACCTGGCCTTGAAACCCTTGCCAACGGGCTTGCGCGCGGGCGCCAGCCTGCTCGGGCTGCCGGCGCGTGAGGTGGCCATCGTCGGGGATCAGATATTCACGGACGTGCTCGGCGGACGTCTGCTGGGCATGCACACCGTTCTCGTCGGCGCGCTCTCCGGTGCCCCAAGGCACCCCGCCCGTCGTCTCGTCCGTGCGCTCGAGGCCAAAATACTGGCAGGCGCTAGCTTGCCCAATGTAACCGCCGGAGGAGTTTCCTGAGATGCCGCGCACCGCGCTTCCTTCCGTCCTCGCGCCTCACGTGGAGCGCCTCGGGGGCATCGACTACGTCGTGGTACTGGGCAGTGGGCTCAAGGCCCTCGAGCAACTCGACGAGGCGGTCGATGTCCGCTACGCCGACATCGAGGGATGGTCGGGTGCCACCGTGGCCGGGCACGCGGGTGTCCTGACGCTCGGGCGCCTTGCCGGTTCTTCGTCGCGCGTGATGGTTGCGCGGGGGCGCCACCACGTCTACGAGGGCCATGGCGTCGACGAGGCGACCCGGATTGCCCGCCTTGCGGCGGACCTGGGCGTACGTGGCTTGATCCTCACGAATGCAGCCGGCGGGCTAGTGGGGTCTTGGACGCCCGGGGACCTCATGCTGCTGTCCGACCACATCAACCTGACGGGTCTGCCTGCGTGCCAGCCCCACGAGGTGCCCTGGCACCGTCAGGTCTATGATCCGGGCTTGAGGGTTCGTTTCCTCGCCGCGGCGCTGCGTGCGGGCATTCCCCTTCACGAAGGCGTCTACGTCGGCTTGCTCGGTCCCAGTTACGAGACGGAGGCTGAAATCCGCTTCCTGCAGGCGGTGGGTGGGCAGGCGGTGGGCATGTCCACGGTCCTCGAGTCCGTGGCCGCGGCCGTTCGTGGCGTGCCCGTCGCAGGCATCTCCTGCATCACCAACATCGCCGTTCGTCCCGAAGACCTCGCGGGCACCAGCCATCAGGAGGTCGTCGATGTCGCCGGTGCCGCGTCGCGGCGCCTGGATGGTCTGCTTCACCTCGTCATGGAGGACTGACGTGCCGGAGGCGCGTGCTTCGGCCGGTCAGGAACCGGAGACCGGGTCCGCTCGGCGACGGACGCGTGTGCGCCGCCAACGCCGGCCCTTGCCCCGCGCCTGGAGGGTTGTCGTCTTCATGCTTGTCGTCGGCGTGAGCGGTGGAGCCGGGGCTGCAGCCGGGGTGGCCCACGCCTTCCGCAACTTGCCCCCTGTCGAGGATCTTCAGCGCTATGTGCCTTTCGAGACCACGGTCGTCCTCGATGCATATGGTGGGGTCCTGGCCAAGGTCCACGGCGAGGAGAACAGGACGGTCGTGCCGCTGGGCGAGGTTCCCCCGCTTGTCCGGCAGGCCGTCATCGCGGCCGAAGACGTGCGCTTCTACAGGCACCCCGGCGTGGACCTTCGTGGTATCGCGCGTGCCCTCATCAAGGACCTTGCGGGCGGTCGGGCCGAGGAAGGTGCCAGTACCCTCACGCAGCAGTTGGCAAAGAACCTCTTCTTGTCCTCGTCCCGTACCATCGCGCGCAAGCTGGCCGATGCGTGGCTCGCAGTCAAGATCGAGCGGCGCTACAGCAAGGACCAGATTCTCGAGCTCTACCTGAACCAGGTCTACTGGGGTCACAATGCCTACGGCATTGAGGCCGCCTCCCAGACCTACTTCGGGCGCAGCGTCTCGACGGTGGGCCTGGCTGAGGGAGCCTTGCTCGCCGGCCTGTTGTCGGAACCCGAGCGTGCCAGCCCCTACCGGCGTCTCAAGCGCGCCCTGCAGCACCAGCGGACCGTCCTGCGCAAGATGGTGGCCGCCGGTTTCGTCACTCAGGCGCAGGCCACGGCTGCCGCAGCGCAGGCCTTGCCGATTCCTCCCGAGCCTCCGCGAAAGCGCGAGGCACTCAAGGCGCCCTACTTCACCAGCTATCTCCTGGACGACCTCAAGGACCGCTTCGGGGCCGAGTATCTGGAGAAGGGTGGCCTTCGCGTCTCGACCACGCTGAATCCTGACTGGCAGGCCAAGGCCGAGGCGCTCGTCCGCGAGGCCCTCGAGAAGCACGGCAAGGCCAATCGCTTCAGCCAGACTGCCCTGGTGGCCATAGAGCCCCGGACCGGAGCCATCCGGGCCATGGTCGGGGGCGCGGACTGGAGTCGCTCGCAGTTCAACCGGGTCGTCCAGGCCCATCGGCAGCCAGGGAGTTCCTTCAAGCCCGTGCTCTACCTGACGGCCTTCGCGCAGGGCATGTCGCCCGGAACGATCTTCAGTGACGAACCAAGGACGTGGACCGGTGGCGACGGCAAGCCCTGGACGCCGCTCAACTACGGGGGGGATCGCTATGGTGCCCTGCCCCTGCGGCGCGCGCTTGAGATCTCCAACAACGTGATTGCCGTCAAGCTCATCGACAGGGTCGGCGTCCGCAAGGTGGTCGAAACGGCCCGCAGGCTCGGCTTCCGATCGGATATCCAGCCCAATATGTCCTTGGCACTCGGCACTTCCGAGGTCACGCCGCTCGAATTGGTGGCGGCCTTTGCCACCTTTGCCGCCGACGGGCAATTCGTGCCGCCGCAGTCATGGACCCGTCTGACGGATCGCGGCGGGACGGTGCTGCAGCGGCGGGTGCCGCGGACGATCCAGGTGATGCCGCCCGCTCCTGTCCGCGTCCTCAACGATGTCCTGCAGGGGGTGATCCTGCGCGGGACGGGCTACGCCGGGCGCATTGCCCGGCCGGCCGCAGGCAAGACGGGCACGACATCCGACCATCGGGATGCCTGGTTTGTGGGCTACACCCCGGATCTGGCCACGCTTGTCTGGGTCGGCAACGACGACAATTCGACGATGTCGGGCGGCACGACCGGTGGCGAGGTTTGTGCGCCACTTTGGGCGAGGTTCATGGAGCACGCGCTTCGCTCGGCCTCTCCGTCCGCGTTCGTTCCTCCCGGGGGACCCAAGCCGGCTTCGGGATCTGCCACCGTCTCGGCCGAGGTCAGGGCGCAGCGCTTGCGCAAGGTCGTGCGCACGGAAACCGCGACGGCGGCCATGCCCTTGCGCAAGGCCGCCACGCCGCGCCCTGCCGTCACGCCGCCGCCGGTGCGCCACCCCATGCCTCAGGCGCCGCTCAGCATGCCGGAACGACCCGAATCGGGCGGTATGGATGAGGAAAGTCGCTGAAGCCCAGAAGCCGGGCTGCGGGTTCAGGCGCCGCGGGTGCGAAGCCGGGCAATCTCGGCGGCCTGCCGCCGGATGGTGTCCTCGAGCGAGGAGACCCCCTCGACCAGTTCGGCGACCTGGCCCTTGAGCCGATCGCGCTCGTCCTTGAGACCCAGGACGGTATCCGAGAGCCTGTCCAGAGATGCGGACGGTGCAGCCGCCAGCTCGATGATCTCCTCAGGCTCGTCATCCAGAGACGGGATATTGTCGAGCGTCAGGCTGCGCCGAAGCGACCGAATGCTGCGCTCGCTCTCGCGGATGTTGCGAAGTTGCTGGAAAAGCGCCACGATATCGGGGTTTTCCCGGTCGAGGATGCCGGCATCCTGCAGTTCGTGGATACGGTTCTTGTCGGCCATCAGCGTTCCTCGGAGAGCATTGCTAAAGCCCAGCTTGCGTCGCCTGGTCCTTGTCAGGCAGTGAGCGGCGTCACCGACCTAGGGTCGCGACAGGGTTCCCGTCACATCCTCGAGCACGAGGTCCCCGACACGAGGCATCTGGCCGCTGGTACGCTCCTCGATGTCGCACAGCGAGAACCATTCCTCGGCCCGCTGGACGCGGGCCAGTGCGATGGTGTCCTGTCGGATGCCGACGATGCGCCGGATAAGGATCCCGCTCCCTCGCGCCAGGCCGGCACGCGTACCGAGGTCGATATAGACTTGGCCGTCCCTCAGGTCCCGGACGTGACCCGAGAGGGGGTGGTTGGCGCGCATGAAGCGTCGAACGCGCTGGGAGACCTCGGCGACGCTGCTGCCCGTAGCCTCGAACAGCGGGCCGACTTCACCCAGGCTCAGATCAAGGACACGTGCGGAGAGGCCGGGGCCACCCTCGGCCTGGGACAGGCTGCGTCCGACCAGCAGGTATCGGCCCGGTGTCTTGCCGCGCAGTTGATCCCGCGCCTGGAGCGTCAGGGGCGGATCGAGCTGGAGCTCGGTTCCCTTCAATGAGAGCTTGATGCCGTTGCCCGGTGCCAGGTGGAATCGGCCGTCTCCGGCCAGCACCTTGGCAAGAACCGGCGAAAGGCCGACGGGATCGGGGCTGAGTAGGACGGCCAGACCCTGGGGATCGGGACGAGACTGCGGGGGGAGCGGGGTCTGGGCCCACGCCGCTGACGCGCTGAAGGCGACAGGCAGGAAGCAGGCAGGAAGGAACGACCGGAGGCGAGGCCTAGCCTGCATGGGGGGGCTCCTTGCCAAGGCGACGCTCCTGAACCCGGGTCAGGCCCGCCAAGGTGACCTCGAAGCGCTCATCGCGACCCAGAGGCGTATCCGTGCGGGCGCGCCGCCGGGCATTCGGGTCGAGGACGGCCTCGAGCCTTGCCGGCTCCAGCAAGGGGGCCTGGGCCACGACGCGACCCCAGGGATCGAAGACTGCCGAACCACCCCAGAAACAGGTACCGTCCTCGAATCCGACCCGATTGGCGAAGATGAGGTGCACGCCATGCATGCGGGCAATGGTCCGGTTCAGGTCTTCCCACGCGTGGGCTGCGGCCGGCCGGCTTCCCTCCAGGCCGCGCACCGGTGAGGCCGCCATCGAGACCAGGATGTCTGCTCCGTCGGCCACCAACAGGCCTGCGGCCGACGGGTGCCACGCATCCTCGCAGACCAACATGCCGACCCTGCCCAATCGGGTATCGAAGGCCCGGAAGGCGTGGCCTGCTCCGAGAAAACGCGCATCCTCGAAGAGCCCGTAGTTGGGCAGGTAGACCTTGTCATGACGGTGCAGGACCTGGCCAGCCGACATGTAAAGGGCGCTCAAGCGCAGTTGATCATCTGCCGTCCGA
Source organism: Candidatus Tanganyikabacteria bacterium (assembly GCA_016867265.1). Classification (GTDB taxonomy): domain Bacteria; phylum Cyanobacteriota; class Sericytochromatia; order S15B-MN24; family VGJW01; genus VGJW01. The sequence goes on from VGJW01000001.1 coordinate 65,958, forward strand.
TGCACGGCACCGACGATGATGTCCGTCCGCATCGACCTCTCCAGCAGGGGGGCGAGCCGTGGGTCGCCTTCGGGAAGGGCCAACTCCGGGGCGAGGTCCTTGACGAAGTAACCCGTCAGGGAGAGCTCGGGAAAGACCACCAGGTCGGCGTCGCGACCTTCTTGTGTCTCGAGTACATCGAGGTGACGACGGATATTCTCGGCCATGTCACCCAGTGCGGGTGCCATCTGGGCCACGACGATGCGCGGCGCCTTCACCGTCAGCCCGCCTGGAGGTGCTGCCGTCCAGCCTGCACCGTGGCGAGTACCCTGCCGAGGCGATCCTCCATCGAGCCGAGGACCTCGTCCGCGTAGCGATCCGCACCGTCCTGCTGGCTGGCAAGGTCCGCATCGGCGGCCGCGCGCAGCCGTGTCGCTTCATCCAGCGCGGCACGGACGATTTCGTGCTCCTGCACCAGTGTCTGTGCTTGCCTGCGGGCCTCGGCCACGATCCCGACAGCCTGCTGTTCGGCCTCGTCAAGAATCTGCTGCTGGCGTCCGAGAAGGTCGCGCGCCTTTTCGAACTCACCGGGAAGCGATCCCTCGAGTTCTTCGAGGAGGTCGTAGAAGCGGTCCTCGGAGACGATGCTCAGGCGGGCGAGCGGAATGCGCCAAGCGTGGGTGAATACCTCTCCCAAGGTGTGCACCAGCTCCAAGGCCTTGAGTGCGGGACGGCGGCTGTCGGCAGCAAACTCGGTCACGTTCAAAGGGAACTCTCCGTATCGGACGGGGTGGGACGGAAGCGGGCGGCCAGGTGGCGTGCCACCGAGGCGGGAACGAACGAGGTGATGTCGCCGCCAAGGGAGGCCACTTCCTTGACGGTGGACGACGCGAGGAAGAGATTTTCGGCACGGGTCATAAGGAAGACCGTATCGAGCTCCGGGTTCAAGCGCCTGTTCATCAGCGCGATGCGCAACTCGGCATCGAAGTCCGAGACGGCGCGCAATCCCCGGATGAGGGTACGGGCTCCGAGCGATGCCGCAAAGTCCGCCGTCAGGCCCTGGAAGCTGCAGACTTCGACCGTCGGCCGGTCCGCGAGCACCTCCCGCAGCAGCGTCACGCGTTCCTCGACCGTCAGCAGGCCCTTCTTGGTCGTGTTGTGCAGCACGGCGACGACGACGCGGTCGAACAACTCGATGGCGCGGTCGATGACGTCGATATGGCCGACCGTCACAGGGTCAAAGGATCCGGGGTAGACGGCCGTCCTTACGGATGTCGCCGTCATCAGGCCTTTACCGCCATTTTCCGAAGCCGGACGCTCGCCGGCGTGACTTCGACACGCTCATCTTCGGCAATATACTCCATCGCCCGCTCGAGATTCATGTCGATGGGCACATGAAGGCGGACGAGTTCATCGCCGCCGGCCGCGCGCATGTTGGTCAGTTTCTTCATCTTGCAGACGTTGATGACCAAGTCCTGAGGCCGGTTGTGTTCCCCCACGATCATGCCCGGATAGACCCGTGTGCCCGGCTTGATGAAGAATTCTCCCCGATCCTCGAGATTGCCCAAGGCGTAGGCCGTCGCCTCGCCTTCCTCGTGGGCGATGAGCACGCCGTTGCGGTCGGCAGCCAGATCACCAGCCCAATCGCGCCAACCCGAGAATCCATGGTTCATCGTGCCTTGGCCCCGCGTCATCCGGATGAAGTCGGATCGGAAGCCCAGCAGACCACGCGCCGGGATCTCGAAGGTCAGCAGCGTCTGCTGGGCCTGCTCGAGGTTGCGCAGCTCGCCGCGCCGCCGGCCGAGCGCCTCGATGACGGCACCGGCATATTCCTGAGGGACTTCGACATGGGCTTCCTCGAAGGGCTCGCGCAGGACGCCGTCGATCGTCCGGGTGATGACACGCGGCTTGGAGATCTGGAACTCGTAGCCCTCGCGCCGCATCGTCTCGACGAGAATGCCAAGATGCAGCTCGCCCCGTCCCGAGACGAGGAAGGCATCGGTGCTGTCGGTGTCCTGCACGCGCAGGGCCACGTTGCTCTCGAGCTCGCGGTACAGACGCGAACGCAGCTGGCGGCTGGTCACGAATTTGCCCTCGCGGCCTGAGAAAGGGCTGTCGTTGACGGCGAAAGTCATCTGGAGGGTGGGCTCGTCCACCGACAGCCGGGGCAGCGCATCGGGCGTTTCCGGGTCGCACAGCGTGTCACCGATGTTGGCCCCGGGGAAGCCTGCTATGGCCACGATGTCGCCTGCCATCGCGGTCTCCGCCTCGATGCGCTTGAGGCCCGAGAAGGTGAACAGCTTGACGATGCGCCCCTTCTGGATGGTCCCGTCCTCGACGACGAGGGCCATCGGCTGGCCCGACCTGAGCAGCCCCCGGTGGATGCGGCCGATGACGACCCGCCCAAGATACTCGTTGTAGTCCAGCGTCGTGACCTGGAGCTGCGGTGTTCCTTCGCTGTCGACGGGCGGCGGCGGGACGTGCGCGATGATGGCTTCGAACACGGGCTGCATGTCGGTGCCCGCCACGTCGGGGTCGAGGGTCGCAATGCCTTCGAGGCCGCTGGCGAAGACAACCGGGAACTCGAGCTGGTCGATATCGGCCCCGAGGTCGATGAACAGGTCGACCACCATGTCCACGACGTCGCGCGGGCGAGCGCCCGGGCGGTCAATCTTGTTGATGACGACGATGGGCTTGAGCCCGCGCTCGAGTGCCTTGCGAAGGACGTAGCGGGTCTGCGGCATCGGCCCCTCGAAGGCGTCGACGATCAGCAGGCAGCCGTCGACCATCCCGAGGACACGTTCGACTTCTCCCGAGAAGTCCGCGTGTCCGGGGGTGTCCACGATGTTGATCCGGGTGTCGCCCCACGACACGGCCGTGTTCTTGGCGAGGATCGTGATGCCGCGCTCACGTTCGAGCTCCATGGAATCCATGACACAGGTGGCGACCGCCTGATTCTCACGGAAGACACCCGATTGGCGGAGGAGGGCATCGACCAGCGTGGTCTTGCCGTGGTCGACGTGGGCGATAATGGCCACATTGCGCAAAGAAAGCATCATTTCCCCATGCTAGGGGGCGGGGGAGAGGGCGTCAAACGTGGCCGTGGCCGTGTCCGCAGCCCAAGGGCGCCTGTGCTATCATTGAACCGTGACGTTTTGTGAATCTTTGCCCGTGCGTGGCGGGCAAGCTTGCGTGTCGGTGTTGGCTGCGTTCCTGCTGGCCGGTGCGTCGGCGCCGCTCCCGGGCGGCGCCCTGCCTTCCGCCCAGTTGCCCGCGAATGGGTTCGCCGCGGGGTGGGTGACGGCGCGGTTGATGCTCGATGGTGTCGGCGTCGTCACCTTGGCGGCTCCCGATGCTCCGGCCCTCGCGCGGCGCTTCGCCGAGATCCGAGCGAGGTTGCGTGCGGGTGTCTCTCGCGATGGCACGCTCCGGATGCCCGGGACGCTTGCCGCCGTGCCGGGCGAAGCGGGCGTCCTGTACACACTGGGGGGAGAGCCCCTCCTGACGCTGACGCCGCTAGACGCCCGCAGGACAGGTGTTTCCGGACTTCGCGACGCCAGTGTCGCCGTCCAGGCGGCCATTGATGCCTTTCTTGCGAGGCTTCCCGTGGGCGAGGCGTGGCAGGAGGCGCTTTTTACCGCGGCCGACGAGCGCGGTCGGCCCTGGGAGCCGGAGCTGTGCGCCGTGGCCGTGCGCGAGGTGGGCGAGCTCGTGCCGATGGGTGTGCCGGGAATCCGTGCCTCGCTTCACGGTCATGTGCTGCGTTTGACGGGTGAGGTCGCCACGCTCGAGCAGAAGGTGGTCCTGGCGCGCGATGCCCGAAACCTGCCGGGTGTCCGGGACGTCGACAACATGCTGGTGGTGCGGGGCGGCGATGGAGATCCCGTCTTTCCGCCCGAGGCCTCCCTCTTGCCCGACGCCGCCGTCCGGCCTGCGGAGCCTGCCTCCGGGGGGCAGCCGTGACGGCGCCGCTCGCGACTCCCTGGGCCAAACGTTACTTTCACGCCGTCACGGCCGTCGGCCTGACGGCGGGCCTTGCGCTCCTCGCGGTGCACGTCATGCGGGGGGAAGGGCTTCAAACGCTGTCGGATCCCTTGCTCGCCCTTTTCCTCGTACTCGGTCTGCTGTCCGAGTCGTTCCAGATCCGATTGCCTCGTGGCGGGCGCACGTCCCCGTCCTTTGCCGTGTTCTTTTCGTGCCTGCTGGAGCACGGTCCTGCACCGACTCTGCTCGTGGTCCTCGCCGGGGCGCTCGGGGCCGCGCTGTTCCAGGCGAGGCCGCTCTCGGCCGGTCTCTTCAATACGGCGCAGTACGTCATCGCCACGCTCGGCGCTCACGCCGTGCTGACGTTGGGTGGGCACGTTCCCGCCGCGTGGCAGGCTACGGCCCCGGCCGTATTCCTCGCCGGCGCCATCGCATTCGTCGGCCTGAACGTGGTGCTCGTGGACAGCTACTTTGCCATCGAACGCCGGCAGGCCCTGTGGTCCCTCATCTGGCAGGATGACCGCTGGGAATTTCTGTTCACCTTGCTTCAGGCGCCCATTGCCATCATGGTCCCCTGGCTTCTCCACACCTACTCGTGGCAGGTTTCGACCCTGGTTCTCGTGCCGTTCCTGGCTTCGACCATCCTGTTCCTGCAGGTGGTGCGCAGCCGTCAGGTCCGTCGCGAACTGGCCGATCGCAATGCGTCTCTGGCCGAGGCCGTCGAGGGTCTGGATCGGAGCAACCGGCAGTTGGCGAGGACCAACGAGGATCTCGACTCGGCCAACCATCAGCTGGCCAAGTCCATCTCCGACCTCGATGGCGCCAACCGCGAGCTCAGGGTTCTGCACGGCGTCGCCGCAGCGATTTCGGGCAGTACCGATCTCTCGGATACCTTGAGAGAGATCGGCGCCGGCATCCGTCAGGTCTTTGACCCTGGCGCAGGCTTGCTGGTCCTTCAGGACCGTGAGTCGGGAGACCTGGAGCCGGTAGACCTCGAGGGCCTGATGCCTGCCGAGGGAACCTTGCCCGAAGGCTGGGGGCAGCGGGTCGCGCAGGCCGTCCAGACGCGTGAGGACGCCCTGCTCATCGATGATCTGACGACGCATCCCCTCGGCGAGGGATTGCCCTTCGGGCTGCATGCAAGCCTGCTTGCGGCGCCGATCCGGACAGACGAGGGCTTTGCCGGCCTGCTCTGCCTGCTGGATCCCGAGCCCGCCGCCTTCTCCGAGCGCGAGGGCGAGCTCCTCGTCACGCTTGCGGCGCATGCGACCTTTGCCATCCGCAAGGCGCAACTCGTCCAGACTACCCAGCTTCTGGCCATCACCGACGGCCTCACGGCGGTCTACAACCGGCGCTACCTGCAACGGCAACTCGAGTCCGAGTTGCGTCGGGCTTCGCGCCTCGGCCATGGCACGACCGTCATGCTGCTCGATGTTGACTTTTTCAAGGCCTTCAACGACGCCCACGGGCATCTGCTGGGTGATCAGGTGCTGCGTTCCTTGGCGCAGGTGTTGCGGGAGTCGGTGAGGGAGACGGATGTCGTCGCGCGCTATGGCGGTGAAGAGTTTGCCGTCATCCTGCCGGAGACGTCACTCGATGCCGCCATGGCCGTCGTGGCACGATTCAGGGGCCGGCTGCGCCAGCATCCCTTCTGGGGGCGTAGCCAGACGCCTGTCCAGGTAACGGTCAGCATCGGCCTCGCACACCACGCGACCAGTCGTTCGACGGCCGACGAGATGCTGGACCGGGCCGACCAGGCGCTGTATGCCGCCAAGCATGGGGGGCGGGACCGGGTCTTCGGATGGGATGCCGACAAGGAGCAACCGGTCCAGATGGCGGCACCCGAGCCCGGCAGCATGCCCCGCCAGGCCATCCGCCAGTCGGCGGTGCTGGACCGGGGACGCTGGGCCGCGTGGTTGGCCGAGGGCCAGCCCCCGGCCGTCCAGCGGCTTCGACAGGCCCTTCGGCTTTGTGGTGCGCCTGTCACTGCCGAGGATGCCCCCGATGCGCTTGTCGATCAGGCGCGCGGCCTGCTCTTGCTGCGTCTCGAGGCCGGGGCAGGCGATGCCGGGGAGCCTGCGGAGGCCATTGCCTTCTATCAGGCACTGCGGGCCGAGGCCTTGTCGTGGCTGGCTGCCGGTATCTCCCTGACCCAGGCCGAGAACATCGCCCTGGCCTTGACGGGTTCCTTCCAGGACCACGTGCGCCACGGTCCTTTCTCGCCTCAGGACAAGCTCATCGTCCTGTCCGGCCTCGAGTGGTTGTCCCGGCAGGCCACCCTCACCTTGTCGCTGGTCTGGCACGAGAGCTACCAGCAGACACACCGGGACATGCTGCTGCTCGAGAAACTCGATCGTGTCCAGGGCAGTCTGGATGCCTGGCTCGAGCAGGGCCTTGCCGTGCTGCGCGAAGGCCTCGGCGGCTTGCCGGCGCTGCTCTTCCTGCGCGATGGCGATGGCCTTCTCTTGCGTGCCCGGTCCGGCGGCGAAGGCATTCGAGTCGTGCCTGAGGGCGCTTCGTGGCCGGCGCGCGTCGCGGCTGCCGACACCCCCCAGCTCGTCGAGGCGCCGTTCGGTGTCGAAGATGAGTCGCGAGGTTACGGAATAGGCCAGGCCTGGGCCTTGCCCCTTCGTCACGAAGGCCAGTGGCTGGGCGTGGTCCTTGTGGCAGTACGCGAGGGCAAGCGCCTCGTGGCCCGCGAGCGGCGCCTGTTCCAGACGGTGGTCGGGAGACTGACCTCGGCACTGGGACGCGTCGTCCTCGAGGAAAGGCGCCAGGAAGCCTACCTTGCCGCCATCGGGGAGCTGGTCGGTTCCCTCGAGGCAATGGATGGGTTCGAGGCCGGTCACGCCCGTTATCTCGAGCACCTCACGGCCGAGATGGGTCGCCGCTTGTCCCTTGATGCGGCTGACCTCGAGGCGCTTGGCCTTGCGGCGCGTTTCCACGACCTGGGCAAGGTTGCCGTGCCGGCAAGCGTGCTGCACAAGCCGGGCACCCTGACGCCCGAGGAGCGGGCCGTCGTGGAGGTTCACCCCGAGGTCGGCGCACGCCTGCTGGCCCCTGTCAGCCGTCATCCCTCGGCCATTGCGGCGATTCGTCATCACCATGAGCGTTTCGACGGCAGCGGATACCCCGGCGGGCTGGCGGGCGAGACCATCCCGATGCTGGCGCGGATTCTGGCCGTGGCCGAGGCGTGGGACGGCATGACCACGCCCAAGGCGTGGCGGCCTGCGATGCCGCCGCTCGAGGCACTCGCGGAGATGCAGGACTCGGGCCATTTCGACCCCGCCGTGCTGGGTGTCCTGGGTCAGATGCTGGCCTCCGGTGATTTGGCGCGCGACGGGCGCGAGACCCTGACGACCCGCGCTGCCGTCTGCTAGGATGGGCGCGTGGAGGTGGCCTGCTTGCGCCGACTGACCGTATCTGCCCGGGGCCGCGTCCTCGGCCTCTTCGTGGCGCTGCTCGCCGGCTGCTTCCGTGGTGTGGGTGCTGCGGGCCCGACGTCCGGCGGGGCGCCCACGTTGCGTGCCTATGTCGCGACGGGCAGCTCGAATGAGGTCGCCGTCATCGACACGGTCCTTCGTCGGCCGGTCTCGGATCCTATCGCCGTGCCGGGCTATCCGTCGCGGATGGTCGTGGCGCCCGCGGGGACGATGAACGAGAAGAACCGAGAGTTGCTCTTCGTTCTTTGCCGCGTCAATGGTTCCGTCGCCATCATCAACCGCCGGAGCAACAACATCGAGGCCACCGTCCAGGCCGGCGAGGAGCCGACGGATCTCGCCATCACCAGCGACGGCGCGTTCGTCTATGTCGTTAGCCCCAGAGAGCGCAGGTTGCGTCGTATCAATGTCGTGACGCGGCAGGTGGATCGGTCCACTTCCCTTCCCGAAGATTTCGAACCGGTGTCCGTTGCCGTGCGCAACTTCCGTCAGGCGCCTGTAGGCACGGACGGTGCCATCAAGCATGCGGTGTTGGTCCTGTCCCGCAAGCCGGCCCTGACGAATACGGTCAAGGTCGCGCGGATGCTGGCCTACAACGTCGACAGCGGCAACATCCAGACCAGTGGCCAACTGCTCGACGCTGCCGTAAGCCGGGATCCCCAGCAGCCATCCCGTGTCGTCATCTGGGAGGATGCAGCGGGCACGTCAGCTTTCGCCTACTCCGTGGATGCGGGCAACGGTTCGTACATGTCGGTACGTGACCTTTCCTCGTGGCAGCCAGGTGTCCTGAACATCGTCAGCGAGACCGTCGTGCAGCTTTCGGGTGTTACGGGTGGTGTCGGCGGCATTGCTGTGGATGCCCAAGGGTGGCGTTACCTTGCCTATCCGGACTCCTTCGGCATCTATGCCATTGCTCCGGGCGCCTCGAGCGGCAATTTCACGGCCCTGTCCCCCAGCGGCAGCTTCCAGCCGACGAACATGACGGTCAACGGGGACGGTTCCGAGTTGTGGGCCGTTTCCCCCGGCAAGAGCAAGGTCGTCGCGTGGAACCTGCTGCCCTCGGGTGGTCTGACGGAGCAGGCCGGTTCCGTCCTTTACAGCCTGTTGTCCGGTGCCGCCCCGGTACCGGACGATGTGGTCCTGGCTCCCGGCCTCGGTCGCTGAGGCAAGCTGATGACGCGTCGCGTAGGCATGGTCAGCCTCGGCTGTTCCAAGAACACGGTGGATTCCGAGAACATGCTCGGCCTTCTGACCGAGGCCGGCTACGAGGTCGTCGGGGACGAACGGGCCGCAGACGTCGTCGTCGTCAATACGTGCTCCTTCGTGGGTGATGCGACGCAGGAATCCGTGCGCACCATTCTCGAACTGGGCCAGGACGGTCGGCGGGTGGTGGTGGCGGGATGCCTTGCTCAGCGGCATCAGGAAGAGTTGCTGGAGACCATGCCGGAGATCTCGGCGGTCATCGGCACGGGGGATTTCGGAGGCATCGTCGACGTCGTGCGGCGGGTGGACGAGGGCGAGCGCTTTCAGGGCGTGACGCCCGTGCCCGATGCCCGCAACGTCCTGGTTGACCTGCCGCGCCGCCTGACAGGCCTCGGGCCATCGGCCTATCTCAAGATTGCCGAGGGCTGTGACCACGTTTGCACGTTCTGCATCATCCCGCAATTCAGGGGTCGGTACGTGTCGCGCGAGAAGCCGTCGATTCTGGCGGAGGCTCGCCGACTCGTGGCTCAAGGTGTCCGCGAGATTGTGCTGATCGCCGAGGATACGACCCGATATGGCCAGAAGGAGACGGGCAAGTTCCGTCTGCCTCAACTGCTGGCTGATCTCGATGGCCTCGACGGTCTCGCCTGGATCCGCATCCTGTATGCCTATCCCAACTACATGACCAACGAGTTGCTCGAGGCCATCCGGGATCTGCCCAAGGTCCTGCCCTATCTGGATGTCCCGTTGCAGCACACGCATCCGGACATGCTCAAGGCGATGAAGCGCCCCCGCCACGAGCCCCCGGCAGAGCTGGTGGCGCGGATGCGTTCCATCGTGCCCGAGATGGCCTTGCGCACCACTTTCATCACCGGCTTCCCCGGTGAAACCGAGGAGCATGCCGAACACGTGCTCGATTTCGTTCGTCAGACCCGCTTGGATCATGTGGGTGCCTTCGCGTATTCCCCCGAAAAAGGAACGCCGGGGGCGACGATGAAGCCCGTGGTCCCGAAGCGCACGCGTGTGGCGCGTCAGCGCCGCATCATGGAGGCGCAGCAGGCCATCTCGCTGGAGCACCATCAGGCGCTTGTCGGTCGCACGCTCGACGTTTTGGTCGAGGGCCTCGACGAGCGTCGCGGCCGCTGGATCGGTCGGACCTACCGGGATGCCCCCGAGATCGATGGCCTGACCTTTGTCCGTGCCGAGCGCGACCTCGAGATCGGCAGCATCGTCCCGGTGCGTGTGACAGAGGCTGCGCACTATGACTTCCATGGCGTCGCCCTCTGACGCCCCGTCGGGCAGGCCCGTCTCCCCCCTGACGCTGGCCACTTGGGTCACGTTGTTCCGGTTCGTGCTGGTTCCACCCATCGTGGCGTCGATGGCCTGGGCACCCCATGGGCTCTTGGATTGGCGCTCCTGGGTGCCGCTGGGCCTGTTCAGCCTTGCTGCGGCGTCGGACTGGATGGATGGTCTTCTCGCCCGACGCATGGGACAGACCTCGGCGATGGGAGCGTGGCTCGACCCGCTGGCCGACAAGGTCCTGGTAGCCGCTTGTCTGGTGGCCTTCGTCGAGGCTGGTACTTTGCCGGGCTGGAGCGTCAGCGTTGTGCTGGCGCGCGAGTTCGTGGCGACGGGCTTGCGGATCGTGCTGGCCGACATGGGTCAGGGCATCCGGCCCGCCGCTTGGTCCGGCAAGGCCAAGGCCATTGCGCAGATGTGCTCGATTTCCGCCCTGCTCGTTCCTTGGCCGCCGCTCGTTCCTTGGGCGATGAACCTTTACGGGGTGGCCGTCTTCCTGACGGTCTGGTCCGGCGTGGCGATGATCTGGCAGACGCGCGCCATCTGGAGGAGTGCATGACACGTTCCAACGATGCCATGGTCCACGAGTTGGACCATCCGCTCGTGCATACTGCCGTTGCCGAGCTTCGGGCCCGAGGGACCTCGGTCCCGCGGTTCCGTCAGCGGGCCCGGGAACTGGCGAAGTTCCTTATCCTCGAGGCCACGCGTGATCTGCCCACGACCGACATCGAGGTGGAAACGCCGCTGGCCATCGCCAAGGGCAAGACCATTGGCGACCGACCGATCGTCATTGCGCCCATCCTGCGTGCCGGCCTGGCGTTGGTCGAGCCGGCGATGGAGTTGCTGCCCGAGGCCGAAGTCCGTCATATCGGACTGTACCGGGACGAGGAGCGCCTCGAGCCCGTGACTTACTACGCCAAACTCCCCGATCGCTTTTCGCCGGATACGCTGGTACTCGTCATCGATCCCATGCTGGCGACGGGGGGGTCTGCCTCGGCGACCATCGACCTTTTTCGCCAGCGGGGCGTCGCCCAACTCAAGTTCCTGTGTCTCATCGCGAGCCCGGAGGGCGTTTCGAGGCTGCGGTCCGATCATCCCTCCGTGCCCATCTACACGGTCTGCATCGACAGCCACCTCAATGAGCGTGGCTACATCGTCCCGGGCCTCGGCGACGCTGGGGACAGGACCTTCGGCACCTTGCCGTGAGCCTCGCCTTCGTCGCCATCGGTGATGAACTGCTGACGGGGCGCGTCCTCGATCGCCATCTGTTGCAGGTGGGTCGGGATCTCGCGATGCATGGCCTGTCGTTGCGTTCCGCGCGGGTGGTCCCCGATGACGTGTCAGCCATCCAATCCGCACTGGATGCGGAATCGGCTGCGGGCGCGAGGAGCGTCGTCCTGACGGGCGGCCTGGGGCCGACGCCCGACGACATGACCCGCGAGGGCGTGGCGGCCTGGGCAGGTGCTCCGCTCGAGCTCCACGCCGTAGCCCACGAGCAGGTCCTCCGCCAAGTGGCCTTGAGGCATCGTGAGCCTGTGGATGCCGACGTGCGGCTTGCCACACTGCCCAAGGGTGCGGCGGTGCTGCCGAACTCCGTAGGCACGGCCCCGGGGTTTCATCTGGTCGGTCCGACGGGTCTCGAGATCTGGGCGCTGCCCGGCGTGCCCGCGGAGTTCAGGCGCATGTGGCTGGGTGAGGTCCTGCCGCGCTTGCGGGTTGGTTCCGAACAGCACGTCGCGTTGCAGGTCCTGCGCACATCCGGTGCCGGTGAGCGTGAAGTCGCCGATCGCATCGCATCGCTTTTCGCGCGTCCCGACTGTCGACTCGGCACCTATGCCGGCGAGGGTGAGGTCGAGGTGCACGTCGCCGTGGAGGCGGCAGGACCCCTCGTTGCCGAGGAGCGGCTGACTTCGCTCGTGGCCGAGGTCCGACTGCGACTCGGAGATCTTGTGCACGGGGAGGGCGACGAGGCGCTGGCCGAGGCCGTGGCACGGCGGCTTGGCCAACGTGGCGAAACACTGGCTACCGCCGAAAGTGTCACGGGTGGACTGCTCGCCAGCCTGCTGACGGATGTTCCCGGCAGTTCCGCATGGTTCCTCGGTGGGGCCGTCGCCTACTCCGTGGGCCACAAGACGCGGCAGCTGGGCTTGGATCCAGAACTGGTCGCGCGCGCGGGCCACGTGAGCCCCGAGGTCAGCCGGGCCATGGCACGGCAGGCCCGCGCGTTGCACGGTGCCACGTGGGGTCTGGCGACGACGGGTTGGGCTGGGCCGGATGGTGGTCGACCGGGCGAGGAAGCCGGCTTGGTTCATCTGGCCCTCGAGGGTCCGGACGGGCTTTGCGGCAGTTGGACGCATCGCTTCCCCGGTGTCGATCGTCCGTCTGTCAAGTTGCGGGCGGCACGGGCCGCCTTGCGCGCGCTCTGGCTGGCGATGGGACTGCAGTCGTGAAGCGCTGGCGTCCACGTCCCGACGAACGGGAGCGTGTCGCGCGAATCTGGCAGGCCTTGGCCGATACCTACCCGGATGCGCGGACGGAATTGGCCTTCGGCAATCCTTTTGAATTGCTCTGTGCCGTGATTCTTTCGGCACAATGCACGGATGTCCGTGTGAACCTGGTGACGCCCGGTCTGTTCCGACGATTTCCCGATGCCCGCGCGCTTGCCTCGGCGGACGTGGCCGAGGTAGCTGCCCTCATCCGCTCTTGTGGCCTTTGGCCCGCCAAGTCCAGGAACCTCGTGGCGATGGCCGGCATGTTGGTAGCGCGTCACCGGGGTGAGGTGCCGGATACCCGCGAAGCCCTCGAGGCCCTCCCGGGAGTGGGCAGGAAAACCGCCAATGTCGTCTTGGCGCAGGCCTTCGGTGTGCCTGCCCTCGCCGTCGACACCCATGTCTTCCGGGTGGCCCGTCGCCTTGGCCTCTCGCGGGCCCGAGACGTGCTGGGCGTCGAGGAGGACCTCGGGATCCGCCTGCCGCAGGAGTCGTGGGCCGAAGGGCACCATTGGCTGATCCTGCACGGGCGCAGGGTCTGTGTGGCCCGAAAGCCACGCTGCGCGTCGTGTTCTCTGGCGGCTGACTGTCCGGGGGCGGAACCGTGGTAGCCCGGGTCCGGACGGTCGTGGCGATGGCCCTCGTGCTTGTTTTGATGGCGCGTCCAGCCGAGGCGCGACTGGGCCGGGACGTGGGACAGTTGGACCGCTATCTCAAGTCCTTGCCCCTCGCCACGATGCATGACGTGCCGGGCATGGCACCTTCCCGGATGTGGGCAGGGCGCATTGCCGGCCTCGTGGTCGCGGTTCGGGCAAACCCCGCCCGAGGAGTCCTGGGCGAACAGGTCATCGAGGTCGAGTGGCCCGAACGCGTCGGAGACCATGTGCCAATCGGCATCATGGCCCGACTGCTCGTTGAAGCTACGGGACTTCGTCACGGTGAGACGCTGAACCAGATGTTGCTCGGGATGCGGGACAGGATTCGCCATGGGGGAATCCGGATGCCGAATCTCCAACTTCGGGGTGCGCGCATTGCCCTCGAGTTGCTCGAGGAGCCTCCCTCTAGCCTGCGCGATGGCCTCGCCACCCACGCGGGTACGCTCTACTGGCGGGCGACCGCCACCAGCCTTGCCGGGGCAGTGCCAACCCGTCGGCCATGAGGGAGACGTCATGCCTTTGGTAACCCGTACGCATCGGATCCCGCTCGAGGAATTGGCCTACCAACTCTCCTGTTCACCCGAGGTCGCCGCCCTGCGGGATGCCTTCCTTGCGGGTCGCATCGAGGATCAGGATGCTCAGGGCCAGTTGCTCGATTTCGTATTGGGCGGGCGCTGCACCGTCCAAGCCTATGCCGGAGAGGAGGACCTCCGCTGGGCGCTCTCCGAGGCCGAATCGGGCAAACTGACGAGCCTGCTTTACTTGGGGACGCTTCGGGGAACCTGACACCTGCGGGTACGATATGGGTGACGGAGCATACCGCCTGCTCGCATCCGCCTCCGCATGATGGTCTGGAATATCCGGAGGTTTCGACATGCGAGCGGGATGGTCTGGGCTGCGCTGGGCCGGCAAGGCTGCGGGTTGGCTCGTCTTGGCGGGCACGGTACCGATGGTCGCCGTGCCGGCTTCTGCCGAGCCCCTGCGTCCGGTGGATGCCACGGTCCGCGCGGCGGAGCGTCCGGAAGCTCCCGCGGGGCGTGAAGCCGTTCCTGCCGCGAAGGTAGCCGAAGCCCCCGCTTCGGGCTCTGCTGCGGATGTGGCAGATCCTGTTGGCCTGACGAATGCGGCCTCCGGGCGTACGGTCGTCGGCCAACAGGAAGTGTCGGCGGCGGGCAATGAGGTGCGGTCCGAAGGCGATGCGGCCGACCTTGAGGAGCGTGCCCTTGCGGCCGATCTCGCCGAGGAACTCGATACCTGGGTGCGACGCATCGAACTGCGCCTGCAGGAAGCCGCGGCACTTGGCGCTTCCAGTTTTGAGGGCAAGATGCCCCGCGTGGTGGGCCCGGCAGGTAGCGCGCTGCCCTTGGTGTTCTACCAGAAGTCCGGTGCTTCCTGGCGCTCCATTCCGGTTCAGGAGAGCGGTCTCGAAGTTGCGAGGCTGGAAGAGGCGAGGTCCGGTTCGTTGACCATGCCCGTCCCCGATGGCTTGCTGATTGCGGTGCCCGGTGCCCAGCAGGGGGTGGTGGCGACCGTCGTGCCCTGGGTGGATCTGGCCAAGGCCATCGAGGCGACGCCGGCCGGTGCGCGCACGGTGCTTCTCGATCGCGAGGGCGAGGCGGTTGTCCACGCAGGCTTGCTGTCCCGGGACCAGGCCGCCGTCTTTCGTGGCCTGATGCCCTCGGGCCAGACCGAGGTCAAGGCGACGGGCAAGCATTTTCAGGTTGCCCCCGTGGGCGTCTTGTCCCTCTATCTGCTCATCCAGTCGGATACGCTGCCCGAGGGGGCGGTGCGCAACCTTTCGCTTCCCGAGCCGACCTTGCTCGTCACCGCCCCGTCCCGCAATGTCCTCGCGATGGTCCGGGAGCGTTGGATGGTGGCGGCTCCGCTCGGCATGGCCGTGGTCGTCGGTGGCTTTCTCCTTGCCCACGGACGTCGCCAGCGTCGCAGGCAACGTCGCCGCAAGCACGGTCGGACTCAGGTTCCGGACATGGGTGCGGTGGATTACCTCGATGCGTTGGCCCGTGATGAGGGAGATCCCTTCGAGGGTCTGGTCCCGGCTGCATCTGTCGCCCGCGTGCAGGATGACGAAGCGGGTGCCGTCGGGTCGCCTGTGTTGCCGGAGGCTCAGATGTCGCAAGAGGTCTCGGGACCGGATGTGACCGAGGTCGATCTGCAGGATCTGGACTTGTCGGCAGCGCCGCAGCCACGGCCGGTCGCTGAGGAACTCAAGGCGCGTGCACGGGGGGAGCACCCCCCGATGCCCCAGGGCGTCCGCCGTGGTGTCCGGCCCGAAGAGGTCCTCGTGACGCGGGGGGAACTGGATCGTGTTCTCGAGCGTGGCCTCGATCGGCTTTTCCAGCGGATGCTGGGCAACGTTGAGGACTTGGAGCGCAAGACCCATGAAGCGACTGAGGCCCAGCGGTCCGGCTTCAAGGAGCTGCTGGGACGGTTCCAGGACCTTCAGGAGGCACGTGAACGCGACTTGGCGGAGCAGCATGCCCGTCTGGGGCGTTTCGATCAGGACCTGGCGGCCGTGGAGCTGCGATGGCGTGGGACGGACGCCAAGTCGACCGAGGCCGAGCTGCGCCTGCGCGAGCAGGCAGAGGCGATGGCGCGCCGCATGGCCAACCAGGAAGTCAGTGTCGAGGCCATGGGAACCCGGGTCGATGGCGTCGGGCAGGCCCTCAGGCAGGCTGCCGACCACAGTCGCGCCGAATTCGAGATGCTGCGCGGCGAGCTTGCCGAGTTGCGCAAGGCCATGGATGAGGCGCGCCGCCAACTGCGGGCCGAACTGGGAGATGAGGCCTCCCAGCGGCGTCAGCATGTGGACGATGCCCGTGAAGAGGACCGCGCCGGACGGCGGGAGGTCGAACGTGTGGTCCAGCAGTTCGCCACAAGGCTCGAGGAGCTTTCGGTCCACGCGGCGGGCCGTATGGAGCAGCTTGGCCGGGATCTGGACGGTGTCGGGCAGCAGATCCTGCAGGCCGAGATTCACCAGCGCGAATCCCTGCGCCAGGTTCACGATCGCCTCGTGCCTCAGGGGCAGCTTGGCCAGATGCGCCAGGAAGTCACGGACCTGAAGGCGCTGCTTGCCCAGCGGGACCGAGAGGTCGAGGAGCTGCGCGGCAGGATGGACCAGATGATCCGCGACCAGCGCGAGGATCGCCAGCAGTTGTTGCAGCAGGTCCAACGCGAACTCAGTCACGTCCATCAAGCCACGCCGATGCTGGAACAGCAGCAGATCCAGTTCATTACCTTGCAGCAGGAGAACCAACGCCTTGCCCAGCGTCTGCAGCAGGTGCTCCAGTTGATGCAGAGTCTCAACCAGACGGTGCATCAGGCGGAGTCGCGCACCATGCAGGAGATCGACTGGCTCAAGGGGCAGGCGCGTGGCCTGTCCGACACTCGGCCCGCGCAGCAGGCGCCGGCGGCCAGCGTGCATGCCCAGCAAGACCAGCCCCCCCTGACTCCTCCGCCACCTCCCGGTGAGGAGCGCCCGATCGACCTCTGGGGCCGCCTGATGGGGCGTGACCGGGAGTCAGTAGAGGATACGCTGCGCAAGCGGAGGCCGGGTTCCTGAAGCCTGATCGGGCCAACAGATGAGGGCGTGGCGTCAGTCCATCGTGCCCCCGATTGTCTTCGGGGTGCTGCTGATCCTGATTGTCATCCTGCTGGGCGCGACGTGGAATCTGGCGCTGTTGCAGGTCCCCGGCACGTGGCAACGGGTCTTCGAGCCGGGTTCCTGGGGCCGGCCACTGATGCTGGTGGCCGGGACCCTGCTCTTTCTTGCCGTCATTGCGGGGTTGGTCCTGTATGTCGTGTTTCTTGCCCAGCAGATCAGGGCCAACCAGCTGCAGCAGAACGTGATGGATGCCGTCACCCACGAGTTCCGCAGTCCCCTGACGTCCCTTCGGCTGGCGCTCGATACCTTGAGGCGCAAGGAGGTTCCTGCCGATGAGGCCCGGATGTTCCTCGGCATGATGGCTGACGACTGCGACCGCTTGCAGGATCTGGTCGAGCGGGTGCTCGAGGCCGGAAGGCTGGAGGCTGGTTCGCGGTCCTATCGACTCGAGGATGTGCCGATGCGCCAGTTGCTTGCCGACTTGACCGGCCGTCTGCGGCTGCGTTTGCGTCTGGCGGATTCCTGCATCCGGTTGCCGGATCGGGAGGCATGGGTTCGCGCCGATGCCGATGCGCTCGATCTGGTCTGCACGAACCTGCTTGAGAATGCGGTCAAGTACAGCCCCGAAGATCGGATCGAGGTGGTCGTGACGCTCCGCGCGGGCAGGGTCCCGGGCCAGGTTGCCCTCGTGGTCGTGGACCAGGGCATTGGTTGGGCACCGGGCAACGAGCGTCGGATCTTCCGTCGATTCGTCAGGTTGGGGGACGAGATGACGCGACGGCGCAAGGGCATCGGCCTTGGCCTTTACCTCGCACGCTCGATGGTGATGGGCATGGGGGGCAGCATCGAAGCCACGAGTCCCGGTGTCGGGCGCGGGGCCGTCTTTACGGTGAGCTTGCCAGGGAGGATGGATGGCGAGGATCCTGATCGTCGAGGATGAGGCGCACATCGCCCAGGGTTTGCGCTACAACCTTGTCACGGAGGGCCATGAGGTCTTCGTCGTCGTGGATGGCGAGGCCGCCGACCAGCTGATCCGGGGGGGCGATCGTCCGGATCTGATCGTGCTGGACGTCATGTTGCCGGGATTGAGTGGCATCGACCTGTGTCGGGGCTGGCGCGCGATGGGCGTCCGTACACCCATCCTCATGCTGACGGCACGGGGCTTCGACCGGGAGAAGGTCCTCGGCTTGCAAGTGGGTGCGGATGACTATGTCACCAAGCCCTTCAACCTCGAGGAGCTGCTGGCTCGGATCTCATCCTTGCTCAGGCGTCAGGACTGGCATCGGGAGGCCCCTGCCGAAAGCCTCGGCATCGTGCGCATCGGCCAGTGTGACGTCGACTTCGCGCGTGGCGAGGTGTTGCGTGGCGATGAGCAGGTCCGCCTGACTTCGCTGGAACTGCGCCTGCTTCGTCACCTTGTCGCGGCGAAGGGACGCATCGTGGGGCGCGATGCCTTGATGGAGGCGGTCTGGGGATTTCCCTCCGGCGGTGCTACCCGCACGATCGACAACTTCGTATTGCGCCTTCGCCGCCTCGTCGAGCCGGATCCGGCTCGTCCCGTGCATCTGTTGTCGATTCGCGGTCAGGGCTTGCGCCTCGATGTGGATCCCGAGCGGCCGAGAGGACGCTAGGCGAGGGATGCGCGGGCCGTGGCCACGCACGCAGCCACACGATCGGCCTTGCGTGACCGAATGGTGTCCCCGTGAGCCAAGGTCTGGCCCAGGCTGATGACCGTAGCCCCAGCCTGCAGGTAAGCTCCGGCTTCCCCGGGTTCGATGCCCCCCGAAGCGAAGGCCCGCAGGTCGGGAAACGGTGCACGGACGTCACGGAGGTACCCGGCGCCGCCAAGGCGGTGGATGGGAAAGATCTTGACGAAGTCCGCCCCTGCCTCGATGGCCTCGTGAATCTCATGGGGCGTGAGGGCCCCGAGAACGACGGGCAGGTCGTGGTGATGGGCAAGATCCGCCAGCCCGGCGGGTCGCGCCGGGCTGACAAGGTACCGGGCCCCGGCGGCGATGGCCTCGAGGGCATCGTGTCGGTTGAGGATGGTGCCCGCGCCAACCAGGGTCGTCCCCTCGAGCGCACGATCCGCAAGATGGTGCAGGACCCGGGCCGGATCGGGAATCGTCCACGTCACCTCGATGGCTGGCCACCCGAGTTCCAGCAGGCACTCGCCAAGCCAGACGGCTTCGTCCGGCACGCTCGTCCGCAGCACCGCGACAAGCTTGCCTCCAGCCAGGCGAGCCGAAACTTCCCCACGCCGGTCCATGGGCCCATGATACCTTTGGTCCTTGGGAGGGCGCGATGCGTGAGCGTCTGAGGATCGTGCTGCATCAGCCCGGGGTGCCCGGGAACCTTGGGTCGATTGCCCGCGCCGTCGCGCATCTTGGCCTGGCGGACGTCGTGATCGTGGGCGCACCCGGCCTGAAGGATCAGCCCGAAGCCCGCATGATGGCCGTCCACGTGCCCGATGTGCTCGATGGGTTCCGGGAGACCGACGATCTGGAGTCGGCCCTCGAAGGTTGCGCTCTGGTGCTGGGGACGTCGGCACGCCCCAAGACCGACGACCTGCCCCCGCTCGACCCTGATGGGGCGGTGGCGCTCGCGGGGACCGTGCCCGGGCGCGTTGCCCTGCTCTTCGGATCTGAAAAGTATGGCCTGTCTACGGAATTGCTGCGGCGCTGCGACCAGGTCGTCCGCCTGCCTTCGCACAGGCAGGGCGAGTCCTTCAATCTGGCGCAGTCCGTGCTGCTGCTGGGGTGGGAATTTTCGAGGACACGAACCGAGGCGCCTGCGGTTGTGGCTTCCGATGCCCGCTTTCGCAATCGGTTTCGCGTCGATGACCGGCTCGAGGCGGCCCTCGTGGCCTTGGGCGTCTTGCGGGACCACCACAGGTCCAAGAAACTCATGACGGCCCGCCGCTTGCTGGCCCGGCTTGCCTTTTCGGACGAAGAGGCGGCCTTGCTGCGCCAGGTGGCGTCCAAGGTAGCCTTGAAGCTGGGACTCAGGCCCGAACGCGTGCGCGGCCCAGTTGTGCCAGTCGCGCCAACAGGAGATGAAAGCCCTCCTGCTCATCCGCTAGACCACGCTTGAGCGCGTGATCGAAGGCCACGATGGCCTCGAGGCCCTTCACCAGCGCCTCGAGGGACCAGTGGCGGATGGCTTCGAGGTCCTTCTGCACCTTGAAGGGGTGCGCTTTCACCTGGCGTGCGATTTCGTCGGGACCGACCCGCTGGCCAGCCAGGTCCTTGCATGAGACGTACTGGCGCCAGACCGTCGCCATCGTCGCGAGACACTCCAACGGATGCTTCTGGCGCGCAACCTCGTCGTAGGCCGCAAGGACGCCGCGCACGTCAAACGCCAGAAGGGCCTCGATGATCGGGAAGACCTCGCTCTCCTCGGAATGGCACAGCAGGTCGACATCTTCGCGGGTCACCGGCCGATCGTCCGCGAATGCCGTCAACTTGGCCAACTCGTTGACCAGCGCTCCCTTGTCTTGGCCGATACGTGCCACAACGGCCTCCGCGACACCCGGCTGCAGCTTCAGGCCCTTGCTGCCTGCTTGTCTTGCCAGCCACGCCACGGTCGCTCTGTCGTCATAGGGATTGGGCCCCGGAAAGACGTGCTCCACGGCCGTCTTGCTCGACAGGGCCGAGGAAAAGGCCTTGTACTGCCGCGTCGTCTTGTTGGGTGAACCTACGGCGAGCAGGACCAGGTGTCCTGCCTCGGGTCGTGGCTCATTCAGCCACGCGACCAGCACGGCCTTGTCGTTCTCGTTCGGTGCATCCTTGCCCGAGGCGGTAAACCAGTTGCAATCGCGGACGATGACGACCCTGTCCCCGAAGAACGAAGGGGTTCTGAGCGCCGATTGCACCTCGGCCACCCGCGCGCTGCCCTCGAAGGTCGTCAGGTTCATGGGACGCAGATCAGCAGGAAGCCACCCGTCGAGACTGTCGCGCAGCCACGCGTCAGCCTCGTAGCCATCGATTGCGTATGGGCCGTCCTTCTTGGCGCCACTCCGCTCGCCCCGCACCAGGTGAATCACCTACCACCCCCGAAGCGTCGCTCACGGGTCTGGAAGTCCTCGAGGGCGCGCGCGAGGGCCGCTTCGTCGAAGTCGGGCCACAGGACGCGGGTAATGTGCAACTCGGCGTAGGCCACCTGCCAAAGCAGGAAGTTGGACAGGCGCGATTCGCCGCTCGTCCGGATCAAAAGGTCGGGGTCCGGCTGTCCGGCCGTATCCAGGGCCTCACCCAACCGCCTTTCGTCGATGGCCCCGGGGGCCAGTCGGCCCTCGGCCACCTCGGTCGCCAGACGACGGACGGCACGCAGGATTTCCGCCCGGCTACCGTAATTGAGCGCGATGTTGAGCGTGAGGCCCCCGTGCCCTGCGGTACGGGCCTCGGCTTCCTCGACGAGAATGCGGACGTCCTCGGGCAGCGCGTCGCGCTCCCCCGGAAAAATCATCCTGACGCCCGCCTCGTCCAGTTCGCGAATTTCGGACCGCAGCGTCTCCCGGAACAGGGCCCACAGGAAGCCGACTTCCTCGCGGCTGCGGGACCAGTTCTCGGTCGAAAATGCATAGACCGTCAGGAAGGGAATGCCTAGGTTCCGGCATGCCTGCACCATCCGTTTGAGCGTTCGCCTTCCCGCCTCATGTCCTGCGGTGGCGGGAAGCAAGCGCTGCTTGGCCCAGCGTCGGTTGCCGTCCATGATGATGGCGACGTGCTGGGGCAGGCGCTCCTTCGCCAACCGGTCAAAGACGCCGCTCAAGGGATGTCGGCCGTCGCGGGCTGCGCCGGCGCGACTCGGCCCGCTCCTTGATCCGGGATGCGGGCCGGCGAGACGCCTGCACCCGGTTCGGGCCAACACGTCACGCGGTCGGGCAGGACTTCGCTGACGACACCTTCAGGTACCTCCAGCTGGACCGGCAGGCGGTCACCGGCCCTGAACCGTGCCGGTACCGTCACGGAGGCCGTGGGGGGCGCATCTCCGAGTGCTTTCAGGAGGTCGCCCGGTCCCTCGAGCCGGACATCGACCCACGCCGGCTCGACGCGCGCGGACGGACTGGCCTCGCCCGATGCACTGCGCAGCGTGACCTGCACGGTGATGCGGCGCTGCTCGGCCTCGCCCTTGAATCGCTCCTGGCTGACTCCGACGAAGCCCCACATGGCGATGGCCATCAGAAAGGCCAGCAGCCGCAGGCCGCGGGTCCCGTCTTCCTGGCGTCCGAGGCGGATCATCGGCGACTCAGCAGGAGGCGTCCGAGCGGACTCGGTACGGGGGGACGCGACAGCATCAAGGCTGCCTCGAGGCGCCCCCGCAACTCGTCTTCGGTCAGGAATCGATGCAACTGGCCCTGCTCGGCAATCGACAACGCCCCGGTTTCCTCGGAAACCACGATGGCCAGGGCATCCGTCGTCTCCGTCAAGCCCAAGGCCGCCCGATGGCGGGTGCCAATCGGACGTCGCGCCGAGCGCCGGATGGTCTCGGAGAGCGGCAACAGGGCGCCAGCGGCAACGATGCGGTCGCCACGCAACAGGACCGCACCATCGTGCAGCGGGCTTCCGGGCAGGAACAGGCTGGTCAGCAACTCGGCGGATACCTTAGCGCCGATAGCGGTGCCTGTCTCGGCGAACTCCTTGAGTCCGGTCTGGCGTTCGAGGATGATCAGTGCCCCGACCTTTCGGCTGGTCAGGACACGAGCCGTTGCCACAAGCTCGCCGATGAGATGCTGGACCTCCTCGTCGGGGCGTGCCGCCGCGAATCGCTCGGGACGGAAGATCTCGCCCTGACCCAGCATCGCGAGCGCCCGTCGCAACTCTGGCTGGAAGACGAGAGGGACGGCCACGATCAGCATGGTGGCCGTGCTCTGGACCAGCCACGTGATGGTGTGCAACTGCAGGGCATTCGCAACCAGATAGGCCGTCAGCAGCAGAAGAAGGCCGCGCAGCAACTGGACGGCGCGCGTGCCCCGGATCAGCAGGAACAGACGATAGAACACCAGCGACACGATGGTGATGTCGAGCAGGTCCTGCCAGCGCAGGACGGAAAGCAGCCGCACCAGGGCGTCGAGAATGGCGGACGTGCTCATCCGAGGGACCACTCGGGCGACGGGATTTCCGTAGCCAGCAGGTCGGCAGGTCGCTCGCGACGGCTGGCCAGCGCGCGACGGCCGGCCTCGACCAGAACGAGCGCAGGTCGGGGCAGGCGATTGTAGCGGGAGGCCATGGCGTAGTGATAAGCCCCCGCGACCCAGCCGACGATGCGATCACCGGGCCGGGGATCCCGCAGCATCACGGTACCCAACTCGTCGCCTTCTTCGCACGTCCTGCCGACGAGTCGCCAAGCACGCCCGCCTTCCGACTGTCCGGGCAGCAGGCCTTCGTGAACGTAGTTCGCCTCGTACAGGGACACCCGGGGATTGTCCGCGAGGCCCCCGTCGACGACGACGCAGCCATTGGCATGCTTGACGGAGAGGATGGTGTAGACGGTGCAGCCGGCTGTGGCGACCAGCCAACGGCCTGGCTCCACGACCAGCTGGGGCCACGTGGCCGGTGCGTCGGGCCAGCCCTCGGCAAAGCCCCGAGCCAGCGCCTCGATCCAGGCCTCCGGATTCGGCTCGGCATCGTCAGGGCCATAAGGCACGGCCAGGCCTCCGCCCAGGTCCAGAACGGCGGGCATCCAGCCCGTGCGGCGGTGCAGGTCCGCAGCAATACGCCCGGCCACGGCCCCCGTGGCCTTGAAGGTTTCAGGGTCATGGATCTGGGACCCCGTGTGGAGCTGGAGGCCGATCAACTTCAGGTTGCCGGCACGGCGAATGGCCCCGACGGCCTGGTCCAGATCCGGCCCCTCGGGCAGGCCGAACTTGCTGCCTGCGACGCCGGTCGCGAGCGCGGGGTGGGTATCGGCCGTGATGCCCGGCAGGACACGCACCAGCACCTCCACCGAGACCCCTGCGCTTGCCGCCGCCTCGGCCAACGGGGCAATCTCGTCGCAGGCATCGACGTGGAAGCGCCGCACGCCGTGGGCCAGGGCCCGGGCGTGATCGTCAGGTGCCCGGCCGTGTCCCTGCAGGACGATACGATCTCCCCCCACCCCGGCCGCCACGGCCGCCTCGATTTCACCGATGGACACCGTCTCGAGGTCGGCTCCCCCGTCGGCCAGCAGCCGGGCAATGGCAGGATGGCCATGGGCCTTGCTGGCGAAGAGAATCCGCGCCCCGGAGGGCCAGTGTGCGCTGCAGGCCGCGAACAAGCGTCGGAGACGCGACCGGATTTCGCCCGTGTCGATCACCCAGACGGGGGTGCCGAGGGCCTCGGCAAGCCCGGCCAGAGGATTTCCGCCTACTTGCCAGCCCGCTGCGCCTGACGTGGCCGAGGCTGGCCGGAACGTGGCGGGCAGGTGACGGGTCGGGGGTACGTCGACGGGCATGGAGATCTGTTCCATTATAGCCGCTCAGGCTGCTTCGGGGCCTCCGTGCTAGCATGAGTGCATGGAGCGCTCGGAGCTTGTCCGCTGGCTCGAGGTATTGGCTCCGCCGACCCGGGCCGCGTCCTGGGACCGTGTCGGCCTGCAGGTCGGGCGTGACGCAGGTCCTGTCACCGGGGTCTGTGTCAGCGTCAACCCCTCGATGGCTGCCGTCCGTGCGGCTCGGGCCATGGGTGCGAACGTCCTCGTGACCCATCATCCGCTGATCTTCAAGCCCCTCTCCGAGGTGCGAACGGACCGCGAGTCGGGTCGTGTCCTGGCTGAGGCGCTCGCCGGGGACCTGATGCTTTACGCCGCGCACACCAATCTGGATGTCACGGCTTGCAACCGGCGTCTCTCCGACCTGATGGGCTGGGACCTGGACCAGATCCTCGTGCCTGAGGGGCGCGACGAGGAGGGGCTTCCCTGGGGGCTGGGCCTCTGGGGCCAGCTCGCAGCGCCCCGGGCCCTCGATGCGCTGTGCCGCGAGGTCGGCCGCACCCTGCAGGCACGTTCGCTTCGCCTGGTGCGCGGCCACGACCGGGAGGTGGCCTCGGTGGCCGTCTGCTCCGGCGCGGGTGGGGACTTCTGGCCCCGCGTCGCAGCGCTCGGCATCGACCTCTACATCACGGGCGAGATTCGTTATCACGACGCCCTGGATGCGTCGGCGCACGGGGTCTGTGTTCTCGAGGTCGGCCATCAGGCCTCCGAGGAGCCCGTCGTGGACGTGGTCGTCGGTTTTCTCCGGGAGCGGTTGCCGCGGACCGTGGTCGTCCAGGGCTTTCGCGAGCCGGAACCATTCGAGGTGTTGTCTTGAACCTGCCCATCGTGGCCATCGTCGGTCGTCCCAATGTTGGCAAGTCAACGCTGCTGAACCGCTTTGTCGGGTCGCGCGAGGCCATCGTCCACGGTGAGGAGGGGGTGACCCGCGACAGGCTCTATGCCCGCGTCGAGTGGTGTGGGCGCCAGTTCTTGGCTGTCGATACCGGAGGCATCGTCCCCGGTACCGACGACGACATGCTGGCTCAGGTGGCCGACCAGGCCCGTTTGGCCATCGCCGAGGCCGACCTCGTCCTGTTCGTCGTGGACGGGAAGGCAGGTCGTTTGCCTGCCGACGACGAGATTGCTCATCTTCTGCGCAAGTCCCGCAAGCCGGTCCTCGTGGTCGTCAACAAGTGCGACCGGTATGAGGATTTCGAGCAGGTTCTCGAGTTCCACGCCCTAGGGCTCGGCCAGCCCTGGCCGGTGTCGGGGGTACACGGCACCGGCACGGGCGACATGCTCGATGCGATGCTCGTCGGTCTGCCGGTGGTCGATGCCCACGAGGAGGACGACTCCATCCGGATTGCGGTCGTCGGGCGTCCCAATGCGGGCAAGAGCTCGCTCGTCAATCGGCTGATCGGCGAGGACCGGATGATCGTCTCCCCCGTCTCGGGGACGACGCGCGATGCCATCGACACGGCCATCGAACATGACGGGCGTCGGTTCTGGTTGGTCGATACGGCCGGCATCCGACGAAAATCCAAGGTCGACTACGGCGTGGAGCAGTTCTCGGTTGTCCGCGCCTTGAAGGCCCTCGAGCGCGCTGACGTCGTGGTGCTCGTCATGGACGGCACGATGGGTGTCACGGACCAGGACAAGCGGCTCGCCGAGATGGCGGTCGAAGGCGGCAAGGGTCTGGTGCTCGTCGTCAACAAGTGGGACCTCGTGCCCAAGGACCAGCACACGATGGAGCCATTCCGTCGCGACGTGCTTGCGGCACTGCCTCACGCGGACTTCGCGCCTGTCGTCTTCATCTCTGCCCTTACGGGCCAGCGCGCGCTGCAGGTGCTGGATACCGCCATCAAGGTCGCGGACGAGAATGGTCGTCGCATCACGACGGGGGTCCTGAACGAAGTCATGTCCGAGGCGACGGCCATGCAGCCCGCACCGACCCGACACGGCCGGCGCCTGAAGGTCTACTACGCCCAGCAAGGGCCGACTCACCCGCCGACCTTCATCCTCTTCTGCAACGAACCCGAGCTCTCGGTGCCCTCGTACACGCGCTATCTCGAGCATCGGATGCGGGATGCCTTCGGCTTCGTCGGGGTGCCCATAAGGTTTATCTACCGGCCGCGTCGGGAGCGCCGCGAGCGTTGATGCCGGCCGCTTGGTGGGTTGTCCTGCCCTTGGCTTGGCTCATCGGGACCGTTCCCTTTTCCTATCTGCTTCCGCGGTGGTTCTCGGGTCGGGATGTCCGTTCCACGGGCAGCGGCAACGTCGGTGCGACCAATGCCGACCGGGCCGCGGGCAAGCTCGTCGGGGCCTGCTGCCTGTTGCTTGACGCCAGCAAGGGTGCCCTGGCCATCCTGCTGGCCGAGGCTTGGGCTGCCCCCTTGCCTGTCGTGGTGGCGGCGGCGCTGCTCGCCTTGGCAGGCCATGGCCATTCGCCGTGGCTTCAGGGTGCCGGCGGCAAGGGCGTCGCGACGACGGCGGGTGCGCTTCTCGCCCTTTCGACGGCTGGCGCGGCCGTCGTGCTGGTCGTCTGGGTGGTGCTGCTTGCCACGACCCGTACGGTCTCCGTGGCCAGCATCGGGGCGGCAGCGGCCATGCCCCTTGCCTTGTTGCTCGGGAATTTGGGCCTGGCGCCTTGGTCCGTTTCCCTGCCCGTCGTGCTCTTTGGCGGCGTTGCGGGGCCCTGGATCATCTTCCGGCACAAAGACAACTTGAAGCGTTTGCGTGCGGGGCAGGAGCCTCGCATCGGCACGGTGCAGTCATGAATCAGCGACCGCCGGTCCCTGCCTTCAGGGCCAAGCGCAGCCTGGGCCAGAACTTCCTGACGGATGCCTCGGTTCTCGACCGCATCATCGAGGCCGCTGCTGCGGAGGGTGGCGATACGGTGCTCGAGGTGGGACCAGGTAAGGGTGCCCTGACCGAGCGCCTGCTTGCGACAGGGGCTCGCGTCATCGCCGTGGAGCTGGACGAGCGGCTGAGGACGGGCCTGCGGGTGCTCGAGGCCAACCATCCGAATCTCAAGGTGGTGTGGGCGGACGTCATGGGCACGTCCTGGTCCGCGCTCGGCTTGCCTGAGGGGGCGATGCTGGTCGCCAACATCCCCTACTACCTGACTTCCCCGCTGATCTTGCGGGCCTTGGGTGCGGACGACGCCGGGGACACCGGCACGCCGTTCCGCCGGCTGGTTCTGATGGTCCAGGAAGAGGTGGCCGATCGCCTGCTTGCGGAACCGGGTTCGCGCCAGTGGGGCGCCTTGTCCGTCGCGGTCCGGCAACGCGCCGAGGTCCGGCTGGTCTGCAAGGTGCCGCGCAGGGCTTTCAAGCCCGTGCCCGGAGTGGATTCCGCCGTGGTTTGCATCGATGTTCGCGCCCGATGGGCGGTACCGCCTGCCAGTCCGGTACGGTTCCGGCGTGTGGTCAGGGCCATCTTTGCCCAGCGGCGCAAGACCCTGCGCAATGCGCTGAAGGCCGCAGGCTGGTCCGCCGAAGTCCTGTCCGAGGCTTGCGCGGGCCTGGATCCGCTGGTTCGCGGCGAAACGCTCGACCTGGCCGGCCTGGTGCGACTCGCCGATGCCCTGCCGGACTGAGCCCGCGGGCAACTGGCGGGTCTGTGCCAAGCTGAACCTCGGTCTCTCGGTGGGCCCCCCGGGAGTCGACGGTTACCATCCCGTCAACAGCCTGCTGGTTGCCATCGATGCCTGCGATGTCTTGCGTGTCGCGCGGCGCCCGGGGGCCACGTCGTGGGAGGTCTCGTGGGCGGAGGGTGCCCCCGCCACGGACCTCGGGCCTGTCGAACGGAATCTGGCCCATCGGGCTTGGCAGCTGGCGGGTTCTCCCGACGGCTATGCCTTCCATCTCGTGAAACACCTGCCGGCGGGTGGCGGACTTGGTGCCGGATCTGCCGATGCGGCGGCTGTCCTGCGAGTACTGGTCCTGGGCGGGGACCTGGATGCGGTCCGGGCGGACTCCCTCGCGCGGGGTCTGGGTTCGGATGTCGCCTTTTTCCTGGGCCACGGGCCGGCGTGGGCCACGGGCCGCGGGGAGCTGCTTGAAGCGTTGCCGACTGGGCCGGAACTGCATGGTGTCCTCGCTTGCGGCCCGGACCGGGTGCCCACGCGCGAGGCCTACCATTGGCTCGACGCAGTGCCAGCCCGGCTACCCTGTGATCTCGCGCCCTTGAGGTCCGCGTGGCTCCGTGGCGACAGGCCGGGCATCCTGGCCGCCACGGCCAATGATTTTGAGATTCCGGTGCGCCGGGCCTTGCCGGCATTGGGGACAACCCCGGATGCCTTGCTTGCGGCGGGTGCCGAAGGCGTCCTGCTCGCGGGAAGCGGGGCGTGCTGGGTGGGCTGGGCCAGCGACGCCCTGCACGCCGAGGAGGTCGCGCGGGCCATGTCGGGCTTTGACGGCTGGGTTGTCCCGTTCAGGACGGTCGTGGACCCGGTTCAGCGGATGACTTGAGGCGATGCCGGGGGACTGTGCGCCTCCTTGCGGCGGCCGAGTGCGTTGGGCAGCGCGGAAAGCGTTGCCCAAGCTACCAGCAGGCCGGGCAGCCCCGATACCTGGCTTGCGACCGCGGGCCAGGGTTCCAAATCAAGCAGCGCCAGCCAGGCGGCACCGCAGGACCAACAGGCGGTTTGGCCCAGCAACAGGCCGGTGAAGCGATGCCGGTACGTTCCTCCGCGGACGCACCAGGCGATGACCAGGGCTTGGACCACCATGCCGAACTGGAAGCCGAATGCGGGTCCCACAAGCATCGCGAGGCCGCGGGACGACTCTGCCCAGGGTGCTCCGAGCAGGCAGGCCACCAGCCACAGGGCGAGTGCCACACTTGCCTGCGCCGGGGGCAGGGTCAGGCCGGCAACCCACGGCCCGAGGGCTTGCAAGGTCCACGGAGCCGTGCCGACGGTCCAGCCCGCGGCCTCGAACAGGATGCTTCCCCCGTGGGGCAGGCCGCCTGCAGGCGCCACGACAGGGCACGGCACCTCGAGGAAGAGGCCGAGGACAGTCAGGGTGAGTCCGAGCAGGACAAGCAGCAATCGCGACACTCCTGCATGCTACGGTCTCTTGACCCTCCCTTGCCACCGGCCTAGACTGAACGGCCTTGTCCTTTCTTTACCGGTGATGCTTCGTGAAAATAACGCCGCGCCAGGTGATGCTGCTCCTCGTGGTCCTGCTGACCATGGGGTCGATGTGGGTCGTCCAGGACGGCAAGCAGCTCCCGTTCCGCTTGGGCCTCGACATTCAAGGCGGCATGCATCTGGTCCTCGAGGCCAAGGACACCGCCACGGTCAAGGTCGACGACAAGGTCATGGCGTCGGTCATTCAGGTCATTCGCAATCGCGTCGACCAGTATGGCGTCACGGAGCCCTCGATCCAGCGCAAGGGCGAGCGTCAGGTCGTCATCGACCTGCCCGGCCTGCGCAATCCTGATGAGGCCCGGAACTATCTGGGCAAGACGGCCCAGTTGGTCTTCCAGGAGCCTGTCACCACCTCCCCGATGCGCAACGCATCGGCCTCGGCCTATGCCGACACCCCGCTCACGGGCAAGATGCTCGTCGATGCCAGCGCCCAGCCGGACGGGGCGGGGATCGGCAAGGGCTGGCACGTTTCGCTGCGGTTCAATGCCGAGGGTGGCAAGCTCTTCGGTGACCTGACGAGCCGGTTCGTGGGTCAGACCATTGCCATCAAGCTGGATGACAAGGTCGTGTCCGCCCCTCGGGTCAACGAGCCCATTCTCCAGGGCGAAGCGATCATCACGGGGTCCTTCACGGCCAGGGAAGCCCAGTTGCTTGCCAGCCAGCTCAAGGCGGGTGCCCTGCCCGTCCCCCTCGTCGAGATCGAGAACCGGGTCGTCGGCGCCTCGCTGGGGACGGATGTCGTTCGCAGTGCCGTCCGGGCGGGCGTTGCCGGCTTCGTGCTCGTCGTGCTGTTCATGCTCGCCTACTATCGCCTGCCGGGCCTGGTTGCCGACCTGGCTCTTGCCGTCTATGCGGTCCTGGTCCTGGCCATCTTCAAGCTGATTCCCATCACGCTCACGGTGCCGGGCATTGCCGGCTTCATTCTGTCCGTGGGCATGGCCGTCGATGCCAACGTGCTCATCTTCGAGCGGACCAAGGAAGAGTTGCGTGCCGGGCGCAGCCTCTATTCGGCGATCGAAATCGGCTTCCGTCGTGCCTTCACGGCGATTTTCGACTCGAACTCGACCACGCTGCTGACCTGCTTCATCCTGTACGCTCTGGGCACCGGCCTCGTCAGGGGCTTCGCGCTCACGCTCGCCGCCGGCGTCCTTTGCAGCCTGTTCACGGCCATCACCGTCACACGGGCCCTGCTCCACCAGGTCCTCGAGTCTCCCTCGATGAAGTCCCCTACCCTCTTCGGAGTCCGTATCTGATGGCCGTCGAGAACACTGCCCCCTCCGGCGCGCCCGATCCCGCGCTCCTCGTCGACGTGATGGGCCGCAAGACCCTGTGGTTCGGCATCTCGGCCGCCATGATGATCCCGGGCATCATCGCCATCGTGATGTGCTTCTCGCGGTTCGGTGCCCCGGTCAAGCTGGGAATCGACTTCATGGGGGGCTCGCTCCTGCAACTGCGTTTCGACAAGGTGGTCTCCGTCGAGCAACTGCGTGAGGCGCTCGGGACCATCGACCTCGAGGGCCACAAGGTCGAGGGCGAAATCCAGGAGGTGCTGGAGACGGCACAACGGGCAGCCTCGGGAAGCGTGGATGGTTCTACGCTTATACTGCGCACTCGGACGCTGACCGCGACCGAGGTCGGCCAGATCAAGGCCGAACTTGCCAAGAAGCCCGGTCTGGGTGCTTTCGTGCCCGAGCGCATCGAGACGGTCGGCCCCAAGATTGGTGCCGAGCTGCTCCGAAACGCCATGTTGGCCCTTGTCGCGGGCATTCTGGTCATTCTGGGCTACATCGCCGTTCGCTATCAGTTCGATTTCGCCATGTGCGCCATCGCGGCAATGGTCCATGACGTGGTCGTCATGCTTGGCTCGTTCGCGATTCTCAGTCTTACGCTGGGTGCCGAGGCGGATGGCCTCCTCGTGACGGCGTTGCTCACGGTCATGGGTTTCTCGGTCCACGACACTATCGTCATCTTCGATCGCTTCCGCGAGAACCTTGGGCTGGCGCGCAAAGGCGACACTTTCGGGGACGTGGCCAACCGCAGCGTCAATCAGACCTTCGCCCGCTCGATCAATACCAGCCTCACCGTGGTTCTGACGTTGATTCCGCTGGTTCTCTTCGGCGGCTCGAGCATCTTCTTCTTCTGTCTGTCGATGCTCATCGGCATCGTGTCGGGTACGTACAGCAGCATCTTCAATGCGGCGCCCCTGCTGGTGCTCTGGCGGGATCGCGCTGCTGCGAAGCAGCCGCCTGCCGGGCTGCCTCCGTCGGCACAGGCGACGGCCTGACGACGCGGGTCCCTCTTTCCCGAAGGGGCCTGACGTGGTACGCTGAAGCTTCATCCCTTTTGTTCGACCGCTGCAGGCGGCGGGCCGTTGTCCGTGTGGAGACATTGTCGTGACCAAGGCTTACGAGTCGATGTACATCGTCCGTCCCCAGCTCGAGGATGAGCAGGTGGATGCGGCCATGAAGCAGGTCGAGGACCTGATCGCCAAGTTCGGCGGTTCGGTCGTCCGCCACGAGAAGAAGGGCAAGCGTCGCTTGGCCTATGAAGTGAACGATCAGCGCGAAGGCACCTACTGCCTCGTCAACTTCGAGGGTGCGCAGCTCCTGCTTGACGAACTTCGTCGTCTGTTCGCCATTTCGGATGACTTCCTTCGGGCCATGATCCTGACGCAGGAAGAGGCCGGCCCCATCCAGACCAAGGCTGCTGCCGCGCCGGCCGAAGCCTAGGATCAGGCGCGTGTCGGTCAACCAGATTGTGCTTGTGGGTACGGTCGATACCGATGCCCAGGGCGTGCCCCATCGCGGTACCACCCCTACGGGCTATGACCTGACCCGGTTTCGCATGCGTGTGGCCAAGGCGGCGCGCAATGAGCAGGATGCCCCTCGCTTTGATGTCTTCTCCGTCGAGGCGGTCGGGCGTCAGGCTGAGGTGGCCGCGCAGTTGAAACCTGGGTCGGTCGTGGCCGTCGAAGGTCGCATGAAGACGTTCCGGGACGAGCAGAACGCGACCCGGATCTTCATCGAGGCTGCTGTTGTTCAGGCGATCGGCACCGGGATGGAGCCAGGGCTCCCTGCCTCCACGATGTCTTCCTATGATGTGGATCGCCCGGTCGCGCCCAAGTCATCCTCTCCGGCGTTTGAGGCGGACCCCTTGGGGGGCGGCGAGCCAGAGGACTTCGACGGTCCGTACCCCTTCTGAGGCCCCCCCGCGGGCACGCCTGAAAACGGATTAGCCGGATGACGACCGCTCAGGAAGCACTTGAGTCGATCGAGCGGGAAGCGCTTGATCGGCTTGCTACGTTGTCGACGACGGCCGGGCTAGAGGGTTGGTTGACCGAGTTTCTCGGCCGCGAGCGCGGGCGGGTCACGCAGGCCCTTAAGCTGATTCCGACCCTGCCCCCCGAAGCGCGCAAGCCATACGGGGGCGCTGTCAATCGGCTCAAGGTGGCGCTTGAGGCCGCCCATGCGGAGAGAGGGGGCGTGCTTCGTGCGGCCGAGACGGCAGCACGTATCGAGGCTGAGGCGTTGGATGTCTCGATGCCTTCCATTGGTCGCTCGATGGGCCATGCGCATGTCCTGTCCCAGGTACGTGACGAGTTGGTTGCCCTGTTCAAGAGCTTGGGCTACGGGCTTGCCGAGGGCCCGGAGGTCGAGGATGCGTGGCACAACTTCTCGGCGCTCAATACGCCGGAGGATCATCCGGCCCGGGACCCCAAGGATACGTTCTACCTGCCGGACGGTCGCCTGCTTCGCACCCAGACCTCATCGGTCCAGATTCGCCATATGGCGGCGGGCAAGCCGCCTTTCCGGATCATCGCGCCGGGTCGGGTTTACCGTCGCGACGCCGTGACTCCGCGCCACTACCCGATGTTTCACCAGCTCGAAGGCCTGCATGTGGCTGAGGGCATCACTTTTGCCCACCTCAAGGGCGTTCTTCAGGCTTTCGCCGAAGGGGTTTTTGGCTCGGGGACGCCCATGCGGTTGCGGCCCAGTTTCTTTCCCTTCACTGAACCGTCGGCCGAGATGGATGTGCGGTGCGTCTTCTGCGAGGGCGCGGGGTGTAGAATCTGTTCCCATACGGGCTGGCTCGAGATATTGGGCTGCGGCATGGTGGATCCGGCGGTTCTCGAGGCCGTCGGTATCGATTCCGAGCGTTATTCGGGCTTCGCTTTCGGTCTTGGCGTGGAGCGCATCGCCATGCTTCGGCACCGGATTCCGGACATCCGCCTGCTTTGGGAGAACGATGCCCGTTTCTTGGCCCAGTTCTAGGAGAGTGCCGTGCGTCTGCCCTTGAATCTGCTGCGCGGCCGACTTGGAGGGACCTGGAGCCTTGGCGAGGTCAGCGCGACGCTTGCGCGGTCGCCTCTCGAACTCGAAGGCGTGGAGCGGTTTGCGCCAGGTATGGACCGGGTCATCACGGGACGTATCGTAGACGCTGCTGCCCATCCGGATGCGGACCGTCTCCGGGTCTGCTCGGTGGATGCCGGGGCTGCGGGTGCCTTGCAGATCGTCACGGCGGCAACCAACGTACAGGCCGGAGACATCGTGCCCGTCGCGCTCGACGGTGCTGTCTTGCCGACGAGCAAGGCCATCGCGGCCTCAAAGATGCGGGGCGTGATGTCCCAAGGCATGTTCTGCTCGCGCGAGGAGCTGGCGCTTGGGGACGGCGTGGACGGCGTCTGGGTCCTGCCTTCGGAAACGGTGTTGGGCCTGCCCATCGCCGAAGCGATGGATTTGGGGGAGGTCGTGCTGGATCTTGCGGTGCCGGCCCATCGCGGTGATCTCTTGTCCGCCCACGGTGTAGCGCGCGAGTTGGCTGCGTTGGGCTTGGGGCATCTGGTCCCCTTGCCGTCCCCAGTGGCTTTCCCGGCTGGCGGACCGGCAGCGCCACAACTGACCGTCGCGCCTGAAGGTATCTGGCGCTATGCGGCCTGCGCCATCGAGGGCGTAAGCGTTCCCCCCTCTGCGCCTGATGTGGCGCGCGTCCTCGAGGCGGCTGGTCTCAGGGCCGTGGACGGCATCGTCGATGTCACCAACCTGATGCTGCTCGAATTCGGTCAGCCGATGCATGTCTTTGACGCGCAGCACCTGCAGGGCGGGCGTATGCAGGTCCGTTCGGGCGTGGCAGGCGAGACGCTTGTTCTGCTCGATGGCCGCGAGGTGCAACTGGATGAAGCGGACCTCGTGGTGGCGGATGCGGAAGGGCCAGTCGCCCTTGCCGGCGTGATGGGTGGTGAGGCGACGGCCGTGCAGGCGAGTACGACGGCGCTGCTGCTCGAGGTTGCCAGCTTCGAACCCGCCGC
Organism: Candidatus Tanganyikabacteria bacterium; assembly: GCA_016867265.1. GTDB lineage: Bacteria > Cyanobacteriota > Sericytochromatia > S15B-MN24 > VGJW01 > VGJW01. Next base: position 100,539 of record VGJW01000001.1, read on the forward strand.
GGTCCGTGCGACGGCCCGGCGCCATCAGGTGAACTCCGAATCTGCCCAGCGTTTCTCGCGAGGCGTGGATGCAGATTCCATTCCGGCGCTGCTCGCCGAGGCCGTGCGGCGCATCGTGGACGTGGCCGGGGGCCGGGCCGGTCAGGCAGCGGATCTGGTTCCGGTTCCTGGCGCGATCGTTGCGCCCGTCGTCGCTTTCCGGCCGGCACGAGCCCGTGCATTGCTGGGCCTTGATGTTGCGGATCAGGGCCAACTCGCCGCTCTGGAGCGCATCGGTGCCAAGGTGGATGCCAAGGATGCGACTTGGCAGGTCACTCCCCCCGATTGGCGGCGTCTCGACCTGCAGCGTGAGGTGGACTTCGTCGAGGAAGTTGCCTTCCAGTGTGGTCTCGATGCCATACCAGCGATCCTGCCCCCGATGGTCCGGCTCGCGGGTGCCGGCAAGGCCGATGTCGCGGCGACCTTGCGTGGCTGGGCCACGGCGGCCGGACTGGACGAGGTGGTCCTGCCCTCGCTCGTGGCGGCCCATCGGGATAATGTTTTCGTGTCCTGGCCTGCCGTTGCCGTTGCCGAGGCCATGGGCGAATTCCAGGTCCTGAGGCGCTCGCTCTGGCCGGGGTTGCTCGAGATTGCGACCCGCCGTCGTCGCGAAGGGGCGGAACGGGCGATGTTCTTCGAGGTCGGGCAGGTTGCGTGGGTCGAGGATGGCGAGATTCGTGAGGAGCAGCGTTTCGCAGCCCTGATCGCCGGTGGCCTCGAGACGGGGCCCTGGCTCCATGTCCCTCAGGCACTGCAGCCGGATGTCCGCTGGGGACAAGGGCTGCTCGAGTCCCTCTTGGCTTGTCTGGGCGTGGCCGGAACGGCCGGATGGCGGGCGGCGACTCTGCCCGGCCTGCAGCCCGGCCGGACGGCCGTCGGTGGGCCGTCCGGCTCCTGCGTGGCAGCAGAAGTGCATCCTGAACTTCTCGAAAAGCTCGATCTAGCAGCCTGGGGGCGGGTTGTTCTGGTCGAAGTGCGGTTGCCTGCGCTTGCGGGTGAAAAGGGCCTACGGCATTTCCTGCCTTTCGACCGCTACCCGGTCGCACGTCGCGACCTCGCGGTCGTGGTGGCTTCGACGGTGACGGCGGCAGAGGTCGAGAGCGTCATTCGCGACGCAGGTGGACAGGCCGTGCGGTCCGTGCGCTGCTTTGATCGCTATGCCGGGCCCGGGTTGCCCGATGGCTCGGTCAGCCTCGCGATGGCGCTGGACTTCGGGGCCGAGGATCGGACACTGAAGGATGCCGAGATCGAGGTCCTCGAAGCTGGCTTGCTCGCTGAGCTCGAATTTCGACTCGGGGCGCGTCGACGCAGCTGACCCGCAGCCGTGGGCGGCTGGCGTGAGAATCGTCGGGCCCCGGGTAACATAGCATGTCGTCCTGACCTTGTTCGGCCCGGTCGGAACGCGCTTCTCGAGGAACACGCATGGCAAGGCAAAAGTCCAAAGCCGCCACGAAGGGCAAGGGTAAGGGCAAGTCCGGCAAGGCTCCCTCCGGTGGCCTCATGGGCTTCCTGGCACGCCTGTTGCCCGGGGGCAAGGGCAAGGCAAAGCCTGCCAAAGGCAAGAAGCGCAGGGACGCTGATGCGGCTTCGGTAGCGGAAGACGCCGGTTGGTCCGATGAGGAGACCTCGCTGGCCGCAGAGGCGGGCTGGGATACCTCGGACAGCAGTTGGGGCGGTGAAGCGAACTGGGGTGATAGCGCAGATGCGTGGACCCCCGCTGGCGAAGGCGGGGGCGGTGCTCCTGCTGCGGATTGGGCCGATGCAGGTCCGATGGGGCAGGATTGGCTGAGTGGTTCGTCGGCCCCCACGGATGCGGCGCCGACGGAGGCCCCTGCCGATGATGGCTGGGGAGCCTCGAGCAGTTGGGAGCAAGCGCCCGGACCAGCGCCTCAGATGGCGGTACCCGCGCCCGCCCCGGCCCCTCGGCAACCCGAGGATGCCGCTGCCTCGGATCCCAACAAGCTCTTTCCGGATGGCGTCGATGCCTCGCTGGACAGCCTGTTCGACAGCTTTGAGCCTCAGCCCGCAGCCGTAGCTGCCCAGCCTGAGGAACCGGTGTCGTCGCCGGCGGCGGACCTGATGGGCGAGTTCATGGGCATGTTGCCTGGCGCCGCGGACACCACGTCGGTGGTCGCAGACGCTCCAGTCGTCGATGGCTGGCAAGATGCCGCGCCTGCGGCGGATGCGGATTGGCAGGCTCCCCCCGAAGCTGCCGACGGTGTCTGGCAAGCCCCTGCCGAAGGCACCGATGCTGGCTGGCAACCGCCTGCCGACGGTGGCTGGCAGGCCCCTGCCGAAGGTGCCGATGCCGGCTGGCAACCGCCTGCCGACGGTGGCTGGCAGGCCCCTGCCGAAGGTGCCGATGCTGGGTGGCAGCCGCCTGCCGACGGTGGCTGGCAAGCCCCTGCCGAAGGTGCCGATGCCGGCTGGCAACCGCCTGCCGACGGTGGCTGGCAAGCCCCTGCCGAAGGTGCCGATGCCGGCTGGCAGCCCCCTGCCGACGGTGGCTGGCAAGCTCCTGTCGCGGGTGCCGATGCCGGCTGGCAGGCCCCGGTCGCGCCGGAGGCCGCCTACTTGCCCCCGCTTGAGGCCGTGGTCCCCGAGGCACCGTTGCTCCCGCCTTCACCACCACCTGTCGCTCCCGAGCCCCCCAAGGCAGCGCTCGGAGTACCGGCGCCCCCGGCCGGAATACCCGAGCCTCCGCGCCCTGAAGGCCTTGTTTCCGTGGGCAAGATGCTCGTGGACCAGAATCAGCTCAAGAAGATCATCGACCGCGGCGAAGGTGGCGATGGCCGGACCCGCCTCATCACGTCGGCCCGGGGTGAGGAGCTGGACCAGATGCTCCAGCGCATCCAGGCGGTACGCGGTGCCTCAGGTGCCTTGATTGTCGGCCGTGATGGCCTCGTCATCTCGGCACAGCTCTCGTCGGACCATGACCGTGAGATGCTGGGGGCGATCGCATCCTCGATGTTCGCCAACCTCGAAGTCCAGGTCCGGAAGATGCAAGTCGGCAAGCTGGGCTGGGCGATGATGGATTGCAGCGAAGGTTCGCTGATGATTGTCGGGCTCGAGATCGGTGTCCTCGTCGTGCTTGCCGAGGGTGTTGCCGAACTGGACATCGGCGGGGTCTGGGAAGTCATCGCGACCCGCGACACTTGAGACAACGGGCTCCGGGCGGGTAAGTAACCTTTCAGGACCTTTTGCATGCGGTGCCGTTACGGAGGGTAGGACACCTTGGCCATCGTCAAGATGAAGCTTGGGGAGATCCTGCTCAATGCGAATGCGATAACCGAGGCCCAACTCGCCCAGGCCGTCGAGGTTCAGAAAGCCTCGAGGGAGTCTCTCGGGCTGATCCTGATCAAGCAGGGTTATGTCACCGAGGCGACCATCAAGGACGCGCTCGAACTGCAGTACGGCTTGCGTTACATCAACCTGCGCAAGACCAAGGTCCCGCCCGAGGTCCTGAAACTCATCCCCGAGAACCTGATTCGGCAACACATGATCGTGCCGGTATCGCTGACGAACAACCGCCTGCAACTGGCGATGGTCGATCCCCAGAACCTGATCGCGCTGGATGACGTCCGGTTCATGCTCAAGGGCATTTCCATCCAGCAGGTCGTCATCACCGAGGACGAATTCTTCTGGTTCCTCGATCAGGTGCGCGGCGAGTCGCCCGAGCAGGTGGCTGCCCAGGGTTCGGGCGGGGCCGTGCCCGACATCGCATCCGTCCTTGGTGATTTGGCCGGCGACGACGACATCGAGATGATCGAGCAGAAGGAGGACAACCTCAAGGTTACCGACCTCGAGAGGATGAGCGAGGAGTCGCCCATCATCAAGCTTGCCAATTCGATCCTGACAGGGGCGCTGGGCGGCAAGAAGGTTTCCGACATCCACATCGAACCCTTCGAGAACGAGGTCCAGGTCCGCTACCGCATGGATGGCCTGTTGCACAAACAGTCCCTGATTCCCAAGAAGTTCCTGCCCGCCCTGGTGAGCCGTTTCAAGATCATGGCCTCGCTGGACATTTCGGAAAAGCGGTTGCCGCAGGATGGTCGCATCCGCGTGCGCTTCAAGAACCGGGATGTGGACTTCCGCGTGTCGACCTTGCCGTCCAAGCATGGCGAGAAGGTTTGCATGCGCATCCTGGACAAGGGCAGCACGACGCTGGGGCTCGACAAGCTCTTCCTCTATCCCGAGGATCTCGAGCTGGTGCGCGAGATGGCCAATCGCCCCTTCGGCATCATCTTCGTGACGGGGCCCACGGGCTCGGGGAAGACGACCACGCTCTATTCGATCCTGAACGAGCGGAACACCCCGGACGTCAATATCTCCACCGCTGAGGACCCGATTGAGTACGATGCCCCGGGACTTATCCAGTGTCAGGCGCGTCCCGAGATTGGCTATACCTTCGCCCGCATCCTGAAGGCATTCCTGAGGCAGGACCCGGACATCATGCTGATTGGCGAGACGCGCGATTACGAGGTCGCCAAGATTGCCATCGAGTCCGCCCTTACGGGGCATCTGGTGTTCACCTCGCTTCATACCAACGACGCCCCAGGTGCCATCATGAGGCTCTCCGAGATGGGGGTCGAAGGCTTCCTGGTCTCCGCCGCGACCATCGGCGTCGTCGCCCAGCGGCTCGTCCGTCGCCTATGCTCGGCCTGCAAGGTTCCCTATACGCCCGAGGTGCGCGATCTGGACTTTGTCGGCTATCGCTATGACCCGAACGCCCTGCCGACCTTCTACAAGGCGGTGGGTTGCCCCCAGTGCAACAAGGGCTACTCCGGCCGCATGGGCGTCTACGAGATCATGAAGATGAACGACGAACTGCGTGACCTCGTGGGTCGTGGTGCCTCCACGGCGCTGATTCGCTATGCAGCCAAGCAGACCGGTATGGTGACGCTCAAGGACTATTCCTTGAAGCTTGTCCGGGATGGCCACACCTCGCTCGAGGAGGTCGTCCGCGTGACGTTCTCGGGCGAGGGCGAGGAGAAGCTCTGCCCCAGCTGTCGGAATCCCGTCGGGGACGAGTTCATCAAGTGTCCCTTCTGCCAGGTGGATCTCAAGAAGATGTGCCCGCAGTGCCACCAGCGGGTTGAAGAGGGCTGGAAGGGTTGTCCCAACTGCGGGACCCTGCTTGCCGCGTAGCCGACAATCGCTGAACCGACGCCACCCTTGGAGGGACATCCGCCGTGTACATGGAAGAACTGCTGCAGCTGACCTTCGACCGGGACGGGTCGGACCTGCATATCTCTTCCGGCGTTCCGCCGATCATCCGCATCAACGGGAAGCTGGTGCGCACGGATTATGAGCCGCTGTCTCCCGAGGATACCCAGCGCCTCATCTTCTCGATTCTCTCCAATGACCAGCGCAAGACCCTCGAGCAGACGTTGGAGCTGGACTGCTCCTACGGTGTCGTCGGCCTGGGCCGGTTCCGCGTCAATGCCTTTCGCTCCAAGGGTGCCTTCGCCGCAGTCTTGCGTACCATCAAGTCGAAAGTGCCGCGCTTCGAGGACCTGGGGCTGCCCCCGCTGATCCGTGAGCTGACCCACAAGCCTCGCGGCGTCATTCTGGTCACTGGGCCGACGGGTTCGGGCAAGTCGACGACCCTCGCTGCCATGATCGACAACATCAATGCCACGCGGGCCGAGCACATCCTCACCATCGAGGATCCCATCGAGTTCGTCCATACGCCCAAGATGAGTCTCGTCAATCAGCGCGAACTGGGGGCCGATACGCGAAGCTTTGACAATGCCCTGAGGGCGGCCCTGCGCGAAGATCCCGACGTCATCCTGGTCGGCGAGATGCGCGACCTCGAGACCATCCGCCTCGCCATGTCGGCGGCGGAGACCGGCCACCTTGTCTTCGGCACGCTGCACACCAGCTCGGCGATGCAGACGGTCGACCGTATCGTCGACGTCTTCCCGCCTCACCAGCAGCAGCAGATTCGCGTTCAGATTTCCAACTCGCTTGTCGCCGTTCTCTCGCAGACCTTGGTGCCCAAGATGGGTGAGCCCGGGAAGGCCGGCAAGGGGCGATGCATGGCCCTCGAGATCATGGTCAACACGCCCGCCATCGCCAATCTGGTCCGTGAAGGCAAGACGGCCCAGATCTATTCGTCGATCCAGACGGGGCAGAAGTACGGCATGCAAACGCTCGAAAATGCCTTGCGCGACCTCTATCTGAACAAGCAGATCGCCTACGAGGACGCCGTCTCAAAGACGTCGCGCCCGGACGACCTGATCCGCATGATCGGTGCGGCACCGGCAGGGTCCATGGCCCAGTCGATGGCGCACTAGGAGCGTTACGATGCCCCAGTACAGCTGCAAGGTCCGGGACTACCGCGGCAAGTCCTTCATCAAGGTCATGCCGGGCAACTCGCCCGAAGAGGTCCGGGACAAGCTGCGCGAGATGGGCTACATCATCGTCACGCCGCTACGAGTGGCCAAGGACGGTACGGGAGAAGAGGCGGTCGATCTCGGCCCAAGCCTGAGCGAGCGTCTGCGTAACCTGAGCTTCCTCAAGCCCAAGGTCAAGCTTGAGGACCTGTCGATCTTCACGCGGCAGTTGGCCACCATGATTAACTCCGGTGTGGCCTTGGTCCGTGCCCTGTCGATCATGGCGGAACAGACGAGCAACGCAGCCCTGTCGGAGGTCGCCGACGACATCCGGATGCGTGTCGAGGCAGGCACCGCGCTTTCGGATGCGATGGCCAAGCATCCTGACGTCTTCGACAATCTTTTCGTCGGCATGGTCCGGGCCGGTGAGGCGGGTGGTGTGCTTGACGAGGTCCTCCAGCGCATCGCGAGCTTCAATGAGGCGTCCGCGCGACTTCGTCGGCAGGTCAAGTCGGCCATGACCTATCCGATTGCCGTGGCCATCATGGCCGTCTCGATCTTCATCGGCATGCTGCTGTTCATCTTGCCGGTCTTCTCGAACATGTTCGCGCAGATGAATGCCAAGTTGCCTGCCTACACCCAGTTCATGATTGACCTGTCCGAAAATGCACGGGGACCTGCTGGTCTCAGCATGGTCTGCACCATTGCCATCGCGGTTTTTCTCTACAAGCGTTTCGCCGCGACCGACCAGGGGCGTCACGTGATCGACAAGTACATGTTGCAGTTGCCCGTGGTGGGCGGCATCGTCCAGAAGGTCGCCGTGGCGCGCTTCACGCGGACGCTGGGAACGCTGTTGCGCTCAGGCGTGCCCTTGTTGTCGGCCCTCGAGATCGTCCGTGATTCGGCAGGCAATACCGTCATCTCAGGTGCCATGGAGGACATTCGCCAGGCCGTGCGTGAAGGTGAGGGTATCTCCAAACCCCTTGAGAAGGCCGACATCTTCCCGCCCATGGTGACGCAGATGGTCTCGGTCGGCGAGGAAACGGGGCAGATCGACGGCATGCTGGAAAAGGTCGCGGACTTCTTCGACAGTGAGGTCGAGGCCTCCATCAAGTCGCTCACGAGCCTGCTTGAGCCCATCATGATGGCCTCCATCGGCATTCTGGTCGGGTCCATCGTCGTGGCGATGTACCTGCCGGTCTTCTCCATCATCGGCCAGGTGGGCAAGTAGTCGCGACGTCGGGCTGGTCGCCTCTGCGTCGGGTGCTTACCATGACGGGATGAGCGAGCCCCGGCGATACGCGATCAAGGAGATCTACCCCACGCTTCAGGGGGAGGGTGCTCAGGCTGGCCAGATGGCCGTGTTCCTGAGGTTTGCGGGATGCAATCTCTGGACGGGCAGAGAGGACGATCGCCCCGGAGCCACGTGCGTCTTCTGCGATACGGACTTCGTGGGCACGAACGGTCCTGGCGGTGGCTCCTACGATGAGCAGGCCCTGGTCCGTGCCGTCAATGAGGCTTGGGTCGCGACGGGCGCTAGCGGGCCGCGCCGCTGGGTCGTCTGCACGGGTGGTGAACCGACGCTGCAACTCGATTCCGCCCTTGTCAGGGCCCTGCAGCAGGCGGGGTTCCGGGTCGCCATCGAGACCAACGGTACCCGGCCCGTTCCGGAGGACGTCGACTGGGTTTGCGTCAGCCCCAAGGCCGATGCTCCGCTGGTTCAGACCAGTGGCCATGAACTCAAGCTGGTCTATCCCCAGGCGGATGCGCAACCGGAACGCTTCAAGGGCCTGGCGTTCGACCACTTCTTCCTGCAGCCCATGGATGGCCCGGACAAGGCAGCGGCAACCGACGCGGCGATCGCCTACTGCATGGCGCATCCGGAGTGGCGCCTCTCCTTGCAGACCCACAAGCTCGTGGGCCTTCGCTGAGCAGTAGGCGGGCCGGAAGGCTTCGTGTCCTTCCCGGGCCCCGCCTGCCTCAATCGGTCGGCAGTGTCAGGCCAAGCCGAGATAGCGGTCCAGTTCGGCACGAGTCACGGTGCCGTCCTTGTCGTTGTCGAGCGTCTTGAACACGTCGAGGGCCAGAGACGAAGTGATGCCTCCGTCCGCCCCTGCTTGGTTGCTGTCCCGTGCGCCGCGCAGGACCTGGTTCCGCTCCCTGAGCGCCTCCTCGATCCCACCCACATATTGAAGCAAGCTGACATGGCGATTCTGGTCTGCCTCACGAAGTCGGTCGAACTCCCGCAACATCGTCTGGTGGCGCTCCATGCCCAGAATGGCCTCCGCACCGATGGCGGGCTGCGGGGCGGGCGAGACGAATGAGAAACCTAGCGGATTCATGAAAATATGCGCCATCAGCGGACCGAATATGAACGATTCCTCCTTCAGGGTGGATGAAGAATGCCTTTGACAAGCGATCTATCCCGGCTGACTTGCACCTGCTGGCAACATTTCATCTGGATTCCAAGTTTCGCCCCGCTCACGAAGACATGAATGACGCCCCGGTCCGGATGGCGACTGGCCCTTCGGACCGGGGCGTCAGCCTTCGAAGGCCGCACCTTCCAGAGTTCAAGCCTGCCGGGTTCCGCCGCTCGGCTGGGGGCCGGCTGCAACTGCTTCCGCACCCTGTCTCAGCCCGGTTGGCTGCGCGGCCAGGCAGAGATGACGGTCCAGCTCGGCACGTGTCACGAGGCCATCCTTGTCGTTGTCGAGCCTCTTGAATGCCTCAAGTGCCATCTCGGAGGAAAGGCCGCCTCCCCGACCGATCTGTTTGTGGTCCGCCAGGCCCTTGAGCAGATCGGTCTGCTCCTTGAGTACCTGACCAATCCCCTCCAGCGTACGCTGCAACGCATGATGCGGCTCAAGATCGAGCATGGCTGCCATCAGGCCGGCATCTCTGAAGCCCCGGTCATCCTCGACGTCGATGTCCTCGTTCCCTCCACGCATGAGCCGCTGGGCCAGAATCAGCTCGGTAATCATCATGTCCTCCTCGCAAGGCGGTCCCCCCGACCTTCGGGGTTATCCGAAAAGCTTGCGAGCCATGCGCAAGATTTAATCCCGCGAGAGCAAACGATCATGGAGAAGCAAGACAAAGCAAATGGTCCCGCCTTCAGGAGGAAGACGGGACCTTCAGGTGGCGCAGGGCGGAATCGAACCGCCGACACCCAGATTTTCAGTCTAGTGCTCTACCAACTGAGCTACCGCGCCGTAGTGCCACAGGATAGCATGGGTCATGGCCCTTTGTAAGGCCTTCTGGAGTACACCGTGTCCTACTACGTCACCACCGCCATCGACTACGTCAACGGACGGCCTCATCTCGGCCACGCCTACGAGAAGATTGCCGCCGACATGATTGCCCGCCACCAGCGACTCCTGCTGGGCCCTGGCGACGTGTTCTACCTGACGGGCACGGATGAGCACGGGGCCAAGATCGAGAAGGTCGCCCGCGAGGCCGGGGTCTCCCCGGCCGCCTGGTGTGACGAGAAGGCAGCTCAATTCAAGGAAGCCTGGGAACTGCTCGGTGTCGCTCCGGATCGGTTCATCCGCACCACGGATGCGGACCACGAGGCCATGGTCCAGCGCATCTTCTCGCGCTTGCTGCAACAGGGGGACATTGCCAAGGCCCGCTACGAGGGCTGGTACTGCCGCTCCTGCGAGGAGTTCAAGCTTGAACGTGACATGGCCGAGGATCGGCATTGTCCGGTGCATGGCACGCCCACGGAATGGCAGAGCGAGGAGAATTATGTCTTCCTCGTCTCCCGCTACAAGGAGCGCGTCCGGGCTTGGCTGGAGAGTGACGCCCGGCCGCTCGAGCCCGATTGGCGGTGTCGCGAGACGCTGAACCTGCTCGAGGGGTTTCCCGATGTCTCCGTTTCGCGGCAGAGCCTGAAATGGGGCGTTCCTGTCGCGGAGGACCCTGACCACGTCATTTATGTCTGGATTGACGCCCTCTCCAACTACTTGTCGGGCATCGGCTACATGCGCGACGAGGCCTTGTTCCAGTACTGGTGGCCCGCGGATCTCCACCTTGTCGGCAAGGACATCACCAAGTTCCACGCCATCATCTGGCCCGCCCTCCTGCTGGCCCTCGACCTGCCCTTGCCCCGCAAGGTCTATGCCCACGGCTGGGTGCTGGTCGGCCAAGAGAAGATGTCGAAGTCGACGGGAGTCGTCGTCGATCCCGTTACCATGGCTCGGGAATACGGTGCTGATGCCCTGCGGTACTACCTGCTTCGCGAGATTGTCTTCGGCAAGGATGGCGAGTTCACGCAGGAAGCCTTCGAGAATCGTGTCAATGCGGATTTGGCCAACAATTTCGGTAACGCCCTGCACAGGATGCTGACGTTCGCCGAGCGTCATTTCGAGATGCGTGTCGCACGGCCGCAGGATTTGCCTGCCGAGGTCAGCGCCCTTGCGGCTGCGGCCGCAGCCGCGCGTGACGCTCATCGCGAGGCAATGGGGCGGCTCGCCTTGCATGAGGCGCTGGGTGCGGTCTGGGGCCTGCTCGACGAGACCAACCTGTTCATCGACAGGATGGCACCCTGGGCGCTGGCCAAGGCCGGCGACCTGGCACTTCTGCAACAAGTGCTCTGGGGCGTCTTCGAGAGCCTGCGTGTCGCGGCCATCATGGCCTCGTCCGCCATCCCCGGGTTGGCCCTCAAGCTTTGGGAACAGCTGGGTCCGGGCCAGGAGTTGGCCTCGGCCCGATGGGAGGATACGGTGTTCGACGGTACGCCCGATCGTACCTTTGCCTTGGTCCGTACGGGACCCGTCTACCCGCGCATCGGGGTGGCGGCCGCCAAGGGTGCCAAGGCTTGAGCAGCGAGGATTCCCGCCTGGCGGATGGCGAAGCGCCCTGGATCGACAGCCATTGCCATCTCGACATGTTGCCGGGCTGGGGCAAGGGCGAGGGCGACGGGGTCGGTCCTGATGACGCCACCTGTGCCTCCGAGATCGACGACCTGGTCGCCCGGGCCCGGGCTGCGGGCGTCGGCCGGATGATTGCCGCAAGCTGCCGACCGGATGAGGTGCCGGGCCTGCTGCACCTGCTCGATCGTGTTCCCGTGCTCTGGTCGGCCTTTGGTCTTCATCCCCATGAGGCGCGGGACTGGGGCCCTCAGGTCGAAGACCTGCTGCTACGCGCGCTTGCCCATCCCAAGGCCGTGGCCGTGGGCGAATGTGGCCTTGACTATCACTATGACCATAGCCCGCGCGATCTCCAGCAGGTGGCCTTTGCCGCGCAGTTGCGACTGGCTACGCGGCTGGACAAGCCTGTCGTCATCCACACCCGACTTGCCGAGGAGGATACGCTCAGGATTCTCGATGAAGTGGGCGTCCCCCCCCGTGGCGGCGTGCTCCACTGCTTTACCGGCACGCTCGCCATGGCTCAGGCTGCCGTTGCCCGAGGTCTTCACGTGTCGTTCAGCGGCATCGCGACCTTCCCCAAGGCTGCCGACCTGCGCGAGGTGGCGGCTTGGGTACCTCTGGACCGCATCCTTGTCGAGACGGATGCGCCCTTTCTCGCTCCTCCTCCCTATCGCGGGAAACGGAACGAACCGGCTTGGGTCGTACGCGTGCTTGAGGTCCTGGCAGAGGTCCGTGGCATGTCCATGCGGGACCTGGGTCTGGCCGCGGCGCGGAACACGGAGCGCCTGTACCGTATCGCCTGAGGGTTGCTGTGTCGCCTTGCGAGTGGACACACGAGGCCGGGGTAGCGTACCTTCCCCAGTTGTCAGCTTGCGAACACCGAGTGGAGTTTGGACGTGAAGCACCTCATCATCTACGCGCATCCCAATCCTGCCAGTCTTTCGAATGCCATGAAGGATGCGCTGGTCGAGACTTACGAAGCGCAGGGCGCCGAGGTGGTCGTCCGGGACCTGTACGCCCTGGATTTCGAGCCAGTCCTCAAGGGCAGTGACTTCGTCGCCATGAAGGCCGGCAAGCTGCCGGAGGACATCGTGACGGAGCAGGGGCATATCAGTTGGGCGGACGCCATCACGGTGGTTGCCCCCGTCTGGTGGACCGGTCTCCCGGCGATTCTCAAGGGCTACATCGATCGGGTGTTCCTCTACGGTTTCGCTTACCAGTATGGTGTCAACGGGCCAGAGGGCCTGCTCAAGGGCAAGAAGGTCCTGCTCGTGAGCAACCACGGGAGTCCGGCCGATATCTACGCAGCCAACGGGATGCATGGCGCCATAAGCCAGACCCAGGACACCGGCATCTTTGCCTTCTGTGGCATGGAGGTCGTCCAGCACCTGTATTTCGGCGCCGTGCCCTCGGTCGACGATGCCACCCGCAAGGGCTATCTGGACGAAGTTCGCGCCGCGGCGACAAAGCGCTTCGGCGCTGTCACCGCCTGATCGCGTCTCGTTCGCCGGGGGAAGCACGACGCTTCCCCCGGTCGGCATTTGGGGCCAGCTTGCGGGTTTCGAAAACCCGGCTCAACCCGAGCAGGCCAAGGTTCGTCGTGATGCACAGACCAACGGGCAGGCCCAGCTCCGGGTTCAGGCTTCCGAGCTGCAGGGCCTCGCGAGGCCTCGGTGCGAGCGTCACGAGCAAGGCGATGCTGCCCGTGGCGGCGATGAGCGCGACGAGGGGCAGGTTGGGGCTGGCCTGACGCGTATCGGTCTCCCGGGAGACCAGCAGAATCATCACGAGCGTCGCGGCGAGACAAGCGAATCCAGCCGTCCTTGCCTGCCCCGAGCTCGCCGTGGCTACCCAGGTCCACAGGGTGGCCGCAAGGCATCCGGCTGCGCCCATCAACCCTCTGGCCAGCGCGAGATGCATGTAACCTGCCTCCGGCAAGGGGCTGTCCGAGGGATGGGGGGGCAGCGCATGACCTCGGTCGAGGGGCGATCGGTCTCGATGACCAGTGTGCACGAAGGATCGATGACCAACTCGAGCAGCACCAGGTGGACGGGCAGCAGAATCAGGGGAAGCGAGGGCGCCACGGCAGGCGGCAAGGCGAGACCGGCAATCGGGATTTGGGCTGAAACGATGAAAACCTCTGCGCATGAGAGTTTGTCACGGACTTCCCTGCCCTCTGCGATGGCCTCGACGAGCGCGGGAAAGTCGTCATCGAGCAGGACCAGGTCGGCGGTTTCCCGGGCCACATCGGCGCCACGCCGTCCCATGCCGACGCCGACGTCGGCAGCCAGCAGGGCCGATGCATCGTTGACGCCGTCGCCCGTCATCGTGACGCGTTCTCCCCGGGCCTTGAGGGCCGTGACGAGGCGCAGCTGGTGTTCGGGACGTACTCTGGCAAAGACCGAGGTGTCGGCAACCGCCCGAGGCCAGTCTTCCGGCTCAAGGGCATCCAGCTCCGGTCCTTCGATGCTGGGCCACGAGGCGTCGAGGCCCGCCTCTCGACATCGGGCGACTGCCTCCCGGACTCCCGGGCGGAGCGGATCGGCGAAGGCGAGCGTGCCTCCCCAGCAAAAGGTCGACTGCCTGGGTTCCGCGGCTGTTTCGGACGGGCCGGCCCAGGCGACGTCCAGCACCCGCATCCCTCGACCTGCCAGGACCTCGACTCCCCCGAGCAACGCATCGCACTCGGCCTCCGAAAGGTTGCACAGGGCCAGAATCTGTTCCGGGGCTCCCTTGATGGCCTGACACACCATGTGTCCACTTGCGTCCAGCCAGGACTGCCCGAAGCCCATCCAGCCCGACTCTGGCTTGAGGATGGGGCCTGCCTGCCAGCCCTCGGGCGCATGCCAGACCCCTTGACCAAGGGCCGTACAGGCGTCGTGCAGGGCACGGTCCATCGGATCGTCCACCATGGCCGGACAGGCGAGCAGTCCGAGTTCCAGTGCATGAAGCGCCAGAGGCGCCCTCGGTGCCTTTCCGGTAGCCGGGATTGCGTCGGAACATGCCGGATGGACGAGCGTCGTGCGGTTTGACTTCAAGGTCCCGGACTTGTTCACACAGAGTACCAAGGTTGCGCCGAGGGTCTGCAGGCTTGCGAGGTGCCGGGTCAGGACCCGATGATTCGCGAGGCGCCAGGCACCCATCGCGAGGAAGATTGTCAGGACGACGGGAATTTCCTTGGGGATCAGGGAGATGGCGAGCGTCATGCCGGCAAGGGCACCATCTCGCCAGGCTCCTGCCGACCCACCCTCGTGCAGGGCGTGCGTGACCGTTGCCAGGAGACAGGCCGCGATCGCGATCAGGGAGAGTTGGTGCACCATCCGGCGTGTCGCCGCATCCTGTACTCTCCGGTTTCCGTGATGCCGGACAAGCTGGCACCGATGCGTCCCGTGCCGTTCTTGACTCCCGTCCTTCGGACCTCGGCAAGCCCACGTCCCGTCCGGACCAGAGAGCCTGCCCAGAGCGTCGCGTCTTCGGTCCCTGCGGATCCATCGCCAGTTGGCGGGCCTGACAGGCATCGTTTGGCCACCGGCAGGAATTCTCCCGTCAGCAGACTCTCGTCGGTCTGGATATCGTCCCCCTCACGCAGAATGACATCGGCAGGCAGCCTCTCCCCTGCCGTGATGATCAGCCAGTCCCCGACGACCAATTCCCTGGCTGGCAGGCGAAGCGGTTGGCCGTCACGGATGGCGATGGCCCGGGGAGTCGCCTGGGCCCTCAGGGCCTCGAGTGCAAGCCGAGTCCGCCATTGTTGCGCTACTGTCAACCCAATCACGAAGCAGACACCGACGAACATCGAGAGGGTGTCCTCGCGTGCCCCGATCAGGGTGTAGAGGCAGGTCGTCCCGATGAGCAGCAACAACATGGGTTCGGCTGCCAAGGCCCGCAGCGCGTGCCACGCGTGCTTGCCCGGGGGAGGCGGCAGGGCATTCGGTCCCTCTGCCGCCAGGCGCCGTCCTGCCACGTCCGAGGCCAAGCCTCGGACGGACGGGGACCGGGATGCCAGCACAGGAGCCATGGTCGGCGAATCGGCACCTGGATGATTGTGCCCCTGTGAAATCTACCGTTGGTCGGTCCGGCCTTGCCGATAAAGACTCGAGCCAAGGAGGAGCGGTCCAAGCGTATCCCGAGTCGCGGCGTCACGGCATCTCTTGTCGGGGGCTACAACCAGCAGTTGGCAGGTCGTGGGGCTTCGGTGCCCGCGCGTCTCCCCACGGAGGCCACCGTGCGTCCCCAATCGCCTGAATCCTTCGCCCCGCAGGGCCTGCCGAGGCGGAGCTCAGGCTTCAGCCGACCCGGCTAGTACGGCCGCGACCGGGTCAGATTCCGGCCCCGAGCTCGAACGTCTCGGCGGCCTCAGGTTGGCGCACCGGCATCGTGATGCGTCCGGGGATGCCGACGACGCGGGCCCTGGCCGGTACGTCGCGAAGGACGACGCTGCCGGCACCGATGCGGGCCTCTTCGCCGACGAGGATGTCCCCAAGGATGGCCGCGCCGGCACCGACGACGACACGGTCCGCGAGGGTGGGGTGACGCTTGGCGCGTTCGCTCGAGACGCCACCGAGCGTTACCTGGTGGTAGATCAGGACGTCATGGCCGATTTCGGCCGTCTCGCCGATGACGACGGCCGCACCATGATCGATGAACAGGCGACGCCCGATGCGGGCACCTGGATGGATCTCGATCAAGGTCAGGCTGCGTACCCACTGGGAAAGCAGCCGGGCGAGCAGGCGTTGGCCCCGGGCCCAGAGCGCGTGCGCGACACGGTGGCCGGCGAGGGCGTGCACCGCGGGGTAGCAGAGCCAGACCTCAAGTCGGGTGCGGGCAGCTGGATCCTCGCGCAGGATCCGATCCACCACCTCGCCCAGATCCCGCCAGGCCTCACCGAAAGTCAGGGGCTCGTTCATCCAGGAACGGCGGCACTGGCCGTGGCACGGGACGGACTTGCGACCAAGGCTTCGGCTGCTGCACGCTCTTCGGCGAAGAGCACGGTGGACAGGTAGCGTTCACCCAGGTCAGGCAGGATCACGACCACCAATCGGCTTGCCGTCTCGGGGCGCCGTGCGTAACGAATGGCGCATGCCGCTGCAGCGCCGCAGCTGATGCCGACGTGCAGGCCTTCCTCACGGGCAAGTCTGCGCGCCATCACCATCGCGTCGTCCGCCGAGACGGTCATGACCTCTCCCCGATCCCCCGCTCGCCAGGCGGCAAGCAGGGACGGATCGAGCGTCTCCGGCACGAAGCCGGTCCCGATCCCCTGAATGCGGTGGGGCGAGTGGGTGCCCCCGGACAGGATCGCGCTCTCGACCGGCTCGACCCCGATGAAGCGAAGGTCGGGCTTTCTTCCACCCAAGGCCTGCCACAGTCCGGAAAGCGTGCCCCCCGTGCCGATGCCACCGACCACGACATCAACTTTGCCGTCCGTGTCCGCCCAGATTTCCTCAGCGGTGGTCTCCCGGTGGACGCTCGGGTTGTCGGGATTCGCGAACTGCATGGGCATCCAGCGATCGGGGCCCTCCTGGCAGATTTCCTCTGCGCGGCGGATGGCCTCCGGCATGCCGAGCGGTCCCGGCGTCAGCACGACCTCGGCGCCCAGAGACAGAAGCAGGGTCCGACGCTCCATCGAGACCGTCTCCGGCATCGTCACGATCAGTCGGTAGCCCCGTGCCGCGGCCACGTAGGCCAAGGCAAGGCCCGTGTTGCCGCTTGTCGGCTCGACGATGGTCGTATGGCCCGGTCGGATCAACCCGGACTGTTCGGCACCGTCGATCATCGCCACGCCGATCCGGCACTTCACGGAGTGCATCGGGTTGTACTTCTCGAGCTTGGCCACCACTGTCGCGTGACAGCCCTCCGTGACGCGGTTCAGACGCACCAGAGGTGTGCGGCCGGCCAACTCGGTGACGTCGTTGAAGATGCGCATGACTGAGGACCTGCTTGAAAAGGATGGGCCCCGACCGGGCAGCCATCATGGTGTCCGGTCGGGGCGCCGTGCACTAGAGTCCGAACGGATTGAAGACCTTGTCCGTCGTGTTGGCCATGATGGCTTTCTCCTCGAGGTAGGCGTCAAGGCTGCGGACAGAGAGTTCCCGGCCCAGACCGGACTGCTTGGTTCCGCCGAAAGGCAGGCCCGAGAAGGCCGTGAACGGCTGGTTGATGCCCACGCCACCCGAACTGATGCCCTGGGCCATGCGCAGGCCACGGGCCAGGTCCCGCGTCCAGACCGAGGCGAACAGGCCATAGTCGGTGCCATTGGCCAGCTTGAGGGCCTCGGCCTCCGAGGCGAAGGGCGTGATGGTGACGACGGGGCCGAAGACCTCCTGCTTGAAGACCTCATGCTCTGGCGTGACGCCCGTCAGGACGGTCGGCAGATAGAAGTGACCCTTGGCATGCGCCTCGGCGCGCTTGCCTCCGAGGGCGACAGTGACCCCTGCGGCAACGGCACGCTGAACGAAGCCATCCACCTTGGCGAGGTGTTCCGCGGAGATCAGCGAACCCACGTGGGTGACCTCCTGGGTCGGGTCGCCGACCACCAACTTGCCAGCCTTGGCCACGAAGGCCTCGACGAATCGATCGTGGACGGACTGTTCGACCAGGATGCGGCTGCGTGCCTCGCAGGACTGTCCGGCACTGTAGAAGATGGCATGGACCGAAGCTGCAGCGACAGCCTCGACATCGACGTCGGCGAAGACCACGCTGGGCGACTTGCCGCCCAGTTCCAGCGTCAGGCGCTTTAGCCGCCCGGCTGCCGCGGCCATGATGGCACGGCCGGTTTCCGTGCCGCCCGTGAAGGCCACCTTGTCGACGCCCGGATGGGTGACCAGCCAGTTGCCGACCGTCTCGCCGGGACCGTGGACGACGTTGAGCACACCCGCCGGAAGACCGGCTTCCGCCAGAATCTCGGCGAGCTTCATGGCGGTCAGGGGGGTGAGCTCGGACGGCTTCAGGACGATGCAGCAGCCGGCGGCCAGTGCGGGGGCCAATTTCCAGCTTGCCATCATGAACGGGTAGTTCCAAGGGATGATCTGGGCGCAGACCCCGATGGGCTCCTTGACGGTCAGCGACAGGGTGCCGGGCATGATGGCGGGCACCGTCTCGCCGGTGATCTTGGTTGCGGCACCGGCGAAGAATTCGAAGACCTCGGCACCCGAGAGGATCTCGCCCTTGCAGTGTGCGACAGGCTTGCCATTGTTGCGGCTCTCGAGCTCGGCAAGCTCTCCTGCACGTGCACGGATGAGGTCGGCGGCCTTGTTGAGGATGCGGGTTCGCTTGCCCGCCGGCGTCGTCGCCCAGCGCCCGAATGCCTTGCGTGCCGCCGCCACGGCGCGGTCGACGTCGTCCTTGCCTGCCACGCCTAGCTCAGCGATCAGGTCTTCCGTGGCGGAGCTGGAGACGGTCAGCGACTGGCCCGACGTTGCCGGTACGGCGGCGCCATCGATCCACAGGGGGGTCTGGGGCAGGGTCAGGGTGGCCGACATGGCAGGACTCCTTGTCCATGAAGCCGACGGAAACCAGCGCGCTGGACGACGTCGGCAAGGCAGGCTGGGCAACTGCCTAATTCTAGGCCATGATGCCGTTTCCCGTGCGATGGGGCCAGTACGGGGCTGTCCTCGCTACCGAACGCGCCACCGCAAGCCCACGAGACCCGCATAGAAGTCGCTGTCGTTGAATATCCTGCGTTCCGCCACGGTGGCTCCGCCGTTGACGAGGCGGACCCGGAAGAAGGTGTCCAGCTTCCGTTGCAGCGGGATGAACAGCGTGGCTGCGGTGTCCAGCAGGCCTCCCTTCACCGGCAGCAAGCCGAGGGTGGAGCTGGCATCGGCCTCCCAGACGAAGGACATCCCTTCGGGCAAGGGCTTGCGCCAGCGGACCTTGAGGGCGGGTACCCAGCCGATGTCCTGCTCATCGTCATACTTCAGGCCCTGAGCGTCCGAGAACGAGACGATGGCGTTGCGAATCTGGTTCGTCACGCCGACCTCGAGGCCGTCCTCCCACGTTCCCGCGACCCGATGCAGCCAAGACAGGCGCCAGCCCTCGAACTTGTAACGGGCATCGACCACGGTGCCACGGGCAAAGGCCGTGTCCTGGAAGGTGATGTCCTTGGGCAGGACCACGCGGGTCGTCAGGTCGAGGGGGGCATACAGGAAAATCAGGCTTTCGGTATCCCAGAAGCGGGCCTCGGCGACCACGCGCTGGGAGGGCAGCAGGTTCCTGTTCTGCATCAGGTCGCCCGCCGTGAAGAACGTGCCGTCGTTCGGTCCGTACTGGGCGTCGTTTCGGGCAATAAGCAAGGGACCGGTCTCGAGGTCGAACCAAAAGCCGTCGAGGGGGCCCGGCCGCTTTCGGGGACCCTCGGTACCGGTGGTGACCACGGTGGTACGGACCTCTTCCAAGCTTTCGGTCGGCGACGATGTCGTGGCGTCCCGGACCTCGATCTCTCGGGTTTTCCCGGCGAGCGGCACCTGCGGGAGAGACGGCATCGTGAGGGCAGGAGCGGCAGCAAGCAACAGCGTTGGAAGGGGCACGGCGACCTCGTTCTGGCTTCAGGTGGCAGGCAAGGGGGCGGCCAGGACCCGGTTGCGAAGGAAGGGGCTTGCGCCATCGCGGTCCGAGAGCACGGCTTCGCCCGGTAACGGCCACGCAACGGCCAGGTCCGGGTCATTCCAGCGAATGCCGCCTTCCGACGGGCCGTGGAACTGCCGGGTGCACTTGTAGGACACGAGCGCCGTATCGCTAAGGACCTGAAAGCCGTGGGCGAAGTCCTCGGGGATGAACAGGGTCTCCCCCCCCTCTTCGGTGAGCTCTGCGGCGACCCACTGGCCGAAGGTCGCGCTGCCCGGGCGAATGTCCACGGCGACATCCCAGATACGCCCGGACACGCATTGGACAAGCTTGCCCTGGGCGTGTGGCGCGACTTGGTAATGCAGGCCACGCACGGTTCCCCTTCGCGAGAAGGACAGGTTGTCCTGCGTGAAGGTGTCCGGGATACTCGCCGCAGCAAAGTCAGAGGCCTTGAAGGTTTCCCTGAAGAAGCCCCGGGCGTCGGCGAAAGTTCGTGGTCTGGCAAGGACCACGCCGGGCAAGCCGAGATCCTCGAAGGTGAAGGGCATGCGTCGTCCTCGTGACAATGAGGCGGAGGAGGTGGGATTCGAACCCACGGATGGTTGCCCATCTCCGGTTTTCAAGACCGGCGCGATCGACCGCTCCGCCACTCCTCCGGGCTCGTCATGCTAGCACGCAGGCACCCTCACCACAGGCGAAAGGTGAAGAGCCCTGCCGCGAACATCAGATAGAACGCGCCTCCCGCCAGGAGACCGGTCGGCGTCAGTTCGCCACGGACTTTCAGCTGGATGATCATCAGGCCGGACGCCAGGACCGTCAGCCCGGCCGCGAGCAGGGACGACGGGCTGAGCACCCACGGCGTGAGCGCCATGCCCACGGCCATCGGAATGCAGGTCTGGAAGACCATGGCCCCGGTCAGGTTGCCGAGCGCAAGCGTATCCTTGCGCGCCCCGATCCAGAGGACGCTGTTGAGTTTCTCGGGCAGCTCCGTGGCGATGGGCGTGATAAGCAAGGACAGGATCAGCGGATTCAGTTGCACGATCTCGGCCAGGTGCTGCAGGCGCTCGACGAAGAAGTGAGCCGTAACCACGATGCCCAGCAGGGCGACGATGACCTGCAGGGCCACGATGCCGCCGCGCGGCTCGCTCCGATTGCCGTCGAAGGTCAGGGGATGGAGGTCACCCTCCATCTCGCCCTCGTCCGCAAGTGTGCGGGCGACGTAGAAGCCATAGGCGGCAAGGAAAGGCAAGGCAGCCAGTTGCTTGAGCGTCACGGGGCCCAACTGGATGACGGGCAGGAAGGAGACGCCGATGGCCGCCACGAAGGTCACGAGGAAGGTCGTGAGGTCTCTGCCCATCACCGTGCTGTTGACCGCGATGACAGCTGTCCGTCGTCCCCTGCGCGTGTACACGATGACGGCGACGCCGGTGACGAACATCGCCAGGGTCGCCAGCATGAAAGGTGCGCCCACGATGGCTCCCTCGGCGACGGCTCCGCCTGCCTTGTGGCCTGCCAGCCAGCCGCCCACGAGCGCAATCAGCGGCACCACCGTTTCCGGCAAGGCCGTGCCGACGGCTGCCAAGACGCTGCCGACCGCTCCTTCGTTCAGGCCCAGCTTCTTGCCGGTCCACTCGATGGCATTCGTGAAGAGTTCGCAGAACCAGATGATGACGGCGATGAGCGCCACCAGGGCAACGATGTCGATGAACAGGGTCATGCCTCACGAACCTCCGGGGCGGGGGATCCGGCGCCCATCTCGCGCAGGAAACGGGACGGTATGGCATCCCTTCGGTGACCGAATCGGATGCGTTGGTTGCTGTGACTGAGCAGCAGCCGGGATTTGGCCCGGGTGACGGCGACGTAGCAGAGGCGGCGCTCTTCGGCGATGCCTCCCTCCTCGATGGCGACCTGGTAGGGCAAGGTCTCCTCTTCGAGGCCCATCAGGAAGACCGTCTCCCATTCCAGGCCCTTGGACGCGTGGATCGTCACCAGCTGGACGGCTTTCTGGCGACCCTTGGACTTGCGGGGCTTCAGGCTGTCGTCGACCCGACGCAGCAGCTCGCCCGCGGTCTTGCATGCCCAGCGCTGGGCCATCGCGTGGAACGTGGACAGGACGTCCAGCTTCTGCCGGGCCTCTTCCTTGCGGCTATTCTCCAGCTGGTCTCGCAGCCGGGTGTCCTCGAGAATCTTAAGGATCAGTTTGTCGACCGGCTCCTTGAATCGACGCCAGTGGTCGATCATGGCGATGGTCTGGAGGACAATCTGCTGTTGGGCCAGCGTCGGGAGGGGGCAAGCGCGCGCATCCCGGCAAATGTCCAGCAAGGCGGTCTTCCGCATCCGTGCGGTGCCGGTCAGTGCCGAGATGGTTTCGGCCGTTGCCCCGCGGCGCTTGAGCAATGCCTCGAGGCCCAGATCGGCCATCCCGCCCGAGGGCGGGACCAGGCGCAGGTAGCCGAGCAGCTCCTGCAAGCCGGGGTGCTCCAGAAAGCTCCCGCTGCGCTTGGCCGAGTAGGGGACCTTGGCCTGATCCAGTTGCTCGGTGAGGAGACCTGCCTGCGCATGGGTGCGGTAGAGGACGGCAATCTCGTCCAGCGGATGGCCACGGCTGGCGAGAGTCTGGATGCGGCCCACGATCCACTCGGCTTCCTGAAAGGAGTCGCCGCAAATACATTGCTCCCACGGTTCACCGGGAGGCTTGACGGCCCGGATTGTCTTCTCGATCTGTTTGCTGTTGTGGCGGATCAGGCGGTTGGCCAAGTCCAGGATTTGCGGCGTCGAGCGGTAGTTCTGTTCCATCATGATGCGTGTCGTGCCGGGGAAGTCCCGCTCGAAACCCAGCAGGTTGTCCAGCTCGGCCGCGCGGAAGCCGTAGATTCCCTGCGCATCGTCCCCGACGGCGAACAGGTTCATCCGGTCCCCCGCCAGCAGTCGCGCAAGACGATACTGGGCACGGTTCGTATCCTGAAATTCGTCGATGAGCAGGTGGGTCCATGTGGCCTGCACCCTGGCCCGGATATCGGGCTGCTTTTCCAGCAGACGCACCGGCAGCACGATCTGGTCGTCGAAGTCATACACGCCCCGCGTTCGGAGCCAATCCTCGTACTTGGCGTAGGCCTGGGCCAGCACGGCGTCTCTCGGGTCGGCGCTGACGCTGCGCACCTGGTCCGGCGGGACCAGCCGGCTCTTGTTCCAGGAGATGAAGGCCGCCATGTCCTGTGCGGAGACCTCGGCCCTAAGCTCCTTGCGCACCATGTCAAGCACCAGGCGCTGGCCTTGCTCGAGGAGCAGGCGCGGCGGGCGCGGGAAGCCCAGCGCCGCGTGGTGCTGCTGGATGAGCTTCATGCCGAGGCTGTTGAAGGTCGCGATGGTCAGGCCGTCATGGACGCCCTTGTCCCCGAGCAGCAGGCCCACGCGCTCGGCCATCTCGCCTGCGGCTTTCCGGGTGAACGTGACGGCCAAAATGGCCTCGGGCTTGATGCCCTGCCGGACCATCCGCGCGATGCGGCGCGTCAGGACGCTCGTCTTGCCTGAGCCGGGGGCGGCAATCACCAGGACGGGCCCATCAACCGTGGTCACGGCCTGAAGTTGGGCGGGGTTGAGACCGTCCAACAGGGTGTCGTGCAGGAAAAGCTGGCTCATCGGAACAAGGCTGGTCCAGCGTATCACGGCTTCAGGGACGGTTCCCGGGTAGGATGCACCCATGGACCTCAAGGTTGGGCAGGACGGCCGCGGCTCGGCCACGCCGCTCAGGCAGGATCGGCCCGTTCCGGCGCGTGAGGTCGCCGGAGTCGGCCCTGCGAGTTTCCAGGATCAGCTGGCCGCGGTGCCGCGGGCGAGCCACACGCCCGGGAGTGCCGAGGATCTGGTCGCGGACATCGAGCGTCAGGCCCGGCGCTTGATGGAGCGCCCCTCGATGGGAGAGCTGGCCGCCTACCGGGAACTGGTGCGGCGTTTCATCAAGCGTGTGCACGAGCGTCTCGGGCGGGTCGATCAGCATACCGACCGGCGCAACCGGACGCTGGCCATTCTGCGGACGCTTGATCAGGATCTGGAACAGCTGTCCGAGGATGTCCTGAAGAGTCAGTCCGGCGTGGTGGATCTGGCAGGGCGGCTCGACGCCATCCGGGGCCTGATCCTTGACCTGATGGTCTGATCGGTCCACGACCCGGCCACTGGACCACCATCCGGCGGGCTGCTATCATCTTCGTCTGTTCGGGGCGTGGCGCAGCTTGGTAGCGCGCTTGCTTGGGGTGCAAGAGGTCGTGGGTTCGAATCCCGCCGCTCCGACTCGGGTCCCTTCCGTATGATGGCGGAAGGGACTTTGCCTTGGGGACCGTGACCGGTCGCCCCGAGTGCCGGAAGCACGGTCTTGGTTGGCAGGCATGATTCTTGCCTTTGTCGGGCGCCTCGCTGCAAGCTGCCCCCATGGACGCGTTCTTCTTCCAGCCCAGGCTGGTCCACGTTCCCCTCGGACTCGCCGTCGCGCTCCCGTTCCTCGGCCTTGCGGTGCTGGTGGCGTCGCGGCGTAGCTGGCTTCCGTTAAGGACCTGGGGCCTCGTGGTCCTGCTCCAGATCGTGGCGACGACCAGCGGGGTAGTCGCGATGCGGGCTGGCGAGAACGAAGAGGAACTTGTCGAGGAAGGGGGTCCCGAGGAGGCCCTTGATAGGCATGAATCGGCGGCCGAACAGTTCGTCTGGATGACAGCCGGTTCGACCGCGCTCGGTGCGGGCGGCTGGCCGCTGTAGGCGGCACCGGTCGGTCCCTGGCTAGCCCTCGCTTCTATTGCGGGAACCGGAGTCGCGCTTGGCTCGGGCATCCGGGCCGGCGCCAGCCGGGGCCATCTGGTCTATCGCCACGGCGCGGCTGAGGTCCGGCGCCAATCGGGTTCCGCCGCACGCCAGGACTCGCCGGGGCGTGACGATCGACGATGAACGTCGCCCGGCTTGGAACGATCGGCATCTTTGGGCATGATGCCGCTGGGGGACCTCGTGGGCTGGAGATTTCGCAGGACCGTGCGGCTGCTGCCGGGCATCAGCCTCAACTTGGGCATGGGGCGGCCTTCGGTGTCCTTCGGCAAGCGTGGCGCCCGCGTGACGGTGGACGAGGAGGGCGTGAGGGCCACGACGGGCCTGCCGGGAACGGGCTTGTCCTACACCTCCCGCGCCAGCTGGCGCTCTGGCCAGCGCAAGGGGGGCGGCGGCGTCCGCGTCCTCCTGATCCTGCTGGCCCTTGCCGTGGTGGGCTGGCTGGGTGGGGGGCGCTGAAGCATTCATGTGCTTGATCTTGGTTTGGGTATAACTATTTCTTAAGGCCGTGCCGTGAATTTTGGGGCGATGGATGCATGTCCCGTCCCGAGAGGTCCCGAAGCCCATCGTGTTGCCACGCTCTTCTCCCGTTCCGCGTCCCGTGGTCGGCCGATTGCCGAAGCCCAACCGGGACAGTATGCCCCCGCCGCTGCTTCGCCCCATGCCCGGTGTCGTGACCCGGGGCGTCCAACCCGGTCATCCCGCGCTGGACATCGCTTGCTTCGAGGGCACGCCTGTCCGCGCTGCGCACGACGGCCAAGGTCGGTCCTTTCGCAATCACACTCATGGCAACGTCTTTGCGTTGCGTGCGGCAGACGGACTGGAGACGTCCTACGCCCACCTGCAGTCTGCCCGAGGTGCGGGTGCCTACCGCCGTGGGGACGTGATCGGGGCCTGTGGCAATACCGGATCCTGGACGACGGGGCCCCATTTGCATTTCGAGTCGAACCAGCCTGAACGGCTGCTCAACCTCGCCGAGGAATAGCTGGCGGGATCGGATGCGGCTTTTGAGACCGGCTGCGGCTGCCGCGAGCCCGGCAAGCCGGGCCTCGTCCGTTTCCGGGAGGTGCAGGTTGGCTGCCTCGCCAACTGATCCCGCACGCGCTCCATGCGGCGCAAGAACTCGGACCGGGCCCCGTGGGCAGTCGCATCCTCACCGCCCAGTGCGGCAAGGTGGCCTGCCGTTTCGATGCCTGCCTCGTGCATCAGGCGGACCTCGCCGGGGGTGATACCGGGGATGCGCAGCATGTCGTAGCGCTGGCCATAGGTTTCGAGGCTGACATCAGGCAGGTCGGTCCACAGCGTGAAGGCCGTTCGGCGCCACGGTTCGCTTGCCCATGCCGGGATGGCCTCCGGCGTCGTGACGCCGCGTCGGGCAAGGAGCCTCGATGCGCGGGGGGCGTGACGAGCACCTCCATCAGGTCGCCCGCGGCCGGCTCATGCCGCGAAAGGCGCAACAAGTCGCCCGAGGGCGCGCTGCCCACGGTAACGCTGGCATCAGGCGCAGGCACCGCGGGACGGGGCCGAACGGCCACGCTGCCTGAACTTCTGCTTGCGGGAGAGGGCATCGGACAAACTTTCGGGCCAACCGGCCCTGATGTCTTGTCCTGCTCCGGGTGTCCCAGGATTCTTGAGTCCCGATGAAATCTAGGGATGCCGGCTCTCGGAGAGCATGGCCACGAGCTCGGGGAAGATCCCGATTTCGGCGTCTTCCCCGGTAATGGCGTCCTGCGCAAGGAAGAACAAGTCTTCCATGGCTTCCATCTGGTCTACGTTCTGGCCATCGGCTTCGCCGCAATGCACCGGATCTCCCAGCGCGTGATGCTGCCGGCAGGCCAGAGGACGCGCATCGTGAAGGATGCACGCCCGTTCCACAAGGAAAGGACATGGGATGCGTTGCTGCCAATACTGCGCCGCCATGGTGTCGACCACCTCGTCGAGCGTCTCGTCGTTCGCCTGTTGCAGGGCATGGCGCAGCGGTCCCGTCACCTCCAGCCAATGGTCGATCCGTCCCGCGACGAGGCTGCGGGGCGCGGGCTCGAGGCTTTCGAGGGCATGGGCCATCTCTCTGGCCTCTGCCACGGTGGACAGCACCAGCTGGTGGCAGCACGCGTCGCAACCCTTGCTACAGGAAGGGACCAGGCCCATCCCGGCGTGCACGTCGAGGACGACGGTCATGTTCCGCGCGACGTCCTCATACAGAGCCGCCATGTCCGCGTATGCGCCCTGCATTTCCAGAGGAATGCCGTCGGCCTCCTGCCCGCCTGTCACAGCGCCAGCCCCAGACGGGTGCCTTCCTCGATGGCGCGCTTGGCATCCAGCTCGCCTGCCTTGGCCGCGCCCCCGATCAGATGGACCTTCCTGCCCGCGGCCTCGAGCGGAGCGAGCAGGGACCGCCTCGGTTCCTGACCGGCACACATGATGATGGTGTCGGCGGCGATGGTGCGCTCGGGGCCCGTCCCGTCGGCAGCGCGGACAATGAGTCCGGCGGGGTCGATGCGCTCATACCGCACGTTGGCCTCGTGCTTGACGCCACGCTTCTTGAGCGTCGCTCGATGAATCCACGCCGTCGTCTTGCCCAGACCCGCACCCGGACGTCCGGGGCGGCGTTGCAGCATCGTGATGTCGTGCCGCGAAGGCACTTCAGCGTAGACGGTCCCGAGCCCCCCGCGCGCCTCGGAGGGATCGGTGACGCCCCACTGCCTGCGCCAGGCCGCGGCATCAAGGCTGGGAGCGGGATGCGGCTCCGCCAGGAAAACCGCGACATCGACCCCGATGCCCCCGGAGCCCACGATGGCCACGCTCCGACCCACCGGGCGATTGTGCTCGAGCACGTCGACATAGCTAAGGACGCGGGGATCATCCTCGCCGGGAATGCCGGGAGAGCGGGGCACGACGCCGGTCGCCAGCACGATGCTGTCGAAAGTCCCTGCAAGCAGGTCCTCCGAGGTCACGGTCCGACCCAGCATAAGGCGGACGCCCGTTTCCTCGAGGCGTTCACCGTAGTAGCGCAGGGTCTGGGCGTACTCTTCCTTGCCCGGGATACGTGCGGCCATGCGCAGTTGTCCACCGATGACGCTTGCCGACTCGAAGAGCGTGACATCGTGGCCGCGCTCGGCGAGCGTTACGGCGCAGGCGAGACCAGCCGGACCGGCCCCGACGACGGCCACGTGCCGTGCGACATCGGCCTTGCGAGGGGTGAACGACTCCTCCCGGCACGCGGCGGGATTGACGAGGCAACTGGCTTTCTGGCCCCCGAAGATGTGGTCGAGACACGCCTGGTTGCAGGCGATACATGTGTTGATCCGTTCAGGCCGGCCCGCGAGGGCCTTGGCCATGAAGTCGGGGTCCGCGAGAAAGGGACGTGCCATCGAGACCAGATCTCCCTCACCGGCTGCAAGGACGGACTCGGCCACGGCAGGGTCATTGATCCGGTTGCTGACGCAGACCGGGATGCCGACCTCCTGCTTGAGTCGTGCTCCCAGCCATGAGAAGGCCGCACGCGGCACCGAGGTGGCAATCGTGGGGATGCGGGCCTCATGCCAGCCGATCCCGGTGTTGAGCATCGTTGCCCCGGCGGCCTCGATGGCGCGCGCCAGCAGGGCAACCTCGTCCCAGGTACTTCCGCCTTCGACGAGATCCAACACCGAGATACGGTAGACGACGATGAAGTCCGGTCCCGTAGCCTCGCGAATGCGACGGACGACCTCGACCGGCAGGCGCATCCGGTTGTCGTAGCTGCCACCCCACCGGTCTGTCCTGTGGTTGGTCCGGCTGGCGAGGAACTGGTTCAGGAAATAGCCCTCGGAACCCATGACCTCCACGCCGTCATAGCCGGCCTCGCGTGCCAGTTCGGCGCATCGCGTGAAAGCCCGGATCTGGCGCTCGATGCCTGCCTCGGAGAGGGCGCGTGGCGTAAACGGCGAGATGGGCGACTTGAGACGCGAAGGAGCGACGCACAGGGGAGAGTAACCGTAACGCCCTGCGTGCAGGACTTGCAGGGCGACCTTGCCGCCCTCGTCATGGACGGCGGCCGTCAGGATGCGATGTTTTCGCGCGGCCGCCCGCGTGGCGAGACGTGACCCGAAGGGCGAAAGCCAGCCCTCGATATTGGGCGCGAAGCCGCCCGTGATGATCAGGCCGACCTGGCCCCGTGCCCGGGCCGCGTAGTAGGCCGCCAGGTCCTTGAAATCCTCGGACCGGTCCTCGAGGCCCGTATGCATCGACCCCATCACGGACCGGTTCCTGAGGGTCGTGAAGCCAAGGTCCAGCGGGGCGCTCAGCAACGGGTATCGGGACATAGCGGCTTCCTCGGGGCCATCGTACCCGAATCCCCGGCACCGCGGCCTCGGAGGACGATGGGAGGTTTCGGCCAAAAGCTCGGCTCAGGATCAGAACGGGAGGTTGCGGGCGTGAACAGTTTCAAGGTGGCCACGTTGATCTCGGCCGCGCTGCTGGCGGCATGCAGTACGGCAGGTCCCACGGCTGGCGTGGTTTATCGCGGACAGGCTTTCGACCCCGACACGGTGGCTACGGGACGGGAATGGATCGTCGCGATGGCCGGAGCGCAGCCTGAAGGGCAGGATGGGGCTACGCTTGGGGCCCGGCGTCCGCTCGGTGGCGGTCTCTGGTTGGTCCGCACCCGGACACCAGGCCGTCCGGTGCTCGAGGGCGTGGCCTGGATGGAGCGTAACGCCCGCGAGCGGCTGGCCCCCGAGCAAGGCTGGCGGGGCCCCGGCTGGTTGGACGAGACAGGCGCCGGTGGAGCGCAGTGGGGTTTCGAACGCATCCGCACAAGGCAGGCAGGGCAGGCCACGCGTGGGGTACAGGCCGTGCGCGTGGCCGTGGTGGATTCCGGCATCGACGCTAGCCATCCGGACCTGCTCGGCCGACTGGTGCCCGGAATCGATCTTGTCGATGGGGACGGCGATCCCTTTGACCAGAACGCCCACGGGACCCACGTCGCGGGCATTATCGGGGCCACGACGGATGATGGCCTGGGCCTCTCGGGTGTTGCACCGGGGGCGATGCTGATGCCTGTAAGGGTCATGGATGCACAAGGCGAGGGCACGGTGGCCACGGTCTGCGAGGGCATCATCAAGGCGGCCGACATGGGGGCGGATGTCCTCAACCTGAGCATTGGCAGCCGGGCAGGGGCCCTTGCCAAGCAGGCCGCCATCGATCACGCCCTCGCCAAGGGAGCAGTCGTCGTGGCGGCGATGGGCAACAGCGGCAGTTTCCAGGCCATTTATCCCGCCGCCAACCATGGCGTCATGGCCGTTGGTGCCACGCGTCAGGGAGACGCGCTGGCGGACTATTCCAACTATGGCGTCTGGATGACGATCGTGGCGCCGGGCACGGGCATCATCTCGACCCTCCCTCGTGGTCGCTGGTGGCCCTTGTCCGGCACCAGCATGGCGGCTCCGCACGTCTCAGGGGTGGCTGCTCTGGTGCGCAGCCTGCGGCCGGGGCTCAGCCCGCCTGCCGTGGCTGCGCTGTTGCGGGCCGGGGCGGAGGATATGGGGCCTCCGGGGCCCGACGAACGACATGGGGCCGGACAGTTGAACGCCGCGGCCACCCTTGCCGCACTGGGCAGCGAGATGGCCGCGGGTCAACCGTAGCGTGCCGCCCTACAGCATGGCGAGCAGACGCGTCCTGAAAGTCTTGACCCGGGTCGTCAGCGACTGGCCATCGCGGGCCGTGGTGGTGATGCGGAAGCTGTAGGTCTTGTTGCGCTTCAGGTTCCTGAGCGTGACCTTGTGCGCGACGACCTCAGCATCGCTGACCTCCGCCGTCTCCGAAAGATCGTCGCCGATACCGTAGGCTACGGTGGATCGAGCAGGCGCTGCCGTCTTCCACGTCACGATAGCGCTCGTGGACTTTGCCGTGACCTTGAGCTCCGTCACGGCCGGCGGGCCATCCTCGACGGGGGCGTCGGGCCCCCCGGGGGCTCCGGGGAGCTCGACGGCCGGTTTGTCCAGCATGTCCAGTGCCTGTGCCAGATTCAGACGCGTGACAGCCGGGGTCTCGGTGAAACCCGAGACCTTGTCGCCGCTGGTCTCGAGAATCCGGCGCAAGCGAGCCACGCCCAGATCCGGCTGTAGGGAGAGCAGGACAGCCGCGGCACCGGCGACGTGGGGCGTCGCCATGCTGGTGCCGGACAGCTTCCGATAGCCGCCGCCGATTGCCAGCGACATGATGTCCGTGCCGGGTGCCGCGATGTCCACGGTGTCACCGTAGTTCGAGAAGGTCGAGCGCCGGTCCCGGGCATCCGAAGCGCCTACGCCCAGCGCCTCGGGCTGTGCACCCGGGTAGCTGGGGCGCTTGCTGTTCTCATTGCCGGCCGCAGCGACGCACAGAACGCCCTTTTCGGTTGCGGAGCGGATGGCGTCGCGGGTTGCGCGGGATTCCGGACCACCCAGGCTCAGGCTGATGACCTGCGCCCCGCCCTTGACGGCGGCATCGATGCCGGCGGCGATGTCGACGTTATTCCCGGACCCCCGGGAATTGAGGACCTTGATGGCCAAGATTCTTGCCCCGTGTGCCACTCCGACGATGCCGGCACCGTTTGCGGCTGCCCCGACGGTTCCGGCGCAATGGGTGCCATGTCCCTGATCGTCCATCGGGTCATCATCCCCATTCACGACGTCGGGCCCCTTGATGACGGCTTCGGCAAGGTCGGGATGGGTGTAGTCGACGCCGGTGTCGATGACGGCGACGATCACGTCACGCTTGGCGGTGACGCGGTCCCACGCCTTGGGGGCCTCGATGAGGTTCAGGCCGTAGAGGGACGTATCCTCGCCGGATGGATAACTCATGGCGTGATACGTGTAGACCGGCTCGGCGTAGGCGATGGCCTTCAGGGCATCCCAGGCCTGCATCGTCGAGGCCGTGTAGCTGCCCCCCGTGATCCGGTAGACCCAGGCGTTGTCGACGCCGGCGACAGCCTTTACCCGGATGGCGCCGGGCAACTGCGGCGGGGCTGCCTCACCAGGGCCGAAGCGCACGATGACTTGGCCGGGCACGGCTTCCCCGGCGGTCGGCGGCGGTGCGAAGCGCGGCAGCTGGGCTTCGGTGCGCAGGGTGACGGACGGGATCTGCGTGACTGAGACCTGATTGCCGGTACCACAGGCCGTGACGGCCAAGGCCAGCAACGTCGCGAGCGGGCGGGGCAATCTGTGCATGGGAGGACCTCAGGAGAATGGGTTAACTCAGCCATAATGTTCATAGGCCGTTAGTTCAAGAACTTGTTAAAATGCGACAAAGATAGAGTCTCATTTGGCTGGGGGACATCGCGGATGCCTGAAACCGACCACCAAGGTCCTCGTGGCCTGTCGGTCCGGGTGGTGGATGCATCGGTGGTGAGGCCGCTCAGGCACGCCGTCTTGCGTGCCGGTCTTCCCGAGGAGGAAAGTCGCTATCCGCAGGATGCCGATGGCCTGACACTGCATCTGGCGGCGTGGGCGAGCGACACGCTGGTGGGCTGCTGCACGGTTGTTGCCGAAGCCCATCGGGATGTGCCGGGTGCCACCCGCCAGCTTCGCGGCATGGCCGTGGCTGCGGCGTGGCGCTCGCGGGGCGTGGGTGCCGCGTTGTTGCGGGCCTTGGACGATGCTCTGACCGCCGCCGACGTGACCCGAGTCTGGTGCAATGCCCGTGTGGTGGCGCGGGCATTCTACCTGCGGGACGGCTGGACGCAGATCGGGGAAGAGTTCTTGCTGGTGGGCCTTCCCCACGTCGTCATGTGGCGGAAGGTGCCGCCCCGAATGCCAGAGGCACCGCCAGAGTGACCATGCCCCGGCTGGTCTTGCGCGCGCACCACGCGAAGGCTTGGCCGGCGACCCACGCCCGTCCGGCACGTCGATGAATGGCCTCGATGCGGATCTGGCCCGGAACGAGGCCGCCGGTGGTTCCGCGGGCCTTGTGGACGGCTTCGAGCGCGGTCCACAGGACCAGGTGGTCCGTGGCCCCGAGCGTCCGGGTTTCCCCCGCGAGCATGCCCATCCGCCGCAGCACCGCCTCGGATACCACCCGGTCCGGTTGCTCGAGGTCGACTCCGACAGGATGCGCATCGCGTCGTCCGGCCGCCACCGCCCACGATCCCGAGTGCGCGAGGGACAGGCCGCAGTCGGGTGGTCCCGGACGACCACAATCATCCGTTCGACCGAGTGCCGCGACCACTTCCGCCAAGGCCGCGCGTCCCCGCCGCCAAGCATTGATGCGCACCCGATGGGCGTCGGGGCTCCCGGTCCATGCCGGCCCGAGAGCAGCCTCCGAGCACCAGCGCAGCAGCACCGGCACGCCCAGTCGGCGCGAGAAATCCCTCGTCAGGGCTTGCTCATCCACGGTTGGTAGGTCCTTGTCCTTGTCCTGACGGGTTGAAAGCCTTCGTCCCTTTCGGGCATGATGCAGCCATGCAAGTTGGCGCGCCACGTGAAGTGCCGGTCTATTCCCGGGCCGTGCCCGTCGCCGAACTTGCCTCCTTGGTGCGGGACCTTGCGGTCGTCCGGCACGGGCCAGGCTTGCTGCAGGTCGCCGTTCGGGGCCTCGTGATGCTGGGGTTGGCTGCAGTCGTCGCCCGTGGCGCGGTCTTGCGTGAGCCGTGGGTCTTCGGGGGTGGGCTTGTCGTGCTCGCCTTCTGGGTCGCTTCGGCAATGATTCTCACCCACGACGCCATTCACCGGACGCTCACGGGTATCCGTTGGCTCGACGACGGCTTGCCGCCCTTGCTCTCGTGGCCGCTCTTGTGGCCTCACCTGACCTATGGCCGCTTGCACCTGCTGCACCATAAGTGGAACGGTACGGATATCCGCGATCCCGAGCGCATCGAGCCGCTCCCGCACGAGCGGGCCGCTGCGGGGCGGCTGGGGCGCTGGCGTATGAAGCATCGCTTCTGGATCAGGGTCTTCTTCGACGGGGGCGTCGGGCTCATCGTCGAGATGGCGCGGCACGGCTACAAACTGCGCGACGAGGACCCGCGGATGCGAAGGGCCCTGGTTCTTGATCTGGTCGGTCTCGTGTTCACCCAAGGCATGTTGTATGGAGGGGCGTGGTGGACCGGCGAGCACGTCCTCGGGGGGCGAGGGGGCGAGATGGCACTGGCTTGGGGCCTTGTCTGGCTGGTGCTGGAACGGTTCGTTGGCGCCATCATGCAGTTTCGGGGCCAAATCGAGCATGACGGTTTGTGGGGATCCGGACCTACGTTCTTCGACACCCAGTGGGCCGGATGCCGGAACGTGGCGACCCATCCCTTGGTGGCCCGTTACTTCAACTATCTGAACTTCCACTCGATTCACCACGCGTTTGCCTTCGTGCCTTGGTATGCTCTGGAGGAGGGACATCGTCGCATCGCCGGGCGCCTTGCCGAGGCCGGCTTTCAGGACGTGCCGGAGGACGGCTACGTCGGTGCGGCCTGTCTCGTAACCCGGATCGGTCTGCTGGAGGTGCCAACGGCGTGATGCGGCTGGCGCGCCTCGTCGCCATGGCCATCGTGGTCGTGGCCCTGCTGGGCGTGCGCAACGCCGACTCCGTCTGTCCGAGGGTCTGCCTGCACCAGAGCTTGGCTCATCCGTGCTCATGGTCCGCCCATCCGGATACGTACCTCATGGACGTCTCGGAGGCAGCCCAAGCCTTCCTGACGATCGAAGTTTCTGCCATGGAAGACGCTACGCTGTCCCCGGCCCTCCGGGCTGACAACCCCCTGATTGCCGAACGCCAAAGGGTCCCAGCGAGGGCATGCGGCTTTCTGCCCGCGCTTGCAACGGGCCCCCCGGTGCCTCCTCCCCGCCTCCCTGACGCCTGAAATCAGCGCGTTGTCCCGTGGCTGGCCCCCGAATCGGAGGCCGGCCCTCAAAGGAGGTTATTCATCATGACGGCAATCCAGCAGTCATCCCGTCGTTCCCTGTTTCTCGCTTCGGCAGCCCTGCTTGCCGCTTGCAGCACGCCGACGACCGGCACGGCATCCGGCGGTGCCACCGCGAACTCGCCCACGACTTCGGGTGTCCCGGCCCTGAAGCCCGTGGCCACCATTCCCACGGCCAAGGGGCCCCACGGCATCGATGTGGCCGGCGATCTCGTCTTCAATGCCGATCCGTCGGCAGGCAAAATGGAGGTCATCAACGCGCAGTTCGACGTGACGGCAGCCGACGCCGGCAGCCTCGCCGTGCTTGAGACGCTCGACTTCACGAGGCTCTTCCCGGGGTCGTCTGCGGCCACGGTCTCGGCCCGTCCGAGCGCCACCAAGGCGGATCCGGCCCAGCGCGTGGTCATCGCTCTGGACGGCCTTGCCAATGGCTTGCGCATCATCTCCCCGACGACGCGCGGCCAGGTCGCCTTCGTCGCGATGGAGGGCAAGCCCGGATCCCGGCTGGGCTTTTGGGACACGCGCACGGCCATGCTGCAGCAGGCCTCGGTACCCAATAGCCTCTTCAGGGTGCGTTGGCCGCTTGTTGCCGGGGTTGCGGACTTCGCCGCCATACCCAGCACGCGCAGCTTCGATCTGGCCCCTGTGGCCACGGGTAGCGCAGGTGGCTTCATTGCCGTCGGCAAGGCCTTCGTAGCGGCGCCGAGCGGACCGGATCATGCGGTCGTGGTGTCTGCCCTCGACCCGGCCGATGGCGAACCGGTGGGCGAGAAATGGATCCTGAAGGAAGGCAACGAACCCGGACCGATCGAGATGGGCCTCGTCGAGGGCAAGGACAGGCTTGTCTACGGCAACAAGACCAGCAACACCCTCGTGGTCTACGACCCGTCGACCAAGACGGTGGTGGCCAAGCCCACGACGCTGTCGACGCCCACGGATTCGGTCCTGACGGCGGACAAGGCCAAGGCCTTCATCACCTGCAAGGGTGCTGATCGCGTGGCTGTAGTCGACTTGGCGACCGGCAAGATCCTGACGCACGTCCTTGTCGGCCGCAAACTGGACGACAAGCCGACTGCTCCGGTCCACATCTACCGGGTGCCTTCCCCAGATGCCGCGGCAGCCGACCAGATCTGGGTCATGGGGGATGGTGACGACTCCGTGACGGTCATGGATGCCGTCTCGTACAAGGTCCTGCACGTCATTCAAGTGGGCGTCGGTCACCACAAGGCCGCTTTCACGGCCACGCGGGCCTTTGTCTCGAACATCACGGACAACACCATCTCCGTGATCGACCGGACCCAGGTCAAGTAGGCGAACCATGCGCGGTACCCCACGCCCAGGGCAAATCCCCCGGTCCCTGGCCCTGACCTTGTTGGTCTCGCTCGGGGTCGGTCTCGCCGGGGCGTGGTGGTCCGCCTGGCAGTCCGGTCTGCCCGACGTGCCGATGGCGACATCCACGGGCAAGTCCTTTGCTTGGTCGGACCTGGATGGCCGCTGGGGCCTCGTCTACTTCGGCTACCGTGGCTGCCCTTCGGCCTGTCCCACGGCGTTGTCCGGCCTCGCGAAGGAGATTCGTGCCCTTGGGCCACAGGAGGCGCGCGTGCAGGTGGTGATGATTTCGGTTGATCCGGAGCGGGACACACCGGCTCGCCTGGGTGCTTACGTCCGGTATTTTCATCCGCGTTTCATCGGCGTCCAGGTGCCCGATGCTCGTGATCTCACGCTGGTTTGCAAGGCCTTTGGCGCTGCCTTTGCGGCGCCAGCGACGGCGGGGGGAGAGATCGAGCACGCTCTGGACGTCTTCCTGATCGATCCTCGCGGCCGTCTCAGGGGTCGGCTGTCACCACCCTTCGTGCCGGGGGAGGTCGCCAAGGCACTTCGGGGGTAGCATGAGTGCGTGTCCTACCGAATAGCTTCTTGGTTCGTCGTCGCCTGCGCGGCCGTGACTTGCGGGCCTGTGGCGGCCAGCGCCCGGGCCGGCGGGTTGCGCGCGACCGTTGAGATGGTTCCTGCCGTTTCGCTCTGGATTGCCGAGGCACCACCGGGGACCGATGTCCTCGGAGTCTATGGTCGGCTGGAGGGCAGGGGCCAGTCCGATGCCCTCCAGGCGGCTGCCCTCGACGGCGTAAGGGAGGTGCGTCTGCATGTCTTGACACGTGGCCCTTCCGGGGGGGGGCTGATGCAGCCGTTGGCTCGCTTGGCCGTGCCTGCACGGGGGGCCGTGGACCTGAAGCCCGAGGGCGTCCACCTGATGCTCATCGGCCTTGGTCGGACCTTTGCCGCTGGCCAAACGCTCAAGATGCGCCTTACGTTTGCCCGGGCCGGGGTCGTGGTTGTCAAGGTGCCGGTGCGGCGGCGGGACTGACTGGACGAGTGCGTCGGAAGGTGGCCTCCGTCGGAGTGGTCCGGTCCGGAACGGGGGAACCCGCGGTTCAGCGCCACGGGGTGTCCGACGCCATCACCAGGCGGACCAATGCCTGCGTCCGGCCGGAATGGGCAATCGTGATGGCGCCGCCTGTTTCCCTCTGGCCAAGCGCATTGTCTTGGCAAGAGATTTGCACCATGGTGGCCGTCGTGTCCGGGGATTCGCCCAACCAGAGCACCAGCGGCCTGTCCGCCGGCGTGGTTCCCGCTTCGCCGCGTGCCAGCGGCACAGGCTGCCCCCTTTCATCCTGCTGGCTTGTTTGCCACGTAGCTGGTGGGCAGTTGGGGCCTGTCCCCCCGGCAGGCCCCACGGTCAGCTCGAGTTGTGCCCGACGTGGTCTCTCGTCTTGTCAGGGCTCCCATGGCACCGGGAAGCGGAACCGCTGCTCGAGGGTCGATGGGACGTTCGTACGCTGGCCAAGCAGCAGACGCAGGACCCCGGGTAGCGACGTGTCGAGCTTGGCGGGGCATGGCCAGCGCCAGATGCTGCCTTCCGGCTGCATCGTCGCGTCCGAGGCTTCGGCTGTGAGGCTGCGCAGACCTTTCCAGATGGGCATCGGACGGTTCGGCTGGACGATGAGGCTCATGTCGACTTCCCTGCCACGGCCTCCTGCAGCCCAACGGACGACGGCTCATGCCTCCACGATGGCGTCTCGGGCGTTTCGGTCCAAGGTGATGCGAAGGCCCGGTCTCCAGTGGCTTCGCGTGTCGAGGAAGCGCAATACCGCCGTACCCTGCCAAGGCTCCGCAACCGGCTTCCTGGCGAGGATGACCGTCGTCCCCTCGGCCGCCGCCGGCAGCGCGGGCAAGACGAGTCGACCGGGCAGCTCCGCATACCAGCGGTCGTCCATCTTGAAGAGCGGACGCTCCGGGTGGCCGCCCACATGGACGGGACGGGACTTGCGCCGGGCTGGCTCTCGACGGGCACCTGACTGCCGTGCGCTTCGGCAACCAGGCTTGCCTTGTCCGTAGCGTGGAGGCGTACCCGGACCAGCGCGAGGTCCGGAATCCCCTCGACGGCCAAGGTGCCCGCCTCGAGACCCGGTGGCAGTCCCGTGACCTCATGGGTCGATATGCCTTCGGAGAACCTCGCGGGCACGGCCAGACCGACTTGGGCCCCCTGCGGTCCGAGGACCACGCTCGTTGCAACTGCCGCCCCCTCCGGCAAAGCCGATCCGGCAGGCGTCAGACCTGCTGCCCCGCAACCGAGCAGCGACAGCGCCATGGCCACGCGCCCGCCTCGCATGGGGACCTCCCTCGGATTGATGCCGGTCGCGGCAATGCTGCCGCGCCGACGCGCCCCTTGCAATGGACGCATGGCTTGGTACGATGACGCGTCACCTGACGGGAGGGTTCTCGTGCGTCTGCGTTGGCTGGATTTGCTGCTGCTGGGCGTGCTCTGGCTCGCCACGGCCGGCAGCGCCCCCGTTCGCGCGGCCGAGCAACTGCGATGGGGCCTGGATCTCGAGGGTGGGGCACCCTACGGGTACGCGGATCCGGCCAACCCGGCACGCATCATCGGGTTCGAGCGCGATATCGCCGATGAACTGGGCAAGCGCCTCGGTCGGACCTTTCTGCCCGTTCAGGTCAACTGGGACAGCCTGATTCCCTCGCTCAGCCGCAACACCATCGATGTCGCGATGGCAGGCATCGAGATTACGGAAGACCACCAGCGCGGCGCGTTGTTCACACGACCCTACTGCGTCTACCAGCAGCGCATCGCGGTACGGCGGGGCGAGGAGCGGGTCCAGGTCTTCGAAGACTTGCGGGGACTCAAGGTCGGCACCGTCACGAGCACGGCTGCCCATCGCGAGTTGGAGCGACTCGGCAAGGTCGACATCAAGCACTACACCGACATGTTCGCCGTCTACGAGGATCTTTCCATCGGGCGCCTCGATGCCGTCTACATCGACCAGCCGGTGGCCGACTTCTACGCTGCGCGCAATCCTCGCGTCAGGTTCATCGAGCCCCCGCGCGGCGTGGGGTTCTACGGCATCGCCCTCCGCAAGGGGGACGAGGCCCTGAAGCGGGAGTTGGACCGGGCGATCGGCACGATGATCGAGGATGGCAGCCTCGAGCGCATCCTGCGTCGCTGGCGCCTGTGGCATCCCCTGCAGGACAAGCTGAAGTCCTACAGGGACGTGCAGCCGATCATCCGTCAGGACGGCCCGGGCTTGGCCGAGTATCTGCCTGTCCTGCTGCAAGGCGCCTGGATGACCTGTCGCATCTCGCTGGGAGCGATGGTGCTGGCCATGGGCGTCGGCATGCTGCTGGCGCTTGGTCGGGTTTTCGGCCCTGCGCCCGTGCGATGGCTGGCGACGGGCTATGTCGAGATTGTGCGGGGTACGCCGCTGCTGATTCAACTTTACATGCTGTATTACGCCCTGCCGAAACTGGGCGTGGAACTTGATGCCTTCGTGGCCGGCGTACTCGGGCTGGGTCTGAACTATGCCGCAAACGAGGCGGAGAATTACCGGGCCGGCCTGCAGGCCGTGCCCAAGGGCCAGCATGAGGCATGCGCCGCGTTGGGGATGTCCCGTCTGCAGGCGATCCGGCACGTCATCCTGCCGCAGTCTCTCAAGGTCACGATTCCCCCGGTCACCAACGACTTCATCGCCCTCTTCAAGGACAGCTCCCTGGTCTCGGTCATCACGCTTGTCGAGTTGACCAAGAGTTACGGCATGCTGGCTTCCGCGACCTACGACTACATCCGCCTGGGCTTGCTGACGGCGGCCCTCTATCTCGTCATCAGCTATCCGGCAGCCCTGCTTGCCCGCTGGACCGAGGCGAGGCTGCAGAGGATCTGACGCGTGACCGTACCCGTTGCCATTGCCTGCCGCGACCTGCACAAGTCCTTCGGCTCCCTCAAGGTGTTGCAGGGAGTCGATCTCGAGATCCGGAGCGGCGAAAAGGTGGTCTTGCTGGGTCCTTCCGGGTCGGGCAAGAGTACGCTGCTGCGGTGCATGAACCGGCTGGAGGAGGTTGATTCCGGCACCATTACCCTGTTTGACAGGCCTCTGGACACTTCGGCCCGTGAGCTGGCCGCCCTTCGTGCCGAGGTCGGCATGGTCTTCCAGGGCTTCCACCTGTTTCCCCACCTGAGCGTGCTCGAGAACGTGACGCTGCCCCAGACCCAGGTTCGCGGGGTCGGTCGGGCCGAAGCCGAGCAGCGCGCCCGCGTGTTGCTCGGTCGTGTGGGCATGGGCCACAAGGCCGCTGCCTGGCCGCCGCAGTTGTCGGGTGGACAGCAACAGCGCGTGGCCATCGCGCGTGCCTTGGCTCTGGAGCCTCGGGCACTGCTTTTCGATGAGCCGACCAGTGCCCTCGACCCCGAAATGGTCCATGAGGTGCTTGAGGTTATGAATGCGATTGCAGCCCAAGGCATGACCATGGTGGTCGTGACCCACGAGATGCATTTCGCGGAGCGGGTCGCCGATCGAATCGTGTTCATGGACGGCGGCAGGGTCATCGAGGATGCACCGCCCGCCGTCTTCTTCAGACAGCCTGCGACGGAGCGTGCCAGGACCTTCCTCAGTCATCTCCGGGTGGATCGGCAGCGGACGGAGACGCTTCGCGCCACGGGCTTCCTCGCCAACTGAAGATTGAGCGGGTTGGGTCGTTGCGGTTGCAATCTTGCTGCAAAATCTCTACCCTACTGTAAATCTATACAGACCCTCGACATCGGGGGTCGCGCTCTGGTTCTTGTCGAGGTTCTGCCTTGTTACGGATTCGCGAATCCCTGTTTGCGGCAGCGTTGCTGTCCGGTTGCGACAGCCCGCTGCCCTTGTCGGCAGCGCTCAAGGATGGAGCCGTGCCCGTCTCGGTGACCGTCACCTACACCGTGACCGCAGCCGGGACGACGGCTCGGGGCCTTCTTCAGGCTGAGGGAACGGGGGCCCTGCCCGAGCGCTGGACGCGTGCGCGCAGCCTGAAGTTGCTGGTGGGCGGCGTGGCGACGCCTCTGACGCGCCTGTCCGACACCAAGCTCGACTTTACGCCCCTCTCGCCCGTGCAGGCGCCGACACGCGCCGAACGGTTGATGTGGGCCGTCATCGTCGATGGCGATCTCGTCGATCTCGTGGGCGCTTCGGTTAATGTCGTGGTGGAACAGTGATGGCGCGGTCTTCGGATGGGTTCGTGGGTGGTTTCTTGCTCGCTGCCTTGATGGTGCCGATGTCGGCATCCGTGGCTTTGGCTGCCCCGTCGGCCGAACGCCGGGTCCAGGTCGTCGGTCAGGTCGTGGATGTCGCCGGGCGCCCGGTGGCCTCGGCCTTGGTCTCGCTGCGCGGAAGCGTCGGTTTGGTGGTGACGGACGCCCAGGGCAAGTTCGCCTTGGATCAGCCCGCCGGAGGGGGCGGGATGCTGGTCATTTCCGCGCCTGGCTTCGTGACCCGGGAGATGGAGGGTTCGGCCGGCGGTCGGATTGTCCTCGAGGCCGTTCCCGTTTATGAGGCTGCCTTCGGGACTCCGGCCCGGGACGTTGGCCTGCCGGCTGCCGAGGCGCCTGTCCAGGCCTTTCCGACGCGCCTGAGCGTCGGGCTTGCCGTGCGCCAGTGGGCTGTCCTGCGGGACGGGGAGGGCGTGCGTCCGGCCCGGGCTGTCACCGGCACCTCGCTCAATCTGCTCGACGCGGGTGGTCAGGTCCGCTTGGGCCAGTTTCTGGTGGGCCTGTCGACGAGCCGGGTGAAGACCAAGATTGATGTTGGGGGCTTGCTCGTGCAGCCTGAGCCCCAACCCTCCGTCGAGGAGACGGTGGTGAGCCTGTCGGCAGGTCCCGTGTTCGGTGATGCCGCATTCGAGTGGTCGCCGTCCCTCGTCTGGACGGGGCTGTATACGCAGGTCAGCAACGCGGGCACCCCGTGGACGGGGACCGCCTTGGACTTTGCCCAGAACCGACAGGGCCTGGGTCTTGCGCTCGATGCCGGGACCGTGCTCTTCGGTGCGACGCTGCGTGCCGGTGTCGGCTACGTGCCGCTTCAGTCCGTCTCGATGCCGAGCGCACCATACGGTGTCTCGGACTTCCGTCCCGTCAGCCTTCAGGCGACCCTCGCCCTCCCCTTGCAGCCCTCGCTCGAATTGGAGCTCTTCACGGTCCGCCGGTTTGCCGCTTCGCCCGCGCTTTCCGAAGCGGTTCAGGACTACCGGCTCGGGGTGGCCTATCGGCCTGACCGGGGTGGGCGATGATGCCGCGGGTTTGCCTGCTCGCCGGAGCGGTGCTGCTGGTCGGCGCCGCCGAGGCGCGTGCAGCGGGTACGGACGCCTCCCCCTTGACCCTGGCCGAGGCCGTGGCGTCGGCGCGTGCGCGCGCCTTGTCGGTGGCTGTTGCGGACGCCAAGGTGGCCCAGGCCAAGGAGTTCATCACCCAGACCTACGCCGGGCTGTATCCCCAGGTGACGGCCAATGCATCCGGCTTGATGTTCAAGCAGATCGACAGCAACGCCATCGGTCTGGGCGGATTCGGCGGCGGATTCGGCGGCGGGTTTGGCGGTGCCGGCGGTAGCGTTGGCATGGGCGGCATGGGTGGGATGGGTGGGATGGGTGGCCTTGGTGCCCTCGGCGGCATGGGGGGCTTCGGCGGCTTTGGCGGGGCATCCGACGCCCCGTTCATGCTGATGACGTCGGGCGTCAATGTCAGTCAGGTGCTCTTCGATGGCTTCCAGACCCAAGCTGGGCTTCGCCTGGCGGAGGCCTCGCTTGCGATCGGCGAGGAAGACCGTCGCGCCCAGCTGCGCAAGGCGGGTTACGACGCGGCCGGCGCCTTCCTCCAGGTGCTCAGGGCGTCGTCGTTGCTCGATGTGGCCACTCAGGCTCAGCGTCAGGCCCAAAGTCATGTCGAGGCTGCCGTCCGCCGCTTCAGGGCCGGTACGGGGACGAAGTTCGAGGTCCTGCAGGCCCAGAGCCGCCTTGCATCCGTCGAAGGCCAATTGCGCAGTGCTTCTGGAGGCTTGGAGTTGGCGCGTCTGGCGCTGGGGACGGCCGTGGGCGAGCCCTTGGGCCAGCGTGCGCTCGAGGCCGAGCCCGTCGTGCCCGAGGTGGCCTTCGAGCCTGCCCGGGATATTGGGCCCGCCGTCGAGCAACGCTCCGAGATTCAGACCCTCGAGGCCAAGCGCCGAATGGACGAAGCCAACGTGACTTTGGCGGAGACCAGCGTTTTCCCCAAGGTCATCGGATCGGCCAGCTACTCCCAGTTGGGTATAGCGACGGGGCGGTCCCTCAATGTTTCGGCTTCCCTGCAGGTTCCGGTCGTGGATTGGGGTCGCAATGCGTCCAAGGTCGCTTCCGGTCGACTCGACCTTGTTCAGACCGACCTACAGCTGACGCAGTTGCGCAGAGCACTTTCCACCGACATCACCGCAGCTTGGCTGGGGCGGCAGGAAGCGCGCGATCGGGTCCGCATCGCTCAGGAAGGCCTTGCCGTGGCGGCGGAGGCGCAGCGCCTTTCCGAGGTCCGGTTCAAGGCCGGAGTTGGTACGGGTTACGAGGTGATCGATGCGCAGACTGCACTGACCCAGGCGCGGACCGGCTACGTCCAAGCCCGGTATGACGCCTTCGCCGCCGAGTTGCGGCTTGCCCAATCCCTGGGTCTGGACCCCGTTGCCCTTGTCGCAACCGGTGCAGGCTTGTCGTCGACCGGAGGTCGCCCGTGAGACTCTTGGCGCTTGCTTCCTTGACCGTCGTCTGTGCCGCGATTGCCGGTTGCCAGAAGGGCGCAGCCCCAGCCGCCGAGGCAGGACCCGCCCGCAAGCCGGTCGCCGTGACGGTCGAACCCGTCCAGGCGGCGCGGATGTCCCGGCGACTGGAGTTGTCCGGCACCGTCATACCGAAGTCTCAGGTGACCATCATCCCGAAGATGTCGGGCAGGGTGCTGGACCTGGGTGCCGAGGAGGGGGCCCGGGTCCGCAAGGGCCAAGTCCTCGCTCGCCTCGACGTGCCCGAGATGGCCTGGCAGTTGCAGCAGGGACGTAGCGGTCTGGCCGCGGCCGAGGCCAACCTCGAGCTGGCGCGCGACAACCTGCGGCGCGTTCGTGAGCTGCGCGAACAGGACGTGGCCAGTGACCAGCAGTTGCGGTCGGCAGAGGCGAGCGTTCGCCTGAACGACAGTCAGGTCCGGCAGGCGAAGGCCTCGATTCGTCTGCTCGAGACGACCCAGGCCAATGCCGTCGTCACGAGCCCCATCGAGGGCATCGTGCTGCAACGTCAGGTCGAGGTGGGTTCCATGGCGGGACCCTCCACCCCGCTGTTCGTGCTGGCACGCGCCGATGGTTTCCAGGCGAGGCTGTCCTTTTCGGAGCGCGATTTGGCGTTGGTTCGCGAGGGGGCTCCTGTCACGGTGACCTGCGTGGCCTTGCCCGGGGAGCAGTTCCTTGGACGTATCGTCGACATCGCGGAAGTCGTGGATCCCCAGTCCAGGCTCATCTCGGCCAAGGTCTCCCTCGAGCGGACCGGTCGTCTTCGCGTCGGGATGAACGTCGTGGGCGTCCTCGCGGCCGGGACGCATGAGGGTTTGGTCGTCCCGACGGCCGCTGTCCAGACGGATGGCGCCGAACAGGTCGTCTACGTCGCCGAGGGCGCCAAGGCGGTTCGCACGCCTGTCCGGACGGGGCTCCGGGAAGCGGCGCGGGTGGA
Organism: Candidatus Tanganyikabacteria bacterium; assembly: GCA_016867265.1. Taxonomy (GTDB): domain Bacteria; phylum Cyanobacteriota; class Sericytochromatia; order S15B-MN24; family VGJW01; genus VGJW01. The sequence goes on from VGJW01000001.1 coordinate 145,064, forward strand.
GGTCCTATCCGGCGTGGCCCGCGGAGTCAGGGTGGTTGCGGATGGGGCGTCGTTCGTCAAGGACGGCGATGCGCTCAGGATTAAGGCTGGAGGCTAGGTCGTGTCCGAATCGAATACGGCCCGCACGCCTGCGGCTGAGGCTTCGTCAGGCTTCAACTTCTCGACCTTCTTCATCCGCAACCCCGTCACGACCATCATCCTGATGGTGATGCTGGTAATCGGCGGCGTGGCGTCGTTCATGAAGATGCCGCTCGAGTTGTTCCCCAACATCGAGTTCCCGGTCGTCGTGGTCAACACGGTTTACCCCGGTGCCGCGCCCACCGAGGTCGAGACGCTCGTGACCAAGCCCATCGAGGACGCCGTCGGCGGCATCAATGGCCTCGACACGCTCTCCTCCCAGTCGAAGGACGGCCTGTCCACCGTCATCGTGACGCTCAAGCTCGGCACGTCCTCCAAGGAAGCAGCGTCGGATATCCGGGACAAGATTTCCGCGGTCCAGTACAAGCTGCCCAAGGATGCCAAACCGCCCAGCTTTTCGACCTTCTCGTTCAGCTCGACCCCGATCGTGAGCTACGCCGTCTCGGCGCCCGGCATGTCGGATATGGCCTTGTCCACGTGGGTCAAGGACACGCTCAAGCCCAGCCTCGAGCAAACGCCCGGCGTGGCCCAGATTCTGCTGTCGGGCAACGTCGAGCCGGCCGTCGAGGTGGCGTTGGAGCCGGAACGGCTGCAGGCCTACGGATTGTCCCTGCCCGGGGTCTTTCAGACCATCCAGGCCGAGAACTTCAATCTGCCCGGTGGTGTCGTCGAGGGCTCGCCTCGTCAGTACAACATCCGCACGATGGGCAAGTTCGGCAGCGTCGAGGCGCTCTCGGGCATGGTGATGAATACGCCGGCCGGGGGGCAGGTTCGCCTGCGGGATCTGGGGGCCGTCCGCCAGACGAGCAAGGACCGCGCGACTTATGCATCTGTGGACGGCGCGCAAGCCGTGATTTTGTCCGTCACGAAGCAGACGAATGCCAATGCGGTGGAGATGGTGTCGTCGCTTGACGCCCGGATGGCGGATCTTCGCGCCACCTTGCCCAAGGGACTCACCATCACCAAGGCCCAGGACACGACGAAGTTCGTCAAGATGTCCAATGCGGCCGTCTGGGAGCATCTCGCCATCGGCGCGGTGCTGGCGGTACTGGTCCTGTATGTCTTCCTGCGGAACGTGCCGGCCATGCTGATCAGTGGCCTCGCGATTCCCTTGTCGATTGTCGCCGCATTCATCCCGATGTACCTGATGGGGTTCACCTTCAACAACCTCACGACCTTGGCGCTTTCTCTGGTCGTCGGCATCCTCGTCGATGACGCCGTCGTCGACCTCGAGAACATCTACAGGCACATGGAGATGGGCGAGGAACCCCTCCGGGCCGCCATCAACGCAACGGGCGAGATCCAGCTGGCCGTCACGGCGACGACCTTGACCATCATCGGTGTCTTCTTGCCCATGTCCTTCATGTCCGGCTTCATCGGCCGGTTCTTCCAGAGCTTCGGCTTGACCGTGACCTTTGCGGTCGCGTTCTCGTTGCTCATCGCACGGACGCTCACGCCCATGATGTCGGCCTACCTGCTCAAGGTGGCGCCCAAGGACACCAGTCACGAGGGTGGCGACAGTCGCATGGAACAGGTTTATGGCCGGATGCTTCGGTGGGGCCTTGCGCATCGGGGCCTGGTCGTGGCGCTTGCAGCCGTGACCTTCTTCGCCGGTCTCGGCCTGACAAAGTTCATCCAGAAGACCTTTTTGACGAATGCGGACCGCGGCGAGTTCCTGCTCCGCGTGCAGCTGCCGAAGGGGTCGCCCCTCTCCGAGACCACGCGCATCGCCAATGAGGTTGCGGGACGCGTCAAGAAACACCGCGAGGTGGCCCACGTCCTGACGACCATTGGCAACTACGGCACGGTGGACGATGCCCGGCTTTCCGTGCTGATGGTGCCCAAGGAGGAGCGCACGATCTCCGATGCCCAACTGGCGAAGCAGGTACGCGAGGAGTTCGCGGAAACCGCCGGCTACAAGGTCCTCGCCGATGAATTCAGCCTGGTGCCGGGCAACAACAAGCCCGTCGATGTCCAGCTCCAGGGCGACAACCTGGAGGAGTTGCGCCAATATTCGGCCAAGCTGGTTGCCCTGATGGCCGATCAGGCCATGTTTGCGGACCTCGAGTCTTCCCTGGGGGATGAGAAGCCCGAGATTCGTCTGGTTCCGGACCGCGAGCGGATGGCCCAGTACGGTGTGACGGCATCACAGCTTGCCTTGACGCTCAGGCTGGCCACCAGCGGCGAGACGCCCAGCACGATCACGTACGGTCCCAACGAGGTGGACGTTTGGGTCCGGTTGTCCGATCGTTACCGCAAGGATCTGGACGGCATCCGCAATCTTTCGGTGGCGACCTCGCGTGGCGCTGTCCCGCTCTCGACCCTGGCCGAGGTGACGTTCGGCGGTGGCTTCTCCCAGATCGAGCACAAGAACAGGCAGCGTCTCGTCCACGTCACGGCCAATCTTGTCCCCGGAAAGACCGTCGGCACGGCGACCGAACTCGTCAAGAACGAGTTGCTGCCCAAGCTGGATTTGCCTCCGACCGTCGTCGCGGACATGGATGGTCAGGCCAAGCAGCAGCAGGACTCGTTTTCGGGCTTCAGTCAGGCGATGCTGATGGGCATCATCCTGATTTACTTCATACTTGCCCTGCAGTTCGGGTCGTTCCTGCATCCCTTGACCATCATGATGTCGCTGCCCTTGTCCATCATCGGAGCCTTCCTCGGCTTGCTGGTGTTCGGCAAGGACCTGGGCATGATGGCGCTCATCGGTATCATCATGCTGATGGGCATCGTGACCAAGAACGCCATCTTGATCATCGATTTCACGCTGACGATGCGGGACCGCGGCGCGACCCGTACCGATGCGGTCATCGAGGCCGCCAAGGTCCGCTTGCGGCCCATCCTGATGACGACGGCAGCCATGGTGCTCGGCATGATGCCCATGGCCCTCGGCCTCGGCGCAGGTTCCGAGTTTCGCTCGCCCATGGCCGTCGTGGTCATCGGCGGCCTCGTGACGTCGACCTTCCTGACCTTGCTGGTCGTGCCCGTGTTCTACACCCTGCTCGACGATCTGAAGGGAGGGACGGGCAGGTTGATTGGCCGGGGACGGCGCCAAGCAAGTATTTCCGACGCACCGGTGCCTGCTCCTTTGCCCGGTCCGGCCATGGTGACAGGGGATTGATGCACCTGTCGCACGACGCGGGATGGCCCGCCTGAACCGGGCAGGCTACAATAGGGCGTCACATCCTCCCCGAAGGTGCGGATGACCGTGTCCATGTCCAACCCGCTTCCCGATCCCCAGAGCCTGGCCTATGTCGAGGGTCTCTATGCTGATTGGCTGTCCGACCCCGGGTCGATAGCCGAAGAGTGGCGTGCGGCCTTTGCTGCCGCTCATGCGGAGCGGCCGACTCGCATCGGTCCCGCGTCTGTTCCTGCACCGCTTTTCGGCGGTGCCTCGGAAGGTGCTGGCGAGGGCTCCCGGCCAGGGCTCGTTCGTCTCGTGGACGCCTACAGACGCCACGGCCACCGTGCGGTCGTCCTCGATCCGTTGGGCACGCCAAGGGGGGCGGTGCCGGAGTTGGATCCCTCCTGGCACGGTCTTTCGGCCGATGCGCTGGCCTCGGGCGTGCCCGACGGTATCGGCCTGCCTGCCGGACTTCCTGCAGGCGCGGCATTCCTGGCGTGGCTCAGGCGAACCTGGGCGGGGCGCGTTGCCGTTCAGGTGGGGCATATCGACGCCGTCGAACCCCGTGAGTGGCTGGTCCGCGAGGTCGAGACGGGGCGCCTCGAGGTCGCGCTTGAAGCCACGGCACAGTGCTCCGTGCTGGATGCGCTGACGCGTGCGGCCGTGTTCGAGGACTTCATTCAGAAGAAGTTTCTTGGCGCCAAGAGTTTCTCGCTCGAGGGTTCCGAGACCCTCGTCCCTGCTCTGGAGCACCTGATCCGACAGGTCGCGGCTGCCGGCACCCGGCACCTCATCATCGGCATGGCCCATCGGGGGCGCCTGAATGTCCTGACGCACATCGCCGGCAAGCCCGCTGCGCGAATCTTCCGCGAGTTCGAGGATATGGATGGCGACTATCCGGGTCATGCGGATGTCAAGTACCACCTGGGCTGGCACCGCACATGGGATGTTGCGCATGCAGGTTCGGTCGAGGTTTCCCTGTGTTTCAACCCCAGCCACCTCGAGTTCGTGGGACCTGTGGCCGTGGGGCGCGCGCGTGCACTGCGGGACCATCTGGGTACGGATGCCATGGCGGTCATCATTCACGGGGATGCTGCCTTCATCGGCGAGGGTATCGCCCAGGAGACCCTCAATCTCTCGCGACTGCCTGCCTATGAATCGGGTGGTTCGCTGCATCTTGTGGCCAACAACCAGGTCGGTTTCACCACTTCGTGGAGCGAGGCGCGTTCGGGCGAGTACGCGACGGACGTCGCACGGATGCTCGATGCGCCCATCTTCCACGTCTCTGCCGAAGACCTGGCTGCCGTGATGCAGGTGCTTTCCCTTGCCGTCGACTACCGAGCCCGCTTCGGGGGAGATGTCGTCGTCGACTTGGTCGGCTATCGCCGCCGGGGCCACAACGAGGGTGACGAACCGCGATTCACCCAGCCGCTGATGTATGCCGCCATCGATGCGCGTGCACCCTTGCACGTCGCCTATGGTGAGGCCTTGGTCGCAGCGGGCGTGCTGGACCGGGCCGGCGTCGATGCCTTGGCCGCAGGTGCGCGTGCCGCCCTCGAGGACCAACTGAAGCTTGCGCGCTCTCCTGAGGGCAAGCCGTCGGAACACGTTGCCGAAGGTGCCTGGGTGGGCATCGCGGGCGGACCTGAATCCGCAGCCCCCGACCCCGAGACGGGTGTCTCCACGGAGGTACTGGAGGGGCTTCTTCGCGCGTGGGCCACGGTACCCGAGGGCTTCCGGCCCCACGCCAAGGTCGAGCGCATTCTGGATCAGCGTCGCCGCATGGTTACGGGGGAGGAGCCCCTCGACTGGGCGGCCGGCGAGGCGATGGCCTTTGCCAGTCTTGCCGTTGCAGGTCATCCCGTGCGCTTGACGGGTCAGGATTGTGGACGGGGAACCTTCAGTCATCGCCACGCGGTCCTTACGGACGTGACGGACGGCCGACGCCACAACAGCCTGCAGCACGTCGCTGCCGACCAGCAGCCCGTCGCCATTCATAACAGCCCGCTCTCCGAGATGGGCGTCGTGGGGTTCGAGTACGGGTACTCCCTCGAGACCCCGCGTGGCCTCGTGGCTTGGGAAGCTCAGTTTGGTGACTTTGCCAACTGTGCTCAGGTGCACATCGACCAGTTCATTACCAGCGGCGAAGCCAAGTGGGGTCTGCTCAACGGCCTGGTGATGCTTTTGCCTCATGGCTACGAGGGCATGGGGCCGGAGCATTCGAGCGCCCGTATCGAGCGTTTCATGCAGTTGTGTGCCCAAGACAATCTCCAGGTGGCGTACCCGACGACTGCTGCCCAGCTTTTCCATCTGCTGCGTCGCCAGGTGTTGCGTCCCTGGCGCAAGCCTCTCGTCGTATTCACGCCCAAGAGCCTGCTCAGGCATCGCCGGACCACCGGCAGCCACGCCGACTTCGCCAGTGGCACCTTCCGCCGGGTCCTGAAGGATGAGGTGGTCGTGACGGCGAAGGCACGTCGCATCCTGCTTTGTACCGGCAAGGTCGCCTTCGACTGCATGGATGAGCGCGAAGTGAGGGAGATGGGCGATGTCGCCATCGTCCGCGTGGAGCAACTGCATCCGTTTCCCTTGGCGGAGATCGAGGCTCTGCTTGCCGACGCGCCGCGTCAGGCCGAGGTGTTCTGGGTTCAGGAGGAGCCGGTCAACATGGGTGCCTGGCCCTGGCTGCGCCTGACCTACGGGGACGTCATCGCCGGGCGCCCGTGGCGTCCCGTGGCCCGTCCCGCGTCGGCCAGTCCGGCGGCCGGTAGTCCGTCCCAGCACAAGAAGGAGCATCGGGCCATCCTCGATGAGGCGCTGGCCCCCTTGCCCGTGGCTCCCGTCCGTTGATGCACGCGGGCCCGTCCCGCATTCGTAACCCGAGAGGAAGACCATGACCGTTCGCGACATCGTCGTGCCCAGCGTCGGCGAGTCCATCACAGAAGTGACGCTTGGCCCGTGGGCCCGCAAGCAGGGCGAGCGGGTGCGCCGTGACGAGACGGTCGTGCTCGTCGAGTCCGACAAGGCGACACTCGAAGTTCCTGCACCCGCGGACGGCGTGCTGCTCGAAGTCCTGAAGGCCGAGGGTGCCGCCGCCAAGGTCGGTGAGATCATTGCACGCGTCGAGGAGTCCGCGGCGCCGGTCGGAGAGCCTGCGGCACCTGCGCCTGCGGCACCTGCGCCTGCTGCTGTCGCGGCGCTTCCCGTGCCTGCCCTTCCCGTGGTGATGCCCGCTGCCGCCCGCGTGTTGGCAGAGGCGGGACGCTCCGTTGCCGATGCGGCACCCACGGGCCCCGGGGGCCGCTTGCTCAAGGAGGATGCGCTTAGGGCCGTGGCGGCACCCCGCGCTGCTGCCCGTGCCGAGGAGGTCGTGCCGATGACGTCCTTGCGCAGGCGCATCGCCGAGCGTCTGGTCCAGGCCAAGCAGGATGCGGCCCTGCTGACGACCTTCAACGAGGTCGACATGTCGGCCGTGATGCAGCTGCGCAAGCAGCACGGCGAGGGGTTCAAGGAACGGCATGGTGTCAAGCTGGGCTTCATGTCGTTCTTCGTGCGGGCCTCGGTCGATGCCCTGCGGGCCTTTCCCGCGATCAACGCGGAGATCCGAGGCACGGACATCGTCTACAAGCATTACTTCGACATCGGTGTTGCCGTAGGCAGCGGCAAGGGCCTCGTGGTGCCCGTGTTGCGCGATGCGGATCGCTTGGGCTTCGCCGACATCGAGAAGGCCATCGCGGACTTCGGGACGCGCGCACAGGCCGGCAAGCTGAAGCCGGACGAGATGCAGGGCGGTACCTTCACGATCAGCAACGGGGGCATCTACGGATCGATGCTTTCGACGCCCATCGTCAATCCTCCCCAGAGTGCCGTCCTCGGCATGCATGCCATTCAGGAGCGGCCTGTGGGCGTGGACGGCCAGGTCGTCCTGCGTCCGATGATGTATCTGGCTCTGACCTATGACCACCGCCTCGTCGACGGTCGCGAGGCCGTGACCTTCTTGCGCCGCATCAAGGACTGCCTCGAGTCTCCCGCGCGCATGCTGCTGGAGGTCTAGCCGTGGATGTCCAACAGTTTGACCTGGTGGTCATCGGCGGCGGGCCAGGTGGCTATGTCGCGGCCATCCGCGGGGCTCAGGCCGGTCTCAAGACAGCCTGCGTCGAAGTGGAGCCCCGTCTCGGCGGCACGTGCCTGAGGGTCGGATGCATCCCGAGCAAGGCCTTGCTCGAGTCGAGCGAGCGGTATCACGAGGCCAAGGCAGGCTTGGCCGTCCACGGCGTCCGTGTCGAGGGTGTCGGCCTGGATCTGGGCGCGATGATGGCTCGCAAGGACGACGTGGTCCAGACCCTGACGCAGGGGATTGACGGCCTCTTTCGCAAGAACGGCGTGACCCGCTTGCTGGGCCACGGTCGCCTGCAAGGGGCAGGTGTCGTCGTCGTCAGGGATGCCGCAGGTGTCGAAATCACCGTCAAGGCCACCCACGTCATCCTTGCGACCGGCTCCCGGGTGGCTTCGCTCAAGGGTGTCGCGGTGGACGGTATCCACGTCGGCACGAGCACCGAGGCATTGGCCTATGACAAGGTTCCGGAGCATCTCGTGGTCATCGGCGGCGGAGTCATCGGGCTCGAGTTGGGCTCGGTCTGGGCGCGCCTCGGGGCGCGCGTGACCGTTCTCGAGTATCTGCCCCGACTGTTGGTTGGCATGGAGCCCGAACTGGCGCGCGAAGCCGAGCGCATCTTCAGTCGTCAGGGACTGGCCTTTCGGCTCGGCGTCAAGGTGATGGGCACCGAGCTCCTGCCAGATGGCAGGGTCTCTGTGAAACTCGAGGGCGAGGACCCGGTTGTCGGAGACCGGGTGTTGTTGGCCACGGGCCGCATGCCCAATACCGAGGGCCTGGGTCTCGAGTCCGTCGGGATCGAGACTGGGCCTCGCGGCGTGGTGCCCATCGATGACCACTTCCGGACCTCGGCCCCCGGTGTCTTTGCAATCGGTGACCTGGTGCGTGGCCCGATGCTGGCCCACAAAGCCGAGGAAGAGGGCGTGGCGTGCGTCGACATCATCGTGCGCGGCCATGGTCACGTCGACTACAACAGCATCCCCGGCGTGGTCTACACCGAGCCCGAGATTGCTTCGGTCGGCAGGACGTCCGAGGAGCTGGAACGGGATGGCGTGCCCTATCGCAAGGGCAGCTTCGCCTTCAGGGGCAACGGTCGTGCCCGCGCGCTCGGGCATCTTGAGGGCAAGGCCATCATTCTGGCCCATGCCGAGACGGACAGGGTGCTTGGCGTCCACGTCATCGGCCCGCGGGCAGGTGACCTGATTGCGGAAGCCGCCGTGGCCATGGCGTTCGGGGCCAGCAGCGAGGATCTGGCGATGGCTTCCCATGCCCACCCGACCCTTGCCGAGGTTCTGAAGGAAGCGGCTCTGGCCGTCACGGGCAAGCACATCCACGCCTGATGGCACGGGTCCGGCAGTAGATTCGCAAATAACACCTGGCAAACAGGCAAGTCAGGTCGTACTTTGGTCTATAGTTCACTCAGCCTTTACCTCTTGTGTCCCTAGGCTGAGGAGAAACCCCTTGAATCTGAAGTCCCGCGCTCTTGGCCTCCTGGCTGTCACGCTCGTCGGTTGTGGGGTCCAGACCCCTGCCGTCACCGGCATGAAGCAGGACACCAGCCTGATGGGCGCGCGCGCCGTCTTTGCCCGTCGCCTCATCGTCGGCTTCAAGGATGGTTCGACCGCGGCCCGTTCTGCCGCCCTCGTGCAGGGCGCCGGCGTCGCTTCCGTTAAGAAGATGCCGCGCCTCGCGATGGAAGTCTTCGAGGTTCAGGGTGACCTGGCCCGGGCCCGTCAGCGTCTGGCTTCGCTGCCGGGGGTGAGCTTCGTCGAGTCCGAACTCATGCCCGAGGTCGACATCCCCGTCCAGCAGGAAGCCGTTGCCCTTCCCGGTTTCCGTGCCAATGCCGACTCGGACCCCAATCGCAAGGATCAGTGGTACCTCGATACCATGGGCATCCCCCAGATCTGGGCCGAGGCCGGCAATCTCAAGACCGTCAAAGTCGCCGTCGTGGACACCGGCGTTGATTTGAAGCACCCCGATCTTCAGGGTGTTCTCGAGGAAGGTGCCAACTTCGCCCAGCCTGGCCGTCCCCCGCAGGATGGCCAAGGCCACGGCACCATGACAGCCGGTCTGGTTGGTGCCATCGCCAACAACGGCAAGGGCATTGCCGGTGTGGCCCCCAACTCCCGTATCGTGCCCGTCAAGGTCGGCAACTCGGCCTCTTCCGTGTGCGAGGCGATGCTCTGGGCGGCGGACAACGCTGACATGATCACGATGAGCCTCTCGTTCAAGCCGAACATGGCCGAGTACCCCACGGCGGTGCAGGCGACCAAGCGCGCCGCGGAAGCCGTGATGGCGAAGGGTACGCCGATGGCCTGCTCTATGGGCAATACGGGCACGACCAGCAAGAACGTGCCGTCTGCCTTCGCCGGCAATGAGGTGCCCGACCTGATCGCCGTTGGTGCCACCGACAACAAGGACCGCGTCGCGGAGTTCTCGACGCGTGGCAGCTGGTGCTCCGTCTCTGCGCCTGGTGTAAACATCATGACGCTCAAGATGGGTGGCGGCTACGGTACCACCAACGGCACCTCGTTCTCGACCCCGATCACCGCAGGCGTCATGGCCTTGATGCTCGGTCGGGGCATCGAGCGCAGCCCCAAGGTCCTCAAGGAGCGTCTGGTCTCGACGGCCATCGACATCGATGCTCCTGGGCAGGACCCGAACGCTGGCGCGGGACGTGTCGACGCCTACAAGGCGGTCATGAAGTAGCATCTGGCTTCTCGAGAGGCGAGGACTCCCGCTTGGAGTCCTCGCCTCTGTACTTTGGGGCCGCCCGTGCGCAGGTCTGGCTTCAGCCCCAAGCCAACAGGCTCCCCGGAAGGGTTGCCTCCGGGGGGCCTGCCAGAACCCGATTCAGGGCCTATGCGGCGCGTGCCACAATCTGTCGCAGGACGTAGGGCAGGATGCCGCCGTGGCGGTAGTACTGGACCTCGATGGGGGTGTCGATGCGCAGGCGCACCGGCACTCGGCTCTCACCGCCATCAGCCCGCCGGATGACGAGCGTCAGGTCCATCTGCGGCTTGATGCCGTCCTCGACGCCGACGAGGTCGAACGTCTCATCACCTTGGAGTCCAAGCGTTGCCACCGTCGTGCCGTCCTGGAACTGGCAAGGCAGCACACCCATGCCGACCAGGTTCGAGCGGTGGATGCGCTCGAAGCTTCGCGCGAACACGGCACGGACACCCAGCAAGCGGGTGCCCTTGGCTGCCCAGTCGCGCGAGCTGCCCGTACCGTATTCTTGGCCGGCCATGATGAACAGCGGCGTACCTTCGGCTTGATAACGCTCGGCAGCATCGAAGATGTCCATCTTGGCGCCCGAAGGCTGGTGCACGGTGACACCACCCTCGACACCAGGAACCATGAGGTTCTTGATGCGGACGTTGGCGAAGGTACCGCGGACCATCACGTCGTGGCTGCCCCGTCGGGCACCATAGCTGTTGAAGTCGACCTTGCCGACACCGCGACCCTTCAGGTAGCGGCCGGCTGGCGACGTCTCCTTGATTGCGCCGGCAGGACTGATGTGGTCGGTGGTGATGGAATCACCGAACATCGCAAGAGCACGAGCGCCCTTGAGGCCCGGCATCGAGGGCAGATCGGCCCCGAAGCCGTCGAAATACGGGGGCTCTTGGATATACGTGGAGGAGGTGTCCCAAGTGTAGCGGGAGCCGCTGGGTGCCTCGACCTGACCCCACATCGGCGTGGCATTCGCGAGGTCCGCGTACATCCGGCGATAGGTCTCGGGATCCATGGCGGAGCCCATGACCTCGGTCAGCTCTTCGGCTGACGGCCAGATGTCCTTCAGGTAGACAGGCTGCCCGGCGTCGTCAACGCCAAGCGGTTCGGTTGTCAAATCCTTCATGACCGTGCCCGCAAGGGCATAAGCCACCACAAGAGGGGGACTGGCCAGGTAGTTGGCCTTGATGTTCTGGTGCACTCGCGCTTCGAAGTTGCGGTTGCCGGAAAGCACGCTGACACCCACCAGGTCCCCCTGGACGACGGCTTCCTCGATCTCGGCCTGCAGGGGGCCCGAGTTGCCGATGCACGTGGTGCAACCGTAGCCGACCGTCTGGAAGCCCAGGGCATCCAGGGCCTGCTGGAGGCCCGTGCGATTGAGGTACTCGGTCACGACCCGTGAGCCCGGGGCTAGCGAGGTCTTGACGTGGGGGGCGGTCTTCAGGCCGCGGGCCAGGGCCTTGCGGGCCAGCAGGCCAGCCGCGAGCATGACCCCGGGGTTGGAGGTGTTGGTGCACGAGGTGATGGCTGCGATCAGCACGTCGCCGTGGCCGACGCTGGTCGTCGAGGCAGTTGCCACCGCACCCGCCTCGGCAGCGGCTGCGACCTGACGACGGCTGGCGATCTCCTCGGCTGACTTGCCGTAACCGTCCGGCTTGGCAGCACCCATCAGCGAGACGAAGGTGCTGGCCATGTGGTCAAGCGCGACCCTGTCCTGCGGCCGCTTGGGGCCGGCCAACGCCGGCACGAGGCTGCCGAGGTCGAGCTCGACCACCTGGGTGTAGTCGATTTCCCCTTCGCCGGGGATACCGAACATGCCCTGGGCCTGGTAGTACGCCCGGAAGGCCGCAACCTCTTCCTGGCTGCGACCGGTGGCCGACAGGTACCAGCAGGTTTCCTCATCGACTGGAAAAAAGCCCATCGTGGCACCGTACTCGGGAGCCATGTTCGCGATGGTGGCGCGCTCTGTCGCCGGCAGTGCACGGGCACCCTCACCGAAGAACTCGACGAATTTGCCGACGACCTTGGTCTTGCGCAGCAGCTCGGTGATGGCCAGGACCACGTCGGTGGCGGTCGTGCCCTCGGGAGGCTTGCCCTTCAGGTGCACGCCCACGACGTCGGGCTGCAGGAAGTAGACGGGCTGGCCAAGCATGGCCGCCTCTGCCTCGATGCCGCCGACGCCCCACGCCACGACGCCGATGCCGTTGATCATGACGGTGTGGCTGTCCGTGCCCACGAGCGTGTCTGGGTAGTAGGCATCGTCCTTGCTGAGGACGCCACGGGCCAGGTACTCGAGGTTCACCTGGTGGCAGATGCCGATGCCCGGGGGCACGATGCCGAAGGTCTCGAAGGCGCCCATGCCCCACTTGAGGAACTGGTACCGGGCCATGTTCCTGTTGAACTCGATCGAGAGATTGCGCTCCAGCGCGTCAGGCCTGCCGGCCACATCGACCTGGACCGAATGATCGATGACGAGGTCCACGGGGACGAGTGGCTCGATGATGCCGGGGTCCTTGCCGAGGCGCGCAACAGCTTCCCGCATGGCCGCGAGGTCCACCAGCAGGGGAACACCCGTGAAGTCCTGCAGCAGGACTCGGGCGACGACGAAGGGCACCTCTTCGGTCCGAGGTGCATTGGGCTGCCAGTTGGCCAGCGCCCGGACATCTTCCTCGCGGACGCGCTCGCCATCCAGGTTGCGCAACAGCGACTCGAGCACGATACGGATGCTGACGGGCAGGCGCTTGCCGCCACCCAGGCCATTCGCCTCGAGGAAGGGCAGGGAATGGAAGTGTCCGGTCCGTCCGGGGCTGATGGTGAAGGTCTGCTTGGCGTCCGCGTAGCGCGTCATCGGGCTCTCCCTAGTCGTGAAACCACTGCTCGATTCTACCGCACGGCAAGCACCGCCAGCCCCCACGGTCCGAGGGTTCCACGCAGCCTGCCCTCCTCGAGGCGCAGGCTGCGACCGCCATAGATGCGCTCCGCACGGGCTCCCGGACCGATGTCGAGCGCCAGGTCGATCGAACCGCCGCTTCGCGCGAACCAGCCGGCGATCAACAGCCCGGCGCCGGACATGCCGGGTTGCACCACGAGGATGGGGCCCTGCGCGGCACCTTGGCATTTCTGGTCGCCGACTTACGGATAGGCCCGCCGGATGGCCAGCAACCGACGGATGCGGCCGAGTGCCGAACGGGACGTTTCCGATTGCCGGGAAATGAGACCGCCCCGGGCGGTCCCGAGTTTGAGCGGCAGGTCTTCGGGTGGGAGGCGCGAAAAACCTGCAGAAGGGCCCTCGTCCCAGAGCATCGGGGTGCGCAGCCCCATCCTGTCGGGCAGGCCGGGGACCTCGGCCATGGCGATCTCATCCCCGTACCAGATGACGGGGCACCCCGGTCCCAGCAGCCACATGCCGTGAAGCAGGCGCCAGAGCAGGGCATCAGCGGCCAACGAGGCCGGGCGACGACGGATGCCACCGAACCGCCGTTGGCTGCCTCGCGGTGCAAATCGGGTCAGCAGGGCGTTTCGGTCTTCCTCGTCCAGGTGCTCCGTCGTGAGCTCGTCGTGATTGCGCGGGAACGTGGCCCACTGGCACCCCTCAGGCAGGACCTGATCCGTGGCGAGAAGCGTCGCCAGCGGGGCGACCTCCTCGCGGGCGACTGCCAGCCATGTCACGGTCATCCTTCGGAAGTCGAGCATGTGGCTGTAGCCTCTGCCCTCGCCGAAGTAGGCCCGGATGGCCTCTGTCGTGCCGTTGGCCTCGCCGAGCAGGATGGCGTCGGGACGCCGTCCCCGGACATGGGCGGCCAGGTCCTGAAGGGTTGCGTGCGTTTCCGGCAGGCCCTCGCAGGGGGTGCCCTTGGCCTCGGGCAGGTAGGGGAGGGCATCCAGGCGAAAGCCGTCGACACCCAGATCGAGCCAGTGGTCGAGCACGTCTTTCATGGCCTGCATCACCGGAAGATGCGTCCAATTCAGGTCCGGCTGCTCACGGTAGAAGCGGTGCCAGTACCAGGCCCCGGCGACTTCATCCCGGGTCCAGTTGCCCGGTTCCTCTTCCGGGAAGATGACCCGGGCGCCGCGGTAGCGTTCCGGTGAGGGACTCCAGACGTACCTGACCCGATCGGGATGGTCGGCCGGTGCGTGGCGCGCGCGAACAAACGATGGATGCGTCACGGACGTGTGGTTGAGGACCAGGTCGAGGATCAGGCGCATGCCGCGCTGGTGCACGGCCTCGACGAGGGTCCGGAATGCTTCGAGGCTGCCCAGCCTGAGGTCGATGGCGAAGTAGTCGCCTGCATCATAGCCGTCGTCCCTGCCGGGGGAAGGGTGGATGGGGAGCAGCCAGATGACCGTGGCCCCAAGCGAGGCGATGTGGTCCAGACGATGGCGCAGACCCGCGAGATCCCCGACGCCGTCGCCGTCCGAATCCTGAAAGGAACCCAGGCGAACGGAATAAAGCACCTCCCGGGCCATCTTCCTGCCTCCCGTGGATCAGGAAGATGACCCGGAACCGTCCTAGGCGCGAGGGCTGGCTGTCCCTCCCGTGGCGACACGCGCAAGCAGGACGGCGAGTGCGGCGAAGGGCACCAAGGAGAGTGCATCAGCCCACGGTCCGGCGAAGAAGGGGTTGTGCGCGACCGACCACGCCTCGACCGAGGCCGAGAAGGCCTGGGTCACACCGGCAAGGAAGGCGATGACGATGCCGGCGAGGGCACCGCCGGCGATGTAGCCGGAGGCCAGCAGGACACCGGGGCTACCCTCCTCGGCAGCAGGGCCGTCCGTGACTTCTGAGCCCACCTTGCGGCGGTCGACCCACCAGCGGATGGCGCCGCCCACCATGATGGGCATCGAGGCGGCGAGCGGCAGGTAAAGGCCCACGGCGAACGCCAGCGACGGAATCCCCGCGAGCTCGAGCACGAGGCTGACGCATCCTCCCAGGATCACAAGTGTCCAAGGCAGCTCGCGATTCAGGATACCTTTGATGATGTAGCTCATCAGCGTGGCCTTGGGAGCGTCGTACTTGGCGACCGTCGTCCCGTCAGGTCGCTTGTCCCACTTGCCGTTGATGCCAGGGTCCACCAACCAGGCCACGGTGCCGTCGGGCCGGCAGAGGTACTTGCCGACTGGGCCCCGGTCGGGATCCTGCTGCTGCCACACGCGATAGACGGCCGCATCCCCGGAAGCCTGGGGCCCGGCCAACTGCTCCCCCTGGCCAAGCTCGCCCGCAGGGGCGCGGAAGCCCTCCGGGAAGGCCACGCGGATGCTGGTGCTGGCCCCTTCGGTCACGACGACCCGCTGGGGCACGTAGACGGTGGCTGCCTGATTCAGGCCGAGCAGGACCGGGCCCAACGCAAGGGCTGAGGCAAAGGCGCCGAAGAGGATGGCGACTTGTTGCAGGCGAGGCGTGGCTCCGACCAGATGGCCGGTCTTGAGATCCTGCGAAGTCGTACCGGCGTTGGATGCTGCGATACAAACGATGGCCCCCACCGAGAGCGCCGTCACGTAATCATTGTGGTGCGTCCAGCCGAGCCCGAGAAAGACCAGACACGTCAGCAGCAGCGTCGCGACGGTCATGCCTGAGATGGGATTCGAAGAGGAGCCGATCTCGCCGGTAATCCGGGAGGAGACCGTGGCGAACAACGCACCGAAGACCAGGATCATCAGCGCGCCCAGCAGGTTCATGTGAAGCGAGGGAGCCGCGAGGATGCCGGCAATGAGCAGCAGAATGCCACCCAGCACGATCCCGAGAGGCAGGTCCTGGTCGGTCCTGGGCCGCGGACCAGCGGTCGTTCCGTCCTGGGTCCGACGAAGGTCTTCCACGCCTGCGCGGATGCTGTGGGCGATCAGAGGCAGCGATCGAAGCAGGCTGATGATGCCTCCCGTGGCGACCGCGCCCGCGCCGATATAGAGCAGGTAGGTGCCGCGGATCTGCCCGGGAGCCATCGTGTCGATGGGCACCAGTCCGGGCGGGATGATGCCGGAACCGCCGAAGTAGCGGATAGCCGGGATGAAGACGAGGTAGGCGAGGACGCCTCCCGCCGTCATGACGGCAGCGACGCGGGGTCCGATGATGTAGCCCACGCCCAGCAGCGCCGGCGACACCTCGGCGCCCACCGAACCGCCCGCCAACGGGGCGCCGAAGACCTTCTCAGGAATTTCCTTCCAGCCCTTGAGACCCGACATCAGGACCTGATAGGCAAAGCCCAGGCCGAACCCCCCGAAGATCGCCCGCGCACTGCCGGGTGCCGCGACCGACGCCTCGCTTGCCTCGATGCCGCCACTGGCCGCCAGCCTCGACTCTGGCGACGCCGCCGCCTTGAGGACCTCGGCACAGGCGGTGCCCTCCGGGTAGGCAAGGACGCCGTGCTGACGGACAATGAGGGCCCTGCGGAGCGGAATCATCAGCATGATGCCCAGCAGGCCGCCGAGTGTCGCCACCAGCATGACGCGTGTCAGTTCGAGGTCGAAACCCAGGATGAGGATGGCCGGCATGGTGACGCCCACGCCGAAGGCGATGGATTCACCGGCGGAACCCGCCGTCTGGACCAGGTTGTTCTCGAGGATGGTGGCCGGGCGAACGCCGAACCGACCGAGCACGCGGAACAGGGCAATCGACAGCACGGCAACCGGAATCGAGGCTGAGACCGTAAGGCCGACCTTGAGCACGAGATAGAGCGATGAGGCGCCGAAAATCGCGCCCAGCAGCGTGCCGACGAGCAGCGGCAGGATGCCGAACTCGCGCAGATCGGAGCCATCCGGAATGTAGGACCTGAATCCGGCCGGGGGTTTCTGACGGGTGGTTGGGTGCACGGCCATCGGCTACCTCGGGAGGGGGCTTGAAGCGGGTCTCGGGAAACGTTATTATTCCAGTGTTAAACCTTTCTTTACAAGAGCTGTTTCCCCTTTTGGACCGGAGGCTGTCGCCGTGAAGCGCTTGCTCCCCTTTGCCATGGCCGGCCTTGCTGGCTGCGGCACCCAGACATTGACCTCTTTCCGTGCCACGGGCACCTCGGACGGCCCTGAGGCGCGTGCCGTGCGCGAGGTCATTGTTGCGTGGCGGCCTGGCATCGAGGCCCAGGCCGGTCGCAGGGCGCTTGGCGTGGCGCCGCTGCGCCGCGTGCCGCGCCTTGGTCTCGATGTCTATGGCGCGGCGGACCCGCAGGCTTTCGTGGCGCGGGTCCGACGACTGCCCGGTGCTGCCTGGGCCGAGGCCAACGAGCGCGTCGGCCTGAACTTGCCGCGGCATGAGGAGGCACTTGCCGTCAGTCTGCCTGGCTTTCGCCTGACGGCTGCTGATGACCCGATGCTGGGTGACCAGTGGGCCATGGCCAAGTGTCGCTTTCCCGAGGCGTGGGCGGTATCCCGGGGTGGTCTCAAGCGGCCGGTGGCCGTTGTCGACACGGGTGCCGACACGCGCCATGAAGACCTGAGGGACAAGGTCGTCTCGGGATGGGACTTCGTGAATCAGGATCCCGAGCCGAGGGACGACCACTTTCATGGTACGCACTGCGCGGGCATCGTCGGTGCCGCCACCGGCAACGGGATCGGTGTGGCCGGCGGTGCGCCCGATACGCCCGTGCTGGTCGTCAAGTCGCTGGATTGGGAAGGCATGGGCACCTACGACCAGATCGCCCAAGGGATCGTCTTTGCCGTGGAGCATGGCGCCAAGGTCGTCAGCCTGTCGCTGGGTGCTCCACAGAAGAACTACACGCTGTCGCAGGCTGTCACTTGGGCCGTGGGCCAAGGGGTGCTGGTCGTCGCGGCCATGGGCAACGAAAGCAGCGATGACCCGAGCTACCCCGCAGCCTATCCGGGCGTGCTTGCCGTCGGTTCGACCCGCATGGACGACACCCGGTCCGGCTTCTCCAACCGCGGCGACCACATGAGTGTCTCTGCTCCGGGTTCGCGCATTCTTTCCACGGATCGCTACGACAAGTACCAGGTACTGTCCGGTACCTCGATGGCGACGCCCCTTGTGGCTGCGCTGGCTTCCATGGTGTGGGCGATGCGGCCCGAATGGACGGCGTCACAGGTCACCGAGCACCTGCGCAAGACGGCGGTCGATCTTGGGGAGCCGGGCTTTGATACGTCCTTCGGTGCCGGGCGGATCGATGCGTTGGCGGCCGTCCAGTCCTTGGTTCGCTAAGGCGGCGTGGCGTCAGGGACAGGCCAGCACGTCCTGTGTGGTCCGCCCCGCGGCAACCTGAAGCTTGAACCGGTCGAAGAGCACGCCGATGCTGCGCCCGTGGGCTCTCGCCGTCCCCCTGGGCCATCTCAAGGATACGGCCAGCTGCAGCGGTGTCGTGGCCGAATCGGCCCGCTGTACGAGGGTGGTCCTGCCCCAGAGTGCCTTGAGCAGCACGGAGGATCCCCGTCGCTGCATGACGACGGTGCTCCGCGTGGCGTCGATGCGCCGGGCTTCGACGACGTGCCCGTCGACCGTGGCCGACTCACCGGGACGAGGTTGGCGCAGCAGGCGGACCGACGCCACGCCCTCCTTCTCGAGGCGGATGGCAGCAAGGGGTACGTTGCTGCCGGGTGCGAAGAGGCCCCATTCGACCCGGGCAGCCTCCGGTAGATCGTTGGTCAACTCGAGGCTGGCGAGGAACCCCATGTCTCCTGATGGTCCCTCGGGTCGTATGGTTATGCCCTCGCCGGCAAAGTCGGGGAAGATGTCGATGGACAAGCTGCGTGCGGCCCGATAGAGGGACATCGAGGTTCCGGACACGCTCTCGACCACCCAGTCACTGCACCCCGGGGCGACCAGGCTCAAGGTAGGCTGATCCGTCAGATTCTGGTTCATCACAGGTGGTGCTTCGGCCCCGCCGAGGCAGCCGGACAGCCCGAGCAAGATCGGCAAAATCCGGTCGGGTCTGGCGTGTCGCACGGTGGGGCCTTCCTGACAGCAGGGGGACGTCTCCATCGTGCACCGGGTCGTGGGGGCAGCCGCCGTCTTCCCGGACGAGCGTACCTGTTCCTGATGTCGGGCTCGGGGCTGCTTCGTGGCGGCGGTCACGATTGACATAATCCCGGCCGTTCCCGTGCCGTCAATCCCTATACTTCAGCAAGATGAAACGCACATTCCGCTTCGGAAGGAAGGCAGACATGGCAGCCAATCACGCCGAGAACGTCGAGGTCATCCATCGGCAGATCAATGCACTCGAGAAGGATTTCATCAGGGGCCTTGTCGAGATCGACCTGGTTGAGGAAGCCAGCCAACGCAATGACCTCGCCAAGTTCGAGCACTCGTCGGGCAATCTCAAGGATGTATTCACCCGCGGACTCAAGACCCTGTACTACCTGCGCAACCGAATCAGCGCGTTCGAAGAGATGTCGGGTGGCAAGGCCGCGTCGGTGGCCCCGGCGGTGGAGCGGAAGAATCCTCCCGGACTTTGACGTCTCGCCTCAATCAGCCAGGCTTGCCCACGGGCAGGCCTGGCTTTTCATTGCCTTAATGAGTAACTAGGTTGACTATTATTTGTGGCAGGCTTTTCTGGTTCTATTTACTTCAGATTATTAATAATTAGATAGATGAATCATTAGCCTGTAGATATTTTGACAGGCGTCGATTTCTGGAGGGGCCTCTCAGGGTCTCCCCTGATGGGTGAGTTGAGCCGCGAGCGGTTGGCGGGAGCATGCTTGGCTTGCCGCAGGTCCTGTCGGGAATCCGGCGGGCCGGATGGTTGGCAGGTGCCGGGAGGTCGTCGCAAATCGGGTGACTCGGACTTCGTGACCCGAGTCCGGTAACCGTGCATCTGCCTTGGCCGACGCACGGTTACCACGGCCAAGTCGTGCGCACGAGCTTGGCGTGGCTGGCAGCTGAGGGGTGCCTCTGGTTCAGGGCGCCTGGACGCATCGCATCCAAGTGTCCGCGAGGCGGTTGCGTGCCTCATCGAGTCCCGAAGTCCTGGCTCTTTGCCCCGGGCAGCCGTATGGCGGCCGACCCCCCTTCCGCCATCGCCGCGAGATGACATAACGCTTCACGGGTGACCCGACTTGCTTGAGCCTTGTGCCCCTTGTTCTCCCAGACAGGAACTCCATCACTGCTTGATTGACATAACTATTCTTATGCGACGTTTTGGCGCGCCCGCAGCCACTCCTGCTGTAGGTTGCCAGGATGCCTGAAAGCCCCGCGCTGCAATCCTTTGAGGCTCTTGACGCCCCGAAGGGACGGAGGAGGCCAATTCTGATGCAAACTTGAACATCCATTAACCCTGCGAAGCGCTTCTCCGGGCCACAATGAACGTGTGACCTCACCGCAAGTTCCGCAGGGCTCGGCGTCCAGCATCCTGGGCCGTCTGGTGGGGCCCTTGTCGGTTCCGGGGCCTGTTGCGCGCTTGCCCCAGCCTACGATGTCGCCGGATCGCCAGCAGGGCTTCGACCTGCTCGAGCGCCTTGCTGCGCGCCATCGGGCCGTGGGCCAGGGCCCCAACTTCGATGGGGTTTCCCGGATAGTATTGCCTGCCGGCGACCCGGAGCGTTTTTTCCTGACTCAGGTTCGGCATCCTCGGTACAACCCTGATGCGCCGTCCTCGACGGCGAACTGTGGCCCTGCTTCCCTCGCCATGGCGCTGCTTGCGCTCCATCGCGTGCCTGCCGGTGTCAACCGCCAGACGCTGGTGATGCAGGTGCGGCAGGTCATGACCGATCGTCTGGATGCGAACGAACTGACCAGTGAAGAGGACATTCGCCGTGGAGCCGAGGCTGCCGGTCTCAAGGCGCGCTTCGTCGAATCGCTCCAGGCCGTCGAGGGAGCGCTGCAGTCCGGGGAACTGGTCGTGCTGGCGGGCAATCCTGCCTCCTACAACCAAGGTATGCCGCGCGACCAGATTGTGCCGTTCGATGGTGGGCACTTCGTCCTGGTTGCCGGGATGCAGGGAGGTCGGTTCGTCATCAGTGATCCCTACTCGATGGTGGGTCCGTTGACGGTGTCCCGGGAGCAACTCGCAGAGTTCATGGCCTATCGCCAATGGCACATTGGTGTCGCGGTTAAACCTTGAGCTAGGTTAATGATTCACCGCAATGACTTTGGCGCTGTTGTCTTGGCAATAGTTTTGCTCATGAAATAGTTTGCTTGATTAACTGATCCAAGCCGGCGTCAAGTGAACCACGTGCCCCGCCCAGCCATTTGTGAGCCCGTGGCGCACGAAGTCCTGAAGGGCAGGCCGCATCTCGAGGGCGGCCAACTGACCGGCTTCGAACCACGCCAGCCCATCCAACCTCGGGTCGCCATCTGTCGGCGCCCCCTCCTTGCCGAGGGCCATGATGGCGACGAGGTGGACGATATGCCGGCTGCCATCGGGTGCGATGCTCTCCACAATGGCCACCAGCCGCTCGAGGCGTGCGTGGAAGCCAGTCTCTTCAAGGACCTCGCGTGCCAAGCCTTCGGCAATGCTCTCACCGTGCTCCAGCCCGCCTCCGGGCAGCAGCCAATAGACCTGGCCATCCTTCCGGTGTCGGACGAGCAGGACTTGGCCATCGCGTACGAGAACGGCCCCCAGCCTGATTCTCGGGTTGCTCAAGGCGTGCCTGCCAGGGCCCGGACTACGCGGATGATGGCTTCCCTGGCGTGACCGTAGCTCAGGCCGCCCTGCCAATAGGCGATGAAGGGCTCGCGCAGGGGGCCATCGCACGAGAGTTCGATGGTCGAACCCTCGATGAAGGTACCTGCAGCCATCACCACATCATCCTCGTAACCCGGTACCACGGCCGGCTCGGGGACGACGTGGGCATGGACGGGAGAGGTCTGCTGCACCGTCTGGCAGAACGTGACGAGGCGTTTCGCATCGCCGAGTCGTATGGCTTGGATGATGTCGGTTCTCGTGTCCGTAGGCAGGGGGTCGATGTCATAGCCCAAGGCCTGAAGAACACCGGCGGCAAGCAGGGCTCCCTTGACGGCTTCGGAAACGACATGGGGGGCAAGGAAGAGGCCCTGAAACATCAGCCGCAAGCCGTCCAGCGTTGCACCACCGGCAGCCCCGATGCCGGGCGCCGTGAGCCGGCAAGCGGCACGGTGAACCAGGTCTGCGCGCCCGGCCACGTAGCCCCCCGCAGGGACAATCCCTGCGCCCGGGTTCTTGATGAGGGACCCTGCGACGAGGTCGGCGCCCACGTGCGTGGGCTCTCGGTCTTCCACAAACTCGCCATAGCAATTGTCCACGAAGAACACCAGTTCCGGACGGACGGCACGCAGGGCCGCGATGGCGCGTTCGATCCGGGCCATCGACTGCGACGGGCGCCACGCATAGCCACGGCTGCGCTGGATGGCGATGACGGATGTGTGGTCGGAAAGCGCAGCGATGCACCCCTCGATATCGATCTCCCCGGTTGGCAAGAGGTCGATTTCCCGATACCTGACGCCCCATTCGGCGAGTGAACCCTGGCCGCTGCCTCGGAGACCGATGACCTCTTCAAGGGTGTCATAGGGATGCCCGGTGATGGAGAAGAGCTCCTGGCCCGGGGCCAGGGCGCCGAACAGGGCCAAGGCAATGGCGTGCGTGCCAGAAGCTATGGAACCCCGCACCAAGGCGGCCTCGGCACCAAAAATGCCTGCCACGACGGACTCGAGGCATTCCCTGCCCAGATCATCATGGCCGTAGCCCGTGGTGCCGGCAAAATGCTCCTCGCCAACTCGGGCGGCCTGGAATGCGCCAAGAACGCGACGCGTATTCTTCCACTCGACCGCCTGGACAGCCTTGAAAGCCGCATCAAGGCGCTCTTCTACCGCGGCGACGACTGACTCTGGGGCTTCTGCCTGGCGCATGGCCGGCATCCTACCCCGCTGGGCGCAACGGGACAAGCACGTCGGTCTCGGCTTACTGTCCCCACGTCTCGCTGCGTAGCGCGAGGTGAACCCTTGCCTCGTGGCCGGGATGCAAGCGAACGCCTACCTGAAGACCGTGGGCGACGGCATGATCCTCGAGCATCTGGACGGCCGCAACGGAGCCGGGACCGAAGTGGCGCGGGGCCAGGCGCATCAGGCCATCTTCACGAAGCGGCAGCCGTACTCCTGCAGATTCGAGGGATAGGGTAATCCAGCCATTGCCGCCGAGGATGGTCAGGCGCAGTCCGGTACCCGGGACGAGCGCCCTGATGGCCTGCACGAGCAGGTTCATCAGGTCTCTGGCAACGGCTGGTTGGCAGAGCACCATGACCTGCTGCAACGCGACGGGCGCCACGACCTCGATATCGCCAGCAAGTTCGACGGCGAGGTCCTTGATCGCCTCGATGGCAGTACCTTGGTCCTCGCCCCAGGACACGCCATCCTGCCAGCTCTTGCCAATCTGCCCGAGGTAGCCGGAGAGGCATCGTACCTGCCTGTGCAATGCCTCCGTCGTGTCACGACTCCACTGTTCAGGACTGAAGTGATTGATTTCATCCGTGACCAAGGCCAGCGCGTGAACTTCGTTGCGCATGTCGTGCAGCAACTGCCGCACGAAGAGGTGCCGCGTGGCAGCCTGTGCGTCCTGCGTTCGCTGGAAGGCCCTCGCGACCTGAAGTTGATGGGCCACGGCTCCTTGGTCAAAGGCCAGTTGAAGCAGATCGACCAGGTTTTTCAACCAGCGGTTCCCGGCAGCCGCCAGATTCGCGTCATCAGGCCAGATGACCAGCAGGAACCCAGCGCAGGCGCCGAGCGGGCGAAACGGATGCCACATGGTCTGGCCGACAGGTTCAGGGCAAGTCATTTCGGGCAGATGCTCAAGCAAGGCTGCCGGCCCCCGGGTCAGGCAAGTCTTGCCGCCTTCGATCACGCTCCGCAGCCAGGGGGTCACGGGCCTGCCTCGCGTCTGATCGCTCGGGATCCACCGGGCCGTCCCGCTCTGAACCAGAAGCTCCGGAGGGCCGTCCCCGGTTTGCGTCAGGACAAGGGCTTCCGTCGCGCCAAGCATCCGGCAGGCGAGGACGAGCAAGGGAGTCAGGCTCGGGAAGCCGAATGCGCCGCGTGCGAGCATCTTGCCGCCGAACTCCCAGAGGTTGTCCGCATTCAGGACCTGGTCTCCCTGGTCCGGCGTTCGCTGCCGGATCAGGGAGACCACGACCCGCACGAAGTCCAGGACGCATCCGGCATCGTCACCCTTCGCCACCGGACGAACCGCCAGCTGATTGCCGTCGGCCAGGGGAAGGAGCGTCCAGCCGTCACTCGGGTCGGGTACCCCATCGGGACAGTTGCCTTCGCGATGAGGCCACGGTTCGGGACGCCTCAGCCCATCGCTTCCGTAGTATCCGAGGTCCCCGGCCACGTACTCACTCAGGCAAGCGAGCCAGGCGGTCTCGCTGCAGCTTCCGGATTCGACTTGCCTTGCCAAAGCCCGCAGCAGGCCACGTGCATCGACAAGCGCCCTTCCGCTTTCCATCAGGATTCTTCACCCGAAGCGGGGACAAGGCCGGCGGTTGCGAACAGCGTCAAGGTGCGGTCACGTTCATGGCGCCGGCCGTCTCTGTCTGCGGCGATGAGGGCCTGTTCGAGGTGGTCTGCGACAGCTGATGCGGGCCCATGGCGCATCGCACATTGGGCAAGACCGCGATGGAGGCGGGAAAGCATGGCCGGGCGATGGTCACCGTGCCGCTGCAGCAGCTCGAGGAACTGCCTGCGCGCCTTGATCGTGGCGCCTTCTGCCAAGGACAGTTCGGCTTCGACGACCTCGATGTCGGGCAGGTTCTCCTGCAGGTTCATGGACTCGAGGGCCATACGGGCCTCCCAGGCGTGGTTTCTCGCCTCGTTGAGGCCCCCTGCGTAAAGTTCGACGGCAGCCAATGTCGTCAGGGCAATGGCCCTGCCCGGTGTCTCGCCGGATTCATCCTTGAGTGTCAGGGCCCGGTTGGCGGATTCCCTGGCGGCCTCTACCCGGCTAGTCAACAAGAGCAGGCTGGCCTTGTTGTTGGCGATTGCGGCAGCGAGCGCGACCTCTCCGGTCCCAGCCACCAGGTCTTCGGCCTCATTGAAGGCTTCGCCGGCTTCTTCGAACCCGCCGCATTCCACATGCACATTGCCGATGTTGTTCAAGCTGCGTGCCACGGCTACGGTGGAACCCGCCCTGTGGCGAATGGCCAAGGCCTCTTCGTGCCAGGTCAGGGCCTCTGCGTACTGTCCCAGCCTGAAATGTGCGATGCCCACACAGGAGGCCCAGGTCGCGCGGTCCAGCAGGGACGCATCTTCAAGAGCCAACGGCAGCAGCTTCGAGGTGGCAATCAATGCCGCGTGCTGGCCTGTTCTGATTTGCAGCACGGCTTGCTGGGCACGGATATCCCACGCCTCGGTTTCCACGGACTTCTTCGTCTGGGCAAGGACGCTATCAGCACCTTGATAATCGCCGAGGAACTCGAGGACAGCCGCCAAGGTCAACCGACGGTCGCGCCTGTCCGCAGCGGTATCAGGTTGCCAGCCTTCCAGAAGGCGCAGGGCCTCGACGGGGTTTCCGCAGGCCAACTCCCTTCGGGCTGCCAGCAGTTGGATGCGTGCCTCGCACCGCCCACGCACGCGCACCAGACGCCACGCCGCAACCGTCGCGTCGAGCATGTTGGCGTCACCCAGAGCCTCGGCCCACCTCGCGAGATAGTCGAGGTGGGCGGCACGGTCGCCGTGGTCCTGATTCACGGCGTGGCCATCAGCGTGGAACAGGCCGTGGAGCCCGCCTTGTCCAAGCGCGACGGGATGTTCCAGGTCTTGCGCGACACCCCTCAAGTGCTCGGGAAGCGGACCTTCGACGCCCACAAGGATGATGGCATGGCCACCCTGAGCCGCGCTACGGCGCAACCAGATCCATTCCGCTTCGCTGAATGCTGCAGGAACATGAACCCGCAGCGTCAAGGCATCACGTTCCGTCAGGGCTCGTTCGGCCCTGTCCCGCAGAACGCTGAGCGCGTCGGGCTCTTCTGGTGCTTCCCCGAGCGCCACCAGGCAGGCCAAGACGAGGGCGCCTTTCGAGAGCCACGGACCCAGCGGCACGATATCCTTTTCAGGTCGCGCAGCCAAGCGATCTGCCACAATCAAGACAGGAAAGCCCTCATCACGAGATGAGTATGGCTTCTGTTGACTTGTGAATCAAGTGCTCGGCGGTGCATCATGGCTTGCGTGGAAGCCTGTTTTGTAATGTTACAATTTTAATATGAGCAGGTTCAAGTTTCTTTCCCGGAGTGCTGCACCTGTGCTTGCTCTCGGGGTGGCCGCGTGCACGGGCACTGACCTGACCCAGCGCTTTGCTGCTCTTGGCCGGACCGATGTCGTCGCATCTCCGGCGGTGTCGGCTCAAGCCACGCAGTCGCCGGCAATCATGCCTACGGTTGCAGCTACGGGTTCGGCACTGCCCAGTTCGCCCGCTGCCTCCCCTTCGGCTACCCCGTCCTCGACGCCAGGAACTGGCGCAAGTTCATCCGTCGATCTTTCACCAATGTCGACGCCGTCGGCTACTCCCGGTGTCACGCCGTCACCTGAGCCGACGCCTTCGGCCACTCCGGAGCCGGTCAGGCAGCAAGCCTGGGCCCCCGCTGCTCTCTGGCTGATGGATGCGGGCTTCGGGTCGGGTATGGAACATGGTCCTTCGACGGCCGTCGGTGGCGTTCTGGGTGATGGCCTGCCCTCGGTGGATGCTTATCTGAGCAAGCCTGCCGGTCTTGGCGTCTTGCCTGACGGGCGCCTGCTCGTGCTGGACCGGGGCCACGGCGTCATCCGCGTGGATGATGGCATCGCGCGTACCTGGGCCGGACAAGTGCCTGGCGTGGCTGCGGCGCCGGATGCTCCTGTCCCCGTTCAGGACGTCCGTCTGCTGGGCGCGTCGGGCACGAACCTTCCGGGTGAAATGGCGGTGGGACCGGATGGCTCCGTCTGGCTTGTCGATGGGCTGGGACAGTTGCTGTTGCTGCCTGCAGCGTCAGGGTCTGCGTACGGACGTGACGTGGTGGCGGGTCTGGCCTATGTCGTGCCATTGCCTGGCGCGCTCGGAAAGCCCAATGGCCTCGCGGTCGGTCCGGACGGCTCGCTGGTCTTCACGGTGGCCAACCAGAACAAGGTCGGGGTGACCGTTCATCGCAACCTGTATATGCTCGACAAGTCGGGGGTCGTCACGACCCTGGCGGGCAATGGTTCGGCTGTGGGCATCGTGGACGAGGAAGGCTTGCCGCTGTTGGAAGCCCCGATCGCCGGTCCTTCCTCACCCTATGGCGATCGGGATGGCCAGGTGTGGTTCAGCGAGGTCTCGACGCAAATCGTGGCCCAGGCAGACGGAGCAACGCAGTCCGTAAGTGTCGCGCGGGTCATGATGGCCTGCTTGAAGGATATGCAGGCTTTTGGTCGACAGTTCGTCGCAGGTCGTGTCTATCCCATGCTCGGCGCCGGTCCTCGCACGCCCTACAGTGCAAAGACCGATACCAAGGCCCAGGTCGACCAGGGTGACGGCCTTCCGGGACTCGTTGCGACGGTCTTCAAGGCCAGTTCACTTTCGATGACGCCTGATGGCCATTTCGTCTACGTGGACCCGACCCTGGGACGCCTCCGGCTTCTCGACAGGCAGACAGGTATCGTGCATCGCCTCGCCGGACCAGGGCCTGATGCGGAGCCGGTGCAAGCGGTTCCCCTGACGGAAGCTCGTCTCGTCCTTCCGACCTACCTGACAGTCGACCTCTCGGGTGACATCTGGATCTCGGATTTCACGGCAAATCGGGTTCGGCGGGTGCGCGTGGCGCCCTGAGATGGCGGTGGCCTCCAACCGCACTTGGCTGCTCGCCGCTTGCCTCGCCGGGTGCATGGATTCAGGTACTCCCATGCGTGCCGTGGAAGGCGCGCCCGCTACGGCCAGTTCGTTGTCCGGAGCCAGTCTCCAGCTTCCGGAGGACCTCGGATATCCGGGGCTCCCCGGTGAGCCCATTACCCTGCATCTCGAGACGCGTGACGCCCAGGGCCTCTCATTGGGGCTTCCGGAAGCGAATCGGGCCTTTGCAGGGATGCTGGTGCCCGTGAACCGTGGTGAGCAGGTGCTGATGCAGTTGGTGGGGCGGGACTGGGTGACACCGGCGTTCCAAGTTCAGGCCGTCAGGGGCTTGACCAGGCTTGCGCTTCCGGCCTGGGAGCCCGGGTTGTCCTTTTCGGGCCGGGTGGTCTTGCCCGGGGGCGGGCAGGACATGGCAGGCGTGACGGTTCAGCCGGAGGGCTTGCCGAGGCGGGTGTGGACCGATGCTCAGGGTGGGTTTACGATGACCGGCCTGCCCTCGGGTCCCCATCGGTTCTCTTTCACCGGGGCCGGTCTCTCGGGCAGCGTGGCTTGGCCTTCGACGATACCCCCATTGAACGTGGTGGTTCCCCTGACGCCTCTGGCCATCCCGGGCGTCACGCTCATCCCGGCTTACGGCATCCCCGGTGGCACGCTAGAGGTTCAGCTTGCCGAGCCGGTTCCCCCGGGTTTGCGCCTTCATTTCCAAGGGGCGGATGGCGTGCCGCCCGTCCGGACGTCTTCTGGTTCGTGGCGGGTATCCGTACCCGCCTCCGCGGAGTCCGGTCCGGTTCGGGCCGTCGTCGATGGGCGTCCAGGGGAGGGGACGTTCTGGCATCGGCTGGATGGCATCACGATTCTTGGCCTGCCCAAGCTGGTTCCGAGCGACACCACCCTGCATCCGGTCCTCGAGGGCTGGGGAAGGGACGATTTTCGTACCTTGATGCCGGATGTGCCGGTCGCGATTTCCGCAGACCAGTTCGCGGGCATCACCCGAATCACGGCGACCGCTCAGTTGGGGGCCTGGACGGCGACAGCTTCCGCCTTGGTCGATGATGCGCGCGTGCGCCGTTTGGCGCCTGTTCCGGAAGGCGTGCAGCCCTATGCCTTGTCGCCGGCTCCCGATGGGGGCTGGATTCTGGGTGACTACCTCGGTGGGCGTTGCTTCCACCGCAGCCTCGATGGCTCCTGGCATCCTCTCGATTGGCAGGTCGACCGCCCGCGCTCATTGGCGACCGATGGCCGCGGTCAGGTGTACGTGCTGGGTCGCACGGGCCCGGGCTTGGACGCTTTGCGGGCCTTCGCCTGGCCCTCCTCCGAGGGGACCGAACTCGCGCGTGGTGTCATCGATGCGTTCATAGTCCACCCCGATGGTCGCCTGTGGCTGGCCAGAAGCGGCAGGGTTCTGGACCAGAGTGGGGAGACGGTCCTGTCTGTCCCACCGGGCAGTCGTGTCGAGGCCATGGCCGTGGGACAGATGGGCCAGATGGCCGTTGCCGGTCCGGGGTTTGTCTGGATTCGCTGGCCCGGAATCGACGCGTGGCAGGTGGTGCCGCGAACCTCTGTCGAGGGGCCCTCGGGGGAAGTCCGAAGCATGGCGTGGCAAGGTGATGTCCTCTACATGGTAGAGCTCGCCAAAGGCCGTCTTTGGCGCTGGACCCGCGAAGGTCGGTTCCGGCAGATCGCGGGTTCCGGAAAGATCGATCGGCCTGCCACGCTGGCTGGGCAAGTGCCCATGCCGGCACTGGGGATCCATCTCGGGCGGCCTACTTCGCTCTTGCCCCTCGGGGACGGGAGGATCATTCTCGCCGACCCTATGGAAGCCACATTGCTCGAGTGGCTGCCTTGAACTCCCTGCGCTGCCTGCGTTGGCTGCTTTGCTGTCTTGTGGCGGCGTGCGTCCCGCTGAGTGCCAGCCCGTCCGTCCGCTCCCGGGATTTACGTGGAACGGCTGTCGGCGTCCAGGTTCGTGGCCACGTCGAGGATGCATTGGGTGCCGTGGTCGCCGATGCCAGGATTTACCTTGTCGCAGGCGTGCCGGTTCCGGGCGGACCTCCTGATGTCGGTAGTGTCGGCCGGTTCGCCGATGCCGCCGCGTCCGGTGGTCTGGACGGTTCGCTGCAGTCGACTCCTCTTGACGGCAGCCTCCAGTCCACGCCACTCGATGGTTCACTGCAGACCTCGCCGCTGGCACACGGACTGCGCTATCCGACAGGTCCTCTTCGACCGGCGCGAATCCTTGCGGAAAGTCGGTCAGACCTGCGTGGCGACTTCGCCATCGATGCTCCGAAGACCGGCCATTTCGTCCTGCAGGTCCTCGGGCCGGGACCGGACAGCCTGGCGTCTCGCGAGGTTGTCGTCCAGGGCGCGACGGCCGCGCTCGAACTTGGCACGATTGTCCTCGGGCGCTCGTGGACCGTGCGTGGCCGGGTCGTGTTGCCCCCGGGGCGCAATCCCCTGGAAGCCTTGGTCTATGTCCCGGGAGGTGACCGATGGGTCCGTGCCGGGGCGGACGGGAGCTTCCTGCTGGAGGGTATTGCGCCGGGTACGACAGCCGTTGCGGCTGTAGCCGACGGCCTGCGTCCCGTGGTCGCGCCGCTTCGGTCGACAGGGGGAGCCGTCCAGCAGGTGGGTGAGTTGGTGCTCGAGGAACCACCACCCGTGATCAGCCGCCTGCAGCCTGCCGTCGTCGCACCCGGGACGGAAATCCAGATCGAGGGTAACCATTTCGGTGCGTGGCGTTCCATCCCTTGGAGCCTGTGGGTCGGCGATGTTCGTGTCCCCTCGGCCCGACGTCTCGATAACACCCGCCTTGCCTTTACTTGGCCTGCCAACCTCGAGGGTGGGCCCGTCAAGGTCGAGGTGGGCGAGAGCCGGTCCAATGCCGCCACGATCTCCGTGGTTGCCTCCTGGTCCATCGAGGCATCCACTGCGTCGCTGGTTCCGGGTGACGCGTGGGAACCCGGACTGCTCCTGCGGGATGGCAAGGGACATGCCCTTCCCGACGCGGGAGTCTGGAACTGGGCATCTGGCTCGGACTGGGCCTTGCGCGAGGGTGGTATCTGGCGTGCCAGGAGGCCAGGCGTCCACGTCGGTGCCTGGTCCCTCGGCAGATGGAAGGTGCCCCTGGAGGCAAGGGTTTCCAGCCATCAGGCGGTGCTCCTGCTGGATGGTGGCAGGCTCGAGGGCGGCTTGACGGAGGGTACGGTCGGCGTGCGCCTGTTCCAACCTGCGTGGGTACTGCCAGGGCCTCTGGGGGGCTGGTGGTTCTGTGATCGTCGATCGGGCGTCAGGGGAAGGCTTCCCGAGTTGTCCGAGATCCGGCATCTGGATGACGAGGGTCATGTCCGTGTCGTGCGGGCTGCCGCGGAGGGCGGGGGTACGCGCTGGACGCATGCAGCGCGTGTCGGACGTGGTGTCGTCATCGTCGATGAGGACACGAGGGGGCTCGAAATATGGCAGCCCGAGGCCACGCAGACCCTTGGGGTGGATGTTCCTGCAGGGACGTGGACGCGCTTGCCTTCCTTGCCGGGGCTTTCAAGCCACGATGGGTTGCCCGGACCTATCGCATGGCATCCGGATTGGGGTCTGGCCCAGGTCTACCAATCGGTGAACCGCTGGCAACTCGTTCGCCTGGACGTGGATGGGCAGTGGCATACGGAAGTTGTCGCCACCGGTCCGACGTTTCCCGAACCCGTGGAGTCTGTCCTTGCGCCTGACCAGGCGCTTGTTCGGGCCTATTCGCTGGCGTGGACGAGGGCGGGTACCCTCCTCGTGGGCAGTTTGTCCCGCGTCTGGGTTTGGCCCCTGAATCCTGCGCGGGCATGGGGACGCGCCTTCGTGCCCGGTCGACTGACTTCCCTGGTGGGCCACGGAGGCCTCGAGGGTGGTCCCGTGCCGCGTGAGCCCGAAGGCGTGAGCCTCCGCGTCGTGTCCGGTCTGCTTCCCGTAGGCAAGGACCTGTGGATCGCCGACGGCAACCACGGAAGGCTGATTGTCCTGGACGAGGATGGGCATACCTACCTGGCGGGCGGGGAGGGTGCGCAAGCCCCTGCCCGCTATCACGCCAGACTGCTGGACCAGAAGTGGATCCGGCCGGGACCGCTTGCCCAATCGGATGACGGGGCGATGGTCATGCTGGACAAGATCGCCGGTACGTTGCTGCGCCTGGTGGCCTTGGCCGGGGCGCCCTGAGTCACTCGGGAATCCATATCCCCGTCCTGAGCCGTCTGGCCGCATTGTTGGCGGTGTCGGCAAAGACGACGTCCCCGTTGGCCAGAACATCCAGACCACCCAGTTTGGTGGGCATGACGGTACCCATCGCAGGACCTTCGAAAAGTCCGCCCCCATCGGTGGCAATGGCACGCGCCTTTTGGCTGTTCAGGTCCACCATGACGACCTGCCGCGCATTGGGTGCCGTGACGTAGAGACGCTGGCGGGTTCGATCGAGCGCGATCCCTGCGTCGGCGGCCTGGACCCAGCGGTACGCCGAAACGACCTCGACGAGGTCGAGCCCGACGGTGGAGAGGGTGGAGAGACGCTCGGGTGCCTTGCCGCGCACCCCGATCGGCACGATGTACGAAGCACTGCCGTCCAGGGAGCGAACCTGATCAACGGCTTTGCCCACAAGCGTCGTGACCATCGCCTCGCGGAAGTCGTCCCCTGGGGGCGCCACCGCTCGGCGCACCGCTTGATTGTAGAGGTCGAGCACGTAGATTTCCGCTCGGCCATCTTGCCTGCGTTGCCACACCAGTTTGGTCGGCCTGAAGAACGAGGCCGTCAGACCCGGCATGGCCGATCCGGAACTGTCCTTCATCCTCCCGAAGTCAGGCACGGCGACGGACGCCGTGCCTCCTTCGAGCAATGGGGTCTCGACTTCGGTCGTCGGGGCGTAGTTCAAGGCGGCAAGTCCGCCTTCCACCGAGGCCAGGACAGACTGGGTATAGGGCCAGCCATCACCCAGCACGGTCGTGACAAGGCCCGTCACCCTGTCCACGCGACGAATGCGGTTGGCCCCTCGGTCGGCAACGAACAGGTTGCCAGTGTCATCAAACGCCAGCCCGAATGCCCTTCCCCAAGCCGTATCGGCCAGCGGCGTCTCCGGACTCCCTTCGAACCCCTTTTGGGGCTTGCCCAGCGTGTAGAACCGACCTGCCTGCATGGATCTGCCGAAGTAGTCGCCTGCGACCTTGCAGGCGAAGCCCAGCGTATTGATGTCGTCAAAGGTCATGGCCACGTTGCCGAGATGGTCTTGCCGGGCCTCGATGATGGTCCTGAGCGTCAGGGCCGGCACGACACGGATGTCCCCGCCCATCAGCAGGCTGCCCGCAAAGAAGTTGCCGGCTTCGGAGTCATCGCCGGAGACGGCATCCCGCCAGAAGGAGATGTCGATACCGGCCGGCTGACTGCCAAGGTACGTGATGCGCTGACCGCCCGAGACCCGATCGATCAAGCCTGCTCTGCCGCTGACCAGCAGATAGCTACTGCCGGAGGCCTCGACATTAATGGGTTCCGCAAAGGCTGCCTCGGTGGCGGTGGCCGGCCGTGTCAGGGGTTCGCTGTTGAGCAGGGTGTTGCCGGCATCGGTCACGATGGCCAGAGGAACATTCTCGAGCAAGGTGCTCCACGCCTTGTGGCTGTCCGCCACGTGGGTGACCATCCCCAGCATGTAACGCCTCGCCAACTCGGCACCCCGGCCGATGGTGAAGTCGTCGGCAATGGCCTCACTGCCCGTCCGCGGGGGCAACGCGAAGGTGCCATCCCGCACGGCGGCACGCAGCCGGTCGGCTTCCGAACCTGCCAAGGCCACCGCGGCTGCCGGACTGGCCTTGCTGCCCGCCGACAGGAACGGGGCGCCCGGATGACGGGTGGCCTGGGTGCTGCGAAGAAACTCCACGACCAACGTCGAGGCCTCGTCCACGGCCACGGGTGAACCCGCTTGCCCCAGTGCGAGCAGCCGACGCTGTTGCCCGAAGAGGACCTGCGCGATGACCGGTTGCTTGTCAGGGAAGACCATCGGGGTCTCGAAATGGCCGGACGCATCACTGCGGCTGGAAAGCAGGGCGAAGCGATCCTTCTCGACCGGGTCTCTCAACACCAAGAAGCGGCCATCGTCGTCCATGAAGGTCACGAGGGCACCCGCCAGCGGGCCCGAGGTCGTCACGACCGTCCCTGTCACCTTGGCGCTACCGCCGTTGATCGTCCCCTCGAGGACCCTGTAGCGCGCCCCGGGCATCACGAAACCATCGGGTCGCTGGACCACCACGGCATCGCCCTCGCCGGCGAGGGGGCTGGAGACCTGCGTATCGAGGGCACTCGGCACGACACGACGCGCGAGGTCAGGCACGGCACACGCCGTTGTCGTGGCGGCCAGGAAGAGGGCTGCGAGGCGTGTGCGACGGCGCTGGAAGTGGAGTGACATGATTACCTCAGGGCCTGTCGCCGATGCGAAGGATGCGGACGCGACGCGAGCGATCGTCTGTCATGTGCAGGTCGCCGCGGCCATCAAGGGCGATGGAATTGACCTCTCCGAGTGTCATCACCCGGGACTCGCCGTCCCCGACCTGCACGGACCGCTGGGCCGTGAAGCGCGCCAGACGTGCACGTGCTTCTGGTTGTTCCTTGATGGCCGTCTCGAACAGGTTGCCGGCGATGGTCCAGATGCGCCTTTGCGGATCGTCCAGGCGAATCATGCGAATCGCCAGGTGGTCTGAATCCGCAATGAACAAACGGTTCTTGCCGTCGATGACGACCTTGTGGGGGTAGTTGAGGGCCACCTGGACTGCAGGACGTCCGTCGTCGACGGGGACAGACGTTTCCGGATCCAAGGCCAGGACCCTTGCCTTCTCGCGGAGGGCGGGAACCGCTGGTGCCGGCTTCCCTGCGATCCGCTTCCATCTGCCAGCGTCAAGGTCCACGGCCACGACCACACCGCTTTCGGTATCGGTGATGTAGAGCGTGCGTGCGCCGGCGCCCTGATGCAGCGTTACATTGGTCGGGGCCATGAAGTACAGGTCGGCAAGCGACCCGGCCAGTGGCAATTCGGCTGCGCGCTGCTCCCGCACCTTTTGCGCAAGGTCGAGGCCGGCCCCGATCTGGCCGGCCTCGGCCTCGATGTGGCCGCTGGCGTTCATGGCGAAAACACGAACGGCACCCAACTCCGAATCCGCGACATACAGCGTGCCCGTGGCGCCAGCCGTGTCGGGCCTGTCCAAGGCAAGGTCCTGAACAAAGTAACCCAGGCGCGTTGCCGGATCGGCGGAACCGCTGGCGTCAAAGCGGGGCATCAGCAGGCTGGCGTTCGACCAGACACCGGCAAGCGTCGGCGCCAGCTCCGGATTCTCGGGGAGATAGGTCCTGCCGCCGTCGAGCCGTACCAGGCCGAAGATACCGATATCCGCATCCACGTCGAACAGGTCTCCGAATACACCCGAGGCCAGAAACTCGCCCTGCCTGCCGAACGGGAGGATGGCCTGGACGTCATACATGCCGTTGAGGGCAAACTTGTAGCGTCGTGCGACTTGGCGGGACGCGGAAGCGTCCCGATCAAGCGCGAGCAAGGTTTCCGTGGAGACACCGTAGCTGTTGAGGTACATCCGCTCGGCGACCGGGTCATACGCGAGAACACGGGACGTCTCGCTCTCGGGCGCAAGGAGGGTTGACGTCTCGAGCGCCAGAGGCTGAAGCAGCAAGTCCTCTGCCGGTGCCGCATCCCCGAGCACGCGCTTCATCATGTCGACCCAGGCGCGACCGAGGCTGCCACCAGCGTCCCTACCCACGGCAAGGGCGTAGCGCTGGTTGAGCTTTTCCGTCGCGTCCAGTGTCAGATCCGCAGGCGCCAAGCCGGCGAGCTCGCTGTTGCGGAGCAGGCCATTGGTCAGGTTGACCAGCTCTGCATATTGGCTGAGACCCCCATTGGCCGCGAAGACGGCGCCAAGATCCTTGCCAGACCGCCGCAGGCGGTCGCGCAGGTGCTCCGTGACCAAGGTGGTGCCCACGTCCACCGTGAGCCTCGCACCCGCGGCATCGTTCTGGGCGAGGGCCGACAGGCGCCTGTTGCCTTCAAGCAGCACCGTAACGACCATCTGGCCCTTGGGTGCTTCGACCCGGAATGACCCGGACGCATCCGTAAGGCCGCCGTAGGGCCGCCCATCCAGCCTGGCAAGCAGGGCCCCCGTAACTGAGGACAGCGCGACCCAACCGTCTGCGACCGGGTAGTCGAGGGAGACCTGACTGGCATGGGTCAGTCGATTGATGACGGTCCTGCCCGCAGCCCCGTTGGCAATCAGGCCAGCTGCGCCGTTGGCGATCAGACCTGCGGCACCATTGGCGATCAGACCTGCCGCGCCATTCGCAATCAGACCCGCGGCACCGTTGGCAACCAAACGTTCGGGGCCCGAGGCGGTACCCGCCAGAATGCCCCCGGGGCCGACCTTGAGGTAGCCCAGGGCCTGGGCATCCTTGTCCGACAGACTGAACGGGGTGACGGGCGTTTCAGCCTTGGGAGGAGTCTGCGTCGGGCTATTCGGCGAGGTGACCGGTGCCACGACGAGTGCCTGAGGTTGCAGGGTCGCATTCTGGACGCAACCGGCCAGGACGAGGGCACCCAGGACCCGAAGACCGGAAAGACGCTGACGCATGCAAGAACCTCGACGCGGGGCTGGCCCTTGTCATGGATTGCCCGGCAAGGTGTATGTCGAAACGAACCGACTGCCGAACCCGGCCCTCGGTCAGCCGTGCCCCTGGGGCGCCGGATCCCCGCTCAGGCCAGAGGGCTCTTCCGCCGCCGAGACCCTGTTTCGTCCCGCGTGCTTGGAACGGTACATCGCGAGGTCTGCGCGCTCGAGCATGTGCTTGGGTTCTTCGCCCGGCAGCAGCGAGGCATGGCCGATGCTGACCGTGACCTGGAGGGGTTGGCCATCCGTGCCGGGCAAGGGGTTGGACTCGATGCAGGCCCGAAGGCGCTCGGCCAGCACCGCTGCCCCGGCAGGGCCGGTATCCGGCATCAGCACGACCATCTCCTCGCCACCGAAGCGGGAGGCCACGTCATCCTCGCGAATCGTCTTCCGGATGGTCTGGGCGACGTGACGCAGGACATCGTCCCCGACGGCGTGGCCGTAAGTGTCGTTGAAGCGCTTGAAGTGGTCGATGTCGCTCAGCAGGATGGACAGGTCGCCGCCGGTGCGTTGGGCCCGCTGGGCTTCCTCTTCCATCTTCGTCTCGAGGTAGGAGCGGAAGTAGAGGCCAGTCAGGGCATCCTCAGTTGCCCGCTTGTACATCTGGGCGTTGTAGATGGCCGAGGACGCGAGGCTGGCAATCGACTCGAGCAGGGCCAGGTCCTTGTCGGAGAATTCCTCGACGACGACCTTGGAGTCGACATAAAGCACGCCGACATACTCCTCCCGGGGCGCCCGCGCCTCGTTCGGGGTAGTCCGGTTGCGCTTGTCCTGGTCATGCTTCCGGACCGTCTGCTGCGGAGGCTGCGGGCGTCGCAGCGGCACGCACATCACCGTGCGCAGGTCGAGGTCGAGGATGGACTTCTGCGCCTGGAATACCGAGTTGTTTCGGGTGTCGCGCAGGCAAGCCGGCTCGCCGGATTGCAGGACGGAGGTCGTGACGGACATCGAGACCTGATCGTGCTGATCCTGAATGTCGACTTCCAGCTTGTTCATGGCGCGCTCGCAGACCAGGCCGCCATCCGCTCCCTTCAGGAAGATGAAGGCTCGCTCGGCGTTGGTGTGCTGCAGGGTCTTGCGAACGACAACGTCGAGGACACGCTGCAACTCGAGGGTGGTCGATGCGACCTTGGCCAGGTCGTTCAGGTGCTCGAGTTTCTGGGCCTTGTCCGTGACGGAACTGTAGAGCCGAGCCTTGTCGATGGCTTGTGAGGCCTGCAACGCAAGCGTCTCAACGAGTTTCAGGTCGCGTTCCTGGAAGGCGTTGTTGATGGCTTGCCGATCCAGATAGATGACGCCGATGGCCGGCGCCGATGTGCCGTCGCGCCGGTCGAGGCTTGGCAGGGGCACGCACAGGACCGTGCGGACGTTCAGGTCGAGGACGCTGCGCGTGCTCTCGGACGCCGTACCGTCCCGGACGTCGGCAATGTACAGGGTCTCGCCTGACTCGAAGACCGTCCGGGCAAGCGTTTCAGGGCGCTTCCACGTTTGTGGCCGACGATCGTTCGACGAGATGTTGTAGGTCGCCTTGGGACGCAGGAAAACAGCCCCCTCGCCATCCTTGTCCGCCAGCAGCAGGAAGCCCCGATCGGCACCCACCAGCTTGCCGATCTGCTCCATGATCTGGTGAAGCAGTTCATTCAGGTTGTTCTCGAGGCTGGTCTTCCGCGAGAAGTCGACGATGGTCTCCAACTGATCACGGGCCTGCGTCACATTCTCGAGTTCTGTCTGCAGCGTGCGGCTCTCCTGCAGGGCCAGCAGGTAGCGGCGCTGGAGATCTGCACCGCCCGCGACCTGGCCCGCTTCACTCGCCTTGACGGCGACCGAAATGGTCGGGTCACCGCGCCGGACAGCCCACCGGACGTCCACAGACATGTAGTCCTCGATACCGTCCGCGTCCTGACCGACCAGAGCGTCTTCCAGAAAACGCGCAGCTGCCAGCAGCGCCTTGCCGCCCGCTTCGCTCCGACCGGCCACGCGTGCCCTGCCCATCTGGAGGCGCGCCTGGGCATCGGGCTCGGACAACGTGTCGCTCAGGGACTCCAGCCTGTCCAGCCAAGGTCGGGCGGCCTTGCGGTCGCCGAGGGCGACCTGCTGTGCGAGGCCTTGCTCGGCAATATCCCGTGCCACGCCCAGGGCGCCACACGCCTCCGCGGCCTGCCACGCCGGCTCCAGCAGGGCCATCGCCTCGTCGGTTTCACCGAGCGCCCAGCTGGCCATGGCCATGACCCGGCCGGACCGTGCCATGGTCGAAGGGCTGCCCACCTCCTCGCCCAGTGCCTGCGCCCGCGCCGCAAGGCGGCGCGCCTCGACCGGCTCTCCCAGGATCACGAGGGCTTCGCCCTGCAGGACCAGGATACGCTGCTCGAACTCGCGCACACCCGTCGCTTCAGTATGCGCCCAGGCCTTGTCGGCCGACTCGAGGGCCGCATGCACCTTGCCCAGGACCAGATTGGCCTGCGCCGTGTAGGGCAGGACGTTCAACTCGAGGAAGATGCGACCGCCCTCGGGAACGCGCTCCAAAATGGCGTCGACCTTGCGGCGGACCGCGAGCGACTCGTCGATGCGACTTTGCAGGGCAAGACCCTGGGACAGCAGGTGACCCGAGATGAACGCATAGTCGTCACTGCGGATTTCTTCGGACCGGCGCAGCGCTTGCTGGCCCCACGCCACCAAATCGCCGACATGGCCGCGCTCTTCGGCTTGGATGGCAAGGTTGATGAGGGCACAGACCTCGTCGTTCGTCACGCCCAGCTCGGTGGTGACTTCGAGGTTCTCGCGGAAGGCAAGGGTGGCCTCTCCGAAACGTCCCAGTTGCCAGAGAGCGTTGCCGAGGAGATTCAAGCTGTCGGCAAGGCCGACCCGATCCGAGGACTCCCGCCTGAAGGCGGCGGCCTGTTCCAGGTAACGCACGCCGACATCGATGCGCTCACGCGTCGTCAGCCCGGGGACCTCGCTGGTCACGTGCAGGAAGCCAAGGAAGGCCTGATGGGCTGAAACGTCGTAGGGGCCGCCCTCATGGTGCTCGAGGGGCAATGCCCGGCGGCAAGTCTCGATGGCCTGCACGATGTCCGTGCGCTTGTAGTGGATGCGCGAGGCCGTCTTCAGGACGCGCAACCACTCCTTGACGCTGTTCCCCTGCTGGGCCAGCGCCTCGGCACGCGCCACAAGGGCCAGCGCGTCGTCGTATTCCGTACGAATCTGGTGCAGCAAGGCCATCGAGGTGGCGAGGTTCGCTGCCTCGGCAAAACGGCCCAGCTGCTCGGCCAGTACCAAGGCGAGCCCGGCGTGGCCGAGGGCCTCCGCTGTCAAGTTCTGGTACCGCTCGACATTGGCGAGGGCTGTCAGGAAGCGCAGGGCCATGGCGTCATGGCCCGGTTCCAGCAGCGCATGACCCGCCAGCAGGAAATCCTTGGCCTGATTGAGCGCGAATAGCTTCAGGTTTTCCTCGCCCGCCACCAGGGCCACGGCCGCGCGCCGGGGATCGCTGCCTGCCTTCAGGAAGTGGTCGGCGATCTGCCCCGCCAGCCGGGCTTCCCTGACCCGCTCCGGGTCACCGCCCGCCGCCTGCAGCAACGCTTCGGCAATGCGCTGGTGCCAGCTCGCGACACCCTCCGTGTGCTCCTCCCGCAGCATCGGGATGAAGGGGCTTTGGACGAAGCGCAACGTGTCGCCATCCTGGCCGAGGATACCCTGCGCGCGCAGCGGGTCCACACGCTCAAGCAAGGGCTCGGCCTCGAGATCGAGGATTCTTGCGAGAAGGCCAAGCGAGACAGGCTCGCCCAGCAGGGCCATCACCAGCAGGAGGTCCCGGGACTCGGGACCAAGGACGGCCAGTTGGCCGCGAAGCAGGTCCTGCACGCTGCTGGGCAGGTGTCGGGCTGTCAGGGGCTCGCGCGTCGTCCACGCCCCGTCCTTCCGGATGAGCAGGTCCTGCTCGAGGAGCAGATGAAGGGAGGCCTCGGCAAAGAGTGGATGACCATCCGTGAGGTCGTGGAAGGACGAGACGAAGCTTTCGTCGACCTGGTTGGTCCCGAGCATGGCCCGCATCATCTCGCCCGTGGCCGCCATTTCGAGCGCCTTGAGGTCCAGCGTCCGTTCCGTGTGGGAGAGTCGCTGCCCCGCCAGCACGACGACGGATCGACCGTCTTCCATCTTGCGAAGCACGTAATCTAGCAACTTGCGACTCAGGTCGTCGGCCTCGTGCCAATCGTCCAGGACGACCACGACACCGCGGCTGGCCGTCTGGGCCAACAAGTCTGCAAAGGCAGCTCTGAGACGAACCTGCTCTTCATCCGGGTCGAGCTCGACCAAGCGATCGCCTGCCAACGAGGGCATCAGGCGTGCCAGCACGGCGCGGTGTGGAGCGAGGACCTCGGCCGGCACCACCGGTACCAGGGCGCGCAGAACGTCGCCGAAGGGTCCGTAGGGGACCGAGGCCCCTTGCGCACGGCCTGCCAGATAGGTCACGCCCTCGAGCTGGACGTGGAAGCGGAACTCGTCGAGCAGGCGGGACTTGCCCATGCCCTGCTCACCCGTCACCGTAAGGACGGTCGACTGGCCATCCCCAAGTGCGGCCAAGGCACCGTGCAGCGCTGCCGTTTCAGTCGCGCGCCCGACCAGCGGACTGCCGAGCAGTTGCGTCAGGCGTTCTTCCGCGGTCTGGATGCCGAGCTCCGCAAGGGCTTCGGCCGCCGAACTGGGCCGGTGGCGCGGATCCTTGAGGAGCAGGCGCTCGACGAGCTGCCCGAGATCCTCCGGGATGCTGCCGTCCTCGGGAAGCGGCGGGGGTACCTCGTCCTGGTGGGCCTTGAGCACGACCACCGGATCGTCCCCCGGGAACGGAACCTTGCCCGTCAGAAGGTGGTAGGCCACGGCGCCAAGCGAATAGAGGTCCGCGCGGCCGTCCAGCTTGCCACGCCGGGCAACTTCGGGAGCCATGTAGGCGAGGGTGCCGCGGATGGTCGACCCCGATGAGCCCACGTCCACCATCAGGCCGAAGTCCATGAGCTTGAGGGTGCCGTCGTGCCTCAATCGGAGGTTTTCCGGCTTGATGTCGCAATGCACCTGTCCCCGGCTGTGGACGAACCCCAGGACCCGCAGGGTCTGGACCACGACATCCAGGACCGTCTCCGCCGGCAAGGGAAGCAACTCGTCGAGGCCCTGGCCCTCGATGACCTCCATCGCGTAGTAGGCCTTGCCCGACGGCGTCTCACCAAAGTCGTAAACATCGACGGCATTCGGGTGCCGCAAGCGGGACATCGTGCGGAATTCCTGGCGGAATCCCAGCAGGGCCTCGCCGTCGTCCTCCGGGGCGGACAACACCTTGACCGCCACTTCCCGGCCGTCTTGGACGTCTTCGGCCCGGTAGACCACACCCATGCCACCTTCGCCGAGCGTGGTGATCACCCGGTAGCGGTGCGGCAATGGCTCGATCATGAACTGGTGGCAGTGTGGCGTGATGCCACTAGGCGGCATCCTAGCACTGCCTACCCGGGGCGGCAATTGTTCACGCAGCCGACAGGCATGCCATCCCCCTCATTTTGTTCGGACCTCCACTCCGGGTGTCCCGGGTATCAAGCTCCAGCCATACAAACGGACCTTGGTTTTTCGCACGGCGACAGGGCTGTCAGGTTGCCATCGATCCGCCTCGTCGAGCGTGTTGGCGCGGCTCCCCCGCCCGCTGCCTATCCTTGGCCCGTGATGGAGTTTACGTCCAACGCACTCGCGGGTTGGCGCATCCTGCTGCCCGGCCGGGACGCGCACGGACGGCCCGTCGACGCTTACGCGGATCGGGTCTGGCTCGTCGCGGGGGAAGGGGGCCATGTCGATGCCAGGACGCTCTCCCAGGGCCTCGGCTGCGGCCGGGCGCCCCTGCAGGAGCCCCTG
This sequence comes from Candidatus Tanganyikabacteria bacterium, assembly GCA_016867265.1. Classification (GTDB taxonomy): domain Bacteria; phylum Cyanobacteriota; class Sericytochromatia; order S15B-MN24; family VGJW01; genus VGJW01. The sequence continues at coordinate 187,436 of VGJW01000001.1, forward strand.
CAAGGTGCGGCGGAGGCCGGCTTCTCGGACACGTGGGTCGATGGCGACACGGTGCTTCCCTCGACGGAAGGGACGACATGGCGGCTGGGTAGCCCGACACTTCGTGCCCTAATCTATTCGGGCTTCGGCCTCGGGGCACGGGGCGGCCGTCTATCCCGTACCATGATGGAGGTTCGCCCGTGGCCTCCGCCTTGCTTGACTCTTCGATCATCCGACGCCTCGCCGCCCTGATTCCGCTCGGGCTGGGGGTCGGCAGCGCTTGGCTCGTGGCCGTGGCTCCGGTCTGGCAGTCTCAGGTGGCCACCACCTTGGCCTGGGATAGCCAGTCCCGCAGGATTCCGGGCGGCGCGGCCCTTCGTGGCCTGCCGACCGGGCGTGCCTTGCGCAGGGCGACAGGAGCCCCGCATTGGTTGGGCCCGGCCGTGCCTGTCACATGGCCCTCGGGGCCTGATGCCCGGGCCACGGGCCACATGCGCATTTACCCGGCGCCGGGTGGCTACTGGGTCCGGACAGATCGAGGCGTCCCGGTGTCCGAGGGCTTGGCGTGGTGGACCGGCGTCGGCACTCCGGACAGTGGTGTCGTGTGCATCGTGGAGGGGCGCCTTGCTTGTCCGCCTGCCGCTTGGCCCCGTGATTTCAGGCTTCGTGGCGCGGGCTTCGAGGATCGATTGCTTGTCCGGCCAGCGCCATCCGTTGCGCAACCGATCGCCCCTTGGGCATGGTCCGCTGCCGGTTGGTTCCGGCCGTCCACGCCTGAACGTGCCGCCAGCGAACGCGCGGCCGCAGCGACACCGTCCGTCACGGTCCGCGTGCCCGCCCAGTGCCGGCAGGGAGAGCGCCTCCAGGTACCGCTGGCGTTATTCAATCCGGGAGAGACCACCGTTCGGGTGACCCTGGAAGGCCAAGTGCCTGCCGCAGGCCTCCGGGTTCGTAGCCGGACACTTTCGGTGCAGCCGTACAGTCGTCTCGAGTCGAGCCTCGCGTTGCCTGCGCTGCCCCCGGGGCGCCACGTTCTGGCGTGGCGCGCGGAGGGGTTGCTGGTGCCTTGGCGCGCGGAGCAGGGCCTGCTTGTCGTGGCGGACAACCGACGCTTCGGACGGCGTGCCGTCCTGCCGCCGGGCAAGGCCTCGAGGGTGGAGATCGTGATGCCGGCGGATGCCCTTCCAGGGACGGGCAAACTCGAGGTCGTGGCCACGGCCCATGCGTGGGGGGGATTCGCACCGGCCCTGCAGACGCTGGGGGGGGCCGGGGACATGTCCGCCGAAGCGCGTGCCGCGACGCGTATCCATCTGGCACGCCTGAAGCGACGTGCTTCATGGGTCGTCCTGCCTCGCGGCTGGCCCGGCGCGCGGCCCGGAGGCGAGGGCGGCGAGGCATGGCTCGACGCCCTTGCGTGGCTTGCCCTGCAGCCTGCACTTGGCCCCATGCCCCCCGTCACGCCGCGCCGGACGGCCGTTCCCGTCCCCTTCGCGCAGCGCGCGGCGCTCGCTGAGGCGCTGGCCACGGCCGGTGCTCCGTCTCCGCCCTGGTTCGGGGCCTCGTGGCCCCCCCCCAGGCAGGCGCGTGACGAGGATATCCTGCGGATGATGCGGGCCGCGCGTCTCTGGGGGCATGAAAGGGCGACGCTCGCTGCCCGGCGCCTCTGGACCCGCAGGCAGATAGAGCCCACCGGGATCTGGCATTGGTCGGGAGGGGTGATCCCGACTGCCGAGGCTTTGGAGGCGCTTCTGGACGTGGGGGTCGATCCAGTCGCCTTGGCGCCCGGTTTTCGCTGGCTGGAGCAGCAGCGTGTCGGAGCCGGCTGGGAGACACCGGTCCATACGGCGGCGGTCCTGGCGGCCCTTGCTGCCCTGCAGGGCAGGCAACCGGCGCTGCCCGTGTCCGCCGCGCCGCCGGCGCTTTGGCTCGATGGCGCGCCGCTCGGGCCCGGGCAGCCGTCCAAGGGCGCCCGACGCTGGGTCTTGGCCGCAAGTCGCCTGAAGACCGTATCCCAGGTCCTCGAGGTCGGGGCTGCGCCCGCGTGGGCTTCCGGCAGCACGACGGTCGTCTGGCAGGTCGAGACCCCAGGGGGGGGGCGGCCGGCTGTCGTCCTTCCCGAGGGTAGCCTCCGGCATGGTGCCCTCGTGGTCGGTCCGGATGCTGTCCGGGGGACGCTGGATTGGGTGACGCGCCGTGCGCAGCCGGGGAGCCGACTGGTCTGGTCCCGTTGGACCGGCGGTGGCGATGTCCGCGTCCGCCTCGGTTCGCGGCAACTGCCCGTGCGCCCCATCGGCGGTGGACAACTCGAGTTCCAATTGCCCGGCCTTGCTGCCGGGCTTCACCGGCTGCAATGGGAGGCCGTGCCCGGGCCCGGGGGCCACCTCGTGCTGCCACCGGTCCGATGGTGCCCCGACCCGGTCAGGCCTCGCCATGCGGCGCGGACGGCCGAGCATTGGCTGGATATCCCGGCCAAGGAGATGTGAGATGCCGTTGCTTGCCTGTCTCTGCCGGGACCTCTTCGAGCGCGGGCGCATCGACGCGTTGGCGGGTGCCCTCGGACTCACTTCCGTGAGCTGGTCCGATGGGCTTGCGCATCAGCCGCCGGAGGCGGGTTCGTGGCTTGTCGCGGACTTGCTCGAACCAGGGGCCATCGAGATCGCGCTTCGGGCACGCGACGCGGGCTGGCAAGTCCTTGCCTATGGTCCTCACGTCCGGGCCGACCTGTTCGCCGATGCGCGCGAGGCAGGCCTCGAGGCCTGCGCCCGTTCCGCCTTGGACCGGCTTCTGGCGGCGCGTGCGTGCTAGACTGCGGCATGGCCAGTGACGCCGAGCGGATTCGCCTGACACGGTTTGCCACCAGCGGTGGCTGAGCGGCCAAGGCCGGGCCCTCGGTCCTGTCCCAGGTTCTGGGACGACTCGACTTTCCGACGGACAGGCGTGTCCTTGTCGACATGGCGACTGCCGATGATGCCGGGGTCTACCTGATCCGGGACGATCTGGCCTTGGTGCAGACCGTCGACTTTTTCCCGCCGATGGTTGACGACCCCGCGGATTTCGGGCGTATCGCCGCGACCAATGCGCTGTCGGACATCTGGGCCATGGGCGGTGTTCCCCGGACGGCGCTGAACCTTCTGGGCTTTCCTTTCGACGTCCTTCCCGCGAGCGTGGCCGGTGACATCATGGCTGGTGCGCTCGAGGTGTGCAGGGAACACGGGGTCGTGGTCCTGGGGGGACACACGACGGACGAGGATGTCCCGCGTTTCGGCATGGCGGTCACGGGTGTCGTCGATCCTGCAGCCATCTGGCGCAACGTGGGAGCCCTGCCTGGCGATGTCCTGGTGCTTACCAAGCCGCTCGGCAGTGGCCTGCTGACGGGTGCACGGATGCGGGACCTGATCGAGGATGCGGACCTCGAGGAACCCATGCGGTGGATGCGCACGGCAAACCGTCTCGCTGCCGAAGCCCTGTCGGGCCTTGCCGTCCGTGCCGTCACCGATGTGACGGGCTATGGCTTCCTTGGCCACCTGCGGGAGATGCTGCGGGGTGAGGATCGGGATGTCGTCGTCCGTTGGGACCGGGTACCCGTCATGACCCTGGTCCCTGCCGTCCTCGACCAGTGGGCCGGTACGGGCGGGGGGCGACGCAATCTGGCGGTGGTCGCGGAACGGCTCGACATCGATGTCCCCGAACGCGAAAGGGTGGCCGTAGTGCTTGGGGATCCCCAGACCTCGGGCGGGTTGCTGGTCGCCCTGGAACCGGATCAGGCGGAGACTTACCTTGCCCGGCTCGCTGCCCGAGGTGCCATGGGTTGGGTCGTTGCCCGCGTGGAGCAGGGTTCCGGCAGGATCCGGGTGACCGGGGCGGTCTGATGCCCGGGGATCAGAATCCCAGCCAGCGGCGCAGACGCGCCCGGAATCCCTTGTCTACAGGTTTCGAGAGTTCCGGGTCGGTCATGGCCAGATCCTCCGTCGTCCGCAAACGGCGGGTACCGATCCCTCCGCCCTCACCCGGGCGAGGCAGGGGGAAAAGGCCCGCACAGCCCGGCCAGCGGGAGAAGTGATCGTTGAAGCCGTGCAGAGGATGAAGGGCACCCAGCAGGCGTTCCGGCGGACAGCGATCGAGGGCGAGCAGCGCCTCGTCCAGCGAGAGCTTTGCCAGCGATGCAAGCAACTGCCGGCCCTCCGTGAGCAGGCGGTGCGCCTCGTCGAACTGGTGCACGGCGACGCGTCTTTCCCGGTCGGCCTCGCCGTCGAGGTCCCGCGCGACGAGCGCCGACAGCCCCGGGGCGTAGCGACCGAGGACATCTGTCGCCTCGTGAAGGGCTTCGGACAAGGCCTGCGTGCGCTCGTGGCGCAATCGCTCGCGGTCCGCAGGGGATACGGTCCGAGTGGGCGTCTGCCCCGAACGGGAAGATACCCAGGCATCGCCGCCAACGGGGCCCGTACCGCCCAGCGGCCGCGTCTCCCGCGGTCCGTCTGCCATATGGAGTGGCGGGATCAGCCCTTCGGGGCCGCGAACCCGACACGGGCGCGCAGGCCGTCCCCGTCCTCGAGCCTTGGCCGGCGGAAGATGAATGCAGGCGTCGTGGCCACAAGCTGCCAGCCTTCCTCACCCAAGGCGTTCAGGCCGGCTTCAAGCGGGCCGGGGATCTGGTCGAGCACCTTGTACTCGACGGGCTGCTGGCGGCTGGCCGAACCGGCCCCGACATCGGGAACGACCGAAGGGGAAGACGAGCGACGGGCTTGCATGCGGCTGACACCTCCACTGGCGTCATCCTATCACGCGCACGGCGGCGCGCCGGGTGTACCATGGCCTCGGCCGGGGGCAACGATGGCCCCGATGGCCGCAGACGCTTCTTCATATCCTCAGGAGACACACCTTGAAGCTGAACCACATGGCGCTTGCCGCAACCATCCTGGGCCTGGGTCTGGCCCCCGCAGCCTGGGCAAACCAGCACGAGCACGCCGCCAAGGACGCGGCACACGCCACCCACGATGCGGCCCACGGCGCCAAGGATGCGGCGCACGCCGATCCGATGGAGCACGCGCTTGAAGCCTTCCACGACGTGCTGCACCCGCTGTTTCACGACGCGCTGCCCAAGAAGGATGCCAAGGCGATCAAGGCGGCCATCCCCGGCCTGCAGAAGCGTGCGGCCGAGGTTGCGGCCTGCAAGATGACGGACAAGGCCTGCATCAAGGCTTGTGGCGACCTCGTCACCTCCGTCAAGGACCTCGAGGCAGCGGCCAAGAAGGGCGACAAGGCGCTCATGGCGGCACTCGACCACGTCCACGGAGCCTTCGAAGCCATCGTCAAGACGACGCATCACGACGGCCATGGTGGCCATGCCGAGCATCACGGCGCCGATGGTGCCCACGACGGCCATCAGCACTGATCCCTGACGGGACCATCGCGGGGCGTCCCGGCCAACCGGCCGGGGCGCCCATTGCCCTTGGGGGCGACGCCGTCAGGACGTCCTGTCCGGATCGAAGCCGTCGCTGCCAAGGTCACCGGTTCCCCGGAACCGGCCCCAAGTGGCGCGGTCCGTGGCCCACTGCGAGAACCAGACACCCGGTCCGGTCGGCACGGTCGTCTCATTGATCCGCTCGACCCGGATCCCTACTTCATTGGACAGATGCTCACGCAGGCCTTCGCTGCTATCGACGTCACGACCCGTCCCGATGTAGACCACCTCGAACGAACCCTCCGGCTGGCTCTTGAGATACTCGGGCAATACCTCGACGAGGTTGCCGGGCAGAACCTTGACCGTCAGGACGAACTCGTAATTGTTGAAGAGGTCGAACTCCTCGAGGTGCTGCGAAATGAATCGCTCGAGCGCCTCATACAGCGTCGCCGGTTCATCTGCAGTCTGGGCATGGAAGATGACGAGCTCGATGCTGCGGTTCTCGGCGTGGCGCTTGAGCAGGTAGATCAGCAGGTTGACCATGCGCACCGGTTCGACAGCCGCGATGCAGATGGCGATTCTTGGCAGGCCAACAGGCAGATCCGCAGCCCGGTGCAGTTGCCCCATGCCGAGGCGCAGGTCAGGCAGTTGCACCATCCGGACCTCGACCTTGCCAAGGCGATACAAGGCCATGAGCAGCATCGTCCCCAGCAGAATCTGGGAGCCCAGGTTTCGCGCCTCATGCTTGGTCACGACCAGGACCAGTTCGGCCACGAGGAGCAAGAGGCCACCAAGGATGGGCGCGACGGGAAGCGTCCTGCCCCGAATGGTCACGGTCCACTTGTTCAGGTAGGGCGACTTGGCGATCTTGTTGGGGTAGTTGAGCCGGGTCAGCACGACGCCAGCACAGTAGGAAATCATGACGCCGAGGAAGGCCAGGCCATAGATGTCGCCCAGCGTTTCGACCTGTCCCGGGAAGGCCAGCATCATCAGCAGGCTGACAACCATGAACGGCAGGGCCACATAGGGATAGCCCTTGAGGGCAGGATGTCTGTCCGTCCAGCGGCGGCTGACGACCTCCGGCAGGTTGCCCTGCTGGCTCATGGTCGTCATCAGGCCCGTCGCGCCGGCGTAGGCGGTGTTGACTGCGGCGAAGAGGGTCAACATGGCGTTGATGACCAGCAGGACGACCAGTGTCTGGCCACCCTGGACCCGTGCCAGCTCGGACATCAGAAACTCCTTGCCCCCCGCGACGCGGTCGGTCGGGACCAGCGCGAGGGCCAGGAAGGCCGAGATGGGCGAGGTCACGCTCACCAGGGCCACGATGGTCACGTAGACCTTACGGACCGCCTCATGTATGGGGCGTTCGAGTTCCTCGACGATCTGGGCAGCGGACTCGAAGCCCGTGATGCCCAGGAAGGCTCCTGCAACGCCCAACAGGACGCCCATCGGGGCCAAGTCGGCAAGGCCCGGAAAGCCGGCCGCACCGTGCAGGAAACGCTGCCAGTCAACGCCGTGCATCGCCAACATGCCAAGGCCCCACGCGTCCATGACCAGCAACATCAGGAAGTGGAAGGCCGCGATGACCAGGACGACACGCGTCGACTCTTTGAGGCCCACGAGATTGAGCAGGCCGAACGCGATGACGGGTATGGCCGCCACGAGCACGACGAAGACCTTGGAGGGGTGGTGTCCCCAGAGTGACCCCAGATAATAGGCGCCGGAAAGTGCGCTCACGACAGCGGTCGCCAGGTAGGAGAGCAGGGTCAGCGACCCGATGCCCAGGGCGGCCCTGCGACCGATGGAACCCAAGACCATGGCGTAGGCCCCGCCGTTGACGGGGTTCACGCTGCAGCCTTCCTGGTAGGTGGCCTTGAAGAGCCACATGCTCAGGACGACGACCAAGATGAAGAGGGGCGCGGCAAAGCCCACGTGGGGCAGCAGGATGCCCGTCGAATAGAAGACCGAGGTGCCGATGTCCGCCCCGACAAGCCCGGCCGCCAACCACCACTTGAGATACCCGCCACCCGACCGGGATCGCGCGGGGGCCGTGATTGTCGCCATCTAGTGCCCCAGCAACATCCGGCGCAACTCGTCCTGTTGCGCCTTCATGGTCACGGCGAAAATCTCGTCCCCCGCCCGAAGTTCGGTCTCGCCGTCGGGAATCAGGGGGCCGTTGTTGCGCCAGATGGCGGCCAGGATGGATCCCGGGGGAAAGTCCAGCTTGCGAATGCGGGTACCCACCACCGGGCTCTCAGGCGAGAGTTCGATCTCGACCATGGCCATGCGCTCGTGCCACGTGAACAAAGTGGTCAATTCGGCCGGGATGATCTGGGTCTCGATGGCGTTTGTGACCATGGTCGTGACGGAGATGGTGTGGTCGACACCGGCGAGCTTGAAAAGTGTCTCGTTGCGTGGGTCATTGACGCGGGCCACGCACATCGGAATGTCGAAGAGCTTGCGCGCCATCTTGCAGATGGCGTAGTTGTCCTGATCCCGGCCGCAAGCGGCAATGACCACGTCGGCCTTGATGCGGTTGGCTTCGGCAAGCAGCGTCGGGTTGGTGGCATCTCCGACGCGAACCACGATCTCGTTGAACTCGGCGACGATCTGCTTGCAGACCCTGGGATCGCGCTCTACAAGCCCGATCACGTGGCCGCGCTGGTGCAGCGTCCGGATTAGGTGAAGGCCGACCTTACCCCCCCCGGCGATCAGGATCTGCACGTCCGCCTCCCTTCATGGCCTCCAGCTTGGCCTCGAGGGACAGCGTCGCCTCGTGGATGGGGCTGATGACCTCGAATCCGTCGGCCTCGTAGATGGCCCTGAGCTCAGGATTGTCGATACGGACGATGATCTGGTCCGTGTGAAAGTGCTGACGCGCGATGTCGGCGATCATGATGTTCGTATTCTCGTCCCGGGAAACGATGATCACGCACGTGGCCTGGGCGATACCGGCGCGGGCGAGGACCTCGGTGTCGATCTCCATGCCCACCATGGTGCGCACGGGCAGGTCGCGAAGCGCATGGAAGTTCTGGGCGTCGAAGTCGAGCACCGCGACCTTGTCGCCAAGGGCGACCCTACGCTGGGCGAAGTTCGCCCCGAGACGGCCGCAGCCGATGATGAGAATCATGCGGCATCACGTTACACCCGGCCCCACAGGCCGTCGAGGGTTCTGCCGGCTATCGTTCAAGAATCAAGAAAACTTAACCGTGCGACAAGAACATGAGGCGGTGATGGGGACGATGAGACGTCATGGCCCGGGGGGGCCACCCGGGGGATTTCGGATCGTGCCAACCAGCGTCGTTGACAAGCAGGGTATCGTGCCCGTTCGGCTTCGGCAGGCCACGGCGGGCCCGATGGTCCCGGCCGCCGTCGCGGCTCCCCGGGATCGCGTCGCCCTCTCGGCAACAGTTGCGGATGAGCAGGCTTCCGTCCGGCGCGGTCATCGCGTTGGTGTCGGGATCGGCGCCGGCCTCTCGACGCTCTTCAATGCCGTCACCCTGCGTCAGGCAGCCAAGGTTGTTGCGGCAGGCAAGCCCGCCGGCGTGTTCTTGGGCAAGGTGACCCCTGCGCTTTCGGTCGGGATTGCGGGTTACACGCTCTATGACCGGTTCAAGAAGGGTTTTTCCGGCACGGACAACGTGCGGAAGTGGGACGACGCGCTTCGTGTCGCGGGCGACGCCCTGCAGGTGGGCGGCGGCGTCGCAGCATTCGTGCCTGCCGTGGGGCTGGTCCCGGGCATGGTGGCCATCACGGCCGGCACGCTGGTTACGGCCTTGGGTGACTTCTTCGACGACGAAGTCGGCAAGCCGGCCCGATAAGGCCGCTCAGGACAGCAGAGGCCTCGGATCGACCCAGCGATGGGTAATCGGGTGACCGGCATGGCCGGCAAGTTGACCCAGTGCCTTGTCGAGGGCCTCGGACTGCTGGACCCAGAAACCATCCCCCGTCACCACCTGGCGGTCGCTGCCCTCGATGTGCAGGATGACCGGTTCCGTGCCCTTGTACTGCCGCAGGGTGTCCTTGAGCACCACCATCCGGTTGCCGGGCGTGCCTGCCGGGATGGACAGGTGCAGGCTGCGCAGGGCGGCGAGTTCGGTGGCTTCCTCGATCTCGACTTGGGGCCGCTCATCCTCGCTGCCTGAATACTTGCCCCGGATCAGAAGCCGGGCATCCTCCAGAAGCAGGCTCTCGAGGCGCGCGTAGGTCTTGGGAAAGGCGACGAAGTCGACGGTGCCCGTGAAGTCCTCGATCTTGCCCGCCATCATGGCGTCGCCTTTCTTGGTGATGATGCGGCGGCAACTCTGCAGGATGCCACCCAGCACCACCGCCCTGCCCCCGCTCATGCCCGCGAGGTCGGCAACGGTGGCCGTCACATGCCAGTCGAGCCTGCAGGGCAGGTGGTCGAGCGGGTGGGCGCTCAAGTAGAGTCCGACCAGTTCCTTCTCGGCGCGAAGCGTCTCTTGCGGGTCCCCCGGGGGAACCCGCTCCAGGACGGGGCGCGGCAGGGCCGTGACGGCGGCCATGTCCCCGAAGAGCGACGCCTGGTTCGCATGGCCGCCTCGCGCCTGAGCCTGAGCCCAGTTCATGACCGTCTCGAGATGAGCCAGGATATGGGCGCGGGGTTCACCGAGCGTGTCGCAGGCGCCGGCCTCGATCAGTGACTCGAGGCAGCGTCGGTTGACAATCTTGAAGTCGAGGTCCTCGAGGAAGTCGAAGTAGTCCGCGAACCGCTCTCCCGGCTTGGGCGCGCGGGCGCGCTGGATGGCCTCGACGGCGGGCAGGCCGACATTCTTGATTGAGGCGAGGCCGAACCGGATTCCCTCGGGGACGACCGTGAAGTCCGCCTCGCTCGAGGAAACGTCGGGCGGCAGCACGGGAATGCCCATCTGCCGGCAGTTGTGGACCGTGACCATAATCTTGTCCGTGTTGCCCGCATAGCTCGAGAGCAGGGCGGCCATGTATTCCCGAGGGAAATGAGCCTTCAAGTAGGCTGTCTGGTAGGTCAGAACCGCGTAGGCCGCCGTATGTGCCCGGTTGAAGCAGTACTCCGAGAACTTCGTCATCTTGTCGAAGATGTCGTTGGCGACCGTCTCGTCGACCTGGTTGGCCCGGCAACCCTCGAGGAAGGTCGCGCGTTGCTTCGCCATCTCCTCGGCCTTCTTCTTGCCCATCGCGCGCCGCAGCATGTCGGCGCCACCGAGCGAGTAGTTGCCCAGCACCTGAGCAATCTGCATGATCTGTTCCTGGTAGACCATCGTCCCGTAGGTGTCCTTCAGGATGGGTTCCAGGGCCGGATGCGGGTAGTCGATGGCCTTGCGTCCGTGTCTGCGGTCCACATACTCGTCGACATAGCCGCTCTGGAGCGGACCGGGCCGGTACAAGGCCAGGATCGCCGAGATGTCTTCGAAGTTCGTCGGCTGCAACTGCCGGATGAGCTTGGTCATGCCTTCGCTCTCGACCTGGAAGACGCCGATGGTGTCCCCGCGCCGCAACAACTCGTAGACGGCCGGGTCCGTGAAGTCCTGGTTTCTGAAGTCGGGGAAGCGGTCCGGATGATTGCGCTTGACCAGGTCCAGTGCCCTGCCGATCATCGTCAGGTTGCGCAGGCCCAGAAAGTCCATCTTGAGCAGGCCCAGCATCTCGAGGTACTTCTGCTCGTACTGGGTCACGAGGCCACCCTCTTCCCCCTTGTCCCGGTCCAAGCGGGTCAGCGGGACCAGCTGTTCCAGCGGATCCTCGGCAATGATGACGCCTGCCGCGTGGACGCTCGTATTGCGGCTGAGACCCTCGAGCCGCTTGGCGAGGCCCACCAGTTCGGCCACCCGCTCGTCCCGGTCCATCACGCCCGCCAGTTCGCTACCTTCCTTGCTGGCGTCGTCGAGCGTGACGCCCAGATCATCGCCGACCTTCTTGCACAGGTCGTTGGTCTCCGAGAAGGAAAGGCCCATCACCCGGCCCACGTCCTTGATGGCTGCCTTGGCCTTGAGAGTGTTGAAGGTGACGATCTGCGCCACGCGCTGGTCGCCGTACTTGTCCCGGACATAACGGATCACCTCACCCCGCCTGTCGATGCAGAAGTCGACGTCGATGTCGGGCATGGATACGCGCTCGGGGTTCAGGAAACGCTCGAACAGCAGGTTGTACTTGACGGGGTCGAGCTCGGTGATGCCGAGGCAGTAGGCGACCAGCGAACCGGCGGCGCTGCCGCGCCCCGGTCCCACGGGAATTCCTTGCCGCTTGGCCCATGCGATGAAGTCCCAGACGATCAGGAAGTAGGCAGGGAAGCCCATCTTGATGATGGTGTCCAGCTCGAACCTGAGGCGGTATTCAAGCTCGGGCGTGACCTTGTCGTAGCGGTCGCGCAGGCCCTTCGAAGCAAGATCCACCAAGTACGTTTCCGCCGTCATGCCTTCCGGGACCTCGAAGACCGGCAGGCGGTTGCGGCCCATGTCCAGCTTGAGGTCGACCTTTTCGGCGATGGCCAGCGTGTTGCGCAGGGCCTCCGGGATGTCGTGGAATACCTCGGCCATCTCCCTCGGGCTCTTCACGTAGAAGTCCGGGCCGTAGGCCATCTTCCGCGCGGTGTCGTTCAGGCTGCGGCCGGTACCGATGCAGATGAGGGCGTCATGCGCCCGGGTATCCCCGGGTTGGGTGTAGTGCGAATCATTGGTCGCGGCGAGGGGGATACCCGTCTTCTCGGACAACTCCCGGAAGGCCTGGTTGACGGCCCGTTGCTCGGCGAGGCCGTGGTCCTGAACCTCGAGGTAGAAGTCCTCGCCAAACACCCCCTTGTACCAGAGGGCCTTTTCGAGGGCCTCCTGGTGGCGCCCCTGCAGGACGAGTGCAGGGACCTGGCCGCCGATGCAGGCCGAGAGGGCGATCAGGCCCTCGTGGAACTCCTCGAGGACTTCGGCGTCGATGCGTGGCTTGTGGTAGTACCCCTCGAGGTGGCCGATCGTGTTGAGCTTGACCAGGTTCTGGTAGCCCACCTCGTTCTTGGCAAGGAGGACCAGGTGACCATAGGCCTTGCCCTGACCCTGGACAGCACGGACACGCCTGTCACCGTTGGCAACGTAGGCCTCCATGCCGATGAGTGGCTTGATGCCCTTCTCCTTGGCCTCCTTGTAGAACTCGACGGCGCCGTACATGACGCCGTGGTCGGTGACGGCCAGCGCGCCCATCTCGGTCTCGACGGCCCTGGCGACGAGGTCCTTGATGCGACTGGCACCGTCCAGCAACGAGTACTGGCTGTGCACATGGCAGTGGACGAACTCGTGCTTGCTACCCATCGCATGGCCCTCCTGATGGGCTCATGCTATCAGCCCTTTTTCTTCTTCTTGTCCGAGCCTTTGCGCTTGGCCAGTTGATCCGCGAAGGACTGGCGAATGCGTGCCGGATCCACGGCCTTGAGGACCGGATCGACCCGCGAGCGCAGGGTACCTGTGATCTCATCGAGGGAGCTGTGGCGCAGGACGTTGAAGACCTCGTCCACGCTTCCCGACCGAACGGCTGCCGCAACCAGATCGATGATGTCCGGTCCCCCGTAGGCTTCGCGTGTTGAATCGGAGCCGCCCTCGGCCGGCGCGACCGCCTCGGTGGAAGCGTTCTCGGCTTCTTCCTCGACCCAGCGTTCCTTGGCGAGGTTGCCCGTCGTCTTGAGCGGTGCGGTCCGGCGCGGACCGATGGAACCCGTCAACTGCTTCTGGACCGCCTCGAGCGTGTGCGTGGCCGAGACGCGGGTCGTCTCGGCCGGGGCATCGAAGACGGCAGGGGCGTCCTGCTCCATCGGGGGCAGCGCGCTGGCACCGCCCGGCACCAGGCGGGACAACCGGTCGATGGCTTCCCGCGCGACTGCCTTGTATTCCTCGACGCCCAGCAGATTCCGGTAATGGGCAAGCGCGCGGGCGTGGTCCTGGAGGTCTTCGCGCAGTTGTGCCGCATAGAACCAGGCCGGCCACAGCTGGCGATCGTTGCGGACGGCTTCCTCGAAGGCCTTCACGGCCTGCTGCCGGTCCTTGACCGCGATGAACGAGCGGCCGAGGCGCCAGAACAGGCTGGCGTCGGCGCGCCCCATCTCGACGACCTTGACGTACTCGACGATGGCTTGCAGGTGATCCCCCAGACGCTGGTAGATGTCCCCTTGCAGGACAAAGGCCGGGGCATAGGTCTCCGCCAGGCTCTTGACGAAGTGCAACTGGCTCAGGGCCCGCTTGTAGTCTTCCTTCTCGGCGCAGATCAAGGCCAGCTGATAGCGGGCGACGACGGCCTTCGAGTCGTTGACGATCGCCAGCTCGAAGGCCTTGCGGGCATCCTCGGCGCGCTTCGTCTCGCGGAAGACCATGCCGAGCCGGATGTAGGCATCCGTATACTTCGGCTCGAGGGCGATGGTCTCCTGCAGGTACTTTTCGGCATCTGACCAGCGGCGGGCGTGGAAGTAGACCTCGCCAAGGTGAAACAGGCTCTGGGGGTCGATGCGCGTCTGCAGGGACAGCGACCTGCGCAGCGAGGCCTCCGCGTCGGCGTAGGCTCCGCGGGAGCTCTGGATTCGGCCGATGTAGGTCAAGGCCTGGGCCTGGAGCTTGCGATGCTCCTTGCCCACCTGTGCAAAGGCCGCGAGGGCGGCGTCATGGTTCCCTGCCTGGAACTCGTTGACGCCTGCTTGGAAGGCCTCCTGACTCTCGTCCATCTCTCCGTGTTATACACGGATGGCACCCTTCCCATCCTGCGCGGCGGCCGGGCAAGCATGGAGAAACGATGGCGGCAGAGGCCCTTCCCTTGGTGCGCTGGCTCGAGTTGGCCGAGCGTCTGGGCGGGCGGCTGGCGTTCCGTACCCCGATGGACCAGTGGCGGACCGGAGAGAGCGGGCTGGAGGTCCTTGCCCCCGAGGGTGCCTGGCTGCCCGTGCCCGGGACGTGGGTAGGCCGGGCGGGCGCCGAGGGTCCGGAGCCGGGGTGGTCAAAGGTGCCGATGGCGGGTCGTCCGTGGCTGGTCCTTGCGCCTGAGCAGGAACAGCCTGCAGGTTGGCCCGATGGGCTTGGTCTGTCCCTTGCCCGTTGCCATGACCTGTTGGGCCGTCCGGGAGGCGGCAGGGCGTGGCCGGAGGACCCGGCGCGTGCCGTCCGCCGGGGTGAGCTTGATGCTGATGCGTGGCTCGAGGCATGGGGCATCCCGGCTGCCGCGATCCGGCCATGGCGTGGTCCCGCCTTGCGGCTTGGCGGCAGGTTGTTGTCCTCCGGCGTGGTGAGCCAACTCGAACTCAAGGCGGCCCTAGCCCGCCAGTTGACGGATGCGCGACCCCTTGGCCTGTTGCTCGGGCTGGCCGACGAAGCGGTTGCGCCCCACGTCCGGGCTCTGGGCCCGGTGCCCGCATGGCGCGATCCGCTCTTTCATCCGTGGCTGGTCCTGGCCTTATGGGGGTTGGCGTCGTGGGGCGAAGCCGCGCGGGCGTGGCATCAGGCGGGCTGGGCCGGTCTCGAGGCCGGTTGGACGGGCTTGCGCGTGCCCGACGCCCTGCGCGCCCGCGCTGCAGCCCATGTCCGTTGGCTGACGCATGAGGCTCCACCGGGCCCACGCCTCGGCACGTTGTTGGCTGCGCGGGGTACGGCGCCCGGCCTGCTCGCCGACGGGCTTGCGCGTCAGGTCGACCAGGCATCGCCCCTTGGTCATCTCTTGCTCTCGGTCGGTCACGTCGCTCCGGTCGAACTCGCTTCGGTCCTTGCCGAACAGCGGATGGAACGTCGTCTGGCCGCCTGGGACCGGGTGCCACCGCCGCCCCCCCCCTTGCGCCGACCCAGCCCGCCGCCAGCCGAGGAACCGCCGGCGGCTGCCTCTGTCTTGCGGCGCCCCCGACGGTCACGCTGGCTGCGCCTTGCTCCGGCTGTGGTGCTGCTGGCTGCCTTGGCGGCCTGGTTGTTCTTTCCTGCTACCCGGGACACCGCCCAACGGCGCCCGGGCGCCATCGCCGGCATGGCGCGATGGCTCGGCGGCGGAGGCACGCCTGCCCCGGCGGCGTCCGGTCGGCTGGATCGCCTCGAGGCCCTTGGCCAGGGCAGGGCCGTGGGACCCACTGGACTTACGGCCCGGTTCGAGGGACCCGAGACTGGTGTGCCGGCGGGTACCGTGCCTATGCAGCCGCTCCTTGGACGCGACGGGCCCGCTCCTGCGACCACCGACCCGGGAGTGGCGGTCGTGACCCCAAGGGAGGCCTACGGTGCCCGGCCCCTGCAACTCGGCCGGACGCCCGGCAGCGGGCAGCCGGCGGCGTCGCGGCTCGGGGGGGATGACGCGCGTGCCGTGCCCGAGATGCAGGCAGAGTCCGGTGCAAGGTTACCGATTCAGGCGCGAACCGAGGCAGCGCGGCGGGGGGCCGTAGAGGTCGAAGGCCGTCCGATCCCCCGGGACGGGAAGCAGGACATGGCGTCATCCGGAACGATGAAGCGGACGGGAGAGTGGGTCTCGCAGCCGCTGGCCGACCATCGCCTGCAGCAGCCTACCGAGGCGCTTGCGCGGGGGGGCGACGCGCGTCGCGAGCCGGACCGTGGTGCGGAGGAGGGCGTCCGGACTGCGCAAGCCCGGTTCCGCGCAAGGCTGGGCCTGTCGGCCCTGGCCGACGGCGACAGGGTGACGGCGCGCCAGGCCTTCGAGGAGGCCCTGCGTGATGACCCGGCCATGGCGATGGCGCATTGGCATCTTGGTGAACTGGCCTTGGACCGGGGCGACAGGGTGGAGGCCCGTCAGCGGTGGCAGGCATATTTGCGTCTGGCTCCGGAGGGAGATGAGGCCGGCAAGGCAAGGGACCGCATCAAGGCCTTGCGTTGAGGAGCGGCTTTGCGGGCCGGGGATGGGACGCAAGTTTGACGCTCGGGCGTGCGATAGGAGAAGCGGCCGATGACCCTGCAGGGGCCCGTCCGGCTTGAACGTCCGCACTGAGCCGGCTTCCGAGGACCCTGTCGCGTGATGCAACACGCGCATTCCGGTCATGACCACGTCCATGACGACGCCTGTGGCCACGTCGCCATCCGCCACGAGGGCCATATCGACTACCTGCACGACGGCCACTTGCACCGTGAGCATGACGGCCACTTCGACGAGTGCCTGATCGGGGTCGATGCCCGCAACCCTGCGGCTTGCACGCCGGCCCACTCGTGCCCGGGGCACGAGGCTGTCCACGTGCACGGCGAGGCTTGCGGCCATGAGACAGTTCCCCACGGCGACCATACGGACTATCTGGTCTGCATCATCCCCATGGGGCGCACTGCGACGATCATGGGGCGCTTGTCCTCGCCTAGGCCGGGTCTCAGGCGAGGGCGTCCAGCGTCAGGATAACGCGAGGCGCATCCGGCGTGGCACTCGGGGAGCGATGGACCGCACCCCGGCCATTCTGGCCCGGCCAAGCTTCTCCCTTGAGCAGGACGACATCGCCCGGCTTGGCCCGCAATAGACTTCCGCCGGGTTTCATGCCACCGTCCCTGCCAGCGTCCGCCCCGGGGTGGCCGAGTAGGTCCCGGAGGACATCTTTTTCGTCGAGCCATTCCGTGCCGAGCCCGGCGTAGGTTCGTACCAGCCGGAGCGTGACGCGGTCTACGTGGAAGCGCGGACACATCGCGGACGTCGCCCGTTCGAGGCGGACGCCAATGGCCGGGCAACCGGTCAGGTCGTGCAGCAGTTCGAGCCACTGGTCAAGATCACGTCCCAGAGCGGGCCATTCGGCGAGGACTCGCGGGGCCTCGATCGTCCGATTGCCCCACTCCACGACGTCCATAGTGGCGCAGCCCGGCCGGTCTCTGATCGCCAGTGCCTCGGCTACAATGGCTTCGGTCAAGGGAGCCGGCACGACCACGACGTTGATGTCCGCCCGGAAGACGGCCACGGCTGCCGCAACGTCCGAAACGCGCCGCCACGATGGCTGCGTCAGCACGGGCGTCACACCTCATCCTCGACGCCTGCCGAATCGGGCATCCACGGCGGCAGGTCATCGGCCCATGTCGCCCAAGTGTCTGGTCCCAGGGCGAGCTCTGCGTCATCGAGCAGCGCCGCCTCCAGCCGGCTGATCATGTCCGCTTCGTTCATATCGCAGCCGATGAAGACCAGCTCCTGCCGGCGGTCACCCCATGGCTCTGCCCAGGCCTTGGCGATGTATTCCCGGATGTCCGGCGCTTCTGGCCACTCCTCGGCAGGCGTGGCTGCAAACCACGTGCCGGCAGCAGAGCAGTTGGCCGTTCCTCCTGCCTGCGACCACAGGCCTGTCGTGTCCATGCGACTGGCGATCCAGAGAAAGCCTTTGGACCTCAAGACATCTCCCCAGAATGCCGCATCTTCGAAGATGACTTGCAGGCGGGCGGGATGAAACGGTCGACGGGCTTGCCAGGCAAAGCTCGAGATACCGTACTCGGCCGTTTCGGGCATCTCTTCACCGCGCATGACCTTGAGCCAGCCGGGTGCCGCGGCGGCCCGTTCCATGCTGAACCTGCCCGTGTCGAGCACGAGCCCCAAGGCCACCTGGCCGTGTTCCATCCACGATATGTGCGCGTCAGGGTTCAACTGGCGCAGCAGGGATTCCAGTCGTGATGCGTCTTCGTCGCCGATGCAGTCCCGCTTGCTTATCAACAATACGTCTGCAAACTCGACCTGCTCGACAAGCAGGTCCGTCACGGTCCGTTCATCGCTTTCATCGAGGGCCAAGCGCCGCTCGAGAAGGCTTTCGGCTGCCTGCCAGTCCTCGAGGAAGCGCGTCGCGTCCACCACCGTCACCATGGTGTCGAGGCGGGCAATCTCGGCAAGCGAAACCCCGGAATCATCCGTGAAGGTAAAGGTCTCTGCCACAGGCATCGGTTCGGAGATGCCCGTGGACTCGATGACCAGCGCATCGTACCTGCCCTCCCGCGCCAATGCCGCCACCTCGATCAGCAGGTCTTCACGCAAGGTGCAGCAGATACAGCCATTCGACATCTCGACGAGCCGTTCCTCGGTTCGCGAGAGATGGCTCTCACCCCGCGCGACAAGGGCCGCATCGATATTGATCTCGCTCATGTCATTCACGATGACGGCGATTCGGCGACCTTCCCGATTGGTTAGGATGTGGTTGAGCAGGGTGGTTTTGCCTGCGCCCAAGAAGCCGGAGAGAACCGTGACGGGCAGGCGAGCATCGCTAATATTCATGTCGGATACAATTGTAATAATATTGCGATATTGTCCAGAGGTGTCGCGCCTGGTACGGGGAGCCGACCGAGCAAGGAGGCCGGGACTTGCGACCCGCTTGGCTGTCTGGTAATGTTTTGTTTAGGTTCTACTTTTTATTTTCATTGAGGAGTTTCCCTTGGCCAAGCGGACCAAGTCGGCCATCAAGCGGGCCGAGACTGCCGAACGCAACCGCAAGCGCAACGTCGCCGTGAAGTCCGAGGTGAAGACCCGCTTCCGGAAGGTCCGTGAGCAGGTTCTCGACAATTCGTCGGGTCCGGTTTCCGAGCAGCTGGTTCGGGAAGCCGTCAGCACCATCGATGTGGCCGTCCGCAAGGGCGTGATGCATCCGAACACGGCTGCGCGCCGCAAGTCGCGCCTGATGAAGCTCATCAATCAGAACGCCCGCTAAGACTTATTTTAACGGATTTTTGTCCGGGCGTTTACCTGATCGGGGCCCCCCGAGGCGATAAGTTCCCCAGCAATGGGGTCCGAAGCCCCGGGGGGTCTTTGATGTTTTCTGCCCGTGGATGGCATCGCGGTCTTGCAGGCGTCCTGCTTCTGGCGTTGGTTGGCTGCGGCCAGGCCGCGCCGCAGACCTCGCTTGCGCGGGTCTCTGCGACCCAGGCGGGCATCCAGCCCGCTTTCTGGACGCGTGACGCCGAGGTCGGGCCCGAGACCAACATGGAAGTGCTCAACCTCCAGACCGATCTCGATGAGGTCGATGAGGCTGACCTGAATGATCTGGCCGTCGAACAGGGCGAGGTCCTGACCCCGGAGGCGACGTCATCCGAGCCACAGGGCCGACGGATGACGCGCGTAGGCTTCATCCGTTCCAACGAGGACGGTCGCTACTTCCTGCAGATCCGCAAGGGTTCCTTGTGGTGGAAGAAAGAAGTGGCCCTTCCCTTGGCACCCCGTGACGAGCAGGGCCGCCTGGCGCTTGCCGAGCGCCTCAATCGCAAGGTCGTCGTCCGCGGGCGTCTTCAGGGAGAGAGCTTGCTGACGACCTGCGTCGTGCGCCTTCCTGACTTCGGCGCCATCTGGGACCTGTTGTCCAAGGGACGTCTGGCGGGCAAGGTCTACGATGCCCGGACCATGGTGGCCCTGCCGCTGGCCGAGATCACCGTGCGGTCGTTCGGCAATGGCCGCCTCTGGCGTGCCCGGGCCGACCGCGCGGGCCAGTTCAGGGTCGGACGTCTGGAAGCAGGGTCGTACGAAGTCACGGCGCGAAGCGCGGACTACCGCATCGGCCTGCGGGACAAGGTCACCATCAAGCGCAGGGATACGGCGCAGGTCCTGCTTGGCCTCGCCCCGGAGATTTCCGTGCCGCAGGTCTCGCCTGTTCTTCAGTAGCGGGATTACGACTGGGGCGGTCGGCACGGCCGATCGCCCCAGCTTTTCCTTTGGGCGGCCCTCAGGCCTTATCATGGGCGGCATGGCACCCTACGACAGCGTGTTCTCGATCATCGGCCCCATCATGGTGGGGCCAAGCAGCTCCCATACCGCAGGGGCGGCCCGCCTCGGCGGCTTGGCACGCGCGCTCCTCGGTGGAACGCCGGTCGAGGCCGAACTGGACCTTCACGGTTCCTTTGCGGAGACCGGAGCCGGCCATGGCACGGACCGTGCGCTGGTTGCCGGCTTGCTGGGCTTCTCGTCAGGGGACGATCGCCTGAAGGATGCCTTCGAGCACGCCCGCGAAGCCGGAATTGTCTGGAAGTTCGGAACGGTCAACCTCGGACCGGATGTCCATCCGTGCTCCGTGCGCTTCGTGCTGCGCGCCGCCGATGGCGAGGCGCTCGAGATGGTGGGCAGTTCGCTTGGCGGGGGGGCCGTCCGCATTACCTCCATCCAAGGCTATGACGTCGATATCTCCGGCGATTACCCCACGCTCGTGACCGTGCACGAGGATCGCCCCGGCCTGGTGCAGGAGGTGAGTGCGCTACTGAGCCGGTATGCCGTCAACATCGCCTTCATGCGCGTGGCCCGGCACCACCGCGGCGCCCACGCCTTCATGACGCTCGAAGCGGACCACGACCTGCCGCCAGAGCTGGTCACGGCGACACGGGCCATACCGGGGATGGTGTCGGCCCGCGCCCTGCCCCGGCTGGCCTGAAGGAGGTCCCCACGTGAACAAGACCTATCGGTTCGACACGATGGCCGACCTGGTGGCCTTGGCCGAGGCCGAGGACATCAGCCTGGGCGAGGTCGCGCTTCGTCACGAGGTGGCCCTCGGGCAACTCGATCGAGACGAGGTACTCGCCGCCATGAGGACCCGCTGGGCCACCATGAAGCAGTCCATGGAAGTGGGGCTGGCAGCTCCCCAGAAAACCATGGGCGGGTTGTCCCACGGTGCCGGCCAGATGATGGCCGGGCACCGGCCTGTCCTTTCGGATGCCATTGCCACGGGTGTCATGGCGCGGGCCCTTGCGGTCAACGAATGCTCCGCGGCCATGCGTCGCATCGTTGCCGCGCCCACCGCCGGCTCGAGCGGCATTCTGCCTGCCTCGCTTTGGGGTGCCCAGCAGCGTCTGGGGTGTGAGGACGAGGCGGTCGTGATGGCCCTGCTCGCCGCAGCCGCCTTGGGGATGGTCATGGCCAACCGGGCGACCATTTCCGGTGCACAGGGTGGCTGCATGGCCGAAGTTGGCGTCTCGGCGGCCATGGCGGCCGGGGCGATGGCCGAGATGGCCGGCGCACCGCCCGATGTCGCCGTCCACGCCATGGCGCTTGCCCTGAAGAACACGCTTGGCCTGGTCTGCGATCCGATTGGCGGCTACGTCGAGGTACCCTGCATCAAGCGAAACGCGATTTTCGCGATTCACGCCACGACCGCCGCAGAAATGGCCTTGGCCGGCATACGCAGCTTTGTTCCTGCGGACCAGGTCATTGCCGCGATGAAGGAAATCGGGGATGCCATGCCCAAGAAGCTCAAGGAAACCTCCCAAGGCGGTTTGGCGACGACGCTCATCGGTCTCGAGGTGATGGCAAGACGCCCGCGGGTCGACCATGTCCAGGGATGAGGATGGCCCAAACCTGTCGTTGCTGGACTGGCCGTGGCCGGTCCGGGTCGAACGGGTCTGGCGCACGCCGTGGAAGAAGGTCCACGTACCCGAATCCGTTTGCCACGGCCGCTTCGATGAGGCGTGGTCACTTGCTGCCGCGGGTACGACGCTTGCGGCCCGGGACCTGACGATGGACCTGCTCCAGACCGCGCCGGAGCTCGCGCCGGCCTGGAATCTGCTGGGCGTCCTGCATCTGGACCTGGGTGAGGCGGATCAAGCCGTCGCGGCCTTTTCGGTCCTTGTCGACCTCGCAGGCCGGGACATCCGGCCCCACAACAATATTGCCGTCAGCCACCACCGTAGTGGTCGCCGGGAGTGGGCTGAGGCGGCGCTGCGTCGTGCCCTGCTGCTTGAGCCTGATCATCCCGTGCTGGTGGCCAATCTGATGGCATTGCTCGGGGAGGAGGGGATGGGGGGGCTGGCGCCAGATCGGCGCCATCGTCAGGACCTTGCCCGCCGTTACCTGAGCCGGCCGCACTGAGCCACGGCTCGGGGAAAGCCGTTCGCCACGACCGCGTCAGTGCGAGGAAGCTGTCCTGCGAAAGCATGAACCTCGGCTCCTCCATGTCTGGCAGCCTGTCCGGCTCGGTGCCGCCAAGGCCATCAAGCGTGGCCAGCACCGATCGCGCGAGGGCTTCAGGGGCGTAGCCGCCCTCGAGCACGGCCAGAAGGGGGACGGTACCCGTTCTGTCACGGCACCATGAGGCCAGCATGGCGGCGAACTGGTGATAGGTTCGCGCCTCGAGCGAGAGTCGGCCGAGCGGGTCCTCATGGTGGGCATCGTAGCCCGCCGAGACCAGCACGATCTCGGGGGTCTGGCGCGTCAGCCAAGGCAGCACCAGACGCCGGACGACCTCGAGATAGGCCTCGTGTCCGGTACGGGAAGGTATGCCAAGGTTGCGCAAGCGGCCGCCGTCCACGTCCCCGGTCGGGCCCGTGCCGGGCCAGTGGCCGTCCTGATGCAACGACAGGAAGCTGACTTCGGGCCACGCGCTGACAAGATCCTGCGTGCCGTTGCCGTGGTGGACATCCCAGTCCACGATGGCGATCCGCCGTGCACCCCTATCAATGGCCGCGCGCGCAGCAACGGCGACATGGTTGATCAGGCAAAAGCCCATTGCCCGGGCCCTGCCGGCGTGGTGGCCGGGCGGACGCCCAGCGATGAAGGCCGGTGTCCCCTCAAGGACGTGGTCAAGCGCATCCAGAGCTGAGCCCGATGCGGCCAAGGCGACCTCTAGGCTTCGGGGACCCACCCAAGTATCGGCGTCCAGCGACCCGCCGCCTGCGTTGCAGAGGGCGGCCAAATCGCTCAGGTACGTGGCGTCGTGGACCTCCCGGACGGCTTCCAACCCCGTCTCGACAGGATCCTTCAGGATGATGCCGGGATGCCGCTCGAGCACTTCGTACAGGCGCGTCCAGCGCCCGGCATGCTCGGGGTGATGCTCCGGTGTCGGATGATGGCCGAAGACAGGGCCCGAGTAGACAATCGGCTTCATGCCGGGGGTGCCTGCCGGGCTGCCGCCGTTCCCGAGAGATGCCGCTCGATGGCGTCCAGCCTCTTGGCCAGCCGTGCCGCCTGCTGCTTCGTCTCGGCCTGCAACCTGGCGAGGGCTTCGTCCTGGGCTGCTCCGGCGGCTCCTGCGGATTGGATGGCATCCTGCGCGAGGCGCCAGGTCTGGAAGGTCTCCTTGAGGTCCTTGAGCCCTACCTGCTGCTGGCCAAGGCCGGCCGAGAGCGCCGCCAACTGGCCGGAGCGTACGCTGTCGTCGACCTCCTCACGCAAGGCAGCCACGAGGTCCAGCAGGGATGCAAGGCGCTCGTCCATGGCCGAAGACCACTCCCGCATCCGCTCGTCCAGACGCTTCATCGCGTCCTGACGCAAGCGATCGGCTCGTTCCAGGGCATCGAGGCGATCCGTGACCCGAGCCAACTGCTCCAGCTTCTCGGGGAGCGTCAGGAGGACCTCCTTGGCGCCTGTGAGGGTGGTGTCCCAGCGCGCCAAGCGGTCTTCCATCGCCTGGACGCGGTTGCCCGTGTCGTTGGCCAGGATGCGCAGCGCGTCCTCGCGGCGGGCGTTTTCGGCCTCGAAGGCAGCGACCGTTCGCAGCAAGGCGGGCAACCCGGTCTCTTCATCCTCGATGCGGGTGACGGCTTCGGCAACCTGCCCAAGCACCCGGCGATCCGCCTCGGCCGCTTCAGCTGCCTCGACAAGCGGCACAAGTGCCTCGGCCATCGTCTGCTCGATCTCCGGGCGCTGGCCGATGGCCTCGGCAGCCAGGCTCTCGGCGGCGTCGATGCGCGCCCCCAGACGCTGGACAGTCTCGTGGGCCAAACCCTCGGGACCATGGGCCAACTCCTCGAGGTTGGCCAGGCGATCGCGCAGGTCGACAAGCACGGGGCTCAGGCCATCGGCCATGGAAGCAGCACCCCACGCCGTGGTCAGCAAGACCTCCTGCAGCAGCTCAGCCATCCTGTCCGCCGTCTGGGAAGCTTCGCGACGAACTTTCCATTCCAGGTCGAAGACGGCCCGACGCAGTGCCGGAAAGGCATCCGCATCGCGCCTGGATGTTTCCGGGGCCGAGGGTTCTTCTGGATGGTCCGTGGTCACGTCCGCCTCCCGGCCGGATCGGCCCCGAGCTCTGGTACCATGCCATTCTAGCGGGGTCCGCCATGTTTGCCCCGTGCCATGGTTCACCAGATGCGCATCGCGGTAGGTCTCAGCGGCGGGGTCGACAGCTCCTTGGCCGCTGCCCGGCTCGTGGCCGAGGGTCATGAGGTCGTGGGCGTGACCATGGTCATCTGGCCCGATTCGTCGTGCTGTGGCGCCGAGGCCATCGCGGACGCCTCGGCATTGGCGTCGCGCCTGGGCATCCAGCATCTCAAGCTTGACCTGATGGAACAGTTCAAGGCCGAGGTCGTGGACCCCTTCCTCGAGACCTATGCCGACGGCCGGACGCCCAATCCTTGTCCGACGTGCAACGAGCGGCTCAAGTTCGACCACATGTGGCAGGCCGCGCGTGCCGAGACGGGTGCCGAATACCTGGCCACCGGCCACTATGCCCGGGTCGCTCAGGACCCCGTGACCGGACGCTGGCAGTTGCGCTCGGGCGTCGACCCCCGCAAGGACCAGGCCTACATGCTGTGGCGCCTATCGCAGGACCAGCTTTCCCGCCTGATCACGCCGCTCGGGTCGATGACCAAGGAGGAGACCCGCCGGGAAGCCAAGGCGCTGGGCCTCGACGTCGCGGACAAGCCCGACAGCCAAGACCTGTGCTTCACGTCGCAGGACCTGTCCGGCTTCCTGGCGCGGCACCTGCCCGAGCATGAGCGTCCCGGTCCCATCGTCGATCTCTCGGGCCAGGTCTTGGGCGCGCACAAGGGGACGACGCACTATACCGTGGGGCAGCGCAAGGGGCTCGGCGTCGCGGCACCCACGCCGCTCTACGTCCTGGATGTCTTGCCGGCCGAGGGCCGTCTTGTCGTCGGTACGCGCGAACAGACGCTCGTGCGGGGCTTTGGCGTGGAGGACGTGCGCTGGGTTTCCGTGACCGAGCCGGCTGGAGTGGTGTCGTTGTCGGTCCGCATCCGGCACGGTGGGGACCTGCACGCCGCCACGCTCGTGCTCTCCGGTTCAGGCGGGAGGGTTGAGCTCGAGGCCGCGATTCCCGGCGTGGCGCCCGGGCAGTACGCCGTGTTCCACGACGGGGATCTGGTGCTCGGTGGCGGCACCATCACCCGGGATGTCCTCAGGGCCTAGGGCCTTCGCCCAGGGAAAGACCCGACGCCTCGCGTCCTCGCGCTGGCGCTCGCGATACTCCTCGTGGCTGGCGCGTCCTTTCTGGCTTTCCTCCCACGACTGCACGTCCATGATCTGGACCTCGAACGGAAAGAAGAATCGCTCGACTCGCCCGTCGTTTTCCCGACGGACAAGCAACCTCGCCGTGAACTGGATGGCCCGGCGATCGGCATCCGAGAAGGGGTTGCGCCGACGTGCCGGGGGCAGGTCGGGCGCTTGCGCGTAGGCCCGGAGCCTGTGGTCGAAGGTCTCGAGGTCGATGTGGCCGGCCTCGAGGTCATGCCAGAGGGCAGCTTGATGCAGTTCGAGGCCATCGAGGTCGATCAGCGAGTTGTGACTGCGGCTGGGCTTGACATTGGGGAACGGCACGACGTGGTGGTCCCTGAGGAAGCGCACGACCTCCAGGGCCTCAACCTTGGTGCGGGTCACGATGCGAACGCCCAGGTGGTCGTAGATCTCCTCGGCGACGTTGTCCTTCTTGCACAGCAGCTTGAGCAGCAGGCTGTTCCAGGGCTTGCCCGACTTGAACCAGATGGCGTCCAAGGGAATCCCGCCCAGCCAGGTCTGGCCTGATTCTTCCCGGAGATGCTCGCGGAACCGGCCCTCGACCTGAGCGAGGGCATCCGTCACCTTGTCGCGACCCGGCAGGAAGAGGGCATGGGCCACGGCGTGGGCGACGCGCAAGACCGAGCAGGACCAGAAACGCATGGGGTCGGTCAGCCTGCTGGCCGACAAGAGCAAGGCCACGGGGCGATCGGGTAACTCGGCGGGCAGGCCATCCAGGCCGCGCCACGGCAGGAGGACCTCTGCCATGAACTGCCGGGAAAGGGGCAGGATCCGAGCCAACTCGGCGCGATCCCCATCATTGTCGGGGTCCAGGCCATAGCCCGCGAGGAAGGCCTTGGCCGCCGCTTCATCCGGAAGATCGAGCCGCGGCAGGTCGATGGCCGACCCCCCGGAGACCATGGCTCCCAGCGAAGACCAGTCCGAGGCCCTGAAGCCCGATACGGTGTCCGACTTGGTCACGGGTCACCTCCACGGCATCGTGGCCCCTCGGCCGAAAGCTAGCACGTGGTAGACGAAGGGTCAATCAGGTCCTGAGGCGCGTCTTGAGCGCCCGGACCTCTTGCCCGTCGAGCCGCCGGAAGGCTCCGGGCTCGAGCGTTCCCAGATGAAGGCCCGCGACCTCGACCCGGATCAACCGCAGGCAAGGCAGGCCGACGGCCGCAAGCATTCTCCGGACCTGCCGGTTGCGGCCCTCGCGCAGGCTCACCTCGACCCAAGTGGTCGGAACGTTGCGGCGGAAACGAATCGGCTTTTCCCGAGGGTGCCAGACGGGCTGGGGGTCGATGATCGCAAGCGTCGCCGCTCGGGTCGGTGTGCCGTCGAGAAGGATGCCGTCCGCAAACTGCCGGATGGCTGACGCGGCAATCTCGCCCTCGACCTGGGCCTGATAGCGCTTGAGGTGGCCATGGCGGGGATGGGTCAGGCGGTGGGCGAACCACGGCTCGTCCGTCAGGACGAGCAGGCCTTCCGAGTCCTGATCGAGGCGTCCTGCGGGATAGACCTCAGGTACCGGGACGTGGTCGGCAAGGGTGAGCCTGCCATCCCCCCCGGAAAACTGACAAAGCGTGCCCCACGGCTTGTGCAGCAGGATGATCACGCGAGTCGCCCTCGCCAATCGCGGCCTTCAGGGCCTGTCCACCAGCGAAGCATCGCGAGGCTCCCGCTGAGGAAAGGCAAGCCGTCCGCGATGCGGCCGAACTGTGCCATCTGCCGGGCTCTTCTAAAGGCCCCGCCCACGCGCCCCAAAACGACCATCGGGACCAAGGCGCCGGCATCAGGCCGGGCCCGGGTTGCCGACCAGCCCTCGATGAGCAGGCGGGCGACTTCCGGCCTGGGATCCCCACCTGCGGTCAGGACCGGCCAAGGGAAGGCCAGGGCCGCCACGGCCAGGGCCAGATCGAGCCCCTCGGGCCCCGTCGTCCAGCCTTCGAAGTCAAACAGGCAGCTGACGGCCCCGGCGGCAAACAGCATGTTGCGCGGCAGGGGGTCGCCGTGATGCCAGCACTCCGGGCCGCCGGGCCAGGGGTGGTCGGCCAGCAACGTTTGCACCAGGGGACGCGCCTCGGCCCACGCTGCCCGCAAGTGAGGAAGGCCATCGGGAACGGGGCCGACCACGCTTGCGTCACCTGCCAGCCAGGACGTGTCGGCCCAGACGCCCGGCTCGGCGACCGGACGATGGGCTGCCTTGGTGGGACGATGGTGGGCGACCTCTCCGAGCATCTTGCCCAAGGCCAGGGCATGGGCGGCATGCACCAGGGGGGCGAAGGGATTCCTGTCGGCATAGGGGTCCTCGCCGGTGCCGGCCACCCAGGCATCGAGGAGCAACCCGCTGCCCTCTGCCCACGGCGCGCCGTCGAGGCCGGCCAAGGACCGCGGGATGGGCAAGCCCCTCTCCCGCAGGTGGTCGGCAGCATGGTGCGCTCCGTCGCGACCAGTAGGGCCCACCGCGCCAAGCGGTCGCCACTTCACGAAGACCATGCCGCATGCCGGAGAGCGCCAGCGCCAGACGTGGCTGTTGGCCAGTCGCCTGGGTGCTCCTGCGGGTGTGGCTTTCGCGAGATCCGGAAAGCAGCCCCGGATGAAGGCATCGGGCCGGGTGGCGAAGCGGGCGGGCCTCACGGGAATCACGGTCGCAGGACCAGCGCGCGCCTGGACCATCGCCACCTGGGCGAGAATCCGAAGGCACCATAGAAGGCCGTGAGGGTGGTCCAGTCGATGACCGTCGCGCGGGCGTCTTCGGACCGCAGCATGTCGAGGCCCGTGTCCATCAGGGCGTAACCGAGACCCTTGCCCCGCCAGGCTCGGTCTACCCCGAGGGGGCCCATGGCCGCGGGATGCTTCAAGGCCCCCTGCCAACGCCACGTCCAGTCGGCACCCGGCAGATGCAGCAAACCGAAGGCCACGGGCTGCCCGTCCGAGCGTCCGAGCAGCAGCCGGCTGCCGGGCCACCTGCCCGCGAGGGTATCGGCCGCCTCAAGCGGCCAACGACCGGGAAACTGGGCTTCCAGCCACGCGATGGCCATCGCGGCATCGGCAGCGTCGGCCACAGCCCACGTTACCTCCGGGGTCGGCCTCGCGGGCGACCATCGCGCGACCTGCAAATCGTCCGTAACCATGTCCCATGTCTCTCCGGCATCCGCGAAGCCCTGGTCCAGGAGCCAATCGGAAAGGGCGCAGTGCGCAGCCGGCAAGCCGGGCCAGAGATGGGCCAGGCCCCCTCCGGACCACACCCTTCGTGCTCCGGACTGCTCCAGCCACCGGCGCGCCTCATGCCACACCCGGTCCAGTGCCGGACGCCCACGGGTGTCGTCCATCTGGGCTGCCAGCATCCGGAGTGCGGCATCACCTCCAGGCAAGGTTTCGACCTCGAGCCACGCCAGTAACGGTCCCTCCGAAGCCCTGGCGTCGAAGCGGATGCGTTCGCCGCCGCCGGCCGGAGCGCCTGCGTATGCCATGGGCATCGGGGCCTCGGGCAACGGCCAGATGCCTGACCACGCCTCCAAGGCGATAGCCCGATGTTCCGTACCGGGTGGGCTATCCGCCGCGTGGCGGGAGACGGATGCTACCATGGGCTCGCCATGCCCCGTCCCGCCCGATCGCGCGCCTTGCTCGCCCTGACGAGCCTCATGGCGGCCGTTCTGGTCGCGTGCGCTCCTGCCCACAGCACGGCGCTGCGGTTCAGTACTTGGGGATCCCTCGACGAAATCGCCACGCTGCGGCCGATCCTCGAGGCCTTCACCCGCAAGGAAGGGGTCCCGGTCGAACTCATCCACATCCCCGATGAGTATGCCCACAAGTTGCGCCTGATGGTGGTCGGCGGCACGGTCCCGGACGTGATGTTCATGTCGAACGAGGCACTGCCGGGGTTCGCCCGAAAGGGCGTGC
Source organism: Candidatus Tanganyikabacteria bacterium (assembly GCA_016867265.1). GTDB lineage: Bacteria > Cyanobacteriota > Sericytochromatia > S15B-MN24 > VGJW01 > VGJW01. Next base: position 216,807 of record VGJW01000001.1, read on the forward strand.
TGGCGGACCTCGCACTGCGTCTGGCCAAGGACGGCCAACTGCGGGAGCGGGACTTCTTCCCTCAGGTCCTCGATGCCATGCGTTGGAAGGGCACGCTCCACGGACTGCCGCGCGACCTCTCCAACCTGGTCGTTTTCTACAACAAGGACCTCTTCGATGAGGCGGGTGTGCCCTATCCCAAGCCCGGCTGGACGATGGCCGATCTCCAGCGTATCGCCCCGAAGCTGACGGTGCCCGGCAAGCGGTGGGCCATCGGCTTCCAGCCCAATCCGCTCATCTGGACGCCCTGGGTGTGGTCGCACGGCGGCGATATCGTGGACGCGTCGATGACCCGCTGCACACTCGGGGACCCGGCAGCCCGCGAGGGCCTTCAGGTCTACCTCGACCTGCGTCACAGGCAGCACGTGGCCCCGTCCGACAAGGACACGGGCAATGCCCGGATGACGCAATTGTTCGCAACGGGCAAGCTGGCGATGTTCGTCTACGGCCGCTGGGCCGTGCCGGGCTACCGGCGGAAGATCAAGTTCAACTGGGATGTCACGACCTTTCCTGCGGGTCCCGCGGGCAGTGTCGTCGATACCGATGCCTCGGGCTGGGCGATGTCGGCGCGCACCCGTCAGCCGGAAGCCGCCTGGAAGCTGATTCGCCACCTGGCCAGCCGCGAGAGCATCGAGGCGTTCACGCGGTCGGGCCTGATCGTGCCCTCACGCCCCGACGTCGCCTATGGGCCGGCCTTCCTGTCCGGCTCCCCGGCAGGCAGCAGGGTCTTCCTCGATGTCATCGCCAAGGGGCGACCGACACGCGTGCCTCCGGCCTACGACGAGATTACCTGGGAGCTCATCGACGGCCTGGGGCCGATGTGGACGGGCGAAGAGTCTCTCGACGAGGCCTTGCCGCCGGTCATCAAGCGGGTGGATGCCTTGCTGGCCGAGGTGCGGTGAACTCCATGCAGCCTGTTCGTCATCCGCTCCGGTCCGAGCGTATCTGGGGCCTCTTGCTTGCCTCGCCGGCCTTGTTCATCATCGGTGTATTCAGCCTGTTGCCGACGCTGGCCTCGTTCCTGATTGGCTTCACCGACTGGGACCTGCTGGGAGCACCGAAGTGGGTCGGACTCGACAACTACACGTCCTTGCTGGCGGATCCGGTCTTTCCCAAGGTCGTCGCCAACACGTTGCTCTTCGTCGTGCTCTACCTGGTCCTCGATCTGGTTCTGGCCCTGGCCTTGGCCCTGGCGCTCAACCAGAAGTTGCGCGGTCTGGGATTCTTCAGGACGGCTTACTTCCTGCCGGTGGTCACGTCCATGGTAGCCGTCAGCATCGTCTGGGAGTGGATCTTCGACCCGCGGGGGGGGGCCTTGAACGAGGTGCTGCGCTGGTTCGGAGGCGAGCCGGTGCACTGGCTTTCGGATCCGGCGACGGCGTTGCCGGCCCTCGTGGTGATGAGCGTCTGGAAGAGCCTCGGGACCAACGTGGTGCTGTTCCTGGCCGGCCTGCAGGCCCTGCCGGGCGAGGTGCTCGAGTCGGCTGAGGTCGATGGTGCGACGGGCTGGCGCCGTTTCTGGCATGTGACGCTGCCCCTGCTGGGTCCGACAGTCCTGCTGGTGGGCATCCTCGCGGGTATCCGGGCCTTCCAGACCTTCGATTCCGTCTACATCATGACCCACGGGGGCCCGCGTCGCAGCACCACCGTCATCGTCTACTGGCTCTTCCAGAACGCCTTCACCTACTTCAAGCTGGGCAAGGCCTCGGCACTCGCCTACATGCTCTTCGCGGTGCTCGCGGGCCTGACGTGGGTCCAGTGGACGCTGCGCAAGCGCTGGGTCCATCAGGAGCAGGACACGTGAACCGCGCGCTCGGCCTGACGACCCTCTGGATCGGGGCGCTGCTTTGCGCGGCTCCTTTCCTGCTGCTCATCACGACCTCGCTGATGACCTACGAGCAGGCGATGGCCTATCCCCCTGCCTTCTGGCCCAGTCCCCTGACGCTCGACAACTTCCGCAAGGCGATGGGCGAGGGTGCCTTGTGGCGCTGGTTCGGCAACAGCGTGCTGGTGGCCGTGCTTACCGTGGCGGGCCAGATCCTGACGGGGGCCATGGCCGGGTATGCCTTCGCGCGGATGTCGTTCCGGGGACGGGACGTGCTGTTCTTCATCGTCCTGATGACGATGATGGTGCCCGTGCAGGTCAATCTCGTGCCCTTGTTCGCCCTCGTGGCCCGGCTGGGATGGGTCGACACCTATCAGGCCCTCATCATCCCGGACCTCGCGGGAGCCTTCGGCATCTTCCTGTTCCGGCAGTGGTTCATGGGGCTGCCCAAGGAGCTCGAGGATGCGGCCCGTCTCGACGGCTGCTCACCGTGGCGCTTCTTCTGGACCGTTGCCTTGCCGACGGCCACGCCTGCGGTTGCCACGCTGGGCATCTTCCAGTTCCTGGCCTCGTGGAACACCTTCATGTGGCCGCTTGTGGCCACGCACGCCGACCACCTGAGGACCTTGCCCGTCGGCCTTGCCGCCTTCAGGGCCAGCATGCGGGAGACGACCGACTGGCCCTTGCTCATGGCGGCCACGACCGTCGCCATCGTGCCGGCCATCATCGTCTTCCTGTTCCTGCAAAAGCAGTTCATGAAGGGCCTGATGGACGGGGCCGTCAAAGGATGATCCCGACTTCCCTGCAAGCGTGGCTGCCGGGCCGCGAGCCGTGGCCGCATCGTTTCTTGGGCGTGCGCCGCGCGTGGGCGATCTGTCGGGGAGCCCCGTGGGTGCGGGTGGCCGTCGTGGACACGGGCATCGACGCGAACCATCCCGACCTCAAGGGCAAGGTGCTCGGAGGATGTGACGTCCTGGCGGCCGGTGGCCGGTACATGGATGACCTGGGCCACGGCACGGCGGTGGCCGGATTGATTGCCAGCCGCGGCTGGCGATTCGGAGAGGCGGCGGGTGTCGCCCCCCTGGTCAGCCTGCTGGCCATCAAGGTCAACCATCACGGCACGGGCCATGTGCGGGCCGAGCACATGGCGGCCGGCATCCGGGCGGCCCTGCGGGAGGGTGCCTCGGTCATCAACATGTCGGTTGGCGTCGTCGAGGGCGAAGAGTTCCTGACAGCTGCTGCCGTGGCCGATCTGGGACGTGCCGTCCGGGAAGCACTGGCGGCGGGCGTGCCCGTGGTCTGTGCGGCAGGGCCCGCGCGGGGTGCCACCGTGTGGCCGGGGGCGTGGGCCCATGACCCGGCGTTTGCTGGCCTGATTCCCGTAGGGGCGGCCGACAGGTGGGGCCGGGTCGCGCCCGTCAGTCAGGGCAGCCCCCGCCATCTGCTGCTGGCGCCTGCAGAAGGTGTCGTCAGCACCTCGCGCGAGGGCCGCATCTCACCCTTTGGCGGGACGTCCGCGGCAGCCCCGTTCGTCACGGGCATCGTGGCATTGCTCCTGACCCTGCGTCCGGATGCCTCGCCGGCACGCCTGCGCCAATGGGTTCTGGACGGAGCCCGGGACGGGATGGCATCAGCGATTGGGGCGTTGGAGCAGGTGGGGAGGAGCTGAAGGCGGACTGGGCCTACGTCCGCTTGAGCCGTACAAGGTCGTGCGAATCCATCGCCCGATGTGTGCCGATGGGTTATTCGATATTGTTCAACTCGATGACGTTCTCCAGAGAGTTGTAGGGCACATTGGCGTAGCCTGCCTGAAGGAGCAGCAGCGTCGTCAGAACACGGCTCAGGCGGCCATTGCCATCCTGGAAGGGGTGGATTGCCAGAAACACCACGACGAAGATGGCCGTAATGAGCAGGGGATGCATTTGCGCCTTGTCCCGTTCCGCATTGACCCACGCAACCCATTCAGCCATCAGCCGCGGTGTGTCGAATAGGCTTGCGGTCTCGAACACGATGCCGATCGGCACGGCGTTTTCATCGAAGGCGGCCACGTTATTGAAGCTGGTCTTGTACCGGCCCCGGTGCCGCGTGTGCTTCTCGCTGTGCCGCAGCAGGTCTGGTGCAACTGGTAGACATGGTTCTCGTTGAACGGGATCTCACGCCACGAGGTGAACACCAACTCCATCAGTTTGGCGTAGCCGGCTACCTCCTGTTCATCTCGGGTCTCCAAGGACCGGATGGCCAGGTTGGACAGCAGCATCTCGACTTCCCTGTCGGAGAGATTGCTGCCCTCGATGCGGGTGGACGAGCCGATGCTCTCGATGGTTGCCGCCCTGCGCAGGGCGGACAGGCGTTCTGGCGCAAGGGTGCTCAGGGCACGCCATGCGCCCTTGAACTCATCGATCCGGCCAATCAGGCTCAGGATCTCAGGGGTGATCTGAAGGGTCTCTGGTCGAAACACAGAACCAATAACACGCCCAATTACACCCAGTTCGAGATGCAGGCAGATTGGCCCCTTGTGCAAAAAGATGTTGGCTGGAGACTCAGAGATTCGGACCCGGCTGCTCTCGAGTTGGCATAGGCGACCTCAAGGTTCGTACAAGCACGCCACAGCTCTTGGGTGTGCCCCTTCCTGCGACCACGCGCAGCCCACTCACCCTCGCCCGCCACCGCAGCCTGCCCGGGCGACATCCGCCGAGCCAAGGCCCTCCCCCCAGTCCCTCCCGACAAGGGGCTGACGGGGGGATGCCCCACCTCCAGAGGAAG
>VGJW01000002.1 GCA_016867265.1 Candidatus Tanganyikabacteria bacterium
CGACATCGTCCTCTGCCGCAACGTGCTCGCCTACTTCGCCAAGGATACGTGCCGCTCCGTCAACCGCAAGCTCGCAGCTTGCGTGGCGCCCGGGGGGACCTTGCTGCTCGGGCCGGCCGAGACGGTGCTGCATGACGCGGGTGCCCTGCGCCTCGAGCAGCGCGATGGTCTGTTCTACTACATCAGGCCCGCGGATTCGGTCCCGGGTTCGATGCCGCCCGACATGCCCCTGCCGAGGGCCGTTCGCGCCGCCGAGTTCCGGCGGGCCACGGGATTTCTCGGGGCGACTCCGCGCGCGCCCTATCACGGTGGCACCGGTCCGTTGCAGCCCCTGCCGTTCCGCGCCGAGGTGACCGAGGAGCCGTCGCCGGATGAGGGCTTGCTGGGTGAGGCGCTCATGCTGATTGACGTCGGTAACCTTGGCGATGCCGTCGTGCTTTGCCAGGCCGCGCTCGAGGAGGATCCCTGCCGTCCGGCTGCACATTTCCTGCTCGGCCTGGCCCGGCGCCTCCAAGGCTCCTATCAGGAAGCCGTCCACCTGTTCAGGGCCGCCGCCTATCTCCAGCCTGACGACTGGCTCGCGCCTTTCCACCTCGCGGAGTCCTACCGCTCGCTGGATCGCTGGGACGAGGCCATCCGCGAGTACCGCAGCTGTCTGGCCCGCATGGATGCCGGACAGGTCGAGCCTGCCCCGGCCCTGCTGGGGGGCTTCTCCCTCGCGTACTTCCGCAAGGCCTGCGAGCGTCACATCGAGCAGTTGGGCGAGATCCTGAGCGAACCCTCGGCGTGATGCTTTTGGCTCGGCCCGACTGACGCACGTCACCGAGCTTCTCCCGCTCGTCCGCCACAATCGGGCTCATGAAGCGCGTTTACGTGGATGCGACGGACCGTCTGGAGCGGGCCGACCGCGGGGCCTATGCGCCCGGGGACTGGGCGAGGCTTGCCGGTGTGGCAGCCCGCATGCGGGAGGGTTGGCCCCGCGAGGAGCTTTTGTCTCCTGCGGCCTTGCCACCCACGCGCCCCGTGCAGCCGGCCGAGGAGCGCGCCGTCCGCGCCATCGTGGGCCGCTGTGCGGATCGTGCGGTCCTGGCGTGGCCGGAAGCCATGGCGCCTTGGGGGGTCGGTGAGCTGTTGCTGCGGGAGTGGCTTGTCCGTGACCCCGGCCGCATCCTGGTCCTGGCGGCTCCGGGCAGGCTCGAGGCGTGGCGGCGTGTCCTTGAGGGCGTAGGTACCCGCGTCCATTGCATCGCCCAAGGCTCCCCCCTGCCGGATGAAGCGTTCACGGGTTGGCTGGTGGACCGTTGCGATCGGGGTCTTGCCGTGCTGCCACGACCGGATGGCGTCCGGCGTGTCGTCCTGCTGGCTCCCCGCCCGTGGCCGGAGGAAGTCGGCCTCGCTGCCCTTGCCGATTGGCTAGGCAAGCGTGACGTGCCGCCGGTGGCGCTCGAACAGGCCATGGTGGTCGAGGAGGCTGCACCGCCCGTCACGCCTGCAACAATCGAGGGACGTCTGGTTGCCGTTCGACCCTCGGTTGCCGAGGAGGCCCTGCTGGCCGAGGTTGCCGCCATTTCGGACTGGCTGGTCGAAACGGGACGCCTCGATGCGGTCGAGACCGCCGGGCCGTGGGTTCGCTTGCTGGCGACGGCCGAGGCATGGCCCGGTGCCATGCCTCAGGTTGCCGTCCATCTGCTCGATCGGGAGCATGAACCGCTGGTCAAGGCGCGCCTGCTCTCCCTGCTGCGCGCGGGGCTCGAGGCCTGGGAGGCGGGGCCCTCTCTCGAGGGGGCGTTGCAGGCCCTCGTGGCCACCAGTCATCAGAGGGTCCGCCTTGCGGTCGCTACCTTGGCGACGGGCGAAGCCCTTGCGGCCCGCATGCCGGCGGGCGTTGACGTGGTGGTCGATGGCGAGGTCGGTCCGGACGGCGCGCATGACCTCTGGCTGCATGCCGAGCCCGTCATGCACCCCTTGGACATGGCCCTTCGTCACGCGTGCGGTACCCGCCACCATCATCTGGTCCTCGCCGGTGGGCGCTTGCATCGGTGGCTGGCTGCCCTCGATGTCCGTGGCCTGCTCGATGCGTCCGGTCCGACGTGGGCCGAGTGGGTCGCGAGGTTGCCAGTCGCGATGGGACCGCGCGATATCTGGCGCAATCCCGAACAGGCCGCGAGCCGTCTTGCCGCCATCCGCGACCAACTGGGCTGAGGTTGGGCCCGAACATGCAGGATCCGACACTTCGTACCTTCACGCTTGACTTCTACCGGCGCCAAGGCGCCGATGCCTCCCCCCTCGACACCCAGCGGCGACGCTGGGAGGTTCGCCTCGGTGACCGGCGCTTCGACATCTCGTTCGCTGCCGGTGAGGACGCCGAGGCCATTGTCCCCGGTTCGCCGCGGCTCAAGGAGATCTTGGCAGAGTGCGAGGAGCGGGGGGCCGTCTCCCATCGTCACGTCGTCGTCGCGCCCATCGCCGATCCGGCCGCGCTGCTGCTGGGCGTGGCCCCCGAGGGCTGGATGCTTTCCCGCGTGCGGCTCGAGCGCGTCCTTACCCGACGTGTCGTCGCCTTTTCCCATCGGGTTGCCTATGGTGCCGGTGTCCTGCCCCACCCCATCGAGGAGACCCACGTCGATATCCTGGATCCCGTCACGGGCATGGCCTGTCCAGCCCTCGTCGATGCGTTGTCAGGTATCCAGACCCTGCCGACCGATCCTCCGCGCGATCTGCCGGCGCTTGGTCCGCTGCATGCACGTGCGCTGGCCCTTGTCGACGCCCGGACCAGCGTCCGGGGGGAGGCACTCGAGCGACAGCTGGGTGGTCGGCGCACCGAGTCCGTGACCCGCATCCGTCGCCACTATGGATCGCTTCGCGAGGATGCCCGGCAGCGGGAAATCCGCACCCTCGAGGAGAATTTGGCCAAGGTCCTGGGGGCCATCCGGGGCGCGTTGCCGGGCGATCTGGCCGACCTGAGCCGGGAGGGTGCCGAGCTGGCACGCCGCCTCGATGCGGCCCGCAAGGGGCAGACCGTTGCCCTGACGTCGCTGGCGCGTCTCGAGGAGGAGGCCGTCCAAGCCGAGGAGACAGCGCACGAGGTCACGCTGACCACCGAACTCGTGGCCCTCCACGTCATCAGCTTCGATGAAGTGACTTACGTGGCAAGCTTCGTGCGGCCGGCCGAGGACGGCTTGCCGTCGGTCGCGTCTCCCGAGGTCCGGCTGGGCTACGTGCCGTTGACGCGTCAGATCCTGATGCCCGACTGCGGTGTCTGTGGCGAGGTCGTGGACGACCCCGTGATGACGGGTTCGCTGACTCTGGCCTGTCGGACCTGCGTCCGGGCTTGCCCATCCTGCAGCCGTCCTTGCGAGGAGCAGGGACAGGTCGTCACCGCTTGCGGCACGTGTGCCGTTGCGCTGTGTCCCGCTTGTGACGCGACTTGTGGCGATTGCCAGGCGCATGTCTGTGCGTCGGACCGTGCTGCGTGCGGATCGTGCGGTGCTTCGGTGTGTGCGGATTGTCGCGGCGTCTGTGCCGAGGATGGTGCGGTCGTCTGTACCGGCTGTCGCGTCGAGGCTGGCGGTGGCTTTGCAAGCCAGGCGCATCTGGGGACCTGCTCGGGTTGCGGGGTCCAGGGCCTTGCCTCCGCCATGGCGCCGTGTGGCGTGTCCGGCGACATGTACTGCGCCGCCTGCCTTGGCAGTTGTGCGGCGTGTGGCGTCAGGGTGGCGCGTCACCTGATGCTCGAGGGCGTCGAGGGGGGCTATTGTCCAGATCATGCGGGCACCTGCCGCACCTGCTTCGAGGTCGTGCGTGCCGATGACCTTGGCACCTGCGCTTCGTGTGGTCGCCACCAGTGCGGCAGCCATCGTCCCGAATGTGTCTCGTGCGGCCTGCCTGCGTGCTCGGAATGCGCGACGGCGGACCGTTGCGGGGTCTGCAGTCGTCTCGAGCCCCTGTCGGTCTCGGACCCCCGGGCGAAGATGCTGGCCCGCGACCTGAGCTTGCGTGGCGTCCGGAACCTGTTGCTGGCTGAAGTCGGCGGGGCCCGCGTCATCGAGTGGCAAGGCAGCCTGGGGCGCTGGGGACGCTTGTCTTGGGACGCCTCGGGACGTCAGGTCGCGGCCTTCCGCTACGGACCCGTCACCGCCATGATGCAGGAGGTCATGGCCCAGTTCCGGCCTGCTTGAGCAGGGCCTCGACTTTCCGCAACTCCTGACCTGCACGAATCCCCTCGAAGAGGTCCCTCGCGCCAAGCAGCAGGCTATCGGCCTCATGGACCTCGCCTGCCCGGGCAGCGACCCATGCAGCGTGAACCATGGCGCGCCCCATCTCCAAGGCATGGCCGTGGCTCCGCAAGGTCTCGATGGAGGCCCGCATCAATCGCAAGGCCTCGTCGGTGCTTTCATCCATCATCAGAAGGCGGGCGCGAAGGACGTCGATCGAGGCTGTCTCGGCCTGCTGGCCCGTGGCCACGGCCAACTCGCGCGCCTTGTCCAGAACCGCTCGCGCCCTTCCGGCACGGCCTGCAAGCAGTTGTGCGAGGCCAAGGCCCCGCAGGACTTCCGCCGCGTAGGTGCCGGCCCCGGCGCGTTCGAGGAGGCCTGCCGAGGCCTCGAAGAACGGAATGGCAGCGTCGGCTTCGTCACGGGCCAGATGGACCTGGCCAAGGAAGTTGGTGCAGGCGGCGCGGCCGAGCGGATTGCCCAGGGCCTCGTACAGGGCATCGGCGCCGCGCAGGGCTTCCTCGGCCTCGTCGAGCAAGCCGAGCTTCAGGCGCAGGCCCCCCAGGTTGTTGAGGATATGGGCGCCACGTGACCGGTCGCCGATGCGTGAACAGATCGCGTGGGCCCTTGCATAGGCGTCCGCTGCGGCCGCCCAGTCTCCGGACATCTCCAGGGCCATCGCAAGGTTCGTAAGGCCGACGACGCGGCGGGGAACGTCCTTGGCCTCGTCCACCAGCAGGAGCATGCGCTGGTAGTAGCCGATCGCCTCGTTGCCCCGTCGGCGGCTGGCGAGGTTGCCGAGGATGTTCATGATGTCGGCGACGACGAGGGGATGCCGGTCCGGACGGACGAGGGCAAGGGCTGCCTGGCATTGGCCCTCGGCATCGGCCAGAGCCCCCGTTGTCAGCCACTGCTCGGCCAAGGTGGCCCGCAGCGTCGCTTCCTCGACGGGATCCCGGGTCGCCGCGATGCGCTCCAGGCAGCGCGCGATCGCCTTGTGGGTCTCGCCCTGGCGGATCAACGCCCGGATCAGCCCGGCCTCCCACGCACCTCGGTCGAGATGGTCCGGCACCAGGTTGATGGCCGTCTCCAGATGTTCCTGCGCCAGGGAAACCTCGCCCGTCGTGGTCTCGACCGCGGCGAGGTGGGCAAGCAGGGAAGCCCTGTCGGCTGTCCAGGCCGGGTTCGTGCCCCGGCGATCCAGATGCTCGAGGGCCTGGTGATAAAGCCGGATGGCCTCCTCGTTGCCGAAGGCGTGACGGGCTTCGTCCCCGGCCTCGGCGGCATAACGGGCCGCGGGTTCGTCCTGTTCGGACCGGGCCATGTGGTGGGCGAGCGTCCGCGCACGTCCGGGCGTCCCGGGCAGGTCCCGACGCTCGATGGCGAGGGCGGCCCGTTCGTGCCAGTCCCTGCGGGTCGCCAGCAGCAAGTTTTCGTAGGCGACCTCCTGGGCCACGACCTGGTTGAAGGCGTGGCGCCCGTCCGGCATCCGGTCGAGGAAGCCGAGTCGGACCAGATCATCGAGGTCCGCCTCGACCTCGCGGTCGAGTATGGTCCGCAGCAGCGTGTCCTCGACGGTCCTGCCCAGCACCGATGCGACCTGCAAGGTCTGTCGCTGGGCGGATTCGAGCTGGTCGAGGCGCGCTGCGAGTGCGCCTTGGACACTGCCGGGCAGTCTGAATTCCGTACGGCCTTCGGCCACGGACCACGTTGCGCCCGTACGGATCAGGACGCCGGCCTCCTGGACCGTCCGGACCAACTCCTTGAGGTAGAACGGGTTGCCCTCGGCACGCGCGAGGATTTCATCGAGCAGTTGCCTTACGGGTATGCCGAGGGACTCGGGCGAAGCCTGGAGCAGCGTGGTCGCGAGGGCTTCGGCCTCCTGAGCCACGAGGGGGGCCAGCGGCATCGGTTCCAGCAGGCCATGCTGGGTCACGGCCTTGGGCAAGGCTTCCGGATCGCGGCTGGCGAGGACCAGCAGCAACGGCACGTGGCCTCCCTCCCGGCCCAGCCGGCTGATGAGGCCGCCCAGCCATTCGAGGGATGGTGCGTCGGCCCACTGGAGGTCGTCGAGGACGAGAATGGTCGGCGTCTCCCTCGCCATGGATGTCAGCAGGTCGTCGAGGACAACGAAACTTGCTGAGCGGCGCTGCTGGGGGGGCAAGCTGGCGACCTCGGGATGGTTCACGGGAAGCCCCAGCAGGTGGGCGAGAGATGATGTGCTGCGGGGGACGTTGTAGGGCAGCCATCGGGCCACGAGGGTCTCGAGTGCGCCCAAGGCCGCATCCGGCCTCCCCGGCGGCTCGCCGAGCAGGGGTTGGAGGACGGAGATGGCGAGGGCGTGGGCCCTGTCGCGGTCGAAGGATACGCCTCGGCCCCAGACCACGAGGGCCCCTTCCTGACGAAGGCGCCGGGTCTCGTGTCGGATGAGCAGCGACTTGCCGGTCCCGACCGCCCCTCCGACCAGCAGGCCCGCAGGTCGTCCCGCACGGGCTGCGCGCCAGGCCGTGGCCAGTCGTTCGCGTTCCTTGGCGCGGCCGATCAGGTCCGTCGCCTGGTCCGTCATCGTCGGGCCCATGCCCTCGGCCTGGCCGAGAATCAGCCAGGCCTGAACGGTCTGGTCGCGCCCCCCGGCCTGCACCGCGTCGCGGGCTTCAGCCGTGAAGTGGCCCTGCACCTGCTGCCAGGTGTCCGCAGAGACGAGGACGCCGCCGGGCGGTGCGGCTGCCTCCATCCTCGACGCGATGGCCACCGTCTCGCCCGTCACCGTGTAGTCGGATCTCTGGGTCCCCCCCACGCTGCCGGCGACCACGAGGCCCGTATGCAGGCCTACCCGGACCCTGAGGCGGATGCCCGTCTGTTGTTCCAGATCCGCTGCGAAGGCCTGAGCTGCTTCCTGCATGGCCCATCCGGCCATCACGCCCCGTAGCGGATCGTCCTCGTGGGAAATCGGGGCCCCGAAGAGGGCCATGATGGCATCGCCGATGTACTTGTCGACCACGCCGCCATAGCGGTAGATGGGTTCGGTCAGGACCTGGAAGAAGCGGTTGACGATCCCGGCGACGGCCTCGGGATCCATCTTCTCGGACATCGCCGTGAAGCCGGAGACATCCGTGAACAGGACCGTGACGACACGGCGGTCCGATTGCTGCAGCTCCGTCGTGGGCGTGGGCCGGGCAAGCGGGGCACCGGGCGCCGTCGGGGCAGCCTGCAGGGCGCCGGCTTGCCGGGCTCCGCATCGGGTGCAGAAGGCGTGGTCCGGCGCGATGGGCGCGTTGCACGACGTGCAGGGCAGGCCCACGGCCACGCCACAACCCTTGCAGTAGCGGGCGTGGGCCGGATTCTGCGTGTTGCAGGTCGGACAACCCAATCTGGTTTCAGTCCTTCAGGGCGAGCACCTGCTGACCCAGCAGGACGACAGCCAGCGATTCCGGATCGGTGCCGATCTCGCGGGCGGTGGTCCGCAGCCGGCGCGCGAGCGCCGAGGGCAGCGTGAGGTTCATCGCGGCCTCCTCGGGTGCGACGGTTGGTCCGCGCTCGGCGAGGTCTTCGTGTTCGTCGGCCGGAGCCTGCCACGTCCGGACGACGGGGCCGCGCGGGCGATCGTCCCGCGGGCGGTCATCGCGCTGGCGGGGCGGGCCGAACCGGCCACGGGGCGGACCGTCGCCGTCGCGCCGACCCGGCCCTGCGCCCTCCCTGCGTCCGGGACCATCGCCATCGCGGCGACCAGACCCTCTCGGGGGGCGTCCGTCGGGGCCATCGGGGCCACGAGGGGGGCGGGGTGGGCGGGGACTGGGCACGATGGGGCTCTCCTGAGAGGTTGATGCAGCCTTACCGTACCCGCTCCGGCCACTCCTGCGCCAGCAGGCGGGCTCCCGACCCGGCCGATTGGGCTATGATGGGCCCGTGAGCCAAGTGAACGTGGCCCTGGCCTTCGGAGCCGGCCTGATGTCCTTCCTGTCGCCGTGTGTCCTGCCCTTGGTTCCCGGGTACCTGTCGTTCGTTGCGGGCGTCTCCCTGGACGAGCTCAAGAGTGGCGCCTCGCGATCTCCCGATGCGCGTGGTCGGGTGCTGGCCCAGACCCTGGCCTTCGTTCTCGGGTTCTCTGCGGTCTTCGTGATGCTGGGTGCCTCGGCCACGACCCTGGGGGCCTTGCTGTTGGATCATCAGGTGGCCATCAGCCGGGCCGCCGGGGCGATCGTCGTCCTTTTCGGCCTGCACGTGGCCGGATGGGTGCGCCTGCCGTTTCTCTATCAGGAGCGTCGGGCCACCGTGCGGACGAAGCCGGCCGGCTTCATCGGGGCCTTTGTCGTCGGCCTGGCCTTTGCCTTTGGTTGGACGCCCTGCATCGGACCGATTCTGGCCTCGATCCTGACGCTGGCTTCCCAGGAAGAGACTCTGGGCCAAGGTATAGGCATGCTGGGCGCCTACTCCGCAGGGCTTGCCCTGCCCTTCCTCGGGGCGGCGCTGGCATTCGATCACCTGCTGGGACTCTTCGACAAGGTCAAGCGCCACATGCGCGCCGTCGAGATTGGCAGCGGCCTGCTGCTGGTCGCCGTGGGCATCCTGCTCGCGACGGGCGGCCTGACCCTCCTGTCCGGGTTCGTGCAGCGCCTTCCCTTGCTCAACCGTCTCTCCATCTAGGTTCGCCGTGATCGTCTTGCCCGCCTCGCTCAACTTCGACTGGCTGACTGGCCGCGACCCGCGTGTCCGCGAGGCCATCGCCGTCCGCTGGGCAGTCTTCGTCGAGGAGCAGGGCTTGCCGGCCGATGAAGAGGTCGACGAGTGGGACGGTATCTGCGACCACCTGGTGGCGACGCTTGACGGTGCCGTCGTCGGGACGGCCCGCCTGGTGCCTCAGGACGCCCACACGGTGCGGATTGGCCGTGTTGCCGTGCGTCGTGAGGCCCGCCACCAAGGGGTGGCGACGCGCCTGATGCTTCGGTGCGAGGCACGGGCTGCCGACCAGGGGCGCGAGGTCGTGAGGCTCTCGGCCCAGTGGGGCGTGGTCAGCTTCTACGAGCAACTGGGCTATGTCGTGACCGGCGATCCCTACGTCGAGGCGGGTCTGGTCCATGTTGCGATGACCAAGCGGATCGACCCGCAGCAGGGTTCGATCGTTTAGGCGGGGCTTCGCTGAAGCTTAACCCTGCCTTCGCAAGTGGCGCCGCGCCGTCGCCGATATCTTCTCCAAGTGGTTCCCGAACCGATTGCCTACGGAGAGTCCCGATGTTTCCGAACCGACGTTCACTGGTTGGCCTGCTCGCGACTGCGGCCATGGCTTCCAGCCTCGTCCTCTCCGGATGCGGCACCCGCGTCGGCTCGACCGGTGATCCCAACGAGGAGGATCCCCCCGCGCCGACCCAGCCGGCTCCGGCACCCTCGACCGCTCCCGGTGCGCCCTTGCCCGGGCTGCCTTCGCCCGGCCAGCCCGACCCCGGCCTCCCCGCCGTCCCGGTCCAACCTGCTCCCGGTGTCAAACTGCTCGTCTCCCAGAAGATCTTCAAGGCCGAGCTCCTGGGCTGGTTCTCCAAGCCCTACATTGAGGTCATGGTGACCAACCCCGGTCAGTCCACGCTCAGCGGCACGCTGGCGATCAACTTCACCAAGAAGGGCGAGTCCACCGGCGACGACCAGACGCGGTCCGTCTCTCTCGGTGGCAACCAGACGCAGACGATCCGCATCTCGGCCATCAAGGGCAATCCCGATGGTGCCCGCTTCTCCGTCACCACCGACACCCCGGCCTCTGCGCCTGCGGGCTACGGCAGCGGCTATGGCTACGGCAGCGGCTATGGGTCGCAGCCCTATGGCGCCGCGCCCCAGGGGAGCACCTACCGCTATTGACCTTGCGCGACACGACGGGCTTCGCCGGGCTTCGACGCCGTGGCGGGGCCTGTTGCATTTGGGGCGTCCCTTCTCGGAGTCTCATCCCCATGCTTAAATCTCCCTTAGTCGAATTTTTGCCGAAAAGACGCAAGACCCCCTCTCCAAGGGGCCGATAACCCAACCATCACAGGCGCAGGGCCTGGAAGCACTGGAGGGAACCCCGATGTCGAAGCGGATGCTGCGGATGGTCGCCGTCCTCGGAGCACTCATGCTGACCGGGTGCGGCGGTACCGACACCTATGTCGATCCCGGCCTGGGCAACTCGCCCACTTACCCGTCCGATCCGGGAAGCAGCTACCCCTCGAATCCGAGCTACCCCTCGAACCCGAGCTACCCCTCGAACCCGAGCTATCCCTCGAACCCGGCCGTTCCGGCGACTCCGCCTTCCGCAACCGTGGTCTCGAAGTCCCGGACCACGGGTTTCCTCTACCTCTTCGGTCGGAAGATGAAGGCCCAGATCCAGGTGTCGAACCCCGGCCAGGCGATGTCCTCGGCCACGCTGACGATCACCTTCATGAAGGGTGGCCAGACGGTCGAGACCATGACGCAGACCCTTGACCTCGCTCCCGGCGAGAATCGGCAGGTCGAGGTTATGTCGACCAAGGCCGCCGACGATGTCAGTGCCTACGCGACCTCGAGTGGCGGCGGGGCCGGTGGCTATCCCACCCCGGTGGGTGGCTATCCCGGTGGCGGCAGCTATGGGGGTGGCACCGGCTACGGCAATGGCGGCAGCTACGGTGGTGGCACCGGGTATGGCAACGGCGGCAGCTATGGCGGAGGCACCGGTTACGGCAACGGTTACGGCAACGGTTACGGACGCTAAGCCCCAGGCGCGGCCTTGACCTCGCGTCGCGGAAGCCTCGGGCAGGAAGCTGGTTGGACCAGCCTCCTGCCCGTCGTCGTGCTGCTCGGGACCATGGGGGCCGTCGCCTGCCTGCATGGCCTGATCGTGCTCGATCCGATGGGCGCCACGGCCTTGCTCGGCCATGCCCTCGATCGGGTGACATGCCGTCAGGTCGCCCCCCTGCTCGCGGCACTCGTCGTAGCGGCCGAGTCGGCATCGGCCCTTGCGGGCGCGATGGTCGTGATGGCGCTGCAGGAGGGCTGGGCCGCCCTGCGCTTGCTGGGCCGTGAACCGTGGACATGGTGGGGGCCTTCCGCGCTACTCCGGGGCGGCCGTGAGGGGGCCTTGCTGACGGCTGCCGGGTTCCTCGCCTTCGTGGCGGGTGGCGGCATCGTGCTCGCGCTCCTCGGTCGTTCCGTCGAGCCTTGGTTGGGCGCTTTCGTTCGGCCGGCCTTGCTTCCTGACGTCGTGCTCGGCATTTTCAAGGGGGCCGTGCTCGGCTGCGGTATCCAGGCTCTGGCTTTCGGTGTCGGCCTGCGGTCGGTCCGCGAACTCGAGCGGGGCGGCGGTCCCGGCGGGGATGCCGCCGTGGGCGGGGCAGCGGGCGTGGCGGTCGTTCACGCCTTGATGTTCCTCGCCGTCGCCGAAGCCGTCTGGGTCCTGCTCGTGGAGAGCGGGTCGTGAGTCGCCTCGACCCACGGGAGGGGATGCTGGTCGCTTCGGCGCGCGTGGCCGTGCACGCATTCCGTCATTCGGTGTTGCCCGTGATGCTGCTGTCCGCCTTGCTTGCCTTGGCGCTCACGGTGCTGGCCATCCGTCCCTTTCTGACCTTGGGGGTGCCGGCCAAGATTGGCGCACTCGAGGGCCGGTTGTTCATCGACGAGTTGATGCCGCTGCTCGCGACGGCCCTTGCGACGGCGCGCTGGGGCACGGCGCGCACGGCCGAGGCGGCGATGATGCAGCACGGCGGGCAACGGGACGTCCTGCGCCTGCTCGGTCATTCATTGGCCACCCGCTTGTACCTGCCGGGCGTCCTCGGCCTGGTCATGGCCTTGCCCGCGCTGACGATATGGGCCATTTGGGCGGCTTTCCTCACGGCGGCATTGGCGGCAAGGTGGCATGCGGGCCTGCCGCTCGATCTGTTCTGGTCTGAGGTGGATCGGGTTGCCACACCGTCGGACTTGCTCCTTGCCTTGGTCAAGGGGATGGTCTTCGGGGTCGCGATTGCTGTTCTGACGACTCGGGCCGGGCTTGGGGCCGCGCCGGGGCCTCGCGGACTCGCCGCGGCCGTGACCAAGGGCGTCGTGCGCACGACCTGGCTGGTGGGCGTGGCCAATCTCCTGCTGACTTGGGGCTGGACGGCGCGATGAACGGGGACATCTTGCTCGAGGTCCGCGGCGTGAGCCTGCTCGCCGGTGGGCGCATCCTTGCGGACGACGTTGACCTCGCGGTCCGGGCTTCGGAGCGGGTTTGCCTCGTGGGGCCATCGGGTGCGGGCAAGTCGGTACTCCTGAAGACGGTCATCGGTGCCATGCGGCCTGCTCGTGGCGAGATTCGCCTGCTGGGCGGCGAGCCGGCCATCCTCCCCGAGGGTATCGCCCGGCAGTTGGGCATGGCCTTCCAGGATGGTGCGCTCTTTCCTTCGATGACCGTCGGCGAGAACGTTGCCTTGCCGCTGGAGTTGGCTGGCCTCGCGAGCGAGGTTCGCAACAGGGTGCCCGAGGTGCTCCGTCGCGTCGGCCTCGATGATGCTTCCGATCGCCGGCCCATGGATCTGTCGGGCGGCATGCGCAAGCGTGCCGGACTCGCCCGTGCGCTGGTCATGAGACCGCGGTTGCTCTTGCTGGACGAACCGACCAGCGGACTGGACCCGGTCACGGCCCGGGACATGGCCGAGGTCGTGGCGGATGCCGCCGAGGATGCGGGTCTGCTCGTCGTCACCCACGATCCGGTGCTCGTGGCACGCCTTGGGGAGCGGGTCCTGGTCCTCGAGGGAGGACGGCTGCGGCCGTCGGCGGATGACCCATGGTGGCAGGCTTTCCTCGCGGCAAGTCATGCCGGACCGCCGTGCTAGACTGCCGCTGATGCTCCGCGATTGGCGACACCTGACCCCGTGGCGCGGGGGGCTGTTGGCCATGGCCCTGACGCTGGCTGCAGGCGTGGCCTTGTGGTTCGGTCTCTCACCGGGCAGCTCGCTCGGGGGGATGCGCGTGACGGCGCGATTTACCGACGTCACCGGATTGCCCCGGGACGGCGTCGTCCAGTTGGGCGGCGTCCCCGTGGGCAGGGTCGTCGGCCTCTCCTGGCGGGACGGAGCTGCCGAGGTCGCCATGGTTCTCGATCGGCGGCTGGCCTTGCCTCGGGATACCGAGGCCGTCCTGAGGGCCCGAAGTCTTCTGGGCGAGCGATTCATCGATCTGCGTCCCGGTGCACGTCCCGATCGGCCCCTCCGGGATGGCGACCTTCTGGAGCGGACTCGTCGCACGCCGGACCTGGACAGCCTGTTGGGTGCCCTGCCGGAAGCGTCGGTCGAGGGGCTTGCAGAGGGTGTCACGGGGACCGTCGTCGAGATGCGCCAACTGGTCCGGCGCCTCGATGCCACGCTCGATCGGGTCGATGGGACGCTGGCAGCCGTGGAACGCCTCTCGGTGGATACCGGCAAGGACGTCGGCGCCTTGCGCCAGATGGCCGAGGAACTGCGTCCCGGACTGCAGGGTACGCTCAGGGATACGGGTCGTGCGGCGCGTACGCTGGATCGGGTTCTTGACCGCGAGGTCTCGGCGTTCCTTGCCGAGAGTACCCGGACGGTCCACAGGCTCGACAAGCTGTCCTTGCGCCTGGACGGGACGCTGGTTCGTCTCGATCCGGTCCTGGACCAGGCGAAGGAGGTGGTCGACCCCGACTACCTGCGGCGCCTCTTCCGCGAGGAGGGCGTCCGGGTCCACGTCGCGCCGTTTCGCTGATCCGGACTGACGTCAGTAGTCGATGCGCAACCTCGGCTGGGTGGCATCACGCTCGGCCGTGGCTTGGGCCGCTTGCCATGCCTCCCACGCTCCCAGTCCCCAAGGAACCATCGCGGCGAGCATGCCGAGGGCAGAACCGGGCAACAGGCTGCCATCGGCGCCCACGAAGCGGCCGGTGAACAGGGCTTGGCTTGCAAGGCCGACAAAGGCCCCGCTGGCCACAGTCACGCCGGCGACCGTCCAGCCCCGTCCTTGCTGGCCAAGCCAGATCTGTCCGCCCCCCGGCAAGGCCATACCCATGCCCATGGCAATCCAAGGGTTGGGTACCGTCGCGAGGGCGATGGTGTCACGGGGCACCTTGACGATACCCGATGCCGTGACGACCTCGAGGGTGCTCTCGTCCTGCTTCTGGATGCGCCCCTCCAACCGGGTACCGTTGCGGAGATACAGGGTCTCGGCGCACGCAGGGCCGGCGTGCAGCAGCACCGGCGAGACCATCAGGCTCGCCAGCGACACGACGGGGAGGGACTTGGAAAGGGATGGCACGGGATTCCTCACGCCAGACACCCGGGCAAGGCGTCCGGGTTCATGATGTCGTCCGGATCGCAGGTTCGCTTGAGGGCCAGGCCCAAGCCGCCATCCGACCGGGCCGGCCCTTGCTGGCCCGCCCCCGGGCCGGCGACGATCTGCCACAGGCCTCCGCCCGCCTCGACCCAGTTGCCGATCGGCGGAACCGGCATGTCGGGGTCGCCCCACAGGGCAAGGTCCAGGCGGCCCCTGCCGGGATCTCCCGAGAAGGTCCAGCGTCGCCCGTGGGCCTTCTTCGTTGCCAACCAATCGGCAAGGGTCTGAAGCGTCGGGACGATCCGCGAAGGCAGCACGGCGAGGGACCACGCCACCCTCGGGGGAGCCGGATCCGCCCAGAGGGGGCCGAGGTTCCGGGGGCGACAGGGTGCAGTCTCCGAGGCCGTACCGGATACGGGCCACTGTGCCGAAACGGCCCGGACGACGGACGAAGCGCCCTCGATGCCGGCAAGCAGCCTCCAGGAGAGGGGGGTGCCCCACGGTTGCCCCTCCGCAGGTTGCCACGCGAGGGCATCTTCCCGGGTGGAACTCGCCGAGGTGATGCGGAGCCACGTCAGGGGCGCTTGCCACCACGGCTGCAAGGCCTCTGCCAGAGCCGCGGCGTCTTTGCCCTCCTGTCGGAACTCGACCCACGCCTCGGGTGACGGCGCAACCTTGAAAGTCACGGACAACAGCAGGCCCAGGGTGCCTCGGCTGCCGCACCACAGCCGGACTGCGTCATACCCGGCGACGTTCTTGACGACCCGCGCCCCGATGCGTTGCGCCGTACCCGACCCGAGCACGGTGTCGGCACCCAGGACCCACGCGCGCGGCAGGTTGCGGCCGTGCAGGCGGGGGCCCGCACTGCCGTGGGCGACGAGGCCGCCGATGGTGCCGCCCTCGGGAGCATCGAGGGGCAGTGCCTGGCCTTCGATGGCGAGGCGATCGGCAAGTTCGGACACGGTCATGCCTGCTGGTGCCGTCACGATGAGGTCCTCAGGGTGGTGTAGCCATTCGCCTGCGCTCGCCAGGACCTGTATGCTCCGGCCCCGCGGGGTACCGGACAGGTGGCGAGTCCCCCCGCCCACCGGCCTGAGCACGGTGCGGGTGGCCCGGGCTTCCCGGATGAGGCGCACGGCGTCTTCCGGATGGGCGACCCGCAAGATGGCGTCGTCGTTCATCTCGGTTGGTCCTCAAGGCAGGGGCGGACCGGCAATGCCTTGTCGGGGTTCCATCTGCCCCACGGATCCCACGCCAGGCGGACGGCCTTTTGCCACGCCAGCGCATCGGCATCGAACATCTTCCCGAGCGCGGCACGCTTCTCGAGGCCGATGCCGTGTTCGCCTGTCAGGGTGCCCCCCATGGCCATGCACATGTCGAGGATGTCGAGACCCGCTTGCTCGACGGCACGGACCCGTTCCGGATCGGCTGCATCGAAGAGGACCACGGGGTGCAGGTTGCCATCGCCGGCGTGAAAGACGTTGGCGATGGCGAGGCCATGGCTGCGGCCGATTGCCGCGATCCGTTCCAGGGCCTCGGGCAGCAGGGACGGCCTGATCACGCCGTCCTGGATGATCTGGGCCGGGGCCAGCCGGCCCAGGGCGGCCACGGCCTTCTTGCGCGCCAGCCACAAGCGCTCGCGTGCCGCAGGGTCCTGGGCCACCTGCACGGGGTCGGCACCCGCCTCGACCAGCATCTTCTCGAGGAGGCACGCCTCGGCCGCGACTTCGGGCGGGGTCCCGTCGAGTTCGATCAGCAGCAGGGCCGCGGCTTCTCGCGGCAACCCGGCGGCGAAGGCATCCTCGACGGCCGCGACGACCTGGCTGTCGACCATCTCGAGGGCCGCGGGAAGAATGCCGCCCTTCAGGATGCGCCCGACCCCCTCGGCTGCGGCGCGCACCGTCGGGAAAGCCGCAAGGACCGTGTGCAGCGCCTGGGGACGAGGGACGAGCCTGACGGTCGCCTCGGCGAGGAAGCCGAGCGTTCCTTCACTGCCCGTGAAGACACCGAGCAGGTCGAGGCCGTGATCGAGGCCCGTGGGATGTCCGAGCTCCACGATGGAGCCATCGCCCCGGACGACGCGGGCGGCAAGGACATGCTGCACCGTCATCCCGTGCTTCAGCGTGTGGGGGCCTCCCGCGTTCTCTGCGATGTTGCCCCCGAGCGTGCACGTCGACTGGCTCGAGGGGTCCGGCGCAAAGGTCAGGCCGAGGGGGCGTACCATCGCGTCGAGGTGCGCATTGACCACGCCCGGTTGCACGACCGCGAGGCCATCCTGCGGGGAGAGGGTGAGGACCCGTCGCATGCCCGAGGTCAGGACGACGACGGCATCCGGACTGGGCGTTGCGCCACCCGAGAGGCCCGTGCCCGCGCCACGTGGCGTGAGGCAGACGTCGTGCCGGGTCGCCCAGCGGCACAGCGTGACGAGGTCCCCGGTGGTCTCCGGCCGGACGACAGCGTGGGCCTTCGTACTGGCCAGCACATAGGCGTCACGGTCATAGGCCCGCGCGATCGCCGGGCCGGACAGGACCTTGGCCGGCCCGAGGCAGCGGGTCAGCTCGGCGAGGGCTTTGGGGGAAGGGGGTGTCGGCACCTTGCCATGCTAAGGCATCCCGCCAATTGGCCCTCCGTGCCGGATTCGGGTACCATGGACCCGCAGTGGCAGGCGCCACGCGTCTATTTGCCTTGTTTACAGGTCTCGTTGAAGCCATCGGACGTGTCCAAGCCCGACACGAAGGCCGATTCACCTTTGCGGCCCCCTTTGCCTCCGAGTTGACGCGCGGCGAGTCCGTGGCCGTCTCGGGTGCCTGCCTGACAGTGGTGGAGCGCGACGGCGCAGGCTTCACGGCCGACGTCTCGGAGACGACGCTTGACATGACCACCATGGGCACCTGGCAGGTGGGCAGGGAGGTCAATCTGGAGCGTGCCTTGGCCTTGGGTGACCGCCTGGGCGGGCATCTCGTGTCCGGCCATGTCGAGGGCCTTGCGACCCTCGCGGCTGTTACGCCCCTGCCCGAGGGTGCCCACCGCCTGCACTTCTCCGTCTCCCGGGGCCAGCTTGCCCTGATGCTGCCCCAAGGGTCGATCGCGATCGACGGCGTGTCCTTGACTCTGAATGACGTGACCGGAGACGGTTTCACCGTGACGATCATCCCCGAGACGTGGGCCCGGACAACCTTGTCCCGGTTGTCCCCGGGCGATGCCGTCCATCTCGAGAACGACATGCTGGCCAGGCATGTCCATCGCTGCCTCCAGCCGTGGCTGGAGAGGCTCGCCGCGCGAGGAGGCGCGTAACACTATGACCCAGCTCGCAGAAATGCCCGAAGTCCTCGAGGCCCTTCGCCGCGGCGAGATGGTCGTCGTCGTCGACGACGAGGATCGCGAGAACGAGGGCGACCTCGTGATGATCGCCGAGCACGCGACGCCCGAGGCGATCAACTTCATGGCCACGCATGGCCGGGGCCTGATCTGCCTGACGCTGACGCCCGAGCGGGGCAAGGCCCTCGACTTGGGCCTGATGGTGCCCGAGAACGAGGGGACCGACGGCACGGCCTTCACGGTTTCGATCGATGCCATCCACGGCGCCACGACCGGCATCTCGGCCAAGGATCGGGCCAGGACCGTTGCCGTGTGCCTCGATCCCGCTTCCCGGCCCGAGGACCTTCGACGTCCCGGACATATCTTTCCCCTGATCGCCAAGCCAGGCGGTGTCCTCGCCCGCGCCGGCCATACCGAGGCGGCCTGTGACCTCGCGCGCCTCGCCGGTAGCGAGCCTGCCGGCCTGATCTGCGAGGTGCTGCGTGACGATGGCGACATGGCCCGCCTGCCCGACTTGCTGGTCTTCGCGCGGACCCACGGTCTGCTGATCACGTCCGTGGCCAAGGTCATTGCCTGGCGGCTCGAGCGGGAGCGTTTCGTCGTCCGCAGGACCGAGGCCCGCCTGCCGACCCGCCACGGCGATTTCAAGGTCGTCGGCTACGAGAACGTCCTGACCGGCGGGCACCATCTTGCCCTGGTGATGGGTGATCCGACTCGGGAAGGCGTGCTGGTGCGCATGCATTCCGAATGTCTCACGGGTGATGCCTTCGGGTCATTGCGGTGTGACTGCGGGCAGCAGCGAGAGGCAGCGCTTGAGGCCATCGCCCGTGAAGGCCACGGCATCTTCGTCTACCTGCGGCAGGAGGGCCGGGGCATCGGCCTGCTCAACAAGCTTCACGCCTACCGCTTGCAGGATGAAGGCCTGGATACCGTCGAGGCCAACCTCGAGCTCGGCTTCCCGCCCGACCTGCGCGACTACGGCCAGGGGGCCCAGATCCTCGTCGAGCTGGGTGTCCGGCAGATGCGGCTGCTGACCAACAACCCCCGCAAGGTGGTCGCACTCGAGGGGTATGGCCTCGAGGTCGGGGGCCGTGTGCCGATGCTGGTCGAGCGCAACGCGTACAATGAAAACTACTTGCGCACCAAGGCCGAAAAGCTGGGGCACATCCTGTCCTGAGGCAGGGGAGGCAATCATGTCGGACAGGCTCGAAGGCGGACTATCCGGGACGGGGCGGCGCTTTGCCATCGTCGCGTCCCGCTTCAACGACCTGGTGGTCGAGCGCTTGGTTGCCGGCGCCCGCGACGCGCTGCTTCGGCACGGCGTGGCGGCGGAAGACCTCGTCGAGGCCTGGGCACCAGGTGCTTTCGAGCTCCCCGTCGTGACGGCGGGCCTGCTTCGCGATCGTCCCGACCTCGACGGCATCGTGGTGCTGGGGTGTGTCATTCGCGGGGATACGGCGCATTTCGAACACGTCGCCTCGCCCGTAGCCGCCCAACTTGCGGCACTGGCCCGGGAGTCGGTCAAGCCTGTCGGTTTCGGTGTGTTGACCACGGACACGCTCGAGCAGGCGCTCCAGCGTGCCGGCGCCAAGGCCGGCAACAAGGGTTGGGAGGCGGCCATGGCTGTCCTCGAGACAGCCAATCTCCTGATCCGCATTCAGGGTGCCCCGCTGCGCCGTTAGGCGTCCCGCGGCGAGGGGTACGCAACGCTTGTCCTCGCGCCCTTCCGGAATGCTGATGCCTGCCGTCTCCCGTCGCGCCCTCCCCTTGTTGGCCACGTGCCTGCCATGCGTGGTGCTTTGGGCGTGCACGGCCCAGCCTCAGGGGGTGGCGGGCACCACGGCTGCCAACCCCGTCTTGCCGATATCCGTCGGGGCGCAGGCGGGAACACCTCGTCCTCTGGTCTCGGCATCCCCGACGACGCCGCCGCCGCTCTTCAAGCCGGTGACGCCCACGCCTGCGCCCAGTCCCACGCCGACGTTGGTCCCCATGGGCATTGCCATCGAGCCTGCCGTGGCCCGAAACGAGGCCTATGCGTTCAACCAGTTCTTCGTTCCTGCCACGTCAGGCGAGGCCGAGAAGCCCGACTTGCCCTACACGCGCGAGTGGGTTTCCGTCATCCAGTTCGGTCGTCCCGCCGGAGATGCCCTGCCCGCCGTCGTGGAGACGACCCAACCCGTTCTCGGCGCATGGTCGCTCTCGTCGACCAACCGCAGGGCGGCCATCGGTGTGGCGACGCCGGTGCCCGGGGCCTTTGTCCTTTTGACGGCCTTGCAACCCGCGACGGCTTCCGAAGCGGCCGTCGCGACGGCCAGTCACGCACGTATCCGGATTCTGCCCCAAGCGGAGCCCTTCCTGGGCGAGGTCACGGCCCTGCTCACGGTGGTGCCTGCGGTGCCCGTCGCTTTCGTGCCAAGCCTGCCCGTGGCGCGGCGCGTGGCGACCGTCTCCATCGAGGCGGCCAATGTCGGGACGCCGCTGTTCCAGATCACAGGGCTGGGAGGACGGTAACCGTGTTGGCCATGCGTCGCCTCCTGCCCTGGGTGCTGGCAAGCTTGATGCCGCTGTCGGCCTGTCGCACGGCCGTGGCTCCCGCCGTTCCCGTGGCCGGTGCCGCAGCGGCCTCGCGTCCGACCCCGATGGCTGCAGTCGATCATGCCGATGGCCTGGCCATCTCGGTGCAGGCGCCCGAGGCCCTGCCGACAGCAAACACACGCTTGCCCGAGCAGCTTCAAGGACAGCCTTATGGCCTGCTCTCGGTCGCCATCGCGTGGCCCCAGTCGTCCGGTGCCCGTCGGCCCCAAGCCATCCCGACGCAGGCGCGCAGCATCCGGATGCGCGTCATCGGCTCCGACGGCAAGGTGCGCTTGTCCGATTTCTACTTCAATACGGGCCGGGGATCGGTCAACAGCAAGACCTATGCCCTCAAGGCGGAGACCGGCATGCTGGTCGAGGTAAGGGCCTACCTCGAGTCCCAGGCGGATCTCGAGAAGGGTCCGGCTGTCGGCCAAACGTTCAAGTACGCCAATGAGGGTGGGGTTGAGCCCCAGTTCAATGCGGGTCAGGTGGTCGGCAAGGAATACAACATGGCCGGACGCCGTGTCCTTGCCGAGGGCCTCAAGGCCAACTTCCAGGTGGTCCTCTTTTCGCGGAACCCGGTCAACGTCAGCCTGGACAGCAGCCAACTGGTCGCCGGCATCGGTGGGTCCCCGGCTTGGAGCCTCGGGGGCGATCCCTTCTTCCCGAACTTCGTGAGTGCGGCCCGGTTTGCGGAGTTGGCCAACCCCCGCAACCTTTACCTCGACACTTGGAATGGTCGTCGTCGCCTGTTCTTCAATGTCAACCCGACCTTCGACGACGAGGATCCCAAGGAGCGTCACATCGTGATGATGCTCGACCAGGCGGGCCTCGAGGCCGTCCAGACGGACGTTGCGGCGAGGGCAACCCCCGTGCTCAAGCAGGTCTTCGGGGGGGCTCGCCTTCTCGATCCCGGAGACCTTAGGGAGCAACCCCTGCGCAACAGGACGTTTGGTGATTTCACGCTGTCGACCTTCAGGCTGGAGAGCGCCGCAGGCTCCGCGCCTCAGTTGGTCTTCAACTCGATTTTAGATGGTTCGCGCTCCTTCGCAAGCCTGCCTGCAGCCTCACTGCCGGTGATTCAGGAGAGCACGAGCTCGAGCAGCCCCATCAACTTCGGCAGCTCCACGCTAAGCAGTTCGGCGGTGGACTTCTCCGGATTTGCCTCAGGCCAAGGGGGTGCCGGCCTCCTGATTGCCGACCCCAAGGCCGTCTATGAAATTCTCGACGCTCCTCTTCCCGCGTTGCTTGCCGCAGGTTCGCCCGCTCCTACCGCCACTCCGGACGCGACCTCCGATGTCGAGGCAAAAAAGATTGTCCTTCCGGACAATGAAATCGTTGCCGTGGCGGGCATGACGCGGTTGCCCAAGACCTATGCGTTTGCCACCAAGACGGCCTTGCTCTACGGCGTGGCGGACAAGGTCCGGCTCGTCTTGGGAAGCCCGTCGGCGACATCGAGCCTCGAGAATGCGTCGGCTGGGACTGGGGTAGGTCGTTTCGATTTCAAGATCACGCTTGTTAGTGATGTCGTGGCTTCGCCTGCTGCGCCCTCGGTGCTCTACGTGGCGGCGGACAACAAGATCCTGCGCGTGGTCCTGCCGGCAGATCAGACGACGATGACGTACACTTCCGACCCGATGGAAGTCTTTGCGCCGGGCTTCCTGCCCCAGTCCCTTGCCGTCTCACCCGACGGCACGCAACTGGCGGTCGTGGGCTTGGACGGGCGTCTGGCGGTATTCGCCGTCGCTCCGACCCCTGCTGGTGCGTCGACTTGGGCGCCCCAAGCCATTGCGTCCGTCGCGAAGGTCAGGCGTGTCGAGTTCGTGCCTGCACCCGGTCCTTCGGTCCTGCTTGCCTTCACGAACGACGGCGTTGCGTCCCAGATCAAGGCGTGCACGGTCGGTGCCGCTACCTCAAGCAACCTGCTCGATGGCCGTTCGGTCTACGACAGCCGGATCGGAGATGGCAACAGGATCATCAAGACCATGAAGAGCGTGACCGAGGGTGGCGGACACATCGACAAGCCCGCGGCAATCTCTGTCACGCCAGGCGGCAGTGTGCTCGTGGCAGACCCTGTCATCAAGCGTATCCGGCACCTCGACATGCCGGCCGACACCCAGGGCGTTCTGGAGTCCCTCGTGACCAGCGTTCCCGATGCGAATCCCCCCTCTCACGTTCTGGACGCACCCGAGGGCGTGGACACCGACAAGTTCGGCACGGTGTTCATCGCGGACAGCAACAACTACCACATCCGGATATGGAAGCCATCGTGCGGCTTCGGCGCGGCGAATATTCCCATCATCGCGGGTTCCGGACAGCAGGGTTACAACCTGGATAATATCAATGCGAGACTCGTGCAGTTGGGCAAGGTCACGCGCATCAAGGTCGAGCGCAGCACATCGGGGCGGCGCCGCATCTTCTTCATCGACGGCAAGCGGGTGCGCATGCTCAGTCCCCGTAACCCATCGACCACTTCGCCCCTCAGCACTTGTGACGGTCCGCCCGCTGATCCTTATTTTCAGTACATCGTGTCCACCATTGCGGGCGATGGCACGGGAACGGACAAGACCAATGCGGCCCAGTTCGGCCTTACCGCACCCACGTGGCTTGACGTTGATGCCCGTGGCTACGTCTATGTCGCCGACGGCAAGACCATCTTCCGCATCGACCCCGATGCCGGGACCATCGTGCCGGCTTATACGGCCGAGGATGCGGCCATCACCAGCTTTGTGATCGATGACCAGGACCCGAGGGTCCGGGAGGTCTACGTCACCAAGGCCGGCAACCAGACCATCAGAAAGCTGATCCTCGAGGATTGAGGCCCACTACAAATAGATTTTCGCGCCTTTTCTCTTGAAAGACGCAAGAAGAAGCTTTAGGATGTCGATGTTAATCCTAGGTTAACTTCTTCTTACTCTTTCTTTCAGGAGAATCCGGACACCATGCGCAAGGCGATGGGGCTTTTGTTGGTGGCGGCGACGGTCGGTTGCGGCCAGCAGGTGGTAGGTTCGGTCGCCACGGCGACGCGTAGTGCGTCCGTGGACGTGACCGCCCAGGCGGCGCGTGAGATCGTCGTGATGGTCGATCCCGCCGCTGCTGCTCAGGCCAGCCGGACCGTCAAGGCGATGGGGGCGGCCGTGACCCGTACGTTCCGCCTCAAGAGCGAAGTCCAGGTGGTCCGGATTCCCGATGGCGTCGATCGTGACCTCTTCCTTGCTCGCCTTCGCCAGCAGCCCGGCGTCAAGTCCGCCGTGCTGCAGCGTGTCTACCGTGCCATCCCTGTTGTCCAGGAAGCCGAGTTGGCTCGTGAGGTCGGTGCACTCATCAGCATCAACGATCCCAGCTTCTCGAAGCAGTGGGCTTACGGTCGGACCGGTACGCCTGCCAACTGGGAAGGCATCGATGCCTCCGGTACGCTCGTGGCGGTCGCGGACACCGGTGTCGATGCTGCGCATCCTGACCTTGGCGGCCGGGTCCGCAGCGGCCAGAACTTTGCCGGCGGCACGGGCACGGGCGACAAGGTCGGCCACGGTACCCACTGCGCCGGTATCATCGGCGCCACCGGCAACAACAGCCAAGGCATCGCCGGCATCGTCTGGAACGCACCCATCCTCGCCATCAAGGTGCTCGGGGACAACGGATCCGGCACGACCGAGGGCGTGGCCCAAGGCATGAAGTCTGCCGCCGATGCCGGTGCCAAGGTGCTCAACATGAGCCTGGGTTCCGATACCACCGAGATCGACCCCGTGATGCACGACGCGCTCGAGTATTGCCTGGCCAAGGGGACCATCGTCATCTGCGCCGCCGGCAACAACGGTCGCTTCGTCGGCTCACCTGCCAACGATCCCCTCGCCATTGCCGTCTCGAGCACCAGCGACGGCATGTTCGGCGGCGAGAAGATTTCCGGGTTCTCGAGCCGGGGCAAGCAGGTCTGGGTCTCGGCCCCCGGCGGCGGCATCATGAGCACGCTGCCCACGACCGGCAGCCAGATGGGGACGACCTACGGCAAGGCTTCGGGTACCTCGATGGCTTGTCCGTTCGTGGCCGGTACGGCCACGATGATGCGGGCTGCGCATCCCGACTGGTCGGTGGCGCAGGTTCGCGATGCTCTCAAGGCGTCGACGGATGACCTCGGCACCCCGGGCTTCGATGAGCTCTACGGGCACGGCCGGGTTAACCTGGCCAAAGCTTCGCGCTGACGTTCGTTCGCTCGTAAAGGAGAGGCGCCCCGGTTTCGGGGCGCCTCTTGCTTCAGGGTTGTGGGCCGAGGGGCAGGTCGAACCAGAAAGTGGCACCTTGGTCGGGTACGCTCGTGACCCCCATCTCGCCGCCATGCGCCTCCACGAGAGCCCGAGCCACGTACAGGCCGAGGCCGGAACCACGTCGCGCACCCACCGAGCGCCGGGCCCCCTGGAAGTATTTCTCGAAGACCCTGTTGAGGTCGGCCTCTTCGATCCCTACGCCCGTGTCCGCCACGCTTACGGTCACGCAGCCGGGACCGGAGGCAAGGGTGACACGGATATCGCCGTGCTTGGGCGTGAAGCGGATGGCGTTGCTGATCAGGTTCAAGAGGACCTGGGTGATGCGTTGCGGATCGCACAGGACTTCCAGCGTCGTTTCCGCATCCGGGACCACGAGCCGGACGCCGGCATCCTGCAGTTGGGGCCAAAGGCTCGAGCCTGCCTGGCGGACGAGCTCGGCAAGGTCCACTTCGCGTGGGGAAAGGCTGAAGGTGCCTGCCTCGAGCTTAGCGTAGTCGAGGAGATCGTCGACCAGCCGCTGGAGGCGGTTCGCTCCCAGCTGGATCTCGCGCACGAAGTCCGACTGCCGGGTGTTCAAGGGACCTTCCAGGCCGTCCTCGAGCAGCTCGGCATGGCCGATGATGGAGGCCAGTGGCGTATGCAACTCGTGCGAGGCCGCGCTGACGAAGTCGTCGCGCAAGCGGTCAAGCTGGCGCTGACGGGCCTGATGTTCCTGATCGCGCCGAACGCGATCGGCGCGTTCCGTGACCTCGATGGCCAGCAACAGGGTGCCCGCGTGGTCTGAATCCGGCCCGACCGGCTCGATGACCAAGTCCCAGTAGGATGTCTGGCCTTCGTGCCAACGGGGCAGGCGCATCGGCAAGGCGTCGATGCGCAAGGGGCCTTCAGGTACCTGCCGTTGCGTCAGATCCAGGTCCGTCACGGTAGCCAGCAGTTCGAGCACGGGTTGGCCGAGCAACTCGGATTCATCCTTGCCGAACCATGCGGTGACTTGGGGACTGACCCAGCTGAGACGGCGCTGGCCATCGAGCAGAGCCATCATGGCCGGCAACTGGCGGATGACCTGGTCGGAAAAGGCGCGCTGTCGACTCATGCGCAGGGCTGCCACGAGCTGATCCGCCAGTACGGTGGTCATCAGGGTATCTCTGGGAGGGAAGACCCTCGGTTCTTCATAGATGACGTAGACATGGCCGCGAGTCTTGCCTGATTCGACGATTGGAGCGCCAAGGAAGCTGCGAAAGCCCCAAGTCGCGCCCAATGCCTGTGCGATTTCCGCGGCATCCCCGCTGAACTCCAGGACGTCCTCCACCAGTACCAGGCCCTCGGGCAGGGTGCCGGACGACAAGCGTGCAGGCTGCAACTGCAGCCCGGAAAGCATCGACCGGACTTTCTCGAGCAGGACCCTCTGCTCTGCCTCCGAGCGTCCACGCACCCAGAGATCCTCAATCCGGGCTTGTCCGTGTTCATTCCGGAGGACGACCGCGCAGTACTTGGCTTCGAGGATCTCAGCCATTCGCCGCAGTCCGAGCCCGACAAGGGTGCTGGCCGACGCGCCATCGGCCAAGGCACGGCTGAGGTCCCCGAGCAGGCGCAGCTCGGGCAGTTGGGACGAATCGGTGACCAATATCGACCTCTTCGGGACCGTCGGGACCTCTCGGAGCTAGCCTTGGACGGTCAGCACGGCGGCAATGCCTTGGCCGCCGCCGATGCAGAGCGTGACGAGCGCGTGGCCTCCGCCGCGTTGCTGCAACTGGTCTATCGCCGTCAGCACGAGGCGGGTACCTGAGGCTGCCAAGGGATGCCCGAGGGCGATGGCGCCGCCCTGACGGTTGATGCGGTCGGTTGGCACGCCAAGGCCCCTGCAGACCGCGATCGCCTGTGCGGCGAAGGCCTCGTTGACTTCGATTACCGCCATGTCCTCGAGGTTGAGACCCGCGCGTACAAGGGCCTTCTGGCTGGCCGGGACCGGACCGTAGCCCATGTAGCCGGGTTCGACGCCCGCCACGGCCCAACTGGTCAGCGTGGCGATGGGCGTCAGGCCCTGACGGGCGGCCCAGCCGTCCGTCGCCATGACGACGGCCGCAGCACCATCATTGATGCCGCTGGCGTTGCCGGCCGTCACCGTCCCGTTGTCCTTGAAGCGGGCAGGCAGGCGGGAAAGCCCCTCAATCGTCGCATCCGCGCGGACATGCTCGTCTGTCGCAAGCTCGATCTCGCCCTTGCGACCGGCCACACGGACGGGCACGATTTCGCGGGCAAGCGCTTCACGAGCGGCGTGGGCCTTCGCGTGGGAGGCCAAGGCAAAGGCATCCTGTTCCTCACGCGAGATGGCGTACTTCTCGGCGAGGTTCTCGGCCGTGATGGCCATGGGCGTTTTGCAATAGGCATCCGTCAAGGCAGACCACAGCGTGTCCACGAGCGGCATCGCATTCATGGCGTTGCCCCAGCGCGCCTTGGGGATGACATAGGGGGCCATGCTCAGGCTCTCGGTGCCGCCTGCGAGTACCGTCTCGGCTTCTTCGAGCAGCATGTCCTGCGCACCCGAGATGATGGCCTGAAGGCCCGATCCACACAGCCGATTGACCGTGAGCGCTGGGGTTTCCACGGGCGTACCGGCACGAAGTCCCACGTGCCGGGCGAGGTAAGCCGCGTCATCCTTGCAATGAACGACATTGCCCATGACCACGTTCTGGATGTCCACGGCCGAGACGCCCGACCGCAAAAGGGCACCTTCCGCCGCGAGGACGCCCAGATCCGTGGGCGAGAGGTCGCGTCCTTGGCCCCCGAACTCGAGGAATGGCGTCCGGGCTCCCCCGAGGATGACGATGGCGGGTGGCATGGGCGCCTCCTTCCGAGGGGGCAGGGTCAGGATTTCAGCTTGGGGTCCAGAGCGTCGCGCAGGCCATCGCCAATGAAGTTGATGGACACGACCGTCAGGAAGATCATGATGCCCGGGTACACCGCCAGCCATGGTGTGGCGATCATGTACTGCTGCGCATTGCTCAGCATGTTGCCCCAACTGGGAACCGGTGGCTGGATGCCCATGCCGAGGAACGACAGGCCGCTCTCGAGGATGATGGCCTCCCCGACTTGCAGCGTGGCCGCCACGAATATCGGCGCCATCGCATTGGGGATCAGGTGCCGCGTGATGATCCAGGCGGACTTGCCGCCGACGGAAAGTGAGGCCTCGATGAACTCCTGCTCGCGCAGCGAAAGGAACTCGCCCCGGACCAGACGCGCCACGCCCATCCACGAGCTGGCCCCGATGATGACCGCGATGAGTGCCAACTGTTGCAGTTCGGGCGCAATGAACGGCACCAGGGTCTTGCCCCGCGTGAAGTTCGAGAGGACGAGCAGCAGCATCAGCAACGGGATGCAGAGGAACATGTCTGTCATCCGCATGCCCAACGTGTCGATCCACTTGCCGAAGTAGCCGGTGATGGCCCCGATGAGCGTACCGATGAGCACGCCCAGCACGGCTGCTGAAAGGCCGACGAAAAGCGAGATGCGGCCGGCATACAGAAGGCGCGCCAGTACGTCCTGCCCCAGTTCGTCCGTGCCCAGGGGATGGGCCAGAGTGGGCACGAGCTGGTTTGTGTTGGAGAGGTCCTGCGCATCATAGGCCGGCAGGAACCATGGTCCGATGACCGAGCCCAGGACGAGCACCACGAGCATGACGGTCGAGGCGACGGCCAGGCGATGCTTGAGGAAGCGGCGCAGAACCATGGCCCCGAAGGATTCGGGCGGCGGCAGGGTTGCACCCGGACGGGCGTCACGAGAGGCGGTTGCGGTAGCCAAAGCAGGAACCTCAGTCGTACCGGATGCGCGGGTCGAGGGCGGCATAGGCGATGTCGGCCAGGATGTTGGACACGACGACCAGTGCGGCCGAGATGGTCAGGATGGCCATGATGACCGGGTAATCGCTGCGACCCAGTGAGTCGAAGAACAGCCGTCCGATTCCGGGCCACGCGAAGATGGTCTCGGTCATGATCGCCCCCCCGAAGATACCGGGCAGGGCCAGCGCGATGATGGTCACCACCGGAACCAGTGCATTGCGGAAGGCGTGCCGGCCAATGACGCGGAATTCGTCGAGGCCCTTCGCACGGGCCGTGCGCACGTACTCCTGGCGGATGACCTCGAGCATCGAGCTGCGCATGTACCGGCTCCAGGAAGCCACGGAGACGATGGACAACATCGTCACGGGCAGGACCAGGTGTTCGATCAGATCGAGCAGGCCCGTCTCACCCAGATCGTGCACGCCGCCCGAAGGCAGCCATTTGAGCTGGGCTGCGAACAGCAGGAGCAGCATCACGCCGAACCAGAAGACCGGAAGGCTGTAGCCGATGAAGGCAAAGGTCGTGACGCCGAAGTCAAACGCGGTGTATTGCTTGACGGCGCTCATGACGCCCAGGAACACGCCAATCGCGAGCGAGACGATGAAGGACGTGCCCATCAGCACCAGCGTGTTCGGCAGGAACGAGGCAATCATTTCCGTGACGGCCTGGCCCGTGAACAGCGAGTTTCCGAGATTGCCCGTCAGCAGGGACCGCAGCCAATACAGGTATTGCATGTACAAGGGCTGATCCAGACCCATGATGTGCTTGATCTTCTCGAGATCCTCGGGACGGACCCTCGGATTCTGGGTGTAAGCCGCCAGCGGTCCGCCCGGCATCAGATGCATGATGCAGAACAGCAGCAGGGTGACGCCCAAGAGCAGGGGCAGGCTGGTCAGCAGCCGCCGCAGGATATAGGCACCCATGGTTTCAGCTGCCCTGCTTGATCGACCACTCGTGGCAGTTCCAGAGGTTGCCTGCCGAGGTGGGGTTGGGCTTGAAGCCCTCGATGCGCTGGTTGACGACATTGAGCGTCGTCCAGACCAGAAGCGGCATCATCGGGGCGTCCTGGGCCAGCAGCAGTTGGATGCGCTTGTATATCTTCGCGCGCTCCGCCGTGTTGACCGTCTTGTTGCCGGCCTCCGTCAGCTTGTCGACCTCAGGATTGCTGTAGCGGGTGTAGTTCTGGCCAGCCGGCGGGTGCTGCTTGCTGTTCCAGAGGAAGATGTTGTTCGGATCGATGTTGCTGACCCAGGCATAGAGGCCGAGGTCGTACTGGCCGCTGTAGAGCAGTCCGTCAGGCCGGCCGAAGAGCTTGGGACCCGGAACGTTGTTGATCTCGAGGTTGATGCCGACGGCCTTCAGGTAGCTCTTCATGACCTGCTCGGTCAGCTCGCGGGGCTTGCGGCCGCTGGTCGAAGCGATGCCCAGCTTGAGCTGCTTGCCGCCCTTGGCACGGAAGCCGTCCTCCCCCACGACCCAGCCGGCTTCGTCGAGGAGCTTCTTGGCCCCCTCAGGGTCAAAAGCCGAAAGCTTCTCGACGGCGGGCTCGTAGTAGATGGTGTTGAGCGGCGACTGGTCGCTGAAGGCTGCCTTGTACAGGCCCTTGTAGATCTTGGCCGAGATTTCCTCGCGGTTGATGGCCATCGAGATGGCACGGCGGACCTTGACGTCGGCCAGCACGGGGTTGGCGAGGTTGAAGTCGAGATGCTCGTAAGAGAGGGACGGCGTCTCGTGGATCACGACGCCGGACATCTGCTTGAGTTGGTCGTATTGCGTCAGCGCCGCACTCTGATAGATGTCGATGGCCCCGGCCTGCAACTGGGTATAGGCGTTGTTCTCGTCCGGGATGATCTTGAAGACGATGGTGTCGATCTTGGGCTTGCCACGGTAGTAGGCCGTGTTCGCCTCGTAGGTGATGTGGTCGCCGGGCACCCACTCCTTGAACTTGAAGGCACCCGATCCAACGGGCGCACGGTTCCATGCCGACTGGTTGAAGTGGCTGTCGCCGGGCTTGTCCTGCTTCTTGAGATCAGCCTCGAGCAGGTGCCTCGGGAAGATGCCGCCGAACAGCCCGAGATAGGGGGCATAGATTTCCTTGAAGTGAACGACGACGGTCTGGGCGTCGGGCGTGTCGATGGCCTTGATCTTGTCGTAGCCATCACGGCTGGTCGCCTTGACCGCAGGGTCCTGGTAGACCTGCCACGTGAACTTGACGTCATCCGAGGTCACGGGCTTGCCGTCATGCCACGCGGCCTTGCGCAGCTTGTAGGTGACAGTCATGCCCTTGCCTTCGAGCTTGACGCCCTTGTTCTCGAGCGTGGGCACGGTCTCTGCAAGATCCGCGATGTATTCCATCTTGTCGTTGACCGTGATGAGCGCGCTCATGATGGGCGTGATGGCATCGACGGTGGCCATCATGCTCGAGATAGCCCCGTTCAGGGTCTCGGGCTCCTGCTGGTTGTGGATGACGATGGTCCGCGCCATGGCGCCGCCTTCTGCACCGCCCGTCTTGGCGGGTTGGTCGCCCCCCTTGCCGGCGCATCCGGCGAGCAGGCCGAGGGACAGGAGCGAAGGCAGGACGCGGCGCATGGCGGGTGAGGTGCTCCGGACGGTCATGGGTGGGGGCAGGTCGGGCAAGGACTGTGGGTCAGGCGACCGAGCCGGGCAGGCCGACCATCGGCAGCGCCACGGCCGGGTGATGATGGCAAGCCACCATGTGGCCGGATCCGGTATCGACGAAGGCGGGATCCTCGACGCGGCAACGGTCGACGGCCACGGGGCAACGCGTGTGGAAGCGACAGCCGGACGGCGGGTTCACCGGGCTGGGGATGTCACCTTGCAGGATCACGCGTTCGCGCTTGAGTGTCGGATCCGGCTCGGGCACGGCCGAGAGCAGGGCCTGGGTGTAGGGGTGCTTCGGATTGGCGTAAAGCTGGTCCGAGGTGCCGAGTTCGACCATCTTGCCCAGATACATGACGGCGACCCGGTCGCTGATGTGCTGGACGGTGGCCAGGTTGTGGGCGATGAACAGGTAGGTCAGCCCGAATTCATCCTGCAGATCGTCCAGCAGGTTGAGGACCTGCGCCTGCACCGAGACGTCGAGCGCCGAGACGGGTTCGTCGGCCACGATGAACCGTGGCTTGATGGCCAGAGCGCGGGCAATGCCGATGCGCTGGCGTTGGCCACCCGAGAACTCGTGGGGATAGCGGCCCGAGTAGGTCGGGGACAGGCCGACGCGTTCCAGCAGCTCCTTGACGCGCTTCTGCACGGCAGCCTCGTCGCCCACGCCATGGACCCGCAGGGGTTCGGCAATCGAGTCGCCGATGGTCATCCGTGGGTCAAGCGAGGCGTAGGGGTTCTGGAACACGATCTGCATCTGCTTGCGCATCTCGCGCATCCGGTCGGCCGGCAGTTGCAGCAGGTCCTGGCCGTCGAACGTGACCTGGCCGGCCGTGGCCTCGATCAACCTCAAGATGAGCCGGCCCGTCGTCGACTTGCCGCAACCGGACTCTCCCACGAGGCCCAGCGTCTCGCCCGGCATGACATCGAAGTCGAGCCCGTCGACCGCCTTGACGGCCCCTACCTGCTTCTTGAAGAGGATGCCGCGGTGAATGGGGAAGTGCTTCTTGAGGTTACGAACTTGCAGCAGGGGGGTGGTGCTCATGGAGCCATGGCCTCCTCGGCGGCGGCAGACGCGACCCAGCAGCGAACCTGGTGGTCCGCGGAGATCGACGTCAGGCGGGGCATCTGGTCACAGGTGCCCGACTGGTAACTGGTGCACCGCGGCGCGAACGAGCAACCGGGCGGCAGGTGGGCCAGTGAAGGCGGCTGGCCCTCGATGGGGACCAGGCGTTCCTTGCTGCCGCCCATCCGGGGGATGGACTTGAGCAGGCCCTGCGTGTAGGGGTGGGCGGGGTTGGCAAAGAGCGTCTGGACGTCGGTGTATTCGACGACCTTGCCGGCGTACATGACGGCCACGTGGTCGCACATCTCGGCGACGACGCCCAGATCGTGCGTGATCAGCACGACGGCCGCTTGCCGCTCGGTGCGGATCTTGCGCATCAGGTCCAGGATCTGAGCCTGGATCGTGACGTCGAGGGCTGTCGTGGGCTCGTCGGCGATCAGCAGGTCCGGCTCGCACGCCAGGGCCATCGCGATGATGGCGCGTTGACGCATGCCGCCCGAGAACTGGTGCGGATAGTCGTCGACGCGGTTCTCGGGAGAGGGGATGCCGACGTCCGTCAAGGCCTTGATGGCGCGTTGCCGGGCCGTGGCGCGATCGACCCTCTGGTGGAGGATGATGGCCTCCATGATTTGCTCGCCCACCGTCAGGACCGGGTTGAGGCTGGTCATCGGGTCTTGGGAGATGAGGGCGATCCGGTTGCCGCGGATCTGCCGCATCTCGGGTTCGGGCAACTTCAGCAGGTCTTGGCCCTGGAACAGGATTTGGCCGCCCACCGTCCGCCCGTTAGGGCCGGAGACCAGCCGCATGACGGAAAGCGAGGTGATCGACTTGCCACAGCCGGACTCGCCGACGATGCCCAGGATCTTGCCGCGCTGGACCTCGAAGTCCACACCATCAACGGCCTTGACGACCCCTTCATCCGTGAAGAAGTGAGTCTGGAGACCGGAAACCTTGAGCAATGCTTCGGCCACGTCGGGGAGGTCCTCCTGCATCGAACGGTCCGAAACGATAGCACGCGGACGGCCGTGTTGCCACAATCCGTACGGATGGGGTCCGGGTGCCGCAGGTGGGCTATCATGAAGGCATGTCGGGCCAATCCGCTGTCATTCGCGTCAAGGGCGCCCGCGCCCACAACCTCAAGGATGTCAGCCTCGACATTCCCCGCGATCGGCTCGTGGTGTTCACGGGCGTCTCCGGGTCGGGCAAGTCCTCGCTGGCCTTCGACACCATCTTCGCCGAGGGACAGCGCCGGTATGTCGAGAGCCTGTCGGCCTACGCGCGGCAGTTCCTTGGCCAGATGGACAAGCCCGACGTCGACCTGATCGAAGGCCTTTCGCCGGCCATCTCCATCGATCAGAAGTCCACGTCGCACAATCCGCGGTCGACGGTTGGTACGGTCACCGAGATCTACGACTATCTTCGTCTGCTGTTTGCCCGTGTCGGGGTGCCGCACTGCCCTAAGTGCGCCGTCCCCATCCGCCCGCAGAGCGTCGAGCAGATCTGCGACCGCTTGGCGGAATTGCCCGAGGGCATGCGCTTCCAGGTGCTGGCTCCGCTGGTGCGTGGTCGCAAGGGAGAGTTCAGGCAACTGCTCGAGGAGGTGCGCAAGGAAGGCTTCGTCCGTGTCCGTCTGGATGGCGAGGTGATCGAACTCGACGGGGCGTTGCCGACCCTCGACAAGAACCGCAAGCATGACCTTGCCGTCGTCATCGATCGATTGGTCGCCCGTCCGGACCTGGGCTCGCGCCTCGTGGACTCCGTCAGCCAGGCCTTGCGGCGTGGCGAGGGCCTGATGCTGGTCGAGCTGCTGGGCACCCGCGAGGCCCCGAAGTCCGAGGAAATCCTGTTCAGCGAACGTCTGGCCTGTCCCATTTGCGAGTTCTCATTTGCCGAGATCGAGCCGCGGTTGTTCAGCTTCAACAGCCCCTTCGGCGCGTGTCCGTCGTGTCACGGCCTGGGCAGCCGGATGGAGTTCGATCCCGAGCGCATCGTTCCGGATGGCGGCAAGCGGCTTGCCGAGGCCATCGCGCCGTGGGCCGGGTCGAACAACCCCTACTACGGCCAGTTGCTCGAGGCGGTGGCCACCCACCTGGGCGTGTCGATCCAGACCCGCTGGGACGATTTGCCGACCGAGGCACGCCGGGTCATCCTCGAGGGGACCACGGAGCGTATCCATGTGGACCGTGAGAGCTGGTTCAGGCCTGGCGAGGTCGGTTATCGCACCCGCTGGGAAGGCGTGCTGCGCCAGTTGGCCCGTCGCCATGCCGAGTCGACCTCGGAACGCGTCAAGGAAGAGCTAGAGACCTACATGACCGAGCGCGACTGCGAGGCGTGCAAGGGCGCGCGCCTGAAGCCCGAGGTCCTTGCCGTTCGCGTCGATGGCCGCTCCATTGCCGAGGTCACGGCCATGGACATCCGTACGGCCCAGATGTTCTTCGCGGAACTGGCGCTCTCGGGGCGCGAGGCCCGCATCGCGCAGCAGATCCTGAAGGAAGTCCGTGCCCGGCTGACGTTCCTGCTCGACGTGGGCCTCGATTACCTGACACTGGGGCGAAAGGCCAACACCCTGTCCGGCGGCGAGGCCCAGCGAATCCGACTTGCCACGCAGATCGGCAGCGGCCTGACCGGGGTGATGTACGTGCTCGACGAGCCGAGCATCGGCCTGCACCAGCGGGACAATGCCCGCCTCCTCGCCACGCTTGCCCGATTGAGGGATCTGGGCAACACCGTGCTCGTCGTCGAGCATGACGAAGACACGATCCGTGCCGCGGACTGGGTGGTCGACATCGGTCCGGGCGCGGGTCGCCACGGTGGCGAGGTCGTGGTTGCCGGCACCCCTTCGGAGGTGGCGGCCCATGCCGTCTCGTGGACGGGCCTCTACCTGTCGGGACGCCGGACGATCCCCGTGCCTGCGGAGCGTCGCAAGGGGCACGGGGTTTCCTTGAGGCTGGCCGGTTGCCGACGCAACAACCTCAAGGAGCTCGATGTCGCGTTTCCCCTGGGGTGCTTCGTCTGCGTGACGGGTGTTTCGGGCTCGGGCAAGAGCACCCTCGTCAACGATTTGCTTCACGAGGCGCTGCGGTACCACCTGCACGGCGGTCCTCGGCCCCTGGGGCTGCGCGGGGTCGAGGGCCTCGACCACGTGGACAAGGTCATCGTGATCGATCAGGCGCCCATCGGGCGGACGCCCCGCTCCAATCCGGCAACGTATACGGGCCTGTTCGACCTCGTGCGGGATACCTTTGCCCAGACCCTCGATGCCCGGGCCCGAGGCTACGGCCCCGGGCGATTCAGCTTCAACGTCAAGGGCGGGCGCTGCGAAGCCTGCGGTGGCGAGGGCATGAACCGCATCGAGATGCACTTCCTGCCGGACGTCTACGTGCCCTGCGACGTCTGCAGGGGCTCACGCTACAACCGCGAGACGCTGACCATCACCTTCAAGGGTCGTCACATCGCCGAAGTCCTCGACATGACCGTCGACGAGGCGCTTGGTTTCTTCCAGAACCTGCCTCGCCTGAAGACCAAGTTGCAGACGCTCAGCGATGTCGGCCTTGGCTACATCAAGCTGGGTCAACCGGCCACGACGCTGTCCGGCGGCGAGGCCCAGCGCGTCAAGCTGGCCGAGCAGTTGTCACGGCGCAGCACGGGACGTACGGTCCTGATTCTGGACGAGCCGACGACCGGCCTGTCGGCCTACGATACCGATCGCCTTCTGGGTGTCCTGCAGCGTCTTGTCGATGCCGGGAACAGCGTCGTCTGCATCGAGCACAACCTGGACGTGATCAAGAGCGCCGACCATCTCATCGACCTTGGTCCCGAGGGTGGGGCAGGCGGCGGGACGCTCGTCGGCTGCGGCACGCCTGAGGAGATTGCGGCGAATCCCGAATCTCATACCGGTCGCTTCCTGGGCCCTTGCCTCGAGGTACTCCAGTCGGTTCCGGGCTGAGCTTCGGCGCAGGTACCCGTCAGGCCGACAGGCGGATGTCCACGATACCGAGCGAGGCCAAGCTGCGGTCATCCGCGACGGTGCCTGTCCACAGCCCCATCATCTCGAGTGCGGGACCCGTGGCGGACAAGCTGCCGTCATCGCCTGCGGAGACGCCCTCTTGGCCCGCCCCAAGGGCGACCTCCAGATACTGCCTGAGGTCGGCCGCCGAGCGCAGGGCGCCTTCTGCCAGTGCCTCGATATCCGGAGCCTCGGCCGACCCTGCTTCCGGCAGGGCAAGACCACTGGTCCTGCCGGGGAGGTCCGCCAAGGCGTTGACGTCTCCGCCCGGCGCCAGGGCCGCGGCCTGCTCCTCGGCAGCCTTGCCGACAGGTGCGGCAGGCGTCGTGGCGTTGCCAGCCTGGGGAATCGGTACGGGGCTCCCGGACTTTCGGGGGCCGAAGATGCTCGACATGGCGTCCTTGCTCCTCTTGGGGGGAGTATGGGCCCGAGGGGAAGCCGGCGCGATTCTTTTCAACGTCTTTTCACAGGCCGCATCACGGAATCAATAAATATCCCGGAGTGCGCCCTCTACCTGTTGCATCGCCCCGGCGTACATCCCTGCGATCTTCTGCACGAGCATCGCTGCCACCAGGACATAGCCGGCCTGGCTGATGGTCCGGACCAGTAGGGCCAGGGCCCTGTCGAGATCGCCATCCCGCCGCTTCGCATGCCGCTCGAGTGTCTCGTCGAGCTTGCCGGTGCTCTCGCCCGTGGCGTAGGCGGCGACCCACTCCCGGCCGAACCGGCCGGCAAGGCGGTCGAGAGCCTCAAGCGGTTCGTGCCCCCCCCGGATGGCCTCGGCTGCCTTCGTCCCGGTGGCCTCAAGCCCCGGCGCGCCCGAAGCCATCACGGCGATGGGCCACGTCTCGTCGAGGGATACGCCGGCACGCCAGAGGGCCGCCATGGCGCGGGTCAGGCGAATCTCGGCGGCCAGCCGCCACGGTGTGCCCAGGATCGGCAAGCGTTCGAGGCCGAGCAGGACCAGGGTCCGGATTCCGGGGGAACGGCCGGCGATTCCCGCCGCGAAGCCGGCAAGCAGGAGTAGCCCCAAGGTGCGCGCGACAAGGCTCGCCAGCGCTGAGACATAGCTGTCGATGCCCCCTGTGATCAGGCGATCGACCGGCGCCACGAGCAGCAGGATCAGCAACAGGGTTGCCGGATAGGCCAGTCCCGAACGCAGGCGTGCCACCGTCTCCCGATGGGCGGTCCAATGGCCGGCCAGGCGAGCGCACGTTGCCGGGAGCGTGCCCGACCGCTCCCCTGCGGCAAGCCACGCGACTTCCCACGTAGCGAAGGGACTTTGCCCTTCCCTTGTGGCGCGGGTCAGCGCGTCCTCGAGCGACCATCCCTTGGCCAGTCGCGTGCCGACGGCACGCATCGCGTCACTGCCGCCACCCGACGCCACGGCGCGCTGCCAGGCTCCGGCGAGCGGCAGCCCGCTCTCGAGCATCGTGGCGAGCTGTTCCAGCAGTTGCTCGCGGCGCACCGGGCGCAGGCCCATCGGGCACATACCTCGTGCGGGGCAGTCTCCCCGTGTCCCCCTACGGGTATACACCCTGCGCGGCACCCATGGACATCGACCTGCAGTTTGCCCACGCTTTCGAGGTAACGCCCGAGGAAGCGTTCCGGATCCAGCAGGATTTGGCGCGGCGGGTTGTCCGGGAC
The DNA here is from genome assembly GCA_016867265.1 of Candidatus Tanganyikabacteria bacterium. Taxonomy (GTDB): domain Bacteria; phylum Cyanobacteriota; class Sericytochromatia; order S15B-MN24; family VGJW01; genus VGJW01. The sequence continues at coordinate 37,803 of VGJW01000002.1, forward strand.
AATCGCCTCGGCGTGCCCTCCGTCATCATGGGCGTCGAGTTGCTTCGTGATCGTGGGCTCGGGCGGGTCGCGGCGGCCGCCGTGTCTGTCCGCTGGCCGGGACTCGAGGTCGTGGGGCGGGCCATCGCCGATCGTGCCGTCCGCTTCCCGCCGATTCGCGATCTTGCAGCGTTCGCCGAACTGCCGGTCATGCTTCATGTCCTGTCGGAAGCCGGGCCCCGACCCGACCTCGTTCTCGTGGGCGCGCCAGGATGGGCCCATCCGGCCGGGCTCGGACCCGCGGCGCACCTTGGTGTCCTGCTGGGTATTCCGACGATTGCCTGTGGTGGCAAGGGGCATCTTGGCCAACACCTTCCGGTGCCTGCCGATCCCGGCGCACGCGTCGCCCTGATCCACCGGGGGCAGGTCCTCGGCGAGGCGATCCGGACGCGTCCGGGCGGGGCCCCGCTGATCGTCACGCCCGGCCACGGCCTCGACGTTCAGGCCGCGACACACTGGGTACGGGCCTTGTTGCGGGGGCATCGCCTGCCCGAACCCAGCCACATGGCGGCCGCCATGCTGCGGGATGCACGTCGCAAGCTGGGCACGTTGTTGCGTGAAGACAGGACATCGTGAAGGGGGTTTGCCCGTCATGGCGGGCCGGGGTAGCATGCACCACCCTGCGTCCAAGACGTCTCCGGAGCCGCGCATGTCCTTGATTCCACGCCATCGCCGGGGGGTTGCCGCCCTCCTGCTGGTCGTCGGCTGCTCCAGCACCAGCCCGACTTCTCCCGGGGGCAACGGCGTCCAGCTGCCCCCCGCTACCGGCGTGGCCGGTGCCGCCGCGACGAACGCGCAGGTTGACAAGGCCACGGTCAAGGGGATGCTCGTCGATGCCCTGACGGGCAAGCCGGTAGACGAGGCTCAGGCGTGGGCCGAGATGCTGCCCGAAGAGGTTGCCGATCCGGCGCCCGTGACGACCTTGGCGGCCACGGGCGACCCGGTCCCGGGAGCTTCGGGGTCCGTGGGCGCTCCCGCGGCTCAGGCAGTGGCCGCCCCGGCCGCGCAAGGCGCGCGTCCTTCCGCGACGCCGCGGCCTGCCGGTGCTCTCCTGGACAAGCCTGTCCGCGCTACCTCGGACGAGAAGGGCCAGTTTGCCTGGAAGGATCTGCCTGCAGGTTCGTACGCCTTTACCATCCTCCATCCCGACTACACGCCCGTCACCATCGTCGGTGGCCGTCCGGCCTCGGGTCGCTTCTCGCTCCGGCTCACGCCGAAGCGTCCCGAGCGCCAGAGCCACGAGGTCGCGGGTACGGTCCAGGCGGTCAACCGCAAGGCCGCTGCAGGGACGCAGGTTGCCGCGGCGCTGCCTCCCGATCTGGCTGGCGAGGGGTTGGGTGTCACGGGGGGCGACGGCGACTTCAAGCTCAAGGGCCTGCCGACCGGCAAGCGCTCGGTGGCCGCCTGGTTGCCCGGCGAGCCGGGAGAGATTCGTGCCTTCGGCCTCGTGCGCGGAGTGCGGGTCGGCGAGGGGAAGGAAGGGCGTACCGAGCCCGTCGACTTGTCGCTCCGGGCGGTGTCCAAGCGCATCATGGTCGCAGGACGCGTGGTGTCGCCTCGCAAGGAGTTGCTGCCACGCCAGGTCCAGGCCTTCTTCGTGCCGGAGGCCGGCACCGAATGCATGCTTGGGTCCGTCGTGCCCGACGAGGATGGCCGCTACCGCTTCTCGCTGCCCCAGCCCGAGGCGAGCAGCAGCTATCACATCCGTGCCGTGGCGGTAGATGGCGCGGGCAATGTCAGTCACGGGCATGCCCATCAGGTCACGGCCCAGGGTCTCAGCCTCGATTTCAATCTGCCTGATGTCGGGGCGACGCCCTCGGTCGGCTTCGACACCGCAACGGCCTTCGCATGGGCGGCATCCCCCGAGGTCAGCGCTTACCGCGTACGCCTCGAGGAGGCCGAGGAGGACCTTAATACCGTCTGGGAGGCGTGGACGACTTCCACGCTGGTCCGGATGCCGAAGGTTCCTGCCTTGGCCTTGCGCAAGGGCGTTTCCTACCGATTCAGCGTAACGGCCGTGAAGTTTGCCGGATCCTTCGAGTTGCCCGAGGCTCCGCGCCTTCCCTGGGCCGTGGCGACGGTTCACGCGCCGGTTTCCTTCGTGGCGGGCGAGGAGCCTCGGCTCGTGACGCCCAAGCCCCAGCCCCCCGTCGCCGGTCCCGGAGGACCTCGTCCTGCGGTGACTCCTGCCGGGCGCCTCCCGGCGCGTCCTGCGGCCCGTCCTGCCTTGCCTCCGCGTCCGGCGGGCACGCCAAGGCCCCGCTGATGCGCGTCGTGGTGCTGGACCTCGAGACGACCGGGTTGGATCCCCGGGTCGATCGCATCCTCGAGGTCGGCATGGTCGCACTCGAAGGGGGATGCAAGGTTGCCGAGCTTGAGGTCCTCGTCGATCCTGGTGTTCCCTTGCGTGCGTCGAACGTGGCCATTCACGGCATCACGGCCGAGATGGTCCGGGGTGCTCCCCGACTCGCGCAGGTCCTGGATCGAATCGAGGCTTTCCTCGAAGGGGATCCGCTGGTCGTCGGTCACAGCGTCGGTTTCGACGTGGCCTTCATGGATGCTGCCCGGCGTGCCATCCGCGGTGTACCTTTTCAGCCGCGCTCCCTCGACACGCAGGTCTGGGCCCGCGAGGTGTTCCCGGGTGAGAAGGCCCTTTCCGTCGAGCGGCTCGTGCACCTGTTCGGCCTCGAGCATCGCCGGTACCACCGGGCCTTGGCCGATGCCCAGGCCCTTGCGGATGTCTACCCCCTGCTCGAACGTGCCTACCTCGAACGACTCGAGGGCTACCGCAAGCGGTTCGCAAGCATCGGGGACGCCGCCAGGGACTACCTGCGTACCCAGCAGCAGATCGAGGCGTTGAAGGTCGAGGAGTTCACGCTCCGCCGGACCTTGGAGCTGTACCTCGAGGAATCGGGCCGCGAGGTGCTCGAGATTCCCGGGGAGCTTCGCTTCCGGTTGGAGCGCAGGGAGAGCGTCGAGTACCAGGCGGACGAACTCAAGGAGATTCTGTCAGAGGCGGGCCTGCTGGCCCGCGTGGCCAAGGTCGACAAGTCCCGTCTCGATCGCCTGCTGCGCTCCGAGCGCCTGAGCGAGGATCAGGTAGCCGCCATCATGCGGACGCGCCGCATCCTGTCCGTCCGGCAGCAACTGCTGGTCGACCGGGTGGCCGCCGAGCCCCGGGAGGAAGGGCCGTGGCCCACGACGCATTCCCCCATCTGACGGAGCGTGGCCTGACGCGCGAGGTCGTCTGGAGCGGCCGCATCCTGCGCGTCGCTTCCCACGCCGTTGCCCTTCCCGACGGCAGCACCGCCCTCCGCGAGGTTGTCGAGCACCCGGGCGCCGTCGCCATCGCGGCCCATCAGGATGGTGAGCTGGTCATGGTGCGTCAGTTCCGCTATGCGCTCGGCCGCGTGACGCTCGAATTGCCTGCAGGTACCTGCACTTCCGGCGAAGCACCCGAATGTACGGCTCGCCGGGAGTTGGCCGAGGAGACGGGACTGTCGGCCGCCTCCTGGCACGGCCTGGGCGAGGTGCACGTGGCGCCGGGCTGGACGACCGAGACGATTCGCCTCTACGAAGCCACGGAGCTCGCGGCCGTAACGGGCTTCACCACGGATCCGGACGAGTTCGTGGAGATTGTTCGCCTGCCGTTGGCCGAGGTCCTCGCGATGGCCCTCGATGGCCGTATCCGCGACGCGAAGACACTCGCGGGCGTCTTCCGTCTGCATGCCCGACTGGGCGCATGACGTCGGGGCGGGCCTCGCCTGCCAGCTCTGCTACAATGGGGCCGCATGAACGCCTCGCTCTTCGCCCTGCTCTGCACTCTGGCCTTAGCGGTCATCGTCCCGGGCGTGCTGATCCTGGCCATCGAGCGCCTGGGGCCCCGGCGCAAGGTGGCGGCCAAGGGCCTGCCGTACGAGGCGGGTATCCAGCGGACGGTGGGGTCGTCCCGGGAGCGCTTCTCGGTCAAGTTCTACCTGGTCGCGATCCTGTTCATCCTCTTCGATGTCGAGGCCGTGTTCCTGTTCCCGTGGGCTGCCAGCTTCCGTGAGCTTGGCGTCCGGGGACTTGTCGAGATGGGCACGTTCATCGCCGTCCTGTTCTTCGGTTACTTCTACGTCCTTGGACGGGGGGCACTGCGGTGGGAGTAGAGTCCGCCTTCGGCGATTCCTGGATCACGACGACCATCGATTCGGTCCTGAATTGGGGACGTGAGCACAGTCTCATGCCCATGCCCTTCGGGACGGCGTGCTGTGCCATCGAGTTCATGGGGCTGGTTTCGTCCGAGTACGACATCTCTCGGTTCGGTGCGGAAATCGTCCGGTTCAGCCCACGTCAGAGCGACTTGCTGATGGTCATGGGGACCATCAGCTACAAGCAGGCCCCCATTCTTAAGCGGGTCTATGACCAGATGGCCGAGCCCAAGTGGGTGCTCAGCATGGGCGTCTGCGCCTCGTCCGGAGGGTTCTACGACAACTACTGCACGGTTCAGGGCATTGACGACCTGATTCCCGTGGACATCTACGTGGGTGGCTGCCCGCCGCGGCCGGAAGGGCTGATCGAGGCCATCCTCAAGCTTCAGGAGCAGCGCATCGCCCGCCAGAGTGTCCTGACCCAGCCGGAGGATGCGGCGTGAGCGACTTGCTGGCGCGGGTTTCCGAGCACTTCGGCGACCGGTTGATCGAGACGCTTCAGGGCGTGGACATGCCGTCCCTTCGGCTCCGCCCTGAGGCGTTGCTCGATGTCGTGGCGTGGTTGGTCGAGGATGGTTTCGGTTTCCTGACGGATCTGGCCGGCGTCGACTACCTGAAGTTTCCCAAGGCCCAGCCCTCTCGCTTCGCCGTGGTGTACCACCTGTACGACATGGCGTCGGGGCGTCGGGTCCGTGTGACGTGCCCCGTCGGAGATGACCTGAAGGTTCCCAGTCTCACCGGGCGTTGGCAAGGGGCGGATTGGCTCGAGCGCGAGGCTTGGGATCAGTACGGCATCCTCTTCGAGGGGCATCCCAACCTCAAGCGTATCCTCAATCACCACGAGTTCGTTGGCCACCCGCTGCGCAAGGACTATCCGATCCGTGCGCGGCAACCGCTCTCTGAGAATGACGCCCTCGTCGATGAGATGGCCCTTCGCCTGCGGGCCAGGGGCTACGTGCTGCCCGAGGTCGAGCGGGATTTGCTGGCCGGTATCCGAGGGTCCGACCACGGGGTCGAGGCTGCCCCGGGGGCGCCTTCGCACGGTTCCCGCGGGGGATCGCCGGTGGCGGTTGCCGCGCGCCCCGTCGGACAGGGGCGCCTCCCCGAGGGTGCGGACCTTCACGCCGAATTGATGTTCGTCAATCTGGGGCCGTCGCATCCGGCGTCGCACGGTACCTTGCGCACCTTCGTGGCGCTTGATGGCGAGACCATCGTCGCTGCCGTGGCCGAGATCGGCTACCTGCATCGCGGCTTCGAGAAGAGCACCGAGTCCCAGACGTACAACGCCTGCGTACCTTACACGGACCGCCTGAACTACTGCTCGGCGATGCTCAACAACTTTGCCTTCTGCAAGGCGGTCGAGAAGGCGCTCGGCCTGACCATCACGCCCCGCACCAAGGCCATCCGCGTCATCATCGGAGAGCTGTCCCGCATCATCGACCACCTGGTCTGCATCGGCACCAACCTCGTCGACCTCGGGGCCCTGACGAACTTCTGGTACTTCTTCAATGTCCGGGAGAAGGTCTACACCATCTTCGACAAGCTTACGGGGGCCCGGCTGACGAACAGCTATGGCCGCGTGGGCGGTCTCGCTCGCGATTTCTACGATGGCTGCGGCGCGGATATCCTGGTGGTGCTGACGGAGATCGAGGCTGCCGTGGCCGAGGTCGAGACCTTGGTCAAGCGCAACCGGATCTTCTTGGAGCGGGTGCAGGACATCTGCGTGGTCCCTGCCGCGATGGCCCTCTCCTATGGTTGGACCGGGCCCAATCTGCGTGCGACGGGCGTTGATTACGATCTGCGCAAGGCTGAACCCTACGACGGCTACGAGACCTATGATTTCGAGACCGTGACCGGCACCGTCGGAGACACGTACGACCGTATCTTCGTGCGCTTCGGCGAGATCGGTCAGTCGGCCCGCATCATTCGTCAGGCTTTGTCCCGCTTGCCCGAGGGGCCGGTCATGGTCGAGGCCAAGGGGGTCTCGCTGCCCTCCAAGGACGACACCTACAACAACATCGAAGGCCTGATGAACCACTTCAAGCTGGTCTTCGAGGGGGTCAAGGTGCCTGCCGGCGAAGTCTACGATGCCAGCGAGGGAGCCAACGGCGAGCTGGGCTTCTACATCGTTTCGGATGGCAGCGGTCGCCCCTATCGGAACCGGTGTCGTCCCCCGTCCTTCATGTCTTTCGCTGCCTTCCCCGACATGATTGAGGGGCACATGGTGGCCGACGCCATCGCCAGCTTGGGCAGCATCAACATCATCGCGGGAGAGCTTGATCGATGACGGAAGCCGCGACGACCCTCGGGCCGCCCTCGGCCCCGACGCCCTTCGCATTCAGCGAGGCCAGCTGGACCCGGATTCGCAAGCTCTTGACGCGGTATCCCCAGCAGCAGGCAGCCTTGCTGCCCGTTCTCTGGGTTGCGCAGGAGCAGGTGGATGCCGATGCTTCGCGCCCCAGGCAGCTGACGGCGGACGTGATCAAGGCCGTGGCGGACGCTCTGGGCCTTGCCCCGGCCTATGTCTGGGGCGTGGCGACCTTCTACACGATGTATTTCACCCAGCCGGTAGGCAAGCACCTGGTCGAGGTCTGCACCAGCGTCGCCTGTTGCTTGGTCGGAGGCGAGGAAATCTACCAGCGCCTTTGCCAGCGCGTGGGTATCGATCCGGCCTCGGGCGGGACTTCCGCGGATGGCCGCTTCACGGTGCGTCGTGCCGAGTGTCTGGCGGCTTGTGGCTATGCCCCGATGCTGCAGTTGGACAACGGCGCTTTCCACGAGAACCTGACGGAAGAGAAGTTGGACGCCCTCATCGACAGTCTGCGGGAGGCCACGGCATGACCAAGGTCCTTACGGCCCATGTCGATCATCCGGACAGCCACCGGCTGGCCCACTATCGTTCCGTCGGGGGCTATGAAGCGGCCCGCAAGGCCTGGACCTCGATGGCGCCCGCCGAGATCATCGGCGAGGTGCGGGCGAGCGGCCTGCGCGGTCGTGGTGGAGCAGGGTTCCCGACGGGCATGAAGTGGGGTTTCATCCCGGTAAGCAGCCCCAAGCCCAAGTATCTCGTCATCAACGCCGACGAGTCCGAGCCCGGAACGTTCAAGGACCGCCTGCTGATCGAGCGCAACCCCCATGCCGTGCTGGAGGGCGTCGTCATCGGAGCACGCGCCATCGGGGCCAAGCGCGCCTATATCTACATCCGCGGCGAGTTCGCGACCCAGGTCAAGGTGCTCGAGCAGGCGCTTGTCGAAGCCGAGGAAGCCGGCTTCGTGGGGCCTGATCTGTTTGGTACCGGCGAGGGTGTCGAGATCGTGATCCATCGCGGCGCCGGTGCCTACATCTGTGGGGAAGAGACGGCCCTGCTCAACTCTCTGGAAGGGCGTCGCGGCTATCCGCGCCTGAAGCCGCCGTTTCCGGCAACCAACGGTGCCTGGGATTGTCCGACCTGTGTCAACAACGTCGAGACCATTGCCGCCATTCCCTGGATCATCACGCATGGGGGCGCCGCCTATAGCCAGATTGGCGTGTTCGAGCCCGGCGAGGAGGGCAAGCCGCCCAAGGTGGATTCCCGCGGGACGCGTTTGATGTGTCTTTCCGGCCATGTGGCCCGGCCCGGCGTTTATGAGGTGCCCCTCGGCATCAGCTTCCGTGAACTCATCGAGGACTACGGTGGCGGGGTCTGGAAGGGGCGCAAGCTCAAGGCCATCATCCCGGGCGGTTCCAGCACGCCCGTCATCACGGCGGACGAGGCCATGGACGCCGTGCTGACCTACGAGGACTGCGCGCGCCTGAAGACGATGTTCGGCTCAGGTGGGCTCATGGTCATCGACGACGAGACGTGCATGGTCTCGTTGCTGACGGTTCTGCTCCGGTTCTATGCGCACGAGTCTTGCGGCCAGTGTTCGCCTTGCCGCGAGGGCACGGATTGGCTTTACCAGGTGCTGGTCCGGATCCGCGACGGCAAGGGCCGTCCTGACGACCTGCAGACCATCCGCGACCTGTGCGTCAACATGGAGGGCCGGACGGTCTGCCCGCTGGCGGCGGCGGCCACCATGCCGACCATCAGCTACCTCACCAAGTTCCTGCCCGAGTTCGAGGCCAAGGTCTCGGCTGCGCAGCCCGTCGGAGTGCATTGATGGCGCTTGTCACGATCAACGGTCAGACCCTCGAGGTGCCAGACGGCACCAATGTGGTTGAGGCAGCGGCCCTCGCCGGGGTCGACATTCCTCATTACTGCTACCATCCCGGCTTGCCCATCGACGGCAACTGCCGGATGTGTCTCGTCGAGGTGGAGGGGGCACGCGGCCCCCAGATCGCTTGCAACACCTTGCTGCGCACGACGCGGAACAAGGAGGGCGATGAGGTCCCGGCTGCCGTCGTCAAGACCGAGACGGACGCTGTCCGGCAGATGCGGCAGGGGGTCATGGAGTTCTTGCTGCTCAACCACCCGATCGATTGCCCTGTCTGCGATCAGGCTGGTGAGTGCGGCTTGCAGGACTACTACATGGAGCACGGCAAGCACGATCATCGGTCCGTTGTGCCCAAGGTCGAAAAGGTCAAGGCGCAGCCCATCGGGCCCAATGTAATCCTCGACCAGGAGCGCTGCATCCTTTGTTCCCGCTGCGTACGCTTCACCCGCGAGGTGACGAAGACCCATGAGCTCGTGATTGCCGGTCGTGGCGACAAGAGCCGGATCGAAGTCTTCCCGGGGACCGAACTGGACAATGACTATGCCACCAATGTTGTCGACCTTTGTCCCGTCGGTGCCTTGACCAGCAGGGACTTCCGTTTCAAGAAGCGCGTCTGGTTCCTGAAGACGGCTTCGTCTATCTGTACGGGCTGTTCCCGGGGATGCAACGTCCACCTGGATCATGATGGTGGCAAGGCCTACCGGTATCGTCCCCGCGCCAACGAGGCCGTCAATCGCTGGTGGATGTGCGACCGCGGTCGCTTCACCTACAAGGCCATCAACGAAGGCAGGCAGCGCGACGCCAAGGTCGGCGGCCAGGTCGTTCCCTTCGCCAAGGCGACGCAGGAACTGCGCCAGTTGCTGGGCTCCGGCAAGGTCGGCTTCGTGGTCGGGGCGCATGCTTCGCTCGAAGACATGGCTGTAGTCAAGTGGCTGTCAGCCGCCCTCGGTGCCCGTGCGTGGGGCTTGGACTGGTCGGAGCAGGGCAAGGAGGACGACTTCCTCATGAAGGCCGACCTTACGCCCAATCGTCAGGGCTTTGCCCTCATCGGCCTCGATTCGGATGAGACGTCGTTCCGCGAGGCCCTGCCCGGGCTGACCGCCCTCGTGACGGTGGCCGTCGCACTCCCTTCGGGACTGGTACACGCCCGGACGGCAGCACTTGTCACGCACGCCGCCGCGGCGCCGGAATCTGCTGCAGTGGTGCTGCCGATAGCGATGCATGCCGAGCGGCATGCGGCCTATGCCAACGTCGACGGCATCATCCAGCACGTCGAGCCGGCCTTCGAGCCCGCTGGCGATGCACTGCCTGCCAGTGCCCTGCTCGCCCTCCAGGGGGCCGGCATGGGGTATCCGCTGCCGTTTGACCGTGAAGGTGTCTGGAAGCGCCTCGATGCGGAACGGGGGGTGACGGCGTGACCTGGCTGATGGAGTCCGCCGACTACCTGGCGGTCGTGCTGCGTCTGGTCCTGTCGGCAGCCATCCTGCTGACGGTGATGCCCCTGACGATTTATCTCGAGCGGAAGGGTTCGGCCTTCATTCAGGGGCGTCCGGGGCCGAACCGGGCTGCCCTCTTCGGCGTGTTCCGCATGGGCGGCTTGGCGCACGTGCTGGCCGACGTCATCAAGCTCGTCTCGAAGGAGGACATCATCCCGGCCGGGGTCAACCGCTTCTACTTCAAGCTGGCCCCGATCATCGTGGCGTTCATCCCGCTGACCACGTTCATGATCGTGCCCATCGCAGACGTCATCCGGCTTTCGGACACGTTCGCGACGCCGATGGCGACCTTGCAGCTGGACGGAGGCCTGCTGTGGTTCTTCGCGATGACCTCGCTTTCCGTCTACGGCGTGGTCTTCGCAGGGTGGGCCTCGAACAGCAAGTTCAGCCTGTTGGGGGGTATCCGCAGCACGGCCCAGTTGCTCAGCTACGAGATTCCGATGGCCCTTGCCGTCGTGGCTATGATGCTGACCTACGGCACCGTTCAGCCCAATGAGATGGTTCGTGCCCAAGGCGAGCTTCTCTGGGGCTTCCTGCCGCAGTGGGGCATCTTCCTGCAGCCGCTCGGATTCATCCTCTTCATCACGTGCGCCTTTGCCGAGATCAACCGCGTGCCCTTCGACCTGGCCGAAGGCGAGGCGGAGCTCGTGGCGGGCTACCACACCGAGTATTCCGGCATGCGCTTCGGCCTGTTCTTCATGGCCGAGTACATGGCTCTGGTGACGTCGGGTGCGCTCACCGTGACGATGTTCCTCGGGGGCTGGCAACTGCCTTGGCTGCCGACCGAGCGGCTCGTTGCCGACGCGGGCACCCTGATGCCTTGGTTCATCGGGGGGGCCGGTCTGCTTCTTGGCGCGGCGTCCGGGCGCCTGATTCGTCATTATCAGGAGTACACGCGCGGCAGATGGGGCGACGCCCGCGATTTCGAGCCATTGGTGTTCTCGGCCTTGTTCGCTCTGGGGTTCATCGCCCATGGCGCGGCTGCCGGTTGGGTCTGGGGAGTCGTGAAGGCGGGCGAGGCCCTGCCGGGTTGGCTGCCACCCCTGTTTGCCGCAGGGGTCCAGATTTCGGTTTTTACGGCCAAGCTCCTCTTCCTTTGCTGGTGCTTCGTGTGGGTCCGTTGGACCCTGCCCCGCTTCCGCTATGACCAGGTCATGGACCTGGGTTGGAAGAGCCTCCTGCCGCTTTCCCTGTTCAACCTGTTGCTGACGGGTGTGTTGATGCTGCAGCCGTGGGGCCGAGAGGTCCTGCCCGTGGCGCCCGTCGTGACGCTGGGGTTGATGTGGGTCTGGAAGCGTTATCTGGTGCCGTCGCAGGCGCGCGTGCCCGCCACGAGCCGCTTGGTCGTCGGGGAGGAAGCCTCCGCATGAAGGTCGATCGCGTCAAGCCCGGTGAGGGCATCGAGTCCGCCTACCTCTGGCATATCGTCAAGGGCCTAGGCGTGACGGTCGGGCACACCGTCCGACAGCTGGTAGGGAGCCAGCCCGTGCAGACCAAGGAGTATCCCGAGGTCCGCAAGGAGATGCCCGAGGGCTACAGGGGCAAGCATCGCTTGCTGCAGAAGGAGTCGGGCGATCCCAAGTGCACGGCTTGCATGATGTGTGCGACCGTGTGTCCGGCAGCCTGCATCCATATCGAGGCCGGCGAGCATCCTGACCCCAAGGTCGAGAAGTTTCCCGTTTCCTTCGACATCGACTTGCTCAAGTGCGTGTTCTGCGGGATGTGCGTCGAGGCGTGCCCGGTCGACGCCATCCGCATGGATTCCGGTGTCTATACCTTTGCCGATTTCCAGCGTGACGATTTCGTCGTCCACAAGGATGAGCTGCTGCGGACGCCTTCGCAGTGGTCCGATCCGGTGTAACCTGAACGGACCGACCATGCTTGACGCCATTCTTTTCGCTGTCCTTTCTGCCGTGGCTGTCGCGGGTGCCCTGGCGATGGTCAGTCGCCGGCATCCCCTGGGTTCGGCCCTTGCGCTGATTGTCGTGATGATCGCGCTCGCCGGCCTGTATGCGTTGCTGGCAGCCCCCTTGGTCGCCATCCTGCAGATCCTTGTCTACGGCGGGGCCATTCTCGCCCTTATTGTCTTCGTCATCATGCTGCTCAATGTCCGGGAGGAAGACCTGGCCCACGAGGACGGCCTGAGGGGGCGTCTCGGCATGGGCCTGACGGTCGCGGGCCTTCTTTTCATGGGCTTGGCCGCAGGTATTCACGCCATCCCGGCCGATCCATTCGCGCCGCCTCCGCCAGGCTTCGGCGGTATCGTGGCCGTCGGGCGGGGCCTGTTCCGTGATTACGCGGTACCGTTCGAAGTCGTGTCCCTTCTGCTGACGGTTGCGGTAGTTTCCGCGGTCGGCATGGCCAAGCGGAGGCTGGACTGATGGCCCTGCACGCACCTTTGCTGGTTGCCGCCGCGCTCTTCTCCATCGGGGTGGGTGGTTTCGTGGCCCGGCGCAATGTCTTTGCGTTGCTCATGTGCATCGAGTTGATGCTCAATGCCGTCAACCTCGTTTTCGTGACCTTCAGCCGCCAGTGGTTGTCCGTCGAGGGCCATGTCACGGTCTTGCTGGTCGTCGCATTGGCGGCGGCCGAGGCAGCCGTGGCCCTCGCCATCGTCATCATGCTCTTCCGGCATCGGGAGACGCTCGATGTCGACGTGTTTGCCTCGATGAAGGAGTGATCCCGGCGTGTCCCATGTTGCCTTGCTCGCCTGGATTCTCTTTGCCCCGTTGGCCGCAGCTGCGCTGAACGGCCTTCTGGCCCTGCGCTCAGCCCGCGTGCCCGTTCCCGTCGAGGGGCATCATCTTCGTCCCATGGACCGCCTTGCGGCAGGGATTGGAGTCGCCGGCCCCTTGGCGGCGGCTGTGGCTGCCTGGAGCCTGGGCTTCGCCTTTCTGGCCCGAGATCGCTCCCTGCGCCTGACCGAGCTTGATCTGGGCACGTGGTTCTCGATGGGGCAGGCGCATGTCACGTGGCTGTTCCGGGTCGATCCCCTCTCGCTCGTGATGGTGCTTGTGGTGACGACCGTGGGGACGCTCATCCACCTCTATTCCGTGGGCTACATGGCGGGTGATGCCGGCTTTCCGCGCTTCCTCACGTGGCTCAATCTCTTCACGTTCGCGATGCTGGTGCTGGTCACGGCGCGGGATCTCGTCGTGCTTTTCCTGGGCTGGGAGGGGGTCGGCGTCTGCTCGTACCTGCTCATCGGCTACTGGTTCAGTGACGCGGCCAAGGCCGCAGCCGGTCTCAAGGCCTTTGTCGTCAACCGCATCGGGGATCTGGGCCTGCTGCTCGGCATGTTCCTGCTGTTCTGGAGCATGGCGCCCGGTGGTCAGGCATCGCTTGACATCGATCTGCTCTCGGCCCACGTGACCAAGTTGTCCGTGCCGCTAGCGACCGCTGCGGCGGTGTTGCTTTTTGTCGGGGCCATGGGCAAGTCGGCACAGGTGCCGCTCCACATCTGGCTCCCGGACGCGATGGCCGGCCCTACGCCCGTCTCGGCCCTGATCCACGCCGCGACCATGGTCACGGCGGGCGTCTACATGGTGGCCCGGATGCATCCGCTGTATCACCACGCACCCGCCGCACTGGCCTTCATCGGCAGCCTCGGAGCCTTGACGGCTCTGGTTGCGGCCACGGTCGCCTGCACACAGACCAACATCAAGCGTGTCATTGCGTGGTCGACCGTCTCCCAGCTGGGCTACATGTTCATGGGCCTGGGGGCCGGTGCGTTCTCGGCCGGCATCTACCATCTCTTCACCCACGCTTTCTTCAAGGCGCTTTTCTTCCTCTCGGCCGGCGCCGTCATCCACGCCTTGCACGGCGAGGAAGAGCTGGGCCGGATGGGGGGCCTCTGGTCGAAGCTGCGTGTGACCGGCCCGGCCTTCGTTCTGGCGGCGGCTGCCAATGCCGGCCTGCCCCCCTTGTCCGGCTTCGTGAGCAAGGATGCCATCCTCGTGGCGACGTGGAACGCGCATCATCCCGTGTGGTTTGCCGTGGGTCTGCTCACGGCCGGCCTGACAGCCTTCTACTCATTCCGCCTCGTCGCGCTGGTCCTGGCCGGTCCCCCGAGAGATGCCCATCTGGCTGAACACGCCCATGAGGCGGGTTGGGCCATGACCTTGCCGCTCGTCCTGCTGGCCGTCGGCGCCGTCGGGGCCGGTGTCCTCGAGTGGCCCCATGAGCTCGGGGGGACGCTGTGGTTCAGCGCTTGGCTCGAGCCCGTCTTCTACCCCAGCCTCGACCACGGTGTTCATGCCAATGCGGTCGTCGATATCATCCTAACGGTCGGTTCGGTGGCGGTCGTCGCCACGGGGGCCGCAATCGGCTTCAGTCTGCATGCGCGGGACGGTGCTTCCACGGGGGCTCCGCTCACGGGCCTGCAAGGCCTGTGGGCCACGGTGAAGCGCGGCTGGCATGTCGATGAGGTCCTCGAGCGGGTGGTCGTGCGGCCGGTCGTCTTTTCCTCGCGTGCTGCCGCTCCTTTCCTGGACTTCCTGCTTGGCTGGGGAGCTCGGGGTTTCGTGCAGGGCCTCGCCCTCGCGGGCCGTGGCCTGGCCGTGGCCCAGTCGGGTCTTGCGCGCCACTACGCGATGGTGATGTTGGGTGGCCTCGTGGCCCTGGTGGCCTGGGCTGTCCTGTCCGGAGGTCGTTGACGTGGGCGAGACCCTTTCCCTGCCCGTCTGGATGCTCTTGCTGCCATTCATCGCGGCCGCGCTTGCCGCCTTGCTGCCGGCGCGCCTTGCGCGGGCCGTCGCTTGCCTGGCCATGGTTGGCCAACTTGGTCTCGGCGTGATGCTGCTGCGTACCTTCCGCGACCAGCCTGACCTTCAGGGCGTTGCCTCGTGGCCAATGCTGGGCATCTTCGGAAGCACCCTCCGTCTGGGCGTCGACGGCTTGTCGGTCTTCCTGCTGGTTGCAGGTGCCGCCCTGGGCCTGCTGGCCGTGTTGGTGTCCGGAGCCAAAAGGCCGCCCGCTTTCCATGCATGGTTGCTGTTGTTCGTCGGGACGATGGCCGGGGTATTGGTTGTCCAGGACCTGCTCGTGTTCTACGTCTTCTGGGAGCTGATGCTGCTTCCGGCCCTGGTTCTCATCCTGCTGTGGGGGGACGCCGATCGTCGCAAGGCGACGGTGCCTTTCGTCGTGGTGACGCTGGTCGGTTCGCTGGCCATGCTGGCGGTAATCTTCGCCATGGGAGCTGAGGCGCACGCACGGTTCGGGGCATGGAATTTCGACTTGGATGCTCTGGCTGGCGTCGTTTCCACGTGGAGTGCCAGCGCACGTTGCTGGGCTTTTGCCGGCCTTGTCCTTGCCTTTGCCGTCAAGATCCCGCTCTTCCCGTTGCACTACTGGCTGCCTGCTGCCTACACGTCGGCGCCCCTGCCTGCGGTCATCCTGTTGTCCGGCCTGATGGCCAAGTTGGGCACCTACGGTGTCCTGCGGGTCGCCATGCCACTGTTTCCCGAGCAGGCGGTGGCCTGGGCACCCTGGCTGGCCGGACTTGCCGTCGTCGGGATTCTGCACGGCGCCGTTCTGGCCCTCGGTGCCCGTGATGTGCGTACGGTTCTTGCTTACTCGAGCTTCAGCCATCTCGGCTGGATCGCCCTGGGCATCTTCAGTCTGACGGCCGAGGGCCTTGGCGGTGCGATGCTCCAGCAGGTCGGCCATGCGTTGGTTACGGCCACCCTGTTCATCCTGGCCGCCTGGGCCAGCGAGCGCCAAGGGGCGACGCACTTGTCCCGCTTCGGGGGCATGGCCGCGACACATCCCTGGTTGGCAGCGGCTCTGGTGTTCGCTGCCATGGCTTCCGCGGGCCTGCCTGGTCTCAACGGCTTCGTCGGTGAGTTCCTGATTCTGCTCGGTGCCTGGGGCCTCTCGCCTTGGGTTGCCTTCGCCGGTGGACTCGGCGTGGTGCTTGGCGCAGCGTACCTGCTCTGGTTGCTGCAGCGGATGCTTTACGGGCCGGCCGTCCAGCCTGCGCCCACGGGCCCGGATCTCGGGGTCCGCGAGTTGGCCGTGGTGTTGCCCTTGCTCGTGATGATGGTGCTCTTCGGTGTGCGACCGGGCTTGCTCATCGATCGCATGAAGCCTTGGTCCGACGCCTATGTCCTTCGCTTCCACAAGGCTGTTCCACAGGCTGCCTTGCCGACTGGGGCTCATCCATGAACACGCAACTTGCGACTTACCTGCCTCTGGCGCCGTTGGCCCTCCTCGTGCTTGGTGCCCTGCTCGCCCTGCTGCTCGTGCCTTCCGTCCGTCACGGGGATCCCGACCGGACCATGGCTTGGCACGCCGGCATGGTCAACCTGAGTGCGCTGGTCCTCTCCGTGACGCTCTGGGTTCGACCGGTCATCGGCATGGAGCCGGTCGGTGCGACGGGTGCCTTCAGGGCCACCTACATGGGTGGCGCCTTGGTGGTCGACAGTTTGTCCCTCCTGTTGGTGGCGTTGGCGTCGGCCGGTGCCCTGCTGGTTCTGCCCGGTCTGATGGCGGCGGCGGATCGCGGTTCGTTCGCGCACGGCGAACTTCATGCGCTTTTGTTGTTTGCGGTTGCGGGCTCCGGTGTCGTGGCATCGGCCGGTGACGTCTTCACCGGCTTCCTGGGCCTCGAGATCGTGGCCTTGTCCGTCTATGGGCTTGTCGGACTGGACCGTTCCCGTCCGGGGGCCCACGAAGCCGTGCTCAAGTATCTGTTGCTGGGTGCCTTTGCCTCCGCCATCCTTTTGCTGGGCATGGCCTTCCTCTTCGGCGCCACCGGCAGCCTTTCTCTAGGTCGGTTGCAGGCTGCGGCGGTCCACCTCCCACCGGCGCGTCACGGCCTCGTGATGCTGGGCTTGGCGGCCATGGTGGCAGGCCTGGCCTTCAAGGTGGCCGCAGCGCCGTTCCACATGTGGTCTGCCGACGTCTACGAGGGTGCCGTGACTCCGCTTACGGGTTTCATGGCGACGGTGGTCAAGGTGACGGCCTTCGTCTTCGGCTTGCGCCTCCTCGTGGCCGGCCTCGCCGGTGTCGGGACCGACTGGCAGCCCCTGCTGGCCGCCTTGGCTGCGGCGTCGATGGTCGTCGGTAACCTCATGGCGATGAACCAGCGGAAGCCCAAGCGGATGATGGCGTTCTCAAGTGTGGTCCATACGGGCTACATGCTCGTGGGGTTGGCTGCTGCTGCGGGGTCTACGGGTACGGATGCCGTCCAGGCACTGGTGGTCTATCTCGTGGCCTATCTGCTGACCAACCTTGCAGCCTTTGGTTGCCTCGATGTTCTCGAGCGCAACGGTGGGCTCGATGGCGCGATGCAGCGCAATCCCGGGCTTGCCACGGCCTTTGTCGTCGCCCTGCTTTCGCTGGTGGGCTTCCCGATGACGGCCGGCTTCCTCGGCAAGTACATGGTGTTTTCCGTCGCCTTTGGTGCAGGCTTGGGCTGGTTGGGCGTCCTCGCGATCCTGAGCAGCATGGTGTCACTCGCGTATTACATGCCCTTGCTGTTCCGCGTCCTGTCCGGTGCGTTGCCGTCACCCGCTGCCCCTCCGTCGCTGGCAACCGGTGAGCGGGTGGCCCTTGCCGTGTCATCCGGCCTCGTCCTCGTGCTGGGCGCCGGGATTCTGGCCGTCGCAGGCTGGATGGTGCCGGGCGCCCATTGGGTTGCCCAGTGGGCCTTGCAGTCCGGAGCGGTTCTTCTGCCTTGACCTGAGCTTTAGGATCTTCTAAACTGTAATTTCACTTGCGGAAGTGGCGGAACGGCAGACGCGCACGCCTCAGGAGCGTGTACCCAAAAGGTGTGGGGGTTCAAATCCCCCCTTCCGCACCTCAAATCTCCCCGGACAGCCTGGCTGGACCGGGGGGAGTGCTCTTGGGTGGCTGACTGGCGACGGCTGGTTCAGAACCGGCGTTATCAGTCGAGGGATCCGAACGAAAGCGGGGATTGACCTGTCTCAGGTCCACCCCCGCTGAAGGATCGAGGCGAAGCCTCAGGCGCCAGCGCCCACGCCTTGGCGGGACAACTCGGCGACCAAGGCCGGGACGATCTCGTGGACGTCGCCGACGGCAGCCACGTTGGCGACCTTCATGATGGGCGCCTCTGCATCGCTGTTGATGGCGATGATCGTACCCGAGGTCCTCATGCCGACCAGATGCTGGATCGCTCCCGAAATGCCCAAGGCCACATAGAGCTTGGGGCTGACGGTACGCCCGGTCTGGCCGATCTGCTCCTTGTGGGGCCGCCAGCCTGAGTCCACCACGGCGCGGGATGCACCAACCGCCGCACCGAGGGTCCTGGCCAAGGTTTCGACGGGGCCGAACTTGTCGGCGCCGCCCATGCCTCGTCCACCTGCCACGACAACCTCGGCATCCCCCAATGAGACCGTCGTGCTGGTTTCCTGCTTGAGCTCCAAGGTCTCGACGCGGCGTGTCGTGCTGCCGTCGGCAACGGAAATGGTCAGTGTTTCGGAGCTACGGCTTGGCTGGCCGGGTGCCGGCGTGACGGCGCGCGGCCGGACCGTCACGACGGCACCGTTCCCGGCCGCCACCGCGCGGGACCACATGCCGCCCCCGAAGATGCTGCGGGTCGCGACAATCTTGCCACCCTCGACTGCCAGTTCGGTGGCATCGGCAATGACGCCACAATCGAGGCGAACGGCCAAGCGGCCGGCGATATCCTTGCCGGTGGCGGTATGGCCAAGCAGGACCGTTCGTGCTTGCTGGCCCTGCAGGAAAGGCCCGACCACGCGGGCCACGACATCGGCAGGCGCATTGGCGAGGCTGGGGGCGTCGGCCAGGGCGACGATGTCCGCGCCGAGGCTGCCGAGCTGGGGCACCAGGCCGCCAATCTCGTGGCCCAGCGCCACGATGCCTACCTTGAGGCTGCCCGACGCATCCGCAAGGCTGCGTGCCGCCGTCAACAGTTCGTGGGTGATGCCCTTGAGCTCGCCACCCTCGATTTCAGCCAGTGTCCAGATGGTTGACATGGTGCGGGTCTCCTCGGAATCAGACGAGCTTCTGCTCGGTCAGGTACTGGGCAAGCTTCTGGGCCACTTCGGCAGCCGTGCCCGTCAGGACCTGGCTCGCGGGGCGCTGCGGCGGTTCGCCGGCCGCCGTCACCAGCACCTGCCGCGCAGGCGGCGCGATGCCGAGGTCCGCGGTCGTCCAACCCAGGATTTCCTTCTTGTTGGCGGCCTGGATGCCCTTGAAGTTCGCGAGACGGGGCTCGAAGCTGGCTTTCGTGACGGTCAGGAGGGCAGGCAGGCCCGCCCGTGCCACCTCGAGGGCCCCATCGACCTCACGGTTCGCGGTGACGGTCCGTGCCGATGCGTCGAGGTCGGCCTCCTTGCACGTCGTGAGTTGCGGCAGGTCGAGGAGCTCGGCCACGGCCGGCCCGACGACGGCGGATTCGCCGTCGGACGAACGGACGCCGCAAAGCACGGCATCGACGTCGCCGATCTTGCGGATGGCGGCGGCGAGGACACGCGCCGTACCGATGGCGTCCGTACCGGCCAAAGCCGCATCCGAGACGAGGACGGCGCGATCCGCGCCCTTGGCCAGGCACTTCTTGATGATCGCCCGCGCGTCGTCCGGGCCCATCGTCAGGACGACCACGTCCAGATCAGGCTGGGCATCTTTCCACTTGAGGGCGACTTCCAAGGCGTAGTCGTCCATCGGGTTGACGGCACCCTGGACGCCGCTGCGGACCAGCGCGTGCTGGTCTCCGAGACGCTTGGGTTCGGTGGTGTCCGGTACGACCTTGACGCAGACGACGACGCGCACGCAGAGCTCCTTCGCTTGGGGGTGCCGAAACAGGGCTCCATGCTAACACGCTGGGGCCCGCATCCCGCAGGCGCAACGGGCCGGGAATGCGGGCCCTCGCGGGCGTCTCGTCAGGTCATGTAGGCAGGACCGTATCGTCCATGGCGATATGAGGAAGGGCGTCGTCGTGACCGGTTGATGGAGCCCGCCGACCTCGGCGTACGGGTAGCAGTAGGTGAGGCCGCCGGCGACGACCGGATAGAAGTACGAGCCGTAGAGGTCACCGTACCAGGAAGGCCCCGAGGCGCCCCGGTAACCGCCACCCCACCAGCCCCTGCCCCAGCCCCTGCCCCAGCCTCGGCCCCAGCCGCGCCCACCGCCCCAGCCGCGACCCCAGCCGCGACCCCAGCCGCGCCCACCGCCCCAGCCACGGCCGAATCCCCGGCCCCCGCCACCGAAGCCCCGGCCACCGCGCTGGATCTGCCGGTCACCCTGGGGCGCAGCGGCCTCTTCCCCGGTGTCCTGCCCGGTATCGATCTGATTGGCCGACACCTGCTTGAGTCGTTCCTGCAACTGGGCCAGGGTCAACCCCTTGGGCAGGGCCTTGTCGAGCTCCTCCTGGGTCGGCAGCGTCGCCTGGCCCGCTTCGGCCGCGTCTCCGGCAGGAGCAGGTTGCTCGACCTGAACCTTGCTGGGCCGTGTTACCGCGGCGTCCCGATCCGTCAGTTCTGCCGGCACGACTGCGGGTGTGCCGTTCTCTGCCGGACGCGGCGGACCGACGGGAGCCGTGGCGGGATGCGTCGCGCTGCATCACGCCATGGTTGCGGCCAGGAGCGGGGCTTGCCACCGGAATGGCTTCATCGGGCACCTCCTTGTCGGCCGGGATCCATCCCGGACCGCGGCCCGCAGCATGCCCATCCCCGCCCCGACCTTACAACGCCGGATTGCCGGTGCTCAGCGCCAACGGTTGATCGCGGCGATTCCCCCGTATCCGGCCGTGCCCAGGCCAGTCCTGGCCGTGGCGGTGGGTGATGCCGGCGGCCACGCTGCCGGGTTGCTCACGGGCGTGCGTCCAGGCCAGACGCCGTAAGGCATCGTGGCCTCGCCGGGGCCATGCCCGATGGGCCCGTAGCCGACGGGCCCGGATGCGTAGCCTGCAGGCATACCCGGCCCGAGCGGGAGGCCGCCCGGTATGCCGCCAATGGGTGCCACGGCGCCGGCCACGGGTGCCCCGAGGCCGATGGGTGGGGTACCGGGGGTGTCGTCCCGTAGGCGAGCGGCAGGTCCTGATAGGGGGCGAGGGTAGCGGCCCTATCGTAGAAGGGGACGTAAGCAGGGACATCGTAGGCCCCGACGAGGGCGTACGGGATCAAGCAGAGGTTGCCGCTCCAGCCGTACGGCGCGAAGCTCCAGGCGTCGCCGCCCCAGAAGCCGTCATTCCAGGCCGTGCCGCAATAGCCCAGCGAGCCGAAGCCGACGACATCCGGCGGATCTTCCCCAAGGCCACCCCCGCGCCTGCCGCGGCGATCTCCCCGATTTTCCCTAGGTATCCGGACCAGACGCTTCTCGCCCTCTTCCCGGGCGATACGCTCGGGCAAATCCTTCTTCGTGGCCTCGACCGGCGGCAGGTTTTCCGTGGCTTGCCGCCGCATGGAGGGCTTGAGTGGGTCCAGGTCCTGCCAGCGCTGGATGCCCAGCAAGCCATCCGACGCGCGCATGCCACCAGGCAGTTTCATGGCGTCCGGCGGACCTTGCCAGGCCACGGGTGCCGTGCCGCAGGCGGCGAGGGGCAGGCCCAGCAACATGGCCAAGGGGACAATTCGTGTCATCGCGGTTCCTTCCGTCATCGACGTCCAGGGGTTCCGCGCGCAGTGTCCGGCGGACGGGCCGGGGTCAGAACCCCAGGCTGCTCGTCGTCCGGACCCGCCTCAGGCCTTGGCTGCCTCCCCCGCTGAACCGTCGCTGGCGTGCCACGCGAGGGCATTTGCAGGGATGCCTTCCCATCGGGCAATCACCATGGTGGCCAAGGCATTTCCGATGACGTTCACGACCGTACGGCCCATGTCCATCAGGCGATCGACCCCGGCAATCAGGGCAAGGCCCTCGAGGGGCAGGCCCGTCGAGGCCAGCGTGGCTGCGAGCACGACGAAGGAAGTCCCCGGGACCCCGGCGATACCCTTGGAGGTCACCATGAGCGTCAGCAGGATGACGACCTGCTGGCCGAGGCTGAGGTCCAGGTGGAAGACCTGTGCGATGAACAGCACGGCCAGGCCCTGATACAGCGAAGACCCATCGAGGTTAAAGGTATAGCCAGTCGGCAGCACGAACGAGACGATGCCGGGGGGGACGCCGGCCGCCACGAGTCGGTCCATCAGCCTGGCAAGGACGGTCTCGGAGCTGGCGGTCGAGAAGGCGAGGATCAGTTCTTCCTTCAGGGCCTTGATGAGTGGCCACAGCGCCAAGCCGGCAGCACGGGCGATGGAGCCCAGGACCACGATGACGAAGACGGCCATGGTTAGGTACAGGCCCAGGACCAGCTTGCCGAGGGGGAGCAGGACGCCAAGCCCGAAGGTCGCGACCGTGTTCGCGACGAGGGCCGCCACGCCGAACGGTGCCAGTGCCATCACCAGGTGCGTAAAGCGGAACATGACCTGACCCAGGGCGCGCATCGTTTCCAGCCACGCTTTGCCTGCGGCTCCTGCCGCCGCTGTTGCGAGGCCCATCAACACCGAGAACACCAGCACCTGCAGGAGGTCACCCCTCGCCGCGGCGTCGACGGCGTTGGCTGGAATCGCGGCCAGCAGCAGGTTGTGGCTCTCCTGGCCACGGGTGACGTGGCGGCTGATGTCCGCGTGGGCCAGCGTGGCAGGGTCAAGGCCTGCACCGGGCTGCAGCAGGTGCGCTGCGCCAATCCCCATTGCGAGGGCGATGGTGGTGACGACCTCGAAGTAGAGCAGGGTCTTGAACCCGAGCGTGCCCACCCGCTTCAGGTCGCCCGCATCGGCGATGCCAACGGTGATCGTCGCGATCAGGATCGGGACGACGATCAACTTGATCAGGCGGATGAATGCCTCGCCGATCGGAGCTGCCTTGACGGCGACATCGGGCACCACGGCGCCTATCAAGGCGCCCGCCACCAGCCCGATCAGGATGCGTGTCGCGAGGCCCGGGGCCTTGGGCATCACCGTGGGCTACTCGCCGAGCGAACCTTGGATGGCGGAAGGCGCCGGCTCCGGGGTCGGGGTCTCGATCTTGGGGAAGGGCGGCGGCGTGGTCGCCGCGGGCGAGGGGCCCGTGACGAATTCAACCTTGCCGGACAAGCCTCCGCCCGCCGGACCGGGCGTGGGAGCCGGCGTGGGGGTGGAAGCGCTGGCTGCGGCCGCATCTGCCTCGAGGCGGGATTGCTGCTCGGCCTCGAGCAACGCCTCGCACCCAGGCGGAAACGCATCGCCCTCCGCCAGATCATCGAGGCTGGGACAGTCGACGCTGGGGGACGGCAGGGCATCTCGCAGCAAGCCGAAGCGCACCAGCTGGTCGGCCGAACAACCGTGCAGGAGCAAGGGCAGGGCCATCAGGGACAATCCGAGGCTCGTGCCAATCAGGCGTCGGCTGGACAAGGCAAGAACCTCTTGGTCGGAACGTACTAACTACCCAATACCCTGTCACGCGAATTTCCCGCGGCAGGAAATGGCGCGAGGGACCGGCCCGCCCAGGCAGGCTGGTCCCTCGACTCAGGGGCTACTCGGCGGCGGGTTCCGCAGCTTCGGCATCGGCCACGGCGACGGACTCCTTCTCCGCGGGAGCCTCCGTGCTGGCGACCTCGGCGTCGACCTTGCCCGTGGCCTCGTCCAGGGCCACTTCGGCCTTGACCTTGTTGCGGGTGTCGGTGACCGTCGCCCTGATGGTGCCGTCGGTGGACACGGACCGCACGATGGTCAACTCGCTGCCATCAAAGCGGACAAGCTTGCCCTCGCCCGAGGACGAGCCATCCGCCGCGACCGTGCGCTCCCACGAGACCGTCTTGGTCTTGCCATCATTGCGGGTCAGCGTGTGCGTGAACGTGATGTCCTTGGTGCCGTCCTCGTTGACGGCGACCGTACGCACGCTGCTGGACTTGATGCCGTCCTTCGTGGTGCGCGCAGAACGCACTGCGCTGGAAAGCAGGTTCTCGGGCTTGACGTCGTCCTTGCTGGTGCCCTTGAAGACCTGCTGGGCCTTCACGACGTGGGTGCCAGCCTTGTTGCTGTGCTCGAAGGACGAGACCACGCCCACCGTGCCGTCATCACCCACCAGAACCTCGCGCTTGGCTTTGTCCTTGCCCATCGCGTCGCGGACGGCCTTGCGCTGCGCCTCGACCTTGCCCTTCATTTTCTCGACGCGCTCGCCGACTTGCTTCTTGACCTGGTCGAGCTTGCCCTGCTCGGCAGGCTTGCCACGCTTGACCTTGGAGCCATCGGGCCGCGTACGCTCGGCCAATGGCAACTGCATGTCGATCTTGCCCTGGAAGCCGGCGGCAAGCTGGGGCCGGCCCTCATCCCCGGTAGGCCCGCTCGTGATGCCGACCATGCCTTCGGGCGGCTTGGGCGCGCCGAGCAACTGGACCCGGTAGGCGGGTGCCGAGGTGCCAGGGTCCATCACGGCGTAGTCGGCGGCCTCGCCGTTGCTCTCCTCGACCAGGGCCGTGACGGCATCCTGGACCATGGCGGCACCCACGGTCCGGGCGACCGTGCTCAAGCGTGATACCGCCCGTGTTGCGGAGTTGGGCAGTGCGCTGAGGCTATCGGTCGCGCAGCCGGGAAGGGAGATGATGAGTGTGGCTGCCAGCAGGGCCTTGGGTAGGCGGGACATCGGGTTCCTCCTGAAGGGTCCTCGTCCGGACCGGGGGTGTATCCCCATCGTACCCAGCCTGCTTACAGGCACGCTTTCAGTCGGAGAAGCTCCGGATCATCTTCCGATGAGGTCCTGCAGCGGCAGGTGGATGCGCACCGTCACGCCCCCCTGGTTGCCTTCCCGCGCCTTGACCTTGAGGTCCTCGCGTCCGAACGGCAGGCCCAAGTGTTGCAGGTAGCCCCGGACGTAGGCGGCCGTCGTCTCCGCCCGCCGGCTTGCGAGGGCTTCGCCTTCACGGCCCGTGGCCTCGCCTTCGATCTCGATGTCGAAGTCCTTGTGGGAGGTGATGCGCTGCATCTGATCCGTGGACAGCCCGCGCACCTTGGTGGACAAATCGACCAGAAGTCGGGTGACCTCGTCCTCCTGCTGGCCCTGCAGGTCGAGCAGGCTGCTGACCGAGCCCTCCATCCGCTGAGTCGCCTCGAGGTCGATGGCGCTCTGGCCCTCGGCTTCGGCCACCTGTTCGTCGCGGCGCATCTTGGATGCTTTCTCCAGAATGGCGGCGCGCGGGGGCAGCTTGACGACGGGGCCTTGTCCCAGACGCCCGCGAATGAATGCCAGCGCCTTCTGCAGCTGGGCGTCCCGGGCGTCACGCGCGACGTCATCGGAAGGTTCGGGCTCGGGTTCGTTCTTGGGGGTGGGCGCGGGCTCCTGGAGCAGGTCGGGGATGATGCCGCGCTTGTGAATGTCGTTGCCGCCCGCCGTCAGGTACTTGTTGGTCGTGATGGCAAGGCCGGCACCGCCCTCGAGCGGATGGACCGTCTGGACCAGGCCCTTGCCGAAGGTCGTCGTCCCGATGAGCGTTGCCACGCCGGCATCCTGCAGGGCGCCGGCCAGGATTTCGGAGGCAGAGGCGGAGCCGCCGTCGACCAAGACCACGAACGGCTTGCGCTTGTCCCAGAGTGCCTTGTTGCCGGTGCGCCGGATCATGCCCTCGGTAGGCAGCATGTCGCGGTTGCCATCGCGGTCGACAATCTGCACGACGGGCCCCTTGTCGATGAACATCAGGCCGATGGTCACGGCATTGGGCAGCAGCCCGCCCGGGTTGCCGCGCAGGTCGAGGACCAGCGCCCGCTGGCCGGCCACTTTCTGCAGGGCGTCGCGCATCTCGCGGTCCGCCGACTCGCTCATGAAGGTCGACAGGCGGATGTAGCCGACGTCACCCGGCAAGTTCCGGGCCCGGACGGCCTTGGTCACGATGTTGTCGCGGACGATGGACACGGTCCGGGGCTTGGCGCTCCCGCGCACGACCACCAGCTTGACCGGGGTGCCCCGCTGCCCGCGAATCAGGCCGACAGCCTCGTCGATGGCCATGTCCTGGGTCGACTTGCCGTTAACCGAGATGATGTGATCCCCGGCCTTGAGGCCAGCCTTCCATGCCGGCGTCTCCTCGATGGGGGCGATGACCGTCAGCTTCTTGTCCCGCATGCCGATCTGGATGCCGATGCCCGAGAAGGACCCTTGGCGCTCCTCCTGCATGCTTTTGAAGACCTTGGGCTCCATGAAGCGGGTGTAAGGGTCGTCCAAGGTCTCCAGCATGCCGCGGATCGCCCCGTACTCGAGCTTGGATTCGTCCCCCGGCGGGGACAGGAACTCGGTCCGGACCTTGTTGTAGACCTCGAAGAAGGTCCTGAAGTCCCGACTCTCCGCCGCCATCACGAGCGGATCGAAGCCCATTCCCAGGCCGAAGGACCCGGCCATCAGCCCTGCGAGCAACCCGACGCGTCCCACGGCCTTGGCGGCTTTTTGCCGGAACATCATTGACGCCACTCCTTCTGGTGGTCCCCCCGGGACGTTCCGGGGACCACACGTCTCGTCATCATACCCCCCGACTTCAGCGCAGGTAACCCGCAGGATTGACGGGAGCTCCGTTGCGTCTGACCTCGAAATGGAGATGGGGGCCCGTCGACAGACCGGTGGAGCCAATCTGGCCGATGGCCTGGCCGCGTGTCACCTTCTGGCCGCTGCCGACGTGGATGGCGGACAGGTGACCGTAGAGCGTGGCCATCGATGCACCGTGGTCGATGATGATGACCTTGCCATAGCCGCCGTACCAGCCCGCGAACAGGATGATGCCGGTGTCCGCTGCATAGACCGGACTGCCCATACGTCCGCCGAAGTCGATGCCGTGGTGGCGCTTGGCCACACGGTAGATCGGATGGATGCGCATCCCGAAGGGGCTGGTGATGCGTCCCCGGGCCGGCCATGCGAAGCGGCCGGTGCCCAGCCTGGCCCGGCTGCGCTGGGCCGCGAGCATCCTGCGGATGAAGGCCTCCAACTCGCGGCTGGTGCGCTCGAGCTGTTCCTCGGCGGCCTCCCACGCGG
This sequence comes from Candidatus Tanganyikabacteria bacterium, assembly GCA_016867265.1. Taxonomy (GTDB): domain Bacteria; phylum Cyanobacteriota; class Sericytochromatia; order S15B-MN24; family VGJW01; genus VGJW01. The sequence goes on from VGJW01000002.1 coordinate 64,674, forward strand.
CGCGCTCGCTACGGATGCGCGAGACGAGGTCGGCCTGGGACACCTTCTGTTCCACCTGGTCGGCCTTCTGCGCCGAGATGGACCTGGTCTGGCGGTCGACCTCGCCCACCAACTCGTCGTAGCGCTGCTTCTTCTCGTGGACATCGGCCACCATGCGGTCCAGGCGATCCAGGAGGCGCTGGTCCGTCATCGAAACGTGCTTGAGGTACTGGTACCGCGTCAGGAATGCGAAGAGGTCCGGCGCCGTGAGCAGGGCCTCCCAGTTGGAGACGTGTCGGAATTTGTGGATGGTCCTCAGGCGGTTCGAGGCCAGGGCCTGCTCCCGCGTGAAACGATCCTGGGCCCGGCGAAGTTCGCCGCGCGTCGCCGTCAGGCGGCGCTGGGCCCTGTTGAGCCGGAACCGGGAGTCCTCGAGGCGACGGCTCGTCTGCTCGACGGCCTGCTGGATCTCCGACAGCTTGCGGACGTGGGTCGTCTCGAGTCGACGTAATTCGCGGACGCGTCTGCGTGCCTCGCCGAGGCGCTGCTGCACGACCCGCTGTTGCTGCTGGGCCTGGGTCAGGCCCTTGACCGGACGGGCGGGGACCCGACCCGTCAACGGCGGCGGTGCCGGAACCTTGCGGTGCTCACGGGCTTCCGCGGCAGGCAGGCCGGACGACAGGGCAAGGAACAGCAGGGCCAGCAGCGACGCGACTTGCCTACGCATCGGCACGCTCCCGGTGAGGGTCAGGCGTCAGGGATCGGCAGATGCGCTCCGCGAGCGGGCGGGGAATGCCACCACGCCTGGCCAGTTCGGCGGCCGGCATCGACCGCATCGCATCCACGGAGCCCAGCCGTTCCAGCAGTTGGACCTTGCGGCGCGGCCCCAGGCCCTCGATGCCGTCCAGCGCGCTACGCGTACCCGCCTTGCCGCGTCGCTTGCGATGCAGGCCGAGCGCGAACCGATGGGCCTCGTCGCGGATATGCTGCACCAGCAGGCGGGCCGGGGCATCCGGGGCCAGCAGGACAGGGTCGGGGCGATCGGGCAGGAACATGGCCTCGAGGCGCTTCGCCAGGCCGAAGACCGGCTGGTCCTCGAGGCCCAGGGCTCCGAGTGCCCGGACGGCCGCGGCCAGTTGGCCGGGCCCGCCGTCGATCAGGATCAGGTCAGGCAGCGGCGTGCCTTCTTCCAGCAGGCGCTTGTAGCGACGGCCGACCACTTCCTCCATGCCGGCGAAGTCATCGCCGCCTCGCGCCGTCCGGATGCGGAAGTGCCGGTAGGCCTCCTTGGCCGGACGACCCTCCCGGAACACGACCAGCGAGGCGACCGCCTCGATACCCTGGGTGTGCGAGAGGTCGAAGCCTTCGATGTGGCGGGGCGGGGCGTCGAGGTCGAGTGCCTCGGCCAATGCGGTCAGGGCATCGTCCTTGCGGGTTTCGGCCGCAAGGCGCCGGGCAAGGCTGAGCCGTTCGAGGCCCGTGCGGGCGTTGTCGGCCGCCATGTCCAGCAAGGTCACGCGCGCACCCCGCTTGGGTACGGACAGCCTGACCTTGCTGCCGCGTGCGGCGCCCAGCATCTCCATCAAGGCTTCGGCCGCCTCGGGCTCGACCGGTGCCAGGATTTCCGGGGGAACCCGCAGGTCCTCGTAGCCGCGGGCGAGGAAGGCCCCGAGGATGTCTGCCGCGAGGTCCGGATCCCGCGGGTCGGTCCCGGGCGGCAGGTCGAGGCCATGTTCCCGGCGACCCGTTACCTTGCCGCCACGGACCTGCAGCACTTCCACGCACGCAAAGGCCTCGCCGACAGCCACGTGCAGGACGTCCATGTCCTGGTCCGAAGGGCCCACGGTGATCTGGCGGACAATGACCTTGCGCAAGGCCTCGAGCGTGTCCCGAAGCCTGGCCGCCTGCTCGAAGTCGAGCCGGTCGGCGGCGGCGGCCATGTCCGTCTCGAGGCGGCGCTGCAGGTCGCTGGCCCGCCCTTCAAGGAAGTCTTGGACACCTTCCACGAGCCCCCGGTAGGTGGCCGGGTCGACCTTGCCCTGGCACGGGGCGAGACAGCGGCCGATGTCGTAGTTGAGGCAGGGCCGGTCGCGGTAGGGCGGACGTGCCTTCTTGCGCAGCGGAAACATCCTGCCGGCCAGGTGCAGGGTCGCGCGCATCGCGCCGGCGTCCGGGAAAGGGCCGAAGTAGCGTGCGCCGTCGGCCTTGCGGCGACGGACGACGAGCAGCCTCGGGTAGGCTTCGTCGAGCGTCAGCTTGAGCCAGGGATAGGTGGCGTCGTCCCTCAGCCGAATGTTGAAGAACGGCTGGTGTTGCTTGATCAGCGTGTTCTCGAGGTTCAATGCGTCAGCAGCCGTTGGCGTCCGAACGACCTCGACGGCGTGGACCCTTGCCGCAAGCAGGCGGGTCTTGGCCGATTGCCCGGCGTCGTCGCGGAAATAGGAACGGACCCGCTGGCGCAGGTTGACGGCCTTGCCGATATAGAGGAGGGTGCCGGCCTCGTCCCGGAACATGTAGCACCCGGGCTGGGCAGGCAGGTCCACGAGCTGGGCAGCCAAAAGGTCGTGCATGCGGCCTTCATTATAGTGGCCGCACTCCTCTGGGCATAATGGACGAACGATGCTGCAGTGGTCGGTGAACCTGAACCCTGCCCGGTTGTGCCCGGATCTCGATGTCGCCACGCAGGAGCGCGTGCTCGAGCGCCTGCTGCCCAAGGTCCGGGAACTCGGGGCGTCCATGGTGCGGACGGATCTCCTGTGGCGGCAGGTGCAACCCGAGCCGGGCCCCTTCCGGCCTGAGGCGGTGGCCTTCTACAGGCACCTGTTGGCCCGTTTGCGGGAAGAGGGCCTTGGGGTCTGGGCCGTGTTGTACAACCCGCCGGACTGGGTGATGGAGCGCGCGGGGCGTGATCGCGCCGCCTTCCTGGATGCCTGGGCCCGCTACCTCGAGCTGCTGGCTGGCCTAGATGACGGGGCGGTGGCCGTCTGGCAGGTCTGGAACGAGCCGAACAACTGGTTGGCCGCAGCCAAGGGCGATGCCGCGCTCTTCGCCACCCGCCGCGTCACCCTGCGAGGCCGCGAAGTCGACCTGCCTACCGAGGTCCGATGGCCCATCCTGGAAGGCATGCACCGCATCGCTCGGGCGGCGCTGGGCAGCGAGGCGCGCCTTGCCGTCAACATCCTGGCGGACATCGGCGACCTGGTGCCGCTCGACCTGCCCGATTGGGCCACGTGGGACGGTTTCCTCGAGGCCTACATGGCCCGCTGCGGGGACTGGGTCGACGTGATCGGGCTTGACCACTACCCGGACACGTGGGTGCCGGGCTTGGGTGCCGAGGTCTGGCGGCCCCTCGAACGCCTGCGTGCCCTGATCGCCGATCCGCGATCCGCTTGCTGGGGCAAGGCCCTGTGCGTGGCCGAGACCGGCTATGCCAGCTGCGGGCAGGTACGCATGCCTTGGGGCGGTTCGATGTTTGCCGACCTCCACGACGAGTCCGGTATGGCCCGGTGGTATGCACGTGCCCTGCCGCGGCTCGCGGAGTTGGCCGGACCGGACTCATTGCCGAACCAGGATATGCACGTCGTGAATCTCTACGAACTGGTCGATCCCCCGAGGCCCATCGCCCATGAAGGCCTGGTCGCCATCGAGAATCACTTTGGCCTGCTTGCGGCGGATACGACCCCCAAGCCTGCTTGGGACGTCTGTCGCGGGATCATGCAGGGGGAGGTCGTTGCGGACGTACCCCGGGCCACGGGCGGGACAGGCCCCCTGCGCTGGTATGTCGAGGCGTCGCGTGCCTCTCGCACCCTTCAACGGCTGGTTCGTCCCGTGGCCCGGGGGCTGGGCAGGACCCTGGCGCCTCGGCTGGACCGGCACGATCGCTGGCTGGTGGGACTGGGCGCGGCTTGGTTGCTCTGGCGCAGGTGGCGCGGATGACCGGAGTCGCGATTCTGACGAGTGGCCTCGGGCGCCGGTTCGGGGACCTCGAGGCGGTGGCCCCCCTTGATCTCGAGGTCCGCCGGGGCGAGGTACTGGGTTTCCTGGGCCCCAATGGCGCAGGAAAGACCACCTGCACCCGCATGCTTTCGACCCTCCTCGAACCTACTTGCGGTTCGGCCATCGTGCTCGGTCATGATCTCGAGGCAGGGGCCGAAGCCATCCGCAAGCGGGTCGGCGTGCTGACGGAGCAACCGGGCTTGCATCCGCGCCTGACGCCACGGGAGCACCTTGCCTTCTTCGCCGGGTTGCACGGCCTGTCGCGTCCGGGACGCCGCATCGATGCTCAGTTGGCGTTGCTGGGCCTCGAGGAGCACGCGGATCGCCCCATGGCCGGATTTTCCAAGGGTATGGCGCAGAAGGTCGCCTTGGCGCGGACCCTGTTGCACCAGCCGGATCTGGTCTTCCTGGACGAGCCGACGTCCGGTCTCGACGTGGACAGCTGCCGTGTCGTTCGCGACCTTGTGCTCGAGCTGCGTCGTCGCGGCACCACCGTCTTTCTCGCCACGCACCTCATGGACGAGGCCGAGCGCCTTTGCGATCGGGTGGCCATCTTCAGGCACCGGTTGCTGGCTCTGGACGCGCCCGAAGCCCTCCGGGCGCGTTTCGGAGGGCAGCGTGTGGCGTTCCGACTGGACGACGTGCCCGGAGATCTCGAGTCGGTCCTGCGGGAAGTGCCTTGGGTGCGCGATTATGCGTGGCAGGGTGGAGAGCTGTTGGTTCGCGTCGATCAACCCGACTTGCGCACGCCCGATCTCGTAGGTCACCTCGTGGCCCGGGGTGCTCGGGTCCGACAGGTACGGGCCGCGACGGCGACGCTCGAGGAGGCCGTCCTCGGCACCCTGGGCATCGCCCCTGCGGGTGATGACGCTTGAATACCCGCCGGATGGGCTGGCTGCTGTGGCGCGAGGCGCTCGACCTGTGGCGCAACCGACGCCTGTTTGTCGGCGTCATCGTGGTGCCTCTGGTCCTGGCTGCCGGGATGATGCCTGGCCTTCTGGCCATCGTGGCCCGGACCGAGCAGGCCGTCTCGGCCCAGGTACAGGTCATGCGCGTTCGCCAGGAACTGCTTGGCGAGCGCGTCGAGCCTCGCAGCCAGAAGGCAGGGCGGGGACAGGCGGGGCCGAATCCCGTCGCGTTGCTGCACCCCCGGTTGGCGAATGAGCCGGCAGGTCGGCAGGTGCTCTGGTTGATCGTGCTGGTGTCACTCGGCTACATCACGATTTTCCCGCTGGTGCTCCCGTTGACGACAGCGGCCAACGCCCTGGTGCAGGAGCGCACGGAAGGCACGCTCGAGCCCGTGCTGGCGACGCCCGTCGCGACCCACGAGCTGTTGTGGGCCAAGGTCCTGGGTGCCAGCCTGCCGCCCGTGGCCATCACATGGCTCTCCTGGTGCATCCAGCTTGGGGTCGCGGCGCACTTCCTGGGCTGGCCTGCGGTCCGGGATGTCCTCGTGACCCCGGGCTGGGTCATGGTCGTGTTCGGGGGGGCACCTGCGGCCTCGATGCTCGTGACGCTGGTCCTCGTGCTCCTGTCGGCACGTATCCCGGATGCCCGGGCGGCCCAGCAATGGGGCGCGCTCGTCGTGCTGCCCGCCATGGGCCTGCAGGCGGCCTTGCTTTCCGGAGCCGTGCGGACAGATGGCGTCTTGCCGTGGATTCTGCTGCCGTGGCTGCTGCTGCTCTGGCCCGCATACCGGATGGCCGTGCGGGTCTTCGACCGGGGCGCCATTCTGGCCCTACGACGATGAACGCCGTCGCAATCGTGCCGTCGGCCACTTGCAGCTTGACTGCCTTGCATTAGGGTGGACAAGTGAACTTGTTTCGTGGCCAGACGGCGATGTTTCAGCCCTCGGCGAGGACGTCCGTGGGTGTCTGGGAGCTTGCCGAGCAGCGATTGCCAATGGCCGGCAGGATTATTTCCGGCCTTCTGCCGACCTGCCTGCTTTTCGGCTATGTCGCTGTCACGGGAGGCTGGCGTCCGACTGCCCTTGTTGCGGCCTTGCTGGCCTTGGCCAGCGCCTTTGTCGCGCTGTCGACGATCATCGTCGCCATCGTCAAGCGGTGGTCCTTGCCCATGCGGGATGTCTTGTGGCAGATGGAGCGGGGAGAGGAGGTTCGCCCGGAAGCCAGAGAGCTTGCGCGGAAGCTTGCGCTTGCGGTGCCATACCGGTCTGCCGTCGGCAGCGTGTTGACTTGGGGCTTGGTCTACCCTCCGGTGATTGCCGCCGGCATCCGCGTAGCCGGGGAGGTGCCACCGCCCGAACTGGTCATGGCCGGCCTTCTGGTGGGCCCCCTGACGGGAGTCGTGGCCCTGCTCTCCTATGACATTCTGTTGCGTCCGGTATTCGCGGCACTCTTCGAGGGCGAGGACCCGGGACGCTACCGCTCGGGCTGGATGTTGTCCGTTCGGGGCCGCGTGATGGTCTCCGTGATTTTCGTGGGACCTTACTGGTTCACCATGGCGATGGTCCTGCTCGGACAGGAATTGGCCAGAGGGCGGTCGCCCGAGGAGCTCCTGCCCCTGCTTGGGTACCTGCTGCTGGTTTCGGTCTTTCTCACGGCCGTATTCGCCGTCCTGATCCGTCACAGCCTGAGTCGCCCCCTCGAGCGTCTGGCCAGCGGCATTGAGTTCGTGCAGGCCGGTCGCCTGGATGTCCGGCTGCCGATCGAGTCCAGCGACAGGCTTGGCCAGTTGGCCTACCAGTACAACCACATGGCCGAGGGCCTCGATGAGCGCCGGCTCCTTGAAGAGGCCATGGCACGCTATACCTCCCCCGAATTGGCTGCATCCGCAAAGCGGGGCACGGCGGCGCTCGGCGTTCACCGACAGCATCTGGTCGTCCTGTTCTCGGACGTGCGCTTCTTCACCACCATGGCCGAGCGCCTGACGCCAGAAGCCCTCGTCGACTCCCTGAATCGCTACTTTGCACGGATGGTGGCGGCCGTGACGGAGGAAGGCGGCTCGGTCAACAAGTTCATCGGGGACGGTCTGATGGCGCTCTTCGGGGCACCGAACGAACTAGCCCATCCCGAACGCGCGGCCATCCGGGCAGGTCAGCGCATGCTGCTCGCGCTCGAGGCATTCAACGCGGAGCAGCGTCATCGCGAGCTACCCGAATTCGCCATCGGCATCGGCATCACCAGTGGTGACGCTGTCGTCGGCAGTATCGGCAGCGAGGACCGCATGGAATACACGGCCATCGGTGATGTCGTGAACACGGCTGCACGTCTCGAGGGTCTGACCAAGGAAGTGGGGGTCGGCATCCTGATTGACGGGGCAACGGCCGCTGCCGTGGAGGGCTACCTGACTTGTACGCCGCGTGGCGTGCTGCCCGTCAAGGGTAAGGAGGCGGCCGTACCGGTCTTTGCGCCGGGTGATGCGTTTGCCGTGCAGGAGAAGGGGTCGCTGTCGACCTAAAGGTCGGTGCGTAAGGTGCCGATCCCAAGGGCATGTCGGAAGAGTCTCCCTTGAAGCCCGGGCAATTGCTGGTGCGACCTCTGCGGGACCCCGGCTCGCGGGCCATCTTCCTGCCGGCAGGCACCGTGCTCAGCCAGCCCCTGATCCGACGCCTGCGCAAGGCGTCCCTTGAGGAAGCCTGTCTGGCCTGCATCGGGGAACCGCCTTGGGGGCGCCTGCCGGAGCCGCGCGCCGAGCAGGCCCGCAGACAACTGTCACGCCAACCCACGGGTGGCCTGGAGGACGTCTTTGCTTCCGGGCCGTTGCGCCAGGCCGATGGTGCGCTCTGGACGGTGATGGTCCTTGTTCTGGTCGGTGCGGCTGCGGCTGCCGTCGTGACCGGTGAATCCCGCCTGCTTGACCTGACCATGGGGGCAGTCGTCGTCTTGATGATGGCGCTCGGGTTCCAGCTGTGGGCTGCTTCCGAGGTGCGCTACCGCGCCCGGGTGCGGGAGCGCTTTCTCAAGGACGGTTAGGCACTTCCTGACCGACGCGCCTGTCGAGCCATGTCAGTAGCGCCGGTACGGACATGGCAAGGACGATCGTCACCGTCGTCAGGCCGGGAATGCCCGTCAGGCTGCCATCCGGACGGCTGGCCAGGAAGAGGGTGCCGACAGCGGCGCCCAAGGCCGACCCCAGGTTTTGCACCGCCGACTGCAGGGACGAGAAGCCGGCCCGTTCCTCGGGGCGAGGAATACGGGTGCTCATCGTGCCCGTCGTGACGACACGCGTCCCGTTGCAGAACATGAACAGGGCCCCCACCAGGGCTGGGGGCCAGCCCGCTGGTTCACGCAGGAAGGCGACCGACAACAGGCCGACGAAGCCTGCCGTGATGGCCCACGCCGGACCGGGGGCCCCGAGCCGATCGACGATGCGGCCCGTGGCCTGCATGCCGAGGAAGGTCAGGACGCCACCCAGCAGGTAGACTCCCGGCAGGTCGGTTCGCGGTAGGCCAAGGTTGTGCTGCAGGTAGGCCGACAAGTTGGGGATGAGCGCGAAACTGCCAGCCGAGGCCGTCAGCGTCATCAGCAGGCCTGCCATCGCCTCGGGGCGCCGCACGAGGTTGCCGAAGCCCGCAAGGATGGCCGAGGGCGATCGAACGGGTGGCGGGGCGGACGTCGGGATGCCCCGCATGGCAAGGGGCAGTACCAGGGCACCGAGGGCCGCGGTGGCGAAGAACGGTGCGGGCCATCCGGCGAGGTTGGCGACCATCAGCGCTGCAGGCACCCCGAGGATGGATGCGACGGAGAAGGCGCCCAGCAAGGTGCCCATCGCCCGGCCCCGGCGCTTGAGGGGGACGACGTCCGCGACCAGCGCAACGGCCAGCGCCGTAACGGGCCCGCCCGCGATCCCGGCCAGGATACGAAAGGTCAGGAAGGAGGCGGCACCCGTGGCCAGGCCGCAAAGGGCCGTAGCCACGACCATCGCGACGCCACTCCAAAGCAGGGCCTGTCGACGTGCGAAGCGATCCAGAACCAGGCTGCCGGCAAGTCCGGCGAAGAACGCGGCAAGGGTGTAGGCGCCACCGAAGATGCCCAGCTTCTCGGCCGGGACACCGAGGGCCCGACCAAGGTCGGGCCCGAGCGGCATCACGATCATGAACTCGAGGACATGCACGAACTGGAGGGCCGAAAGACCAAGCACCAGCAAGCGCTCGCTGGCTGGGACGGCCTCCTCGGCTGCCTCAGGTTCGTGGACGTCCATCAAGCTCTGGACTTCATCTTGTCGACCAGTTCCTGAACCGAGGCTGCGCTGCGATTGAGCTGGGCCTGTTCGTCCTCAGTCAGCTTGATCTGGAAGATGCTCTCGACGCCGTTCGCACCCAGCTTGACGGGAACGCCCACGAAGAGCCCCTTCACGCCATACTCGCCTTCGAGGTAGACGGCACACGGCAGGATCTTCTTCTGGTCATGGACGATGGCGTCAACCATCGCGATGACCGACGCCGAGGGGGCGTAGTAGGCACTGCCGGTCTTGAGGAGGCCGACGATCTCGGCCCCGCCGTTGCGGGCCCTGTCCTCGAGGGCCGCGACGCGGTCCGCAGGCAGCAATTCGGTGATGGGCACGCCGGCCACCGTCGTGTAGCGCGACAGCGGTACCATCGTGTCGCCGTGGCCGCCGAGCACGAAAGCGTTGATGTCCGTGACCGAGACATCGAGCTCCATGGCAATGAAGGTCGCAAAACGGGCCGAGTCCAGCACGCCGGCCATGCCGATGACGCGGTTCTTGGGGAAGCCGGACACTTCGAAGGCCAACTGAGCCATGGCGTCGAGCGGGTTCGAGACGATGATCAAGATGGCGTCCGGGCTGCGCTTGATGATCTCCTGCGTCACGCCACGGACGATGTCCATGTTCGCGTAGAGCAGGTCGTCCCGACTCATGCCCGGCTTGCGGGCCATGCCCGAGGTGATCACGACGATGTCGGAGCCTGCGGTCTCCTCGTAGGAGTTGGCACCCGTCACGACGGTGTCGTAGCCGTAGACCGGCCCCGCTTCCATGATGTCGAGGCCCTTGCCCTGCGGCATGCCTTCGACGATGTCGACGAGCACCACGTCCGCGTAGTTGCGCTCCGCAAGGCGCTGGGCGGTGGTGCCTCCGACCATGCCGGCTCCGACGACGGTAATCTTCTTGCGCATCTTTGCGCTCCCTCCGGTTGAGCTTGGACCCAGGGTGTCTGGCAAGTCACCGTTCTACCACGGGCAACGGGGCCGGGCAAACTCGCGCATCATGCGTTACGCTCCTCTTCACGATGGATTTGCTGACCCGGCTATTCGATTTCGGTGGCGACCGTCAGGTCGAGCTTTTCAAGGCGGCGTGTTCCCAGCGCGACCCGATCCTCTACCTGTTTGTCGAGGAAGCCGAGTCCTGGCACCTGCTGCTGGTCAAGTACCTGTTGCCAATCATGGAGTGGCGCCTGTCTCTCTTCCCCGAGGATCCGACGCCCGCCTTCGAGATCCACGGCGAGCAGTCGATCATGGTCGAGCGTGAATCGTCCGGCAAGTTGCCTGAGGTCGCGCTTCTGAACGTCTTCCCGATGGTGCCCGACTCCCGGGATTTCGAGCCGTTCATGCGGCAGTACGAGAAGTTCCAGAATCTCTATCCCTACGTGTTCCGGTGCCGTCCCCGCTATGCCAGCACCGTCAAGATGCCGACGGAAGAGGTCGAAGGCTGCGTGGAACTGCTGAAGTTGTCTCTCGGCATGCCCTCGGCGCGTCTCGATGGTTTTGCCCTCGATACGTTGCGTTACGCCTCCAAGGAACTCGAACGGCAGGCCACCCTGGCCCAGATCGCCGCCGCGCGCATCTGGCCGCCGGCGGAGTGGCGGGCCGGACACGAGCCGCAGGCCATCCTGACGGCAAGGCTCATCGCGTGGCGGACTCTGGTTGCCCGGTATCCGGAGGGTCAGGTGACGTGCTTCCGCAAGCTGATGCCTCCCCAGGCCGACTTCATCGGCCAGACGGCCCATGACAACTTCCTGCTGGATACGGCCATCGAGTCAGGGGTCGAGCAGGATCCCGAGCGTGCGATGGCCTTCCAGGAGTTCCGCTATCCCGACTTGTGGGTGGCCAACAAGGTTTGGGTCGAGATCGAGACACTGGTCGGGGCGGCGGCAGGGGATCAGGACCCCTTCGCGGCCTTTCGGCGCAAGCTCAGGGCCAAGTCCGCGTTCTGGGCAGGCTTCGAGGAGCTCTGGCTGGTGCTGCCGCCCTCGCTCGTGGCGTTCTTCCCGGAAGCCTTCGAGGCCGTTCATCGGGAGTTTTCGGACCGTGGGGCCAGCGAGGCATCAGGCCACGACCATCCGCCCGTACGGATGCGTTTCTTTATCCCGGATTACGGGACCCAGATGCTGCACGAGGTCACGCCGTACGCGGCCTGACGGCCGCGATGCCGGCTAGAGCTTGTCCCAGACGCTGCGTGGGACTTCCGTCCGGACCAACCCGGCAAGGCGCTTGCGGACCATGTCTGTCGCTTCCTTGGGGACGGCAATCATCGCCGGCACGGGGTTGAGGACGGCTGCCGTCGCCATCTTCTCGGCCGTCTTGGCATCCATGGCCAAGGCGTCGACGAGGGCCTCCGTAAGGGCAGGAACCTTGTCGAGCGAGGGCGTGATGATGATCAGGTCGTAGAGCGGCCAGACGGTCTCGCGTTCGATCCGCTGCTGGTACTGGGGCGTTGTTGCCCAGGGAGCGCGCTCGTAAGCCCGAAGCCATGCCGGGACCTCCACGAGGGCTGCCTCGGCCTTGCCCAGGGGACCCGTGCGGGCCTTCTTGGGTCGGGGAAGCTCGTCTTCCTTGAGTTCCGGCGCAGGCCAAGGGGCCTGGGGCAGCAACTCGAGGGCGCACTGCACGCCGCGACTGATGATGTCGTCCATCGTCGGTCCTGCTTTCCCCTCGCCTAGGCCCGCTGACCCATCGGCACGTAGGACCGCTCGCGGGGGCCGACGTAATCCGAGTCGGGGCGGATGAGACGGTTGTCGGCGTACTGCTCGAGCAGGTTGGCCGTCCAGCCGGCGATCCGGGACAGGGCGAAGATGGGCGTGTAGAGGTCCGTCTTGATCCCCATCATGAAGTAGGTCGACGCCGAGTAGAAGTCGACGTTGGGATACAGGTTCTTCTGGGCCAGCACTTCCTGCTCGACGGTGCGGGAGATCTGGTACCACTGGGGGGTGCCCAGGCGCTCGCCCAGTTCCTTGGACAGCTTGCGCAACACCGTGGCACGGGGGTCCTCGGTCTTGTAGACGCGATGGCCGAAGCCCATGACGCGCTTCTTGTTGGCAAGGGCATCCTTGATCCACGTCTCGGCGTTCTCGGGACCGCCGACCTGTTGCAGCATCTCCATGACCCGCGCGTTGGCGCCACCGTGGAGCGAGCCCTTCAAGGTGCCGACTGCCGAAGTGATGGCCGAGTAGACATCGGACAACGTCGATGCCGTGGTCCGGGCCGAGAACGTCGAGGCGTTCATCTCGTGGTCCGCGTGGAGGATCAGGCAGATGTCGAAGATGTGGGCACTGGTCGCGTCGGGCTCCTGCCCGGTCAACATGTAGAGGAAGTTGGCGGCGTGGGACAGGTCCTTCCGGGGGGCGACCGGCTCGTGGCCCGTCCGGACGCGCTCGAAGGCCGCGACGATCGTGGCCATCTTGGCCGTCAGGGCGACGGCCTTGCGACGATTGGCCTCGGCCGACAGGTCCTCGGCTTCGGCGTCGTAGACCGCAAGCATCGAGACGGCGGTGCGCAGCGCAGCCATCGAGTCTGCACCCTGCGGGAGCATGCGCAGCATCTGCACGATGCCATCAGGCACGGTCCGCTGGTCGGCGAGCTCGGCCCGGAAGGCGTCGAGCTGGGAGGCGGTCGGCAGTTCGCCATTCAGCAGCAGCCACACCACTTCTTCATAGGTGCCGTGCTCAGCAAGTTCGCCGATCAGGTAGCCGCGGTACATCAGCTTGCCAACCTGGCCGTCGATGCTCGTGAGTGAACTGGCCGTGATCACGACCCCTTCGAGTCCCTTGTTGATCACCTTCTCCATCACCATTGGTGGATGCCCTCGTCGAAAGCCTGCGGATCTCGGGACGATGGCCCTTCCGGGGGGCCACGCCGTTCCCCTTATACCATGCAGGGAAGCCGGGTCGGTCGTCTTGCCGCCCATGCGCGCTGATCCTTATGATGGCCCGATGGCAGGTTCCGGCGGGAGGGGCTGTGGGCGCTCTGGACGATTTGCTGGTCGGTGCGGTCGACGCTTTCCCGCGCGGCCGCCTCGAGGCTCTGCTGGCCCAAGGGCGACCGCTACGAGTCAAACTGGGCTTCGACCCCACCAAACCTGATCTGCACCTCGGCCATGCCGTGGTCCTCGAGGGCCTCAGGCGCTTCCAGCAGGCGGGACACCAGGTGGTGCTCATCATCGGGGATTTCACGGCGCGCATCGGGGACCCAACCGGCAAGGAAGCGGCCCGTCCACCCTTGACGGCGTCCGAGGTGGCGGCAAACGCCCGGACTTACCTCGAACAGCTGGGCCGGATGATCGATCTGGACAAGGCCGAGATTCACCACAACGCGACGTGGCTCGAACCGATGGATCTCGCGGGCGTCCTGCGCCTGCTCGGCCAGGCAACCGTGGCCCAGATGCTGGCCCGGGACAATTTCGCCCGTCGCCACGAGCGAGGCGATGCCATCGGCCTGCACGAACTGCTCTACCCGCTCCTGCAGGGTCAGGACTCCGTCGAGATTCGGGCAGATGTCGAGTTGGGCGGTGATGACCAGCGCTTCAACCTGCTGGTGGGGCGCGACTTGCAGGCGACGGCGGGTCAGGAGCCGCAGGCCTGCGTAACCTACGGCCTGCTCGTGGGCACGGATGGCCACGAAAAGATGTCCAAGTCGATTGGCAACGATATCCCGCTGACCTGTCCGCCCGAGGACATGTACGGGCGTGTCATGTCCGTGCCGGATGCGGCCCTGCCGGACTGGTGGCGCCTTGCTTCCGCGCGGGGGGCCGACGAAGTGAGGGCGGTCTGCGCGGACCTGGCAGCCGGCAGCCTGCACCCGAGGGACGCCAAGATGCGCCTCGCGCGCGCCATCGTGGCCCGGTTCCACGATGCGGAAGCGGCCGGCATCGCCGAGGAGGCTTTCGTTCGGCGCTTCCAGGAACGGGCCTTGCCGCTCGAGATACCCGATGCCGACGCCTGGCCCGCCGGCATGCCTCTCTCCCCGTTGCTGGTGAAGCTTGGCCTTGCCGCGACCACCAGCGATGCCCGGCGCCTCGTCACGCAGGGCGGTGTCCGGTGCCATGGGCCCGAGGGCACGGTCGAGACGCTGGGCGAACCCATGATGCCCGTCGGACCGGAGCGGGTCGGCCAGATTCTGCAGGTGGGCAAGCGACGCTTCGTCAGGTTCGGGAGGCCGGGAACTGCCTGATGGAGGTGCTGCAGGGCTGGCAACCGGCCGAGGCCGAGCGGATCTGGCTCGCGCGGCTGGCGCGCCAACTGCCCTTCCTCGCCGATGTGCTCGCGGCGGATGTTTGGCTTGCCGTCCCGCTGCACGACGGGGATTGGGGCGTCCTTGGCGAGGCGCGGCCGGCCAGGGCGCCCAGCTTCCGGCCCGAGCCCCGGGTCGGCGAGCGCCTCGAGGCTGGGGAGCGCGGGGTCTGGGAGGCCATTCGCAGCGGTTCCGTGACCGAGGGGGACCAGGGGCGGGTCGTCGCCGGCAGGCCGCGGCACCAGGTCTCCTTTCCCATCCGGCTCGGGCCGAGGATGGGCGGGGTCTGTGTCGTCGAGCGCTCCCTGCGCGACGAACTGGGCCATGAGCCCGGGCGGATTGCCCGGTCGCGCCTGGCCATCGGCCGACTCGTGACGACCCTGGTTTCCCGGGCCCGTCTGCTCGACGAGGTGCTCGAGCCACCTGCCCCCGGCGACGCGGTGCTGATCGTCGGTCAGTCGGGTGTCATTCGCCAGGCTGCACCCGAGGTACTTCCCCTCGCGCGGCGCTTCGGGTTCAATCCGGCCGAGGACGGGGATCCCTGGCAGGTGACGCTGCCGGCGCGTGGCGAGATGCGCACGGTCGCAGCGAACGGTCTTTGGGAAGACCTCGAGGTCACGGCGCGGCAGGCCGTGCTGCGGGTCCGGATCGTCCCCGTCGAACCCGCTGATGAGGACGCCGGGGCCATCCTGCTGCTGCGCGACGTGACCGAGGCCCGGGATCGCGAACGGGAGCTGATGGTCAAGGACACGATCATCCGCGAAGTCCACCATCGGGTGAAGAACAACCTGCAGACCATCGCCGCGCTCCTGAGGATGCAGGCCCGCCGAACCTCGTCCGGCGAGGCGCGGCTTGTCATCACCGACTGCATCGATCGCATCAACAGCATTGCCCTGGTCCACGAGTACCTCTCCCACGAGGAGGTCGAGGCCGTCGACATGAAAGACCTGTCATACAACCTGTTGTCGGCGCTCGTGCAGGGCGTTTCGTCCCCACTTACGGCCGTTTCGGCCCGAGTCATCCTGCCCAAGGGTCGTCTGACCCTGCCTTCGGCCCCGGCAACTTCCGCGGCCCTCGTCATGAACGAGCTGGTGCAGAACACCCTCAAGCACGCGTTCAAGGGACGTCGGCGCGGGCGGGTGGATCTGGTTCTGGCCGTTGAGGATGGGGACCTTCTGCTGACGGTCGAGGACGATGGCATCGGCCTGCCCCCCGGCTTCGACCCCCGGGAGAGCCAGCAACTGGGTTGGCAGATCATCCGAACGCTCGTGACGCAGGACCTGCGGGGCACGTTGTCGATTTCGAGCAGTCCAGCGGGTACACGGGTGCTTGTGCGGTTGCCGATGACGGACCGTGAGGGGGAGGGTGAGCGTGACGCCTGAGGCATCCGAGGAACCGCCGATCCGGGTCATGATCGTGGATGACGAGCCGCTGATACGGCTGGATCTCCGGGAGATGCTCGAGGAGCGCGGCTACGCCGTCGTGGCCGAGGCTGCCGATGGCGAGGCCGCGGTGGAGGTTGCCTTGGCCGAACGGCCCGACTTGATGTTCATGGACATCAAGATGCCTCGCCTCGACGGCCTCGCGGCGCTCGAGCGCATTCACCAGACCTGTCGGATTCCGGCCATCATGCTGACGGCCTGGGCCCAGGCCGATCTCGTGGAACAGGCTGTGGACCTGGGTGTCTTCGGGTACCTGGTCAAACCGGTCAAGGAAGCGGAGCTGCTCCCGGCCATCGAGGTCGCGCTCGCCCGGGCCGACGAGATGAAGGCGCTCGAGGACGAGGTGGGCTCGCTCGAGGGCGAGGTGCGCACGCTCAAGGAGACGCTGGAGACCCGCAAGCTGGTCGAAAAGGCCAAGGGGATCCTGATGGAACAGGCCGGCCTCGGCGAGGCGGCAGCCTTCCGCCGGATCCAGAAACTCTCGATGGACAAGCGAAAGTCCCTCAAGGAAATTGCCGAGGCTATCATCCTCGCTGCCGACATGAACATGGGGCGCTGACGGCCGAGGGACAGCCCGTGTGACAAGTGTCGGCCCGGAGAGGGCGATAGACAGGCAGCGAGGTGATGCGGATGACCGAAGTCCGGCAGCGTCAGGGCGTGGCAGCGGGCAATCCCAAGGTGGCAACCGGGGTGTCCGGGGTCGCGAGCCGCGAGGCGTCTCCGCCCCCCGTTCGCGATGCCTATGTCCCGGCAAGGCCCGATGCGGTGGAGACGACGGTCCGTGGGGGTGCCGTGGCGGTCGGGGCGACGGATGGTGCGCTCTCGGGCCTTGGCCTGCTCGCTCGCTTCTTTCGTGCGGCCGGCCCGATTGCGGCGCGCACGGCCAACATCGCCCGGGTGACGGCGAGGCTGGCGCCCGTGCTCAACCTGCCCGTGGCGGCGTACGATGTCCACAAGGCGATGGCGGCCTCACGGGATCCGCGCAGCACGTCCGAGGTGCGGCAGAGCCAGGCGGTGATGGCCGGTCTCAGCGTCACGGCTGCCGTTGCCGGCGTCGCCGCTCTTGCCTTTCCGCCCGCCGCCGTGCCGCTCGTCGTGACGTCGGTGGCCGCCGGTGTCGGTTCACTCGTCGCCGACCAGTGGCCCAATCTGCGCAGGTGGCTCGGCCGCTAGCAGGCGTCCGGCAGCCACTGGCCCGACCTGCCATCATGGCAGGCCATGGCGATGCGAAACCTGCTGGTCCGGCGGCTCGGCTTGTGCCCTTACGAGGTCGCGCTGCGACACATGGATCAGGCTGTCGCCTCCCGGCTCTCCGGTGGTCCTGACCAGTTGCTGGTGGTGCGCCATCCCGCCGTCATCACGGTCGGTCGCAAGCGCGGCGCCGCAGGACATGTCCTCGAGGCCGGTGCCGTCCCGGTGATCGAGGTGCCGCGCGGCGGGGACGTCACCTTTCATGGTGAGGGACAGGTTGTCCTGTATCCGGTCGTGGCGCTCGAAGGGCCCGATCGTGATCTCCATCGCTTCATGCGAGATCTCGAGGAGGCGTGCCTGCGTGTGTTGGCGGCCTGGTCCGTCGACGCGCACCGGGACACGGGGCGGACCGGCGTCTGGGTCGGTCCGCGCAAGATTGCCTCGGTGGGCATCGCTGTTCGCCGTTGGGTGACCTACCACGGGCTCGCGCTCAATGTCCTGCCGGAGCCCCTGTTCCGAGCCATCGTGCCCTGCGGACTCGATGGCGTGGTCGTGACCTCGATGGCGGAGGAAACGGGGACGCGTCCGGACCTGGTCTCGGTCGCAGAAGCCTTGGTCGCGGCATTTGCTGCCGTGCGGGGGTATGAGGGGCTCGTCCCGGCGGCGGAGGATGCATGCGAGGGGTGACGGGCGCGCTGAATCCGGTCCGGCGCGAAGTCTGGCGGGCCCGGCCTGGAGCCTGGGCGCCTGACGTGCTCGTCATCGGGGGCGGCGTCACCGGTGCCGGCATCGCGGCCGAGGCCGCGGCGCGGGGCCTGTCCGTCCTGTTGCTCGAGCGAGGCGATTTCGCGAGCGGTGCGAGTTCCCGGTCGTCCAAGTTGCTCCATGGGGGCCTGCGTTACCTGGAGCAGTATCACTTCGGCATGGTGGCCCAGGCCTTGGGCGAGCGTGGGCGCCTGCATGATCACCTGCCGGAGGCGCTTGCCACGATGGTGCCCTTTCACTACCCGGTGCCCGGCGGTGCCCGCTTCGATGCCGTGAGGACATGGGCCGGCATCTCCCTCTACGACGCCATGGCCTTGGTGCAAGGCATGGCGTGGGAACACCGGCACCATGTGCTCGGGCCACGGTCTGCGAGGAAGGAACTGCCGGCCCTTGGTGCGTCGTCGCTCGAGGTCGTGTTCCGCTACGGAGATGTGGTCACGGATGATGCCCGCCTGTGCGTGGCCGTCCTGCGTGCGGCCGTCGCGCGGGGCGCCGCCGTGCTTTCCCGTGCCGAGGTGCGGGGCTGGCTCAGGGATGCTTCCGACAGGGTAGCCGGCGTCCGTTTCGAGGATCGTGTCTCGGGTGCCATGCACGAGGTGCGTGCGGGACTTGTGGTCAACGCCGCCGGGCCTTGGGTCGACGCCGTCAACGCCCTCGAGGCCGGTGCGCGCCCCCGCCTGCGCCCTACGAAGGGGACGCATGTCCTCGTACCGGACTTCACCGGCGGACGCGCGCTCACCATCAAGTCGGTCCCCGACGCGGCGGGCAAGCGCCGCTGGATGTTCGTCATTCCTTTTCAGGGGCGCTCGATGATTGGCACGACGGATACCGACCCACCTCCCGGTGGGGACGGCCACGCCTACCTCGATGCGGATCAGGATGCGACGCCGGCCGAGGTCGCCTACCTGCTGGCGTCCGTCAATGCGGCGTGTCCGGGGGTTTGCCTCGGGCCCGGTGACGTCGTGGGCAGCTTCGCCGGTTGGCGGCCGTTGCTGGCGCCGCCCAAAGACGTCCACGCCTCGGAGGTGTCCCGAGAGCACGAGGTCTTCCTGACGCCCGCGGGCGTGCTTTGCATTGCGGGCGGCAAGTTGACGACCTATCGGCTCATGGCGCGCCAGCTGGTCGATGAGGCCGTCCTCGAGTTGGCCAGGCGTGGCCGTGCTCCGAGGACTATGTCCCCGGGCGCGGTCTGGCCCGTGGGTGTGCGGCAGGGGGAGGCGACGGGCGTCGGCCGACTCGACCGTCGTTTCGGGTCCGAGGCCCGGCAGGTGCGCGAGCTTGGCGAAGCGCTGGGGGCAGCGGGGCACCTTGCGGGGATCGATGTCCCGGACCCGCCGCTTGAAGCCGAGATTCCGTGGGCCGTCCTGGTCGAGGGTGCCTTGACGCCTCGGGACATTCTCGACCGCCGGTTGCGGCTGGGGTTGCTGGACCGCGGACGAGGTTCGGCAGCCGAGGGGCGCTTGATGGACCTGATGGCCGGCGCACTGGGGTACGCGCACGGCTGGACCGCAGAGGACCGCCGACGCTGGCTGGGGGGGCAGGTCGGCGGCTGATTCGGCTGCCATGCACGGCGCTCTTCGTCGAGATATCCCAATTATTTTGTGTCGCTCTTGTGTCATGATGAGGTTGCTGCACAGCGGTTTCCCGAATCAACCGAGGTGATGGTCACAAGATGCTCAGGACCTCCGATGGCCCTGTCGCGCATGGAGAGATCCGGATGCGTGGCGGATGCCCCGTGGTGGCGCCCTCGCATGGCTTCGTGGTTCTCGATGCCCAGGGGCGCTGGGCCGGGGCGAGTCCTGAATGGCGGCCGCTGCTGGAGTCGTTGCCCGCTCCGGGCATCGGCAGGCCCTTGGTCGAGTGTTTGGCGACGGGTAGTCGTGACCTGTGGGTCGGGCGCCTGCTGGCCCACGGTCGCGGCGACTCGGTGCCGCCTTTCGAGATCGTCTTTGCCGACTGGCCCGGGACCAGGTTCAGGGCCAATCTGGCGCAAGTGGCGGCGGGGCAGGTCGTCGTCCACCTCCTTCCCCTGCCCGATGCCGAAGATGCCCGGCGGACCAGGGTCCTGGCCGTCCTGCGGGACCTCTACGCCTACTTTCCCTCCGGCGTGATCCTGATGGACCTCGATGGGGTGGTGCTCTGGGTCAATGGCAAGGTTGCCGGCATGGGCGGCCGGAACTGGCCGGGACGGAGCTTGGCCAGATGCCTGCCGGGTGTCGGTCTCGGTCGCATCCTGGCCCGGGTCGCCCGGACGGCCACTCCGGCACGCTTGCGAGGGCTTGAGGTTCCTGCCGCAGGGCTCGGAGCGATCCACAATCTCGATTTGATGATCCATCGCGTGGACCATCCCGAGGCCGCCGGCTTTGGCTTGGTGGCCATGGTGGACGACGTCACGGCGCGGGTTCGCGAGGAACGCAGGCGTGTCTCCGAGGCGGCTGCGCACCACCGTGTCGAGCGTCTCAAGAGCGACTTCCTGAGTTCCGCCAGCCACGAGCTGCGTACGCCTCTGACGCTCATCACGGGCTTTGCGGAATTTCTCGAGGATGGTCTCGGCGGTGCCCTCTCCGAGCGCCAGTCCGAGTTCGTGCGTGGCATCCAGACTGGTGCGCGCCAGATGCAGCAGATGGTGGATGACCTGCTGGACTTCTCCAAGCTGCAGGACGGGACGTTCCAGTTGCGGTGCCATGAGATCGAGGTCTCCCGCATCGTTCGCGAGGTGATGGCGTCGCTCGCCGCGAGGGGGCGCGATCACCAGGTCAGGATGGTCTCGAGGCTCGAGCCGAGGAACGTCCCGGCATGGGGAGACCCCGAGGCGGTGGCACGCATTCTGCACGCCCTGCTGGGCAATGCCTTGAAGTTCACGCCCGCGGGTGGTGCCATCGAGATTCGGGTCGTCCAGGAGGACAGGCGCCTGCTCATCGAGGTCGAGGATGACGGCGTGGGCATTGCTCCCGAGCACCTGCCCCACATCTTCGAGCGTTTTTATCAGGCGGATCCCGGCCTGACGCGGCTGCATGGCGGGGCCGGTCTCGGCCTCGCCGTAGCACGGGCACTGGTCACGGGCCAGCGCGGACGCATCGGCGTCCGGTCCCATTCGGGCGCCGGCTCCTGCTTCTGGTTCACGCTGCCGCTTCTGCCCAGGGAATCCACCAAGACCTGACCCCGGACACCCACCTGTCGGGTGGATGCTACAATGGCCTTCATGAGCCAAGCAGAGCCCCGGCGGGGGCCGCTTCTGGTCGTCGGTGGTTCCGAGGCCAAGGAACCCGGTGCCCCCATTCTCGGGACCCTCGTTGCGCTGGCGGGTGGCACCGATGCACGAATCGCCCTGATTCCTACGGCATCCCGGGATGCGGCGGGCAAGGAGCGCCTCTACGGCGACCTCTTCCGCGGCATGGGTGTGCGCCACGTCACCTGCTTGCCGATCGAGTCCCGCGAGGAAGCCAACCGCGAGGATTTCGTCCAAGCTGTCTACGATAGCACGGCCGTGTTCCTGACCGGCGGGGACCAGAACCGCATCTCCGCCCTGCTTGGCGGTACCGAGGTCGCCAAGGCCATGCACCGTGCCAACAAGACGGGCCTTGTCGTCGCGGGTACCTCGGCCGGCGCCAGCGCCATCAGCGAGCACATGATTGCCGAGGGCGGCACCGGCCTGCACCCCCGCAAGCACATGCTTCATCTGGCGCCGGGCCTCGGCCTGCTGCGCCGCGTGGTGGTCGATCAACATTTCCTGCAGCGCCAGCGGTTGGGACGACTGCTCTCCATCGTGGCGCAGAATCCCTTCGTGCTTGGCATCGGCGTCGACGAGGACACCGCCGTGCTCGTCGAGCAGGACTACCGGATGCAGGTCATCGGTTCGGGCATGGTCACGATCCTGGACGGCCGAGAATTGGCCGAATCCAATGTCCTGACTGCCGAGCCCGGCGCCTTGCTCGCCATGGGCAACGTGCGCATGCACATGCTGCCTGCGGGGTGGACCTACAACATCGAGACCCGGACCCTGCTCGGTGCGTTTCCCTTGCCCCCGTCCGCCCGTGCGTCCGACACCGGAGAGATCCTTGCCCATCCAGGTCCTTGAGCAGCGTTTGCTGCGCGGTCCCAACCTCTACAGCCCCAGGCCGGCCCTGTTCCTGCATGTCGATCTGCAGGAACTGCACGACAGGCCGACGACTTCCTTCCCGGGCCTTACGGACCGCCTCGTGGCGCTGCTTCCCGGGTTGGCCGACCACCGATGTTCCAGAGGGTATCGCGGAGGATTCGTGGCGCGCTTGCGCGAGGGGACCTACATGGCCCATGTGCTGGAGCATGTGCTGATCGAGCTCCAGTGCGCAGCGGGGACGGAGGTCGGTTTCGGAAAGGCCCGCGAGCTGCGCGACCAGCCCCCGGGCCACTATCGCATCGTGACCAGCTACCTGCTGGAGCGTGTCGTCACGGAAGCGGTGCCCGTGGCCATCCGGCTCCTCGAGACGCTTTGTGCAGGCGGCACGCCCGATATTGGCCGGGACCTGGACGACCTGCGCTATTGGGCCCGGCGACATGCGCTCGGCCCCAGCACGGCGGCCATCGTCGACGCGGCGCGGCGCCGGGGCATTCCGACCTACCGTGTGACGGACGAGGCATCGCTGTTCCAGGTTGGCACGGGCCGGTGGCAGAAGCGCATTCAGGCAGCGCTCACCAGCGTGACCAGCCACATTGCGGTCGAGATTGCGTCGGACAAGGACCAGACCAATGCTTTGTTGCGCGAGGCCGGCCTGCCCGTGCCGCGCGGCGAGGCCGTCACGCGTCTCGAGGACGCCCAACGCCTGCTGCGGCGTCTGGGCCGGGTCGCGGTCAAGCCGCATTTCGGCAATCAGGGCAAGGGTGTCACGGTCGGCGTCACCACAGCCGAGGGGCTGGAGGCAGCGTTCAGGCTGGCGCGGGAATTCGGCCGCAGCGTGCTCGTGGAGCAGTCCATCGAGGGGCGCGACCATCGGGTGCTCGTGGTCGGGGATCGCGTGGTGGCCGTGGCGCGTCGTGACCCGGCGCATGTGATTGGCGATGGCAACCGGACCATCAAGGAACTCTGCGCGGAGGCGAATCGTGATCCCCGCCGCGGGACGGGGCACCTCAAGCCGTTGACCAAGCTCAAGCTTGATGCCAACGCCCTCGAGGTCCTTGCCGGCCAAGGCCTGGCGCCGGACGACGTGCCGCCGGCCGGGCGCCATGTCTGGTTGCGGACCAACGCCAACCTCTCGACCGGCGGCACGGCCGTCGACCTTACGGATGAGATCCATCCGGCCAACGCCCTGATGGCGGTCCGGGCGGCGCGCAAGATCGGCCTCGACATCGCCGGCATCGACATCGTTGCCCACGATATCTCCAAGCCCCTCGATGCCCAGAGGGGAGCCATCATCGAGGTCAATGCGGCGCCGGGCATCCGGATGCACCAGTCCCCGTCCGAAGGCGAGCCGCATGATGTCGGCGCCGCCATCATCGACATGCTGTTTCCGCCCGGTGCGCCCACGCAGGTACCCGTCATCGCCGTCACCGGCACCAACGGCAAGACCACCACGACCCTGCTGGTCGCGCACGTGCTGCGCCAGGCCGGTCGGCGCACCGGCACCACGACCACCGAGGGCATCTATCTCGATGGCCAGCGCGTCCAGCGTGGCGATTGCACCGGCTACTGGTCGGCGCGCACCGTGCTCTCGGACCCGACCGTTGAGGTGGCGGTGCTCGAGACGGCGCGCGGCGGCCTCTTCAAGCGGGGACTGGCCTTCGAGTGGTGCGATACCGGCGTGGTCCTGAATGTCCGCGACGACCATCTCGGGCAGCACGGAGTTCAGACCCTCGAGGATCTGGCGGACATCAAGGGCCTCGTAGCGCGCCGAACCCGCGGTCACTGCGTGCTCAACGCCCAGGACCCCCACTGCGTCCGCATGGCGGGCGAACTGCCCGAGGGCACCAAGCTCACGTGGTTCGCCATGGAGGACGACCTGCCCCATGTGCGGGCCCACATGGCCCAGGGAGGGGTCGCCGTTACCCTGCGCAAGGGTATGGTCATGGTGGCCTATGGCGAGCATCGCCTTCCTCTGGTCGAGGTCGAGCGTCTGCCCGTCACCTTGAGGGGCAAGGCCAGGCACAACGTCGAGAATGTCCTCGC
Organism: Candidatus Tanganyikabacteria bacterium; assembly: GCA_016867265.1. Taxonomy (GTDB): domain Bacteria; phylum Cyanobacteriota; class Sericytochromatia; order S15B-MN24; family VGJW01; genus VGJW01. Next base: position 88,613 of record VGJW01000002.1, read on the forward strand.
GGCCGTCGCGGTCCTGATTCACCAAGGCCTGTCGCACGAGCAGATTGTGGAGGGCCTGACCGGCTTCCACAGCACCTTCGAGACCAACCCGGGGCGTCTCAACCTGGTGCGCGTCCGGGACTTCACCGTGCTTGTCGACTATGCCCACAACCCTGATTCCTATAGGGCCATCATCGATACCGTCCGCCAACTCGACGTCGCGCGTCGCATCGGCGTCGTGACGGCACCCGGGGACCGGCTTCCGGCAAAGCTTCGGGAAGTGGGCGAGGTCGCGGCGGATGGCTTTGACTGGTTGGTGGTCCGGGACATGGCCGACTTGCGGGGTACGGCCCCCGGCTACGTGGCGGGTGTCATCGCGGAGGGCGTCCGTACGGCGGGCTTCCCCGAGGAGCGGCTCACCGTAATTGCCGACGAGACCGAGTCGATCAAGCACGCACTCGCCATGGCGCGGGAGGGGGACTTGGTCGTCATCGGCTGCGCGGACACGCAGGAAGCGCTCGAGGCCGTGTTCCGCGAGGCCGAAGATGCCGGTCGCGGCACGGCCTGGACCGTCACCATGGGTACCGGCCCCCTCCATCCCTGACGGCGCGGCATCGTCGGGGTCTCCGTGTTACCATGGAGGCGTTCCTGCCGCGCGAAGGTGCGCGGCCCAGTCCGCGAACCCCTGATCGATGCCTGCGACACTTTCATCCATGTCCGTCTCTGCTCTTCCTGCCTCGCTGCCCCGCACGATGCGGGCGGTCGTCAAGGCGACTGCCGCACCCGGTGCCCAGTTGCAGCAGGTCGACGTGCCGGTGCCCGGCCCCCGAGACGTGCTGGTGAAGGTTCAGGCGACCACCGTCTGCGGCACCGACCTGCATATCTATGACTGGGATGCGTGGGCCCGGGACCGGACGCGTCCGCCGCTCATCGCCGGCCACGAGTTCTCGGGCGAGGTCGTGGCCGTGGGGTCCGAAGTCGACAATCTGGTACCCGGTGATCGGGTGGCGGCCGAGACCCACGTTGCCTGCGGCAAGTGCCGTGCGTGCCGTGAGGGCCAAGCCCACGTCTGCCGGCGCACCGTCATCCTGGGCGTCGACACGTCGGGCAGCTACGCCGAGTACGTGCGTCTGCCCGCCACCAACGGCATCAAGGTCCCGGATGCCATGGACCCGGTCGTGGCGTCCTTGCTCGAACCTTTCGGCAATGCCGTCCACACCGTGCTGGCCGGGCCTGTCGCGGGCCGCACGGTGCTCGTGATGGGCTGCGGGCCCATCGGTATCATGGCGTGTGCCGTTGCTGCGGCTGCCGGGGCCGCGGCCGTCTTTGCCGTGGATATCAACCCCTATCGACTCGAATTCGCCCGGCGGATGGGCGCCACCCATGCCATCGACTCGACCGGCGAGGACCCCGTGGCCGCCATTCGTCGCGCCACCGGCGGCGAGGGCGCAGATGTCGTCTGCGAGATGTCCGGTCACCCCGTGGCCATCCGGCAGGCCTTCGAGGCCCTGGCCTATGCCGGGCGCTTCTCGATGCTGGGCCTCCCCAGCAAGCCGGTCGAGCTGGACTTGGCCAATGCCATCGTCTTCAAGGGTGCGACGGTCCAGGGCATCGCCGGAAGGCGGATGTACGAGACTTGGAGCCAGGCCATGGGCCTCGTGACCAGCGGTCGCGTGGATCTGGCGCAGCTCGTGACCCACCGCTTGCCGCTCGATGCCTTCGACGAGGCCATGAGCCTGATGCGCTCGGGCGCCTGCGGCAAGGTTGCCCTGCTTCCCTGACGCGTTTCTTGCGGAGGCCTGACATGACCCATCCCCTGCAATTCCTCGAGGACGAGCGCGCCGAGCTGGTGGCGCAGGGTGCCTTCCGACTGGCCCGGGTGCTCGATGGTGCCCAGGACCCGGTCTGCCGGGTCGATGGCCGTGAGGTCGTCAATCTCTCCAGCAACAACTACCTCGCGCTGGCCAACCATCCGCGCCTTCGCGACGCGGCCATCCGGGCCGTGGAGACCTGTGGTGCCGGTTCGGCCTCGGTGCGGACCATCGCCGGCACGATGGCCGCGCACGTCGAACTGGAGCAGCATCTGGCCCGCTTCAAGCACACCGAGGCAGCGGTGGTCTTCCAGAGCGGCTTCACGTCCAACGCCGGAACGGTCGGGGCCATCCTGGGCAAGGAGGACGTCATCGTCTCCGATGCGCTCAACCACGCCAGCATCATCGACGGTTGCCGCCTCTCTCGGGCGACCATCAAGGTATACAAGCATGCGGACGTGGCCGATCTGCGCCGGGTGCTCGACGAAGTTCGCGGCCAGTATCGCCGGACCCTTGTCGTGACGGACGGCGTGTTCTCGATGGATGGCGACGTTGCCCCCCTGCCTGACATCGTCGAGGCGGCCGAGGCCCACGGCGCGATCATCATGGTCGACGATGCCCACGCATCGGGTGTGCTCGGCCATCAGGGCCGGGGCACGGTGGACCACTTCGGTCTCCACGGCCGGGTGCATATCCAGGTGGGCACGCTGTCCAAGGCCATAGGCGTTCTCGGTGGCTATGTCGCGGGGCCCCGTGTCCTGATCGACATGCTTCACCAGCGGGGGCGTCCGTTCCTCTTCAGCACCTCGCATCCGCCAGCCGTGACGGCAGCGGTCCGGGAGGCGTTCCGGATCCTCGAGGAGGATGACGCCCTGCTTGCCCGGCTGTGGGACAACACCCGCTACTTCAAGGACGGCCTGAAGGCGCTGGGCTTCGACATCGGTGTGTCGACCACGCCCATCACCCCCGTCATCGTCGGGGATACGCGGTTGGCCATGCGCCTTTCCGACCGGCTCTTCGAGGAAGGTGTCTTCTGCGTGGGCATCGGTTTTCCTACCGTGCCTCGAGGCTCCGAGCGGGTCCGGGCGATTGTCTCGGCGGGTCATGCCCGGCGGGACCTCGACAAGGCCATCGAGGCCTTTGGCCGCGTAGGCCGCGAACTGGACATCCTGCCTTCCGTCACACGGGCCTGACGCCCTCCTGACAATTTTGGCGGATCGTCCTGCTGGGACGATCGGTCTGATGCTGCTGATATGGCATCAGGTTCCGGTAGGTTCGCCAGAGAGGATCGCGAGATGGGCATGGCCATGGCGTGGGGCGAGGATACACTCTTGCGGCAGGGGCGCCAACTGCGGAAGGTGCGGGTTCGCGCCGGCCTGACGTTGCGGGAGTTGGCGGGCCGAATCGGCCTCAGCCACACGTCCCTGCTGCAGTACGAGCACGGCCGGGCGCAGCCTTCGGGGCGCACGCTGCTGGCGCTGGCACGCGAGATGGGCGTCACGCCCGAGGATCTCGGCAGGCCTACGCACGAGGCCCTGCGTGTCCCGGTCTGGCCAGCGGCTGCCAGCCTCTCGGGTCGCCTGATGGCCCGACTGGCGACCCGCATCCTCGATGGCGTCGATCGCGCCGAAGGCGTCCGGAACCTGGGGACCTTGCAGGAAGAGCTCGGGCACCTCGATGCAGGCCTGATGGGCCCGCTCCGATCGGCAGAGGAGGCCGAGCAGCGCGCGGATCGCCTGCGGGTGCTCTGGGGGCAGGGCCTCCATCCCTGGCGGAACCTGGCGGCCGAGCTTGAGCGCAGGGGCTGGGTCGTCGTGCACGCTCCCCTCTCCATGGTGGCGCCGCTTGCCCGGCGGCCGGTACACGTCGGGCCTTGGCTCGTTGCCGTCCTGCCCACGGAACCGGACCTTGCCCTTGATCAGGAGGGAGCAGCTGAAGTCCTGGGCTGGTTTTTGGTCGGTGATGCTGGTCAGGATCCACGTTGGGTGCGACGTTTCGCGCGTGCCCTGCTCGTGCCGCGTCTTGTGGCCGAGCGCGAGCCTGGTCGTGGCGTGACGCGGATGGATCTGCGTGAATTGCTGCTGCTCAAGGCGGGCCACGGCTTGTCCATGGGCGGCTGGCTCGATCGCTTCCGCGATCTCGACCTGTTGCCGGTGGATGCGTGCGCCGGGTTGGCCGAGGCGATGCATGCCCGGGGCTGGATGGAGCGCGAGCCCGTGCGCGAGGGGTCACCTCCGAGCGCCTTCGAGGGACCGATCCTGCGTGCGCTCAACGAAGGTCGCATCGACATCGCCCACGCGGCGGTCCTGCTTGGTGAGAGTCAGCTGGCCTTCGCCTCGCGCAGCCGAGGTGAGGCCCCGCGGGGGCGTCCCCGGCTGCATTGACCGGCTCAGGGGCGGCTGGCGGGAAACTTCACATTCAGCCAGGGGCGGCCCAGGGTGAGGGGTTCCCACGGACCCGGGTGCCTGGCCGCCTCGGCCTCGATCCATGCGAGGCGGGTCGCCACGGCCGGATGGTCGCTCAGGAAGGCCGGCAGGGCCGTGGCCCCGGCTTCGGCGGCAACCGTCTGCAGCATGCGGAACGCACGCACCATGCCCTGGGGATCGATTCGGGCCTTGACCATCAGGGCAAGGCCTTCGCGATCGGCCTGTTCTTCGGCTTGCCGATCGTGATGCAAGCCGGCGAGGCCGGCGGCGCCGTTCCAGATGGCCGAGGGATCCCCGCCCGTCAGGAGCAGCAGCAGCACCTGAGTGCCGGCGGCCTGGCCCATCCTCTGCAAGCCGTGCCGGTGCTGGACGTGAATCACCTCGTGCGCGAGGACGCCGGCCAGCTCTTCGGGACCTCCACAACGCTCGAGCAAGCCCTGCGTGACGACGATGGACCCGCCGGGCAGGGCCATCGCGTTGACCTGCGGATCCTCAGGCGCGAGCGTCACACGGTAGGACCATGTGGTATCGCCCACGGTGAGGCGCTTGACGATGTTCTGGATCATGGCGACCCGGATGCCACCGGTCTCGGGCTTGCCTCGAACGACGGAGCGCAGCGCGGAATCCCCGAGCTTGCGTTCCCAGCCCGGCGGCACCCAGCGCGTGACTTGGCGGCCCACCTGGGGCATTGCCCAGAGGAACAGCAGGGCGACCGTGACGACCAGCGCCAGCAGGAGTACGGCCAAGACCCGATCTCCCCGATCTCTCAGGAAAATGGGGCCGGGTTCCGGTGCGGGGCTCAAGCCTATGGGTCTCCAGAGTGTGCCTCGTGTTGCTTGGCATCATGAAGCCCTCGGCCCCATTTTGGGAACGGGGCGGACCGGGAGCTTACTCCGCCCGGCGGTCTTTCTCGGCCGGAAAATCCACCAGAGCCTCGGTCGAAAAGCTTCCGCCAGCAGCCTCGAAGGCCTGCCCCACTCGCCGCAGGATGCGGTCCACCTCGTCCAGGTCCGGCCCGAGCGTGAATCGGACTCCTCGGCGCCTCAGGTGGTCGAGGACATCGGCCAGCAAGTCCTGGCAGTCGCGGCCCTCGTAACCTTCCGTGACATCGAAGGCCAGCCGTCCCCCGGGTGCCACCCGCCAGACCACGCGGCGCCGGGGCTCCGCACGTGTCGCCGACAAGCGCCGGTCCGTTCCGAACGCCTCATCGCGCACAATGGCGTAGCCGGCGGCCCCGAGGGCCTCGGCCAGCAGGTCGCCCACATGCCGTTGTTGCAAGACCTCGAGGGAGCGGACACCGTCCCTGCGTACCTGGTCCACCTGGGCGAGCCAGGTCTCGAGATCCCTATCGGCGGTGGCCACGCCCGAAAGGTCGGCCTCCAGCCGCCTGCGTCCTTCATCGGCAAGGGCGTCGAGTTCGGTATCCCCCCGGGGGTCGCCTGCTTGCCGGGCACGATCGATCTGCGCCAGATGGGCCATGGCGCGGATGGCCCGGTCCCGGCCTCCGTCCCTGTCGGCGAAGCGTGCGTCATAGGCCTTGGCTTGGCGCAGGCATTCGTCCCGCCACGCATCCTGCAAGCCCCTGACCAGATCGGATCCTGCACGCACGAAGCGCGCCCCCCACGCTCCCGTGGCCTCGCCCAGCATGCCGAGGCCCTCGCCCGCGGCCCGGGTGATGCCGCAGGCGCCGGCAGCCAGCAAGGCCCCGCCTTCGAGGGCGGCACTGCCAATCGCGAGGCCTGCCATGCCAACGGGCGTGACGAGGGCGTTGACGATCAGATCCCCTTCCGCGCTCACAGGGCGTCACGCTCTCCGCCGGGTCGGATGCCCGTGCTCTGGCCCAGCGTGCGGACCTGGTCTTCAAGCTCGGCGATGCGATCCTGCATCGTGCGGAGGCGCGCCTGTGCGGCCAGCAACTCGTCCTGGTAATCGGCGACCAAGCGCTCGGCGTGGACCAGCCGCTCTTCGAGATCCGTAGCGTGGCTGCCGGAAGAGGTGACGGATTCGGGCCCTTTGGGCGGCTTGATCCACGTGCCCGAGCCCAGGTCGCGGATGGAGCGGATGATCGAATCCTCAGGCAAGCTGGTCATGGAGGCGCCTCCCGTATCAGAAACCATGGTGCCAGAGCCACCAGCCCAAGGCCCCGATCAGGGAGAGGATGCCCCAAAGCCAGACCCCGGTGGAAGACCGGCCTTCCCGGGGAGGCGGCATCTTTGCGGGACGGGCGGGAAGCGTGGCGATGGTCCCCGGCATGTGCGCAGACAGCCTCGCCTCTCCCGTCCAGGCCACCAGCCCCAGACGTCGATCCGCATCGGTCGCCAGCGGATCGAGCACCAGGGCCACCTGGAACGGCAAGGAAAACTTGCGATGGTGGACCTCGAGGTCCGGTTGCGAGAGGAAAACTCCGTGGCCCGGGTGCGTGTGGCACCATCCGACCACGTACAGGGCATCCGGGCGTGCCGCGACCTCGTCGGTGGACCACGTTCTCCATTGCTGATGCGCCCGGATGAAGGCCTCGGCAGGGAACGTGAAGGTCTCGGCATCGCCGTCGCCCGGTATCTCCTCGAGCTGCTCGAGGCGGACCCACCAGCCCTCCGGAGTCATCCGGGCCTTGCCAAGGATGAACGCGCCCGCCTCACGACCCTGCCGGGCCGAGCGTTGTCCGAAGTCCTCGAGGGCCGCCACGAAGGGGTCGGGTATCTCGATCTCGGGAGCGCCGGGGGGCAGGCCCGGCCAGTGGCGGACCGCCGTCACGCGGGAAAGGTCTTCGAGAGGGGGAAGAGCTCGGGCATCTCCGCCAGGGTGTCCGTGTACCAGCGCAGGGCCGTCTTGTTGAGCGCGTGGGCCTCGTCGAGGTTCACGGCGCCGGGATCGGCATAGGCCGTCATCATGAACAGGCGACGCACGAGGTCCGCAAGGGCGCGGTCCGGCTGGGCCCAGGCCTGCTTGTCCCCGTAGCAGGCAAGGCCATTGTCCCACCGGATATTGGGATGCCACACCCGATCGATGTAGTAGACCTCCGGGCTGACGGGACGATTGAGATCCTCGGGCATGAAGATGCGCAGCCGGATGGGAGCCTGCGCGGGATCCTCGAGGGGTTCCGCAAAAACGGGTTCCCAATCGAGGGGGCCGGGACGCGTGGTGCGAACGAAGGCCTCGGGATCCCCGCCGAAATCCCGGACGAGCGAGCGTCCGCGTACCTCCATGTCACGGATGGCGACCGTGCGAAAAGCCAGATCCAGTCGGACCGGCGCCCGCCGTGCCAGCGGGTCGAGCCACGCTACGGGTACGGCCGTGATCAACGGGTGGGTGCCCGAGCAGGCGGCAAGCGCGGCCAGCCCCTCCCATTGGCGGGCCAGATGGTCGGCAAGCACCTCGTTCATGCGACGGTCCCGGGACTGGCCATGGCGAGCGTGGCACCGTCCGGGACGCAGACGTCGAGCACGTCCCCGTCGTCGAGCAACGCGCCGTCCCATGCCATCAAGTAGGGGCGGACCTCCCCGCGCATGTCCCGCCGGGGTAGCCCCCATTGGTCGACAAGGGCGGCTTTCAGGGCGGCCACGGTCGTTCCGGCCGCGACCTCATAGGCCTTGGCCCCACGTGCCCTGTCCTTCAGGTCCTGGTCCAGAATTTCGATGACATAGTGCGGCATGTTCGTTCATGTTCCCCGGTGGCCCGATTGCATCAGCAGCAGGATCGCGCAGGCCCCGAGGCCAAGCAGCATCGGCGCCCAGGTCCAACCCGGCTCGCGCCGCGTCGGGATCGGCGTGGTCGTCAGACCGTCGTGCCCGCAACCGGCGCAGCGTGCCTCGGCCATGATCCAGTGGGTGCCGCATAAGGATCGCAGGCATTCGGGGCGGATGCACGCCAGCGGTTGTTCGCGGCATCCCGGCACCGCGCACCGGCCCAGCTGCACGGCCTGCCGTTCCCTGACGAGGCGAAACAGGTGGTACCCCGGTGTCGCGCGAACCTGCGATGCCCGCCATGTCCCCATCGCGACCCCGAGGGCCCAGCCCATGGCGGCGAGGCAGCCCCTCTGCACGTCACAGGGGGGTACGGCGCCGGCGACGGCCGCGACCGGCAGTCCCCCGAGTCCCAGCCACCATGCGGCATTTGCCGTCGCCCAAGAGGCGGCGTCCTGCCGTCTTGCCCGCCACGCCAGCGTCGTGGCGAGGGCGCCAGCCCAACCCAGGAAGGGGGCCACGACCACGACTTCCGGGGCGGCGTGCGTGGCCATCCCGAGGACGGCCACGGCCACGAGCGCCGTCAGGCTGGTTCGGGAGCGCGGCTTCACGGAAGGGCTTGCTCGACCAGGCCGGGCCAAGTCACCAGCCACTCGGCGGCAGGGGTGAACCAGCGCAGCCCGACGTGCGGCGGCATCCCCAGGGCCTCGGGGGTTCGTGAACCGAGAGGATGGCCGGCAGGCAGATGACGCAGGCTTTCGGCGTGAGGATCGGGCGTGTCGCAGGCCGGACAACGCGCCGGTACCTCGGCGGCCCAGCGCCAGTCCGAGGCAGCTCCGCAGGAAGGACAGCCCGAATGCCTTACGAGGTGCCCCTCGACGCCGACGATGCCGTCGTTGCCCAGCGCCTCTGCCAACGCGGCGAAGGACCACCTATGGACCGGGCCGTCGACAGGCAGGATCCGAGGGGGCGCATGCCATGGGCACCCGGGACGCGCATTCCTGCGCCTGAGCGCATGTACCGCCGGGCCGCGCAGGCTCCAATGGGTGTAACTCCCCCACGCAGGAGGCAGGTCGGGGGCCGGCAAGCCATGGACCGCATGCAGTACGGAAAGCGTCTCGAGCGCCATCAGGCCACCCAGGATCGAAGCCGTCATGGGCGTAGAAGGCACCCCGTCGGCCTCCGCGGCCTTGGTCCCGGCAGCCGCGCAGCCTCCCCGGGGCAGCTCCTCGGCCAGCAGCCGGTCGCCGGTGCCGGGCGGCAGGTGGCATTCGAGGCACGGTCCTTCCACGCCCGGATGCGTGGTCAGCGTCACCTTGAAGAGGTCGGCTGCATCGCCGAGGCCTCCTTGGATCCAGGGGATGCCGGCCACGCGGCAGAGGCGCCCGAGCCGGACCTGGGCGGCCAAGCTGTCGAGGGCGCCGACGGCCACGTGGGCTCGGGCCAGCAGCGCGGGAGACAGCACGGCCACATCCAGCTTGAGGGGGTGGACCGCCGTGTCCGGGGCGAGTTCCCGGAGGGTCCGGGCTGCGGCCGTGACCTTGGCCTCGCCCGCCTGTTCGGCGCGAAAGAGCACGGACCGTGTCAGGTTATGGACGGCGACGGTGTCCCGATCGACCAGCACGATGCGGCCGACACCCATGAGGGCCAGGTTCTTCAGGACCTCGTTGCCGACGGCGCCGACGCCGGCGAGCAGGACGGTCGACTCGGCCAAGGCTGCGCGGTTCCACCACGGAATGGCCTCGAGGCGCACGAAACGGCTCATTCGGCGTCCCCCTTCAGGTAAGCCTGCCAGAGGGCGAGCGCTTCGGCGCGCATCGGTGGCGGGTGGACTGCAGGAGCCAGGAGTCGCTCGGTCCTGCGCCAGGCATAGGGCAGTCCGAGACCGCCGAAGGCCAGCAGGATCGCCATCGGCAGCCAGATTGCCAGTCTCATGGCCGGCGTGCCCGGCAGGGGCGGGACCATCCCGCCGCTGAGGTGGCCCGTGCCCGTGGCGCCGGTACCTGCAAGCGTTACGGCCAAGGCATGCGTGTAGGGATCGGGGACACGGCGGCCCAACGACAGTTCCAGCCCGTAGCTGCCCCGAATGGCACGCAGGACACGGCCCCACGCGTCATCCATCGCCCTCGGGTCCGGAGCCAGTTGGAAAATGCCCCCCCCCTCGCCTGCGAGCCTGCGCATGCCCGGCACGTCGACCCAGTCCCGGCTACCCCGCGGGGCTGTCGTGCTCCCGTAGGCGATGGCGTGCAGCGGACAGCCGATCCGGCGTGCTTGGGCGATGAGGGTCCCGGACGTGGGGGCGCCCGGGACGTTGTGTGCACCGTCTGTCAGCGCCACAAGCGCGAGCCGCAGGCCCGGATCCGCCCTGTGGTGATCTTCGAGTTCCTTCAGGGCACGTGCCACGGCACCCCTCAGGTTGGTGGTCCCGGCTCCCCAGCGCGCAGGTTCGATGGCCGAGATGGCGCGCTCGAGGCGATCGCGATCGCTGGTGGGTGCCTGGACCTCTATTGCCTGATCGAAGGACACCACCATGACCTGATCCAGCGGGTCGAGGCGGCGCACGAAGGCCCGGGCGGCCTCCCTCACGACTTGCATGCGGCTGCCGAGGCCGTGGCGACCGGCCGATGCCAGCATGCTTCCCGATCGGTCGAGGACCAGGGCCACGCAAACGGGCTGTCGGGACACTTCCCCCGTACCTGCGGCCAGCACCGGGACAGGCTGTCCGTCGAGCGTTGCCCGGAAGGCCTGCGGCGTCAGGCCCTCGACAGGCTCGTCGCCACGCAGCACGAGGACCGTCGCCCGTGCGCGCCAGCGACCCGCGCCATCGCGCACCGGCAGGACGGCCGTTTGCTGGATGCGGAGGCTGACAGGGCCCCCCGCCGCCTCTGCCAAGTCCGCAGGCACGCCCGTCGTCGCCATGGCGAGCAGGCCGGCGAGCGCGATCTTGCCAGGACGGGTGACAAGGCGTTGCAGCCGTTCGAGGCTGACATGCAGATGGGTGCCCTCGCCCAGCCGCAGGACCTCGCCATCCCTGAGTTCGACCGCATGGCCGGGCGTCAGGCGGTGGAAGGTCACGTCCGTCAGCAGGGACAGTTCTTCCGTCCGCAGGGGGCGATCGGAGCGGTCGACGCGGGCCTGGCCGAGGGGGCGCACCCGCAGGATGGCCCCTTGGCGCTCGAGTTCGAGGTGGCGGGCCTGGATGCCGGGATCTCCCGTCAGTGTCCACGTGGCCTTGAGGCTGCCGAGGGTTTCCCGGGTCGCGATGCTGCCCACGTCGAAGGCGAGGCCCAGTTGCTTGCCGAGCGGGGAAGTAAGCACGACGAGGCGCGCGCGACGCGTCAATACCTGAGCCAGGCCCATGCCGGCCCCAAGGCAACCGCCCAGCACGGCGAGGCCGACGGTCGTGACCAGCACCGCACCCCCGGGCGTTCCCGAAATCGGACCTGCCCAGTCCGGGGCGCGCTCGATGACGATGCCGCCCAGCAGTCCCCCTGCGGCAGCACCGAGACCCGCGGTCACGGCGCGACGACCCGATGCGGCCTTGAAGCCCTCAGTCAGGCCGGTGGCCAGGCCGAACAGCCCCCATGAGAGCCCCCGGGCCCAAGGCGCATGCCCCAGCCAGCCATAGGCGGCCGTGGCCAGGAGCAAGCCCACCGTCCCGAAGACCAGGCCCGCGGCAGCCCCGCGCAGGGCGGCAGGAAGCCAGCGCAAGGGCGTTCGTACCAGTGCCGCGTCCAGCAGCAGGATCTCGAGGATGGCGAGGCCGCCACCCAGACCTGCTCCGAGCATCCCGCCCTGCATGGCGGCCCGTGCACGTTCCGAGGTCAAGGTCAGCCACGCGGCGCACTCGGCTGCCGATTGCCAGCCCAGGATGCAGAGGGCGCCCGCCCAGAGGGCAAGCTGGACGATCGTCACGTGGCCAACCTGGCCAGGGCCCGCTCGAGCGGCGCATTGCTGCGCTCCTGCTTGCAGGCCTCGACCAGTTCGGCGAGATGCGCCGGGAGCTGCCGGGGCAACATCGAGTAGAAGTTGGCCGCGATGAGCGCCCGCAACGCCTGCTCCTCGTAGATGACGGGATTGTGGTTCGGCTTGTGGTCCTCGAGCGCACGGACGAGGCCGTCCTGAACGATGATGTTGTCCGCGGCCAACTCGGCAGCCCGACGGACGATGACTTCGAGGCCCGCACCAGTCAGGCCGTCCGTTCGCGCCGCGATCGCGGCGAGGTCGACCGTATCCGCGAAGCGGGTGCCGATCCGGCCGGCGAGCGAGGCGAGGACGGCCACGCGCTCCTCGTGGTCCGGGGCCAGGATCGGGACGACACGGTCGAATCGTCGCAGCATGGCTGCGTCCAGATAGTCGGGGCGGTTGGTGGCGGCGACCCACAACACCCGGCCGCGATGACGGTTGTCTCCCATGAACTCGAGCAGTTTGCCGAAGATGCGCTTGTCGGTGTCGCCCCCGGCCCCGGCGGAGGGGCCGCCCCGGCTGCCCAGCGCCTGGTCGATCTCGTCGACAAAGACGAGTACCGGGGCGAGTGCGACCAACAGGTCGAGGACCTTGGTCAGGTTGCGCTCGCTCTCGCCCACCCACATGCTGCGGATGTCCTGCAGCTTGACCATGTTGAGCTGGCTGCCGTGGGCGAGAGCCTCCGCGAGAATGGTCTTGCCGGTACCCGGAGGTCCGGCGAGCAGGATGCCCCTCGGCACCAGGGCGAGCGCCCGCTCCAGCGCCGCGGGATCGGCATCGGTCTGCCCGGCGCGGGCATTCAGATCGAGGTAGGACCGGATGCTCGCGATCTTGTCGCTCAGGTAGGCCTTGACGTGGGCAAGGCCGCCAATGGCCTCCAGGCCATGTCGGGTCTCGACGACTTGCAGCAGGCCGTGACTCTCGAGCCGGATGAGCTCGCGTTTGCGTTCGGTGACGAGGTCTTGCCCCACGGGACGGCCGGTGGCCGCTGCCAGACGCAGGGTGTTGAGCACGTCGCGCAGCGAGAAGCCGACGGTATGGCCCGCGAGGTCCGTCGGCGCAAAGTCGGGCAGCCATGTGAGCCGGCCGAAGTGGGCATCGGCGAGCACGTGGCTGATGTAGGCCCTGCGGGCCGGCGCATCGGGCAGGGGCACCTGCAGGGAAACCGTGCCGCTGTTGGCGCCCTGGACGGCTGATGCAACCTGACCGTGCTCGGCGGCCAGCATGATGATCAGGTGGCCGTGGTCGGCAATCTCTCCGTCCAAGGCCCAGCGTTGCAAGGTCTCGATGGCCAGCCAATGTTCACGGCCCCTGGCATCGGCCGGGGCCAGCTTGTCCACGTGGTCGAGAAGCAGGCACAGCTTCTGCCGTCCCTGCCGCATGGCGCGCTCCAAGGCCGGCAGGGCCTCGTCGGCAGGTTGTAGCGGGCTGCTGCGTCCCGCGCCCTGCAGGCGGCGGAAGTCGCGGTCGTCCGCCGTCGATGTCGTCGTCTCCCCGGCCGTTTCCCGAAAGCCCAGCAGCCCTCCGATGCCGGGGTCCCGGCCCAGCTCCTCGGCCCGGGCCATCCCGGTCGCGGGGAACCCGAGTCCGCGGGACAGGCTGTAGGTGACGATCAGGAACCGGTCGGCAAGCCGTTGGACCAAAAGGTCACGTACGGTCGTGATGCGGCCATCGGCCAGCACATGGTCCTGGATGTTGAAGTGCAGCAGGAACTGGTGTGCGGCCTTGGCGCGGTAGTGGTCGCTCAAGGCCCTGAACCACGACGGCAGGGCGGCAGGCGTGGTGGCGGACGCTTCGGTGGAATCGGACATGATGGCCTTCTCGGCCTATACCCGCTCCGGTCGTTTCAGGCCGGCAGGTAGGGGCCGGTGCCCCCCGGGTCCTTCGTCGTCGCGTCGCCGGCGATGGCCGACAGCAGGTCCACGGGGGTGACGAGACCCGCCACCTGGCCGGCTTCGTCCACGAGCAGCACGAGGTTGCCCTCGGCACGACGGAGCACGTCGAGCAAGGTGAAGGCCTCTGCGGACGCGGGTGCCGTAAGGACGGGCAGGCTTCGGGCAACGGCCGCCAGGGACTGCCCGGATGCCATTTCGGCCAGCGCTTCCTTGGCACGCACCACGCCAAGGGGGCGATCGAGGCTGCCGTCGCCGACCGGCAGCAGGCCATGGGGTGCCGACAGCAGGCGTTCCCGGATCTCGGCGGGTGTCCGGGTCGCGTCGAGCCAGACGATGCGGGCGCGCGGCGTGGCCCACGCCGTCACGGGACGGTCGGCGAGTGCCAGAACGCCTGAGACCAGCTGCCGCTCGGGGTCGGCGAAGCCGGCTTCACCTGTCGCTTGCGGCGGACCATCGCCCAGCAGGCGCAGGATGCGCTCCGTCGTCCGCAACCGGAAGGGGCGCGCGGTCTCTGCCTTGCTCGCCTTCCGGTGGCGCACCTGGTTGAAGGTCTCGATCAGGATGGAGAAGCCTATCGCCGCGTACAGGTAGCCCTTGGGGACGTGGACGTGGAAGCCCTCGGCAATCAGGCTGAAGCCGATCATGAGCAGGAAGGACAGGCAGAGCACCACCACGGTCGGATGATCGGTGACGAAGCGGGCGAGGGGCCGGGACGCGACCAGCATGACGCCCATCGAGATGATGACGGCCGCGACCATCACGCTCAGGTTGTCCACCATGCCGACCGCCGTGATCACCGAGTCTATCGAGAAGACCAAGTCCAGCAGGATGATCTGGGTGACCACGGTCCAGAAGGGCGCATAGGTCGTCGCCTTGCCCGGTTCGTGGCCGGCGCCCTCGAGGCGCTCATGCAATTCCATCGTGGCCTTGAAGGTCAGGAACAAGCCGCCTGCCAGGAGGATCAGGTCGCGACCCGACAGGGCGAAGCCGGCCAGCGTGACCAGAGGCGTCTTCAGGCCCACGATCCACGAGATGCCGGCCAGCAGGCCGAGCCTGAGCACGAGCGCCAGAGAGAGGCCGATGGTCCGGGCCTTGTCCCGCTGGGAGGGATCCAGCTTGTCCGACAGGATGGCGACGAAGACCAGATTGTCGATGCCGAGAACAATCTCGAGGACGACAAGGGCCAGAAGGCCTGCCAGCAAGGCAGGATCGAGAAGATGAGCCATGACGTGGTGCCGTACGATTGGAGGGGGTGACGCAATAAGCGTACCACCCGGCTGGTCAGGCCTGAGTGCGAAGGCGCCCCGCGACCTCAATGAAGATCCAAGGGCCGGCAAAGAGCAGCGCGGGCGCCAGCATGGCGCCGAGCGTCGCTGCGCTTGCCGTGCCCAGCATGGCTCCGAGGGACGCCCCGGCCCACGTCAGCCCGGGGCCGGCGACCAGCAGGGCAAGGCCGAGGGCCAACTGCCCCTTGCCGCCCTTGCGCCCGGCCAGGATGTCGCCGGTGCCCACGACCACGTCATAGCCTCCGAAGAGGAGGGCAGGCAGCGACCCACCGGCCGTGGCGAGGGTAAGGCCCAGGGCCGGGCCACCCAACAGGAAGCCGAGCAGAGCCCCGGTGCTCGCCAGCACCGGGCCACCGATACCGGAAATCAGCAGCTGGGCCAGGCCTTCGAAGTCCTGCAGTCGCGCTGCGCGCGGTGGCTCCGCCTGCCGGGCGGGGCGGGCCGGGGGAGCGACACTTGCCGAGGAGAGCGTGACGCCGTCGTTCGGCCTGATTCGTGCCGGGCCGGGCATGGGGCGGGGCACCCGAAGGGCTGTCGTGACCGGTATGGCGGTTGCGTTCATGGCGATGTTATCGGCCCGGGGGTGAGGGTCCCGGCTTGTGCTTCGGTTAAGCCGAGGCTAAGTCTGCTTTAGCCGGTGTTCCGCAGGCCTGCCGCGATGCCGCTCACGCTGAGCTTCAGGGCATCGAGCAGGGCAGCCGGGGCCGGAGCGTCGCCGCCGGTTCGCCAGCGGGCAAGCAGGGCGATCTGCAGGTGGTTCAAGGGGTCCACGTAGGGGTTCCGGGCGGCGATCGACTGGCGCAGGGTGGGTGCGTGCTCGAGCAGGGAGGTCTGGTCCAGCACCAGCAGGACCTCGCCGACCGTCAGATGGTATTCGGCCTGGAGCGCCAGCCATAGGGCGGTAGCCTTGGCATCCGTACCTGCCAGGTCGGCGACATAGCGTGAGGCGATGGCCATGTCCGCCTTGGCCAGCGTCATCTCGACATTCGAGAGCAGCGTTCGGAAGAAAGGAAATTCCCTGGCCATGCGCCGCAGGTGATCCGTCGCCTGCGGGCCGTGGTCGGCACGCCAGCCCGCGAGGGCCGAGCCGAGGCCCAGCCAGCCTGGCAGGATCATGCGGTTTTGGGTCCAGGCGAAGACCCACGGGATGGCTCTCAGGGCGCTGAGGTCACGGCCGGGTTGGCGGCGGGCAGGCCGCGATCCCAGCCGCAGGCCCCCGAGCAGGTCGAGCGGAGTGGCGCGAGCCAGAAGGTCGGCAAGGCCCGGAGCGTCGTGGGTGACAGCCCGGTAGGCAGCGTGCGCGCGGCGCGACAGGTCTGCGGCCGTCGCCTCCCAGGCCGGATCCCGTGCACCGGAGGGCGGTGCGCACAGGCTGCTCTCGAGCACGGCCGACGTGACCAACTCCAGGCTGCGCCGTGCCAGGGGTTCGCGGCCATACTTGTGGCTGATGACCTCGCCCTGCTCCGTCAGCTTCAACTCGCCGCCGACGGTACCAGGCGGCTGCGCCAGAATGGCGAGGTGAGAGGGGCCGCCTCCCCTGCCCACGGAACCCCCGCGGCCGTGGAAGAGGCGCAGCCGGATGCCGGCCTCCCGGGCCACCTCGAGCAAGGCCTGCTGGGCGCGGTAGAGCGACCAAGAGGACGCCATGATGCCGCCATCCTTGTTCGAGTCGCTGTAGCCCAGCATGATCTCCTGGACATCGCCGAGGGCACGCAGGTGCGCACGATAGGTCGGCAGCTCCAGCAGCTCGCGCAGCACGCCGGGGGCGCGCTCGAGGTCGGCGATGGTCTCGAAGAGGGGCACGACCGCCATCGTCGCGAGGCATGCGCCATCCTCGCCCCACTGCAGCAAGCCGCCTTCCCGCAGCAGCAGCAAAGCCGTCAGCACGTCGGCCGGACCGGTCGTCATGCTCAGCACGAAGGAGCCGAGCGCCTCGGGTCCGAAGACGCGCCGCGCCGCCGCCGCCATCCGGAACGTCTCGAGCGTCTCGCGGGTCTGGAAGTCGTACGGTGCGAGGTCCCGGGGCACCAGCGGGCGTCGGTTCGTCAGCTCGCTGCCCAGCCAGGCCGTGCGGTCCGCTGCCGTCCAGCCGGCGGAGTCGATGCCGATACGCCTTAGGACGGCGTCCAGTGCTTGTTCGTGCAGGCCGGCGTGCTGCCGCAGGTCCATGCGCGCCCCGTGGAAACCGAAGGTCGCCACTTGCCTGCGCCATATGCGGAGACCGTCGTTGGCAATCCGATCGCTGCGGTGGCTGCGCAGGCTGAGGTCAAGGACGTCCAGTTCGGTCGCCAGTGCTGCCGCGGAGGCGTAGCCGTCGGTTCCGGCCGGGGCTCGGTCGGCATCCTGCCATGCTTCGGGCCACCGCGACCGCGTGGCTGCGAGCCGATGGCGCACGAGGGCCAGTCGCTGGCGATAGGGTTCGAGCGGATTGCGCTCCCGAGCATCGGCCGTCCGCTCGGGCCACCTGCGGGCATCTGCCTCGAGCGCATCCTGCAGCGCAGGATGGATCCGGACCCAATGGATGCTCTGGCTCAGGGCAATGGACAGGGCATCTGCCGTGGCGGCGTGCCGCTGCAACATGCCCCGATGGGCCGCGAGGAGCGCCTGCCAGGTGGCCTCGGGCGTCACGTTCGGGTTGCCGTCCCGATCGCCGCCGATCCATGTGCCCACCTGCAGGAAGGCGGGCACCACGAAGGTCTCGCCGGGGTAATGCCGCGCAAGGCACTCCTCGAGGGTCGCAAGGACCGCCGGCACGGCGTCGAAGAGGATGCCCTCCACGTAATAGAGGCCGTTGCGGACTTCGTCCTGGACGGTGGGTGCCCGCTGGTGGACCTCGTCGGTCTGCCACATGCCCTCGATGATGGCCGCGATGCGGGCATCGGCATGTTGCCGGTCGGGCGTCCCGGGGGCATGGCCATCGCGGATGTCGAGCAAGTCCGCCAGGGTGCCCAGGTGCTCGAGGACGGTACGGCGCAAGGCCTCGGTGGGGTGTGCCGTAAGGACCGGTTCGATGCGCAAGGTGCCCAGAAGCTCCCGAATCGCTCCGGCGGCCACGCCCTGACTGGCCAGACGGGCCACGGCCGCATCGAGCGACCCGGGGGACGGTTCGCGTCCTGCCCGGTTCTCGCGCTCGCGGAGACGGCGAATGCGGTGGTGCTGCTCGGCCAGATTGACCAGCTGGAAGTAGAGCGTGAAGGCTCTCAGCACGCCTGCCGCCGTCTCGGTGTCCAGGGCCGCGATGGTGCTGCGCAGTTGTTCGCCCAGCCCCGTCGCCGCAGGATCGGCTCGCCATGCCTTGAAGCCCTGGCGCAACTCCTCTTCCAGGGCGAAAAGGGCGGCTCCTCCCTGCTCCGTCAGGATGGCGCCGAGGCAGTCGCCGAGGAAACGAATGTCCTCGCGCAAGGGGGCGAGTCGGGGATCCTTCCCGTCGGGAATTTCGGGCATTGGCCGGCAGCGTCTCCTGGGGGGTGCTGCATCATGCCCGCACCGGGGGAAGCGCACACGGTCGCCCTACCGGGCGGTGCGCGGTACCCCGACGCGGCCGTAGGCCCGGGCTGCCGCCTGGGTCGGGTCGGCCGGGGTCGGCGCGATGTGCTTCGTCGCGAGGCCCGAAGCAACCAGCCAGGCCGAGACATCCTGCATCGCCATCGCAGCTTCGGGGGCGTCCCGGCCCGGTTCGACCTCTATCTCGTGCCGGACCGTCACGGTGCCCGCGCCATCCTGTGTCCGGCTCGTGCCGAGGACGACATCGGCCTTCCACCCGCGACCGAACGTCATCGTCCGCTCCAGCACGTTCTTGTCCGCGCGGTGCGTCGGGACGATCAAGCCGGGTTGCGCCTTGCGTGCGCCGGCGAGCGCATCCGCCCCGGCCCAGAGTTGCCCTTGCCAAGCTCTGTCGAGGTCCGTCATGGCCTTGCGTGTGGGCACGTCACCCTGTTGCAGGATGCCGAGCATCGCGAGTCCCGGATCCCACAGGGCCATGACCTGACTCTCGAACATGGTGGCCGCCCACGTCTCCGTCACGTTCACGCTCAGCGGCAGGGCGCCGGACGGGGCGGCTTCGCGGCTCAAGGGTCGTCGCAACTGCATTTCGCTGCTCTTGGTCTTGCGCTTGATGCGCAGCTTCCACGCCGTTCGTCCACCCTTCCAGGCCCACGCGCGGCCGTCGAAGGCATCGAAGTAGAGGTCGGTCCGGGTCCGCGAGGTGCTCCAGCCTTCCTGCGCAGCCAGCATGTCGTGGCCCTCGGCGGTGAGTTCGGCCCGAATCTCGACCTGCTGGGGCTGGTGGCCGCTACCCGCCAAGGCCGTAGCCAACCCGGCCGCGCCGGGACGAAGGCCCGTCTGGCCCGGTGTTCCGCAGCCGGCGGCCAGCATCGCGAGCATCGGCAGCGCGCGAGCTGCGTTCAGCCGGAAAGCGAGGATGACGGTTCGCATGAAGCGGTTGTGACCCCTGGCCTCCATGGGCTTGTCTGCCGACCGACACCACGAGCGCGTATTTGCTATGATTTAAACGTTCCTTGATCTTGCCTTGATATCTGGTGGATTTTGATGCAGCGTTCTTGCCTGTTCGTCGGGTTGTCGTCGGTGATGTTGTCCGCGTGTGGCGGGCCGTCCGGCACGCCTGTCGCCGTCCGGGGCGCTTCCTCCGTGGTGGCAGCCGGGGCCACCGGTGCCGTGGCGCGGCCCGTGCGTTTGCTGGCACCCGCTATCGCCCCCGAGCGCGAGTTCAACAACTATTATTCCGGCGAGATCGACACGTGGCTGCTCCGTGCCGTCGGCTACGAGGATCTGCTCGAGGGCCAGTGGGGCCGCGCGCGATTCCGGGTCGAGGAGACCTTCTACGATGAAGCGGGCGGCACAGTCGGCGGTCATCCGGTCCGTCTGCGTGTCCAGAATGACTGGACCTTGTCGGGGACTTCCCGCGGCGAGGCCGTCACCGGCCGCTTCGACGGCAAGTGGGGCGCCGAGGCGTCGGCCCATGGTCGCACCGTCTACCTCGAGCGCTTCGGTAATGTCATCGAAGGCCGCACGGGCATCCATGGTCGTTTCCTCGTCCAGACCACCCTCGTGCCGCATGATATCCAGTTGCTCGGGTTGCTGGCCGTGTTGCTCGCGGGTGATCCGACGAACTACGGCACGAAGTAGGTTCAGCCGCAGCGGGCGGATCGTTCGAGGGCCAGGTCAAGGCCTTCCGCCCTGCACGACGCGAGCACCTGTTCCAGCAGGTCCTCGTCCCCGACGAAGCTTAGCCTGCCCGTGGCCGGGTCGGCGACGAGCCTCAGGAACCTGCCGTCCGGACCTTGCCAATCGTAGGCTCTGAGCCCGTTCGAGGTGGCCGGGCCATTCTTGGTCGCTTCGCCTCCGACATGCACCCTCGTCAGGCCCCGCGTGCCCAGGGCCGACGCGAGGTGCCGTGCTGTCCCGGCCCCGAACGGCGGAGTATGGCGCATCAGATGCTGCGGATGGAACCGCAGCAAGTGCCATGGGGTATCGGGCCCGAGGGCGTCGTGAATCCAGTCCGCGAGCGGGGTCAGGGGCTCGATCGTGTCGTGGTGGCCCGGGACCAGGCACGTGACGATCTCGACATGCGCTCCGGCCTGCCGGGCCTGGAGGGTCCTTTCCCTCGCCGTGGCTGCGGGTTGCAACCCGGGGTCCGTCCCCATCAGCGTCCGGTAGGCATCTTCATCCCACGCCTTGAGGTCGACGCGCCAGACGTCGAGCCACGGCAACAGGTCGGCAAGTGCCTCCGCCGTGTAGAACCCGTTGGTCACGAGCACGGTGTAGCCGCCCGCCTCGCGCATCGCCCGGCTGGTCTCCACCACGAAGGTCCACCAGGGTGCGGCCTCGGTCGTGGTCCACGCGATGCCGGCGCAGTCGTGTTCCCGAGCCAGACGAACCACGTCCTCGGGCGTCCATGGTGCCTCGCCACCTCCTGGCCCCCGAGTCCACGCGAGATCCGCATTAAGGCAATGCCGGCAGCGCAGGGTACATCCCCAGGTGCCCAGGGAAAGGACCCGTGTTCCCGACCGGTAGTACCAGACGGGCTTCTTCTCGATGGGGTCGATCGACCACGATGCGACTCGGCCGGCGAGGCGGCTGCGGGGACCGTCCGGGGCAAGCTCCCAGCCCCCGCAAAAGGATGGCCCCCGGCCAAGGTCGCAGCGCCGGGGACAGACGTTGCAGCGGCCATCCATGGCCATGGCGTACCCGAACCATGGCATGCTTCGGCCATGTCTGGCTGGCTGGATCGGGAACGGGCGGCCGTCCCCCTGATTGCCGAGGGTGCCACCCGGTGGGGACGCGCCGCGTTTGTCGTCTGGCTCGCCATGGCGCCTGCCGCCACCCTGGTGCTGTGGGTTGTCCTGCCGGCGGGCCTGCCGGGTCGCCTCGGCCTCCTGTCGACTTGGTTGCTGGGCGCGCCCGTCGGCTTGCTGGCCGCCGTCGGCCTGCCTGCCGGACCTCGAACGACATTGGCCGCCGCGGCAACACTCTGGGCGCTGTCGACGGCCGGCGGCGCCTGGATCCTGCAATGGCCGGCCGAGTCCGTCCTCGTAGTCGCAGCCGCGCCGCTGTCGGTGGCTGTCCTGACCTGGCCCCGCTTGCTTCGGCGGTTGCTGCTGGGGCCGAGAGCGCGGGGTTGGTCGCTGCCGCCGGCAAGCGTCTTGCGTCAAGCGGAATGTCCTCCGCACCTGGCTCGCCTTCTGGAAGCCGTCATGCCCGCGACCGATGGGGACGAGACAGAATCGAGGCCCCTTGTTGCCGCAGCCGATGCGGACGCTACCCTCGGGGCGGCGGTCGTGCGGCCCGGGGGGACCCCGCTCGAACACCGTGCCCGGGCGTTGCGTGAACGGGCACGGCGTCGCAACGCAGATACCGCGGCGTCCGTCGCCCTTGGCGATGACCCCGTGGCCGCGGCACGCAAGGCTGGGGACAGCCTTCTGGCCTATCGCCTGCTGGCTGCCACGCGCCCGTGGATGCTCGCCGAGCACGTGACGGAAGATCCGATGCTGGTGGCCGAGGCGCTGGCTTGGGAGGCCCCCTCACTCTTGGTCCTCTGGGCTCTCGGGACCCCCCGTGCGCGGCCGCAGCCCGCGATGCCCCGGGACTTGCCGGTGCCCGGGGGGGTGACGGCCCTCCAGCGCGGGATGGCACCTTATCCGCCTTATCTCGGGACCGGCGACGGCTCCTTCAAGGTCCTCTCCCGGGAGACGGGCTGGTCCCTTGCACACATCGGACGCGATGAGGCCGGGCTTGCCATCACGGCCATCGACGCGGAGCCCGTGGCGGTACGCGTGGCTTATGGGCGCGCGGACGGCGTCGTCGGGCTCATGCGTGTGGTCGGGGGGCAGGTCGTCGGCGAGGGCAGGGAAGTGGCCGCCGCCCCGATCACGGCCGTGCAGTTCGTGCCCGGCCGGCCCTGGCTGGCTGCCGCTGCAGCCTCCGGCTGGCTCCAGGTGATGGCCCTCGATGAGGCCGGCCTGCCTGTCCGGTTCCGCCAGCAGCCCGCTCCCGGTCTTGCGCGCATGGTCTGGCGCCTGCTTGCCGATGGCCCGGCGGCCTGGTTGCTGGGACCCGGGAGCTTGCGTTGGCTTCGGCCGGAGCAGGGCCGGACACCCGTTTCCGGGGACTTTGCGCCTGACTGGCGTCCGCTCGCCATCGAACCGGTGTCCGGCTGGTGGGTCCTCGGCCAGGCAGGTGAAGCCCGGGGCTACGGACCGCTGGGCGGCGATCCGGAGTGGCGCCTGCGCGGGAACGGGGAGCCCGTCGATGCCGCCTTCGGCAGGGGCGGCGACTGGTTGGCGACGGTGTGGGACTCGGGCGAGGTTCGCGTGCACGATCTTGCTCACCGCAGCCTGCTGGCCATCCATCGGGTCGAAGCGCTGTCGGGTCCGGTTGCCTTCGTCGAGGAGGACCGGATGGTCGCCGTCGGGACGACCTCGGCGCTGGTCCTGTTGCCTGTCCGGAGCCTCGCACCCTAAGGCGGCACCATGGTTGCCCTAAGAAACGTTTAAAATAGATACCGGGGCGGTCAGCAAGCGTCCGGCGGTTCCGACAACCCTTGCAGATCATTCTCGTATTGCCCGCTGTCCCCGGAAGGTTCCCGTGCGTACTTTTGCTCGTGTCGTCGTGGCCGCATCCGCGCTTGCTGTCGTTGCCGCCTGTGGCCAGTCGCCATCTGCCACGCCTGCTGTCACGGCTCCTGGCGCGCGCCCGGCGGCCGTCCAGGCCCCTTCGGGTGAGGTCCAGGCCCAAGGCATGTTCCGGCCGACCCACATCGAGGCCCTGCTCAACGAGATCTTCGACAACTATGATCATAACCGCAACGGCGTGATCGAACTCGAGAAGCCCGATGGTTTCTGGCGCGGCATCTTCCATCGGGACGAACGATTCAGGCGCGATGGTGGCGCGTCGGGCGGCACCACCGTCTACACCTTGCGCGACCTGTTCTACCACGCGGACCGGGATCAGGACATGAAAGTCACGCGCAGCGAGATGGACGGTCATATCCGGACTTTTGACGTCAATGCCAACGGCATCCTCGATGCCCGTACGGTCTGGCAATGGATCATCCTGCGGCCGAATCAGGAGTACGAGCGGTTCATGGCCCGCTATCGCGAACAGGTGGTGCGAACCGAACCGCCTGCCGCCCAACCGGGCAAGCCCGTCGCGACACCTGCTCCGGCCCCTGTTCCGTCGGTCGCACCGTCCGGTGATCCGACCATCGGGTTGCCCCGGCAACCCTGATTGGGCGCCCTGCGCGGGGCGTGGCGGAGGCTGGGCCTTGACGGCCTCGACCTCGTCGCCTGCGGTCAGGCTGCTGCCGTCCACGCGGCGCTGCCCGTGCTGCCCCTGGTTGCGCGCCAGTCGGGCGGTGATGCGGTCGTCATCAGCGCGATGGTCACGGCCGCGATGGTCGCAGGCCTCCTGACCCACGTCCCGGGTGGCTGGCTTGCCGACAGACTGGGCCGGCGCCCCGTGCTCGTCACGGGCCTTGTCCTCCATGCGCTCGTCGCCGGCCTGTTGCTTCTGGGAGTCGGTGGGCTGGAAGGCCTGGTGCCCCTTCGTGCGCTCGAGGGCGTGGCGGCCGCCCTTGCGACGACGGCTGCCCTCGCCCTGGCAGCCGAGCAGGCGCCCGTTCATGCCCGCGGGAGCCGGGTCGCGCGGCTGACGGGGGCGCAGAGTGCGGGTTATGCGCTGGGTCCGGCCCTGGGCATGCCCTTTCTCGTGATGGGACCGCGCGGGGCGTTTGCTGCGGCGTTTGCCATTGCCCTGGCCTCCGTATTCCTAGCATGGCGTGCGGCTGCCGTCCGCTCCGAAGGCGCCGCAGTCGCGGTCCGGGACTTCGGGGAGGCTGCACCTTCCGGCGAGGAGCCGCGCCTGCAGGCGGACCTGCTGGGCTTGCTGGCGATTCGCGCCCTCGGTGGGGGCCTGGTGGTGGGCATGTACGAGGCCACGTGGGCAGACTTTATGCTGGCGCGGGGTGCGACAAGCTGGCTGATCAGCGCCTCGTGGGCCATCTTCGCGCTGCCACCCGTGCTGCTGGCGGTGCGCGTGGGGCGTCATCTCGATCGCGTCGGCCCTTGCCTGCCGCTTGCCGCAGGTTCCCTCCTGCAGGCCGTTGCCGTCGCCTCCTACCCGCATTGGCCCGGGGCGGTGGTGCCGCTCGTGGCCTGCGTTGCCGAGGGCATCGGCTTTGCGTGGTCCATGCCTGCCCAGCAGGTGCTCGCCGTGCAGGCGACACCCACCCCCATGCGGGGCCGAGTCCTCGGGGGGCTGGGCGCTTGTGTCACCGGCGGCGTGGTGATTGGTGCCTGGTTCTTCCCGTGGTTGCAGCAACAGCGGCCTGACGCGATGTTCTGGGTCTCGGCCCTCGCGATGGGGCTGCCGGCCCTGCCTTTCCTGAGCCTTCGCATCCGGGGAAACCACGCGGTGACGGTGCGCCATGCAGCCTGAGAAGTCTGGTCGTGCGACGCCTCGGACGGCCTTTGACTGGGCTGTCGCCCTGCTCTCGGCTGCCGTGATTGCTGCCGGCCCTGCCACCGGTTCCGAACTACCCCCGCTGCGGCCCATGGACCGTGATGGTCTGGCCCGTGCCTCCGTGACTTGGCTGGGCCCGGCCGCAGGTCAGCCGGTTGCCTTTGCCGCGCCCATCGGTGGCGAAGCCGGTGAGGGTTGGGTCGTCGAGAAGGAAGGGCAAGTCCGGGCGCTCGGCGCCGGTCGCCTGGCTACGCGACCCGTTCTGGACCTTCGTGGGGATGTCAGCGCGGGCGCCGAGCAAGGCCTGCTTGGTCTGGCTTTCCATCCTGGCTTCTTGCGCAACGGTAGGTTCTTTACCAACCAGACGGACCCCGAAGGCCATACGGTGATCACCGCCTGGCGTCTCGATCGCCCGACGGCATGGCTGGCCACGGCCGAGGGCATGCCTGTCGTGCGCGGGCGACGCACGCTGCTCAAGGTTCGTCAGCCCTTTCCCAACCACAACGGTGGTCACTTGGCCTTCGGGCCCGATGGGCGGCTCTACATCGGGATGGGCGATGGCGGTGGTGCCTATGACCCGCTGGGTACCGCGCAGGCCCCCCAGTCCCTGTTGGGCAAGCTGTTGGCCCTGGACGTCGATGCTCCGGAAGCGAGGCCGACGATCGTGGCCAGCGGCCTGCGGAACCCTTGGTCCTTCGTGTTCGACAGGCGGAACGGCGACTGCTGGGTTGCCGACGTGGGCCAGAACCGCTGGGAAGAGGTCAACCGCGTCCCGTTCGCCGTCCTGCAGGGCAGCAACTTCGGCTGGTCCCGGGTCGAGGGGCGCGGCCATTGCCTGGGCTTCCGACGGCCCTGCGACGATCCCTCCTTCGTGAGGCCGACGTGGGAGTACGGCCACGAGGCCGGCTGCAGCGTCTCCGGCGGGGTCCTGTACCGTGGCAAGGCTCTCCCCTGGTTGCAGGGCCGCTATCTCTTCAGCGATTACTGCTCGGGGTTCCTGCACGTCCTGACGCAAGCTGGCGGCCGGATCGTCGAGGCCGAGGATGCGACGCCCTGGTTGGCCGGATCGCCCGGCCGCATCACCGCCCTCGCCGAGGATGGGGCTGGCGAGATCGTTATTCTGAGTCAGGCCGGGAACATCGGTACGCTGCTGCCCCGGAGAAACCTTGCCCAACCGCGCAAGACCAAGCCTTAACCCAGCGATAAGGGGATAGGTCATGCCGTCGCTCTCCCCCCGCATCCGCGTCCGCCGCTTCTTGCTGGCGGCTCTTGTCGCGGGTTGCGGCGGCGGCTCGCCTTCCGACCAGCCTCGCTCCCTTGCGCCGCGCGCCCACGAGGACGGTCCCCGCGACACCGCGGCGATGGCGATGATGGATGGCCAAGGGGATGTGCCCGCGTCGGCACGGCCTGCCGTCCCGGATGCCCACCTCGGTCAGTGGCTGCTGATGACCAACCACAACCACAGTGGCTATCTCGACGGTCGCAAGACCCTGACGACCATGATGCAGGCCGCGCGGAACGCGGGTCTGGATGCGATGAGCCTGACGGATCACAACACGATGAAGGGAACCCAGTCGCCCGAGTTCCAAAATCCGGGCGATCTCGTGATGATCCGGGGCATGGAGTGGGGCGCGTTGCGCGAGCAGGGCGAGACGGTTCTTGGACACGCCTGTCTGTTGGGCCTCGAGGGCGATCAGCCCATCGAGACCCACTTCAGCCTCGACCAGATGCTGACCGAGGCGACCGAACGCAAGGCCACCATCGTCATCAACCACCCGTTCGCACGCAACAATCAATGGCTTCAGCCCGACCCCGACCCGCGGGCGCACGCCGTCGAGGTGTGGAACCACTGGTGGGCGCTTGTCAGCCCCGTCATCCACAACAACGAGGCCTTGGCCTGGTGGAACAAGGCCTTGGCACGCGGCCAGCGCCTGACGGCCTTCGGGGGCACGGACAATCACGGCCACTTCTATGACGAGATCGACAAGCCGACCAACATGGTCCTGGCTGCCCGGCGTGACTCCGCCGCCATGCAGGCCGCCATCCGGCGCGGCCATGTCTCGGTCCTCGCTTCGGCAAGGGCAGCGCGTCCCGTCCTCGAGGTCGATGCCGACGGCGATGGGCACTTCGAGGCCCTGCAAGGGGATGACCTGCCCCTGTCGGGCCGGCTTGCGAGGCTCAAGGTCCGGATTCGGGTTCAGGGGGGCAAGGGTCTGACGGCCCTGCTGATCAGCAAGCGTGGCGTGCTGACGCGGCGCCGGTTGGAACAGGCCGACGCCGAACTGCTGCTCGACGTGGCCGCCCGGACCTCCGATGAGGGCTTCCTGCGCGTCGAACTGCGCAAGCATCCTGATCGTTGGTGGTCGATGACGGCGTTGACCAATCCCGTTTACTTGAGGTAGGCGTGCCACTTCTGTCTTTCCTGCTGCTGTCTGCGTTGGGCGCGCCCTCCCCCGCTGGTGAGTTGCGGGCTGGTGTCCCTCAGCCCCCGGCCCTGCTCGAGGCGGCTCCGACGGCCTCGGCACGGACCCACCCGGTGGTGCGTCGTTTCCTGGAACTGGTCGCCCGTGCGAAACGCTTTCGCGGCAAGGTCCGGGTCAAGGTCCGCAAGGGCGAGGAGACGGCCCAGATGGTGCTGGACCTCGCGCTCGAGAAGCCGGATCGGACGGCTTACACCATCCTCTCTGCCGATCGGCCCCGCAGTGCGGAGGGCACGCGCATCGTCTGGTTCGGCGAGGACGACGTACACGTGCGCACGCGATTCTTCGAGTTTCCGCTGTCGATCACGCTGCCTCTTCAGGACCCGCGCCTCGTGGACCTTCGTGGGGATGACAACCGTTCCCTCGCCATCACCCGGGTGTTCGAGCAGATGGAGCGGCCCGAGTGCCGACTCGGCCTGCTGCCGCCGGGACGATGGCAGCAACGGTCGGTCACGGGCCTGTGGCTCGACGGCCCCGGCAGCCCGCGCGGCATCTCGCATCAGGTCTTCTGGCTGGATGACGTCGATGGCCTGCCCCGCGTCCGCGAGATGTACGAGGGCGACAAGGTCGTCTACCGCCTCGATGTGCTCGAGGGGACCGTCGACGGGGCCATGCCCCCCGACCACTTCCGGCCCTGACCCTGCCGGCGGCTATCATGGGGCGCGAGCCGCCGGAGGGCCTGATGTTTGAATCTTCGCTGCAGCCTCTTGCCGAACGTGTCGGCCGGGGCCTGCTGGCGCGTCGCAAGTGGGTGCTGGGTCTCTGGTTCGTGGCCATCCTGCTGGGTGCCCTTGGTGCGGTCCGATTGCCCGGTGCCTTGTTCCAAGGCTCTATGGCCATCCCGGGAAGTGACTCGGAGGCCGTCGAAAACCTGCTGCGGGATCGATTCGCCTCTCCCTATGCCCGGCACGGCCTGGTGGTGATGCACACGCCTGGCCGGGAGATCGACGATCCCGTCATTCGGGCCATCCGGGACGAGGTTCCCGCCGCATTGGGCGCGTTGCCCGGCGTGTGGCGCGTGACGGGCTGGCAGGACCGCAACGATGCCCGCTTCCTGTCCCCCGACCGCCAGACCAGCCTGTGGATGGTCGGCTTTCGCGTGACGGACAGCAAGGCCGAGCAACAACTGATTCCCAAGGTCCGCGAGCGCCTGAAGCCGCTGTCCCGGCGCCTTGCCCGCGCCGTGCCGGGCAGCCGCCTGGTCCTGACAGGGCGTGCCACGATGCTCCATGACATCGATCATCACAGCGCCAGAGATGCCGAAGTCGGCGAGATCCGGGCCCTGCCGCTGACGGCCTTGATCCTGCTGCTTGCCTTCGGATCCATCGCCGCGACGGGGATTCCCTTGGCCATCGCCCTTGTCGGTACGTCCCTGGCCCTCGGACTCGCGTGGGTGGCTGCCCAGTTCATGACGCTCTCGTCGATGTTGCAGAACATCGTCACGATGATGGGCCTGGCCGTCGGCATCGACTACAGCCTGCTGATGGTCAGCCGGTTCCGCGAGGCCATCGGCAACCGGCCGGCGGACGAGGCTGCAGTCTGGACCTTGACCCGCACGGGGCCTGCCATCCTCGTCTCCGCCTTGGCGGTCATCGTGGCCTTGGGTGGGCTCTGGTTCTCGCCCATGGTCGAGTTGCGCAGCATCGCCGTGGGCGGCATGCTCATTGTCGTCGTCTCGGCTGTGGTCACCTTGACGCTCGTTCCCCTGCTGCTGGCCGCGCTCGGGAACCGGATCGACTGGCCCCGCCGCCTGGTGCCGGCCGAGGGTCGTGCTTCCGTGCGGCGCGCTTGGTTCCGGTTGACCGAGGCCGTGCTCGCGCGCCCGTGGCGGACGCTCGCGCTGGCCCTCGCGGTCATGGCTGCCTTGATCTGGCCCTTGTCTGCCATGAAGCTCGGCTTTGGCAGTACGCGCTGGCTGCCCGAGGCGATGGAAAGCCGACAGGGTATCGACCTGCTGGAAGGCATGGGCCCTCGAAATGCCATGCTGCCCATCCAGATCGTGGTCGAGGCCACGGACGGCAAGCCGGCGCTGTGGGTCGGACACTTGCCCGCGTTGCACGCCTACGCGCGTGCCCTCGTGGCGCGCGGGGGCGTCGCCGACGTGCTCTCCCCCATGACCCTGCGCAAGGGCCTTGGCCTGCCGGAAGTCATGCTGCTCTATCGCAATCCTGAGCGGACGCTCGCACGCCTTCCCGAAGTCAGGGAGGCTTTCGTCAGCAAGGACGGTCGTGCGTTGCTTTTCCAACTGATTCCGACTCAGGCGCTCAGTCTCGAGGGAGCACAGGCACTGAGTCGCGACCTGGCGAGGGTCACGCCAGGGGCATCTTTCCGGGTGCTGGTCGGTGGCGAGCCTCAGTACTACAACGACTTCGACAGCAACATGAGCATCGCGTTCCGCAAGGCACTGGTCTTGGTCCTGGGCGTGACGCTCGTGGTGCTCGGCCTGGCTTTCCGGTCCGTCCTCGTGCCCATCAAGGCCATCGTGATGAACCTGCTCGCGGTCGGTGCCGCCTATGGGGTGCTGGTCGCCGTCTTCCAGCAGGGCATCGGCCTCGGACTTATCGGCATGAATGAACCTTTGCAGGCCATTCCCCGTACCATCCCGATCATCATCTTTTGCATCACCTTCGGATTGTCCATGGACTACGAGGTCTTCCTGCTGAGCCGGATCCGCGAGTCGTTCGCAACGCATGGGGACAATGGCCTCGCCGTGGCGGAGGGCCTGGCGGCCACCGGTGGGTTGATTACAAGCGCCGCAGCCATCATGGTGGTTGTCTTCGGGTGCTTTGCCTGGGCCGAGGTCGCCATCGTCAAGATGATCGGCCTGGGGTTGGCGGTTGCCGTCCTGCTTGATGCAACGCTCGTCCGGGTCCTGCTGATGCCGGCCTTCATGCGCTTGGCGGGCCGCTGGAACTGGTGGCCCGGCGGACGCCCCGTGCTACGATGAAGCCCTGCTGGAGGTGTCCGATGGCGCAAGCTGGGCTGGGTTTTGCCGGTTTCGTGGGGGTGACGGCTCTTGTCACCCTCGTGGGTTGCAGCGATGTCAAGGCGATTGCCGAGGCACCCCTGCGCTCCCCCGACAATCGTGAAATCGGGCGTGCCGTCTTCCGCGAGTACGGGGCGGGTGTCGAGATCCGGCTCGAGGTCCAAGGCCTGAAGCCCGGCCTTCACGGCTTTCATCTGCACAAGGTCGGCCAGTGCCTGCCTCCGGACTTTCTCTCGGCTGGAGGCCATCTCAACCCGGACAGCCGCGAGCACGGCCACTTGAACCCCCGCGGCGCGCACGTCGGCGACCTGCCCAACCTCGAGATTGGTGCGGGCGGGACCGGAAGCATCGTCGTCACGGTGCCGGGCGTGACGCTGTTGGAAGGTGATCGGGCCCTCCTCGATGGGGACGGCACGTCGCTCGTCATCCATGCCGGGCCGGACGACGGGAAGACCGATCCTGCGGGCAATGCGGGGCCTCGGGTGGCTTGCGGCACGATCCTCGAACTCTTGCCCGCCACGCAGCCCGAAGGCAAGCCATAGGCCGGGGGACAGCAGTCATGACTCAGGAAGCCGGTTCGTTGGCCGCGGCCGATGGCCCCGCATCAAGCCGCGACTTCGTGCGCCAGATCGTGGTGGACGACGGCGCGTCCGGCAAGCATGAGGGGCGGGTGGCGACGCGGTTTCCGCCAGAGCCCAACGGCTACTTGCACTTGGGCCATGCCAAGTCGATTTGCCTGAACTTCGGCATCTCGGGTGAGTTC
The DNA here is from genome assembly GCA_016867265.1 of Candidatus Tanganyikabacteria bacterium. Lineage (GTDB taxonomy): Bacteria > Cyanobacteriota > Sericytochromatia > S15B-MN24 > VGJW01 > VGJW01. Next base: position 119,866 of record VGJW01000002.1, read on the forward strand.
GGTGGCGTGTGCCACCTGCGTTTCGATGACACCAACCCTGCCAAGGAAGAACAGGAATATGTCGACGCCATCCAACGGGACGTCCGTTGGCTGGGTTTCGATTGGGGCGGACATCTCTACTACGCATCGGACTACTTCGGACAGATGCTCGACTATGCCTGCCACCTGATCCGGGAAGGCCTGGCCTATGTTTGCGACCTGACGCCGGATGAAATGCGCGCCTACCGTGGCACACCTACTGAACCGGGGCGCGAGAGTCCCTTCCGTGGGCGTTCCGTATCCGAGAACCTCGACAGGTTCGCACGCATGGTGGCCGGTGAGTATGAGGAAGGGGCCTGCACGCTGCGTGCCCGCATCGACATGGCGTCACCCAACCTCAACATGCGGGACCCGGCCATGTACCGGATCAAGCGGGCCCACCACCACCGGACGGGTGATCAATACGTCGTCTACCCGATGTACGACTATGCGCACTGCGTCTCCGACGCCTTGGAGCGCATCACGCATTCGATTTGCACGCTCGAGTTCGAGGATCATCGCCCCCTCTACGACTGGTTCCTGGAGCACCTGCCGGTTCCTGCGCATCCGCGGCAGATCGAGTTTGCCCGCCTCAACATGACGCACGTCATGATGAGCAAGCGGAAACTGCTGCAGTTGGTGCAGGACGGGCACGTTCGGGGTTGGGATGATCCCCGCATGCCGACGCTCTCCGGTATTCGCCGACGCGGTTACTCTGCATCCGCCGTGCGCGCCTTCTGCGAATCCATCGGCGTCTCCAAGGCCAACAGCCTCGTGCACTACGAGCACCTCGAGCACTTCGTCCGGCAGGACCTCAATGCCAATGCGCGCCGGGTCATGGCCGTCCTCGACCCGGTGCGTGTCGTCATCGAGAACTATCCCCAGGACCAGGTCGAGTGGTTCGAGGCCGAGAACAACCCCGAAAATGCTGCCGACGGGACGCGCATGGTGCCCTTCGGACGCGAGATATGGCTCGAGCGCGAGGACTTCACCGAGAATCCCCCCCCGAAGTGGTTCCGGCTGGCACCAGGACGCGAGATTCGCCTGAAGCACGCCTACTACATCACGTGCCGTGAAGTGGTGAAGGACGCCACGGGTGCCATCACCGAGTTGCGTTGCACCTATGATCCCGAGTCCCGCGGCGGTGGCACGCCGGATGGCCGGGTCGTCCGGGGGACATCGCACTGGGTCTCGGTGGCCCACGGCGTGTCCGGCGAGGTGCGCCTCTACGACCACCTCTTCGCCAAGCCCCATGGCCTTGACGACGGCGAGGAACTGGCCGACGCGATCAATCCCGACTCCCTCAAGGTCGTCGAGGCGGTCCTGGAGCCGGCCGCAGCTGAGCTGGCCGCGGGCACCTGCGTCCAGTTCCTGCGGCAGGGCTATTTCTGCATCGACCCCGACAGCGGGCCCGATCGCCCCGTCTACAACCGTACCGTCGGCCTTCGGGACACGTGGGCCAAGCTGTCCCGGGCCTGAGGCCCGGCGACAGGGCGGGAATCCCGAGTACCGTGGGGCAAGCCTGGAACAGTGTCCGCGTCCTCGCGACGCGGCTCTGGCAGTGGGGCGACATGGTCTCCGACCGTTACGGCGCCGTTCGGGGTGGGATGCTTGCCGCGGCCATCGCGTTCTATGCGGCGCTTGCCGTGTTCCCGCTGGTCCTGGGCTTGCTGGCGATGGCCGGTCATCTTCTGGATCCGAGCGAGGCGCGGGACCTGGTCGCGAGGGCCTCGGCCGGTCTCATGCCGGCGCAGCGAACCTTCCTTGCGGACACCATCGGCGAGGTGGTCGAGGCGAGGGGGGCGCTCGGCTTCTTCGCGGTCTCCCTGCTCATCTGGTCAGGACGAGGGCTGTTCTCATCCCTGCAGACGGCGCTCGATGCCGTACATGGCTTCCAGCGGCCAACGGGACCTTGGGCGGTCGTGACGGGTGAACTCCGTGCTCTGGTGTTCGCGGCCGCGACCCTTGCCCTTGCCCTGGCCGAGATTCTGTTGCGCCTCGGGCTGTCCGACCTGCCGCGCCGCATGGCCCACATGGCGCCAGCCGCCCGCCTCCGAAGCCTCGGCATCGCCGCCGATGGATGGGTCCAGCAGGTGGCGCGCGCCTGGGATCAACTGCCGGCGACCCTGCCGTTCCTCGCCATGGTCCTGGGCCTCGTCCTGCTCTTCAGGTATTTGCCTCATCGAACGATTCCCTGGCGTGACGCCATGGTGACGGCGCTCATCACCCTCGGTCTCTGGTTGCCTTTGTCCGCAGGCCTGCAGTGGTACCTGCTCGAGTTCTCAAGCCTGAACGCGGTCTACGGCAGCCTGAGCGGCGTGGTGGCCTTCCTGCTGTGGCTACAGTTGGCTGCCTTGTCGGTGGTCCTCGCGGCCTCGGCAGGCGCCACCGCCATCAGAGCCTCAACGTGAAGGGCAAGGTCCGGACACCACCCTCGACGCGTGTCTGCAGCCAGAACCTGTAGATGCCTCCGGGTACGGCATCGTCCGCGCCCAGCACGAAGGTCCACTTGCCCGGATAGGTCTGCACCTGAGCCTCGTGATGGCCGCCGTGGTGCGCACCAGGTTCCATGGTCATGGCGCCATGGTTCATGCCCCCTTGGCCGCCAGCTCCGTGAATCATGCCGCCTTCCGGATGCAGGTGCCGGAAGATCGGGCCGTCCGGGCCCTTGCCGACAAGCACGCCGTGCGCCGTCATGCCGAGCCAGGGCAGGAAGCCACCGGCCTCCTCGCCTGTCGCGTCCGTCAGCCGGCACGTCAGCAAGAGCGAACCGTCCGGGTGCCGGTTTCGGGTCCACGTCGCGGTGGCGCCGGTCTGGCCGAGTGCAACGGAGGTCGTGGCGACGTCCCCGGCCCAGGTCAGCGGTTCGGGCATCGGCTTGGATTTCGGCCGGCCCGGGACCACGATGTCCTCTTGCAGGAGGACGGTCTGGTCCGGAAAGTCCGAGACTTCGGCAAACAGCCACCAGCGACCGGGGCGTGCGAATGCCGCGACGGCCTGGCTGTTGTCGGGATCATCCAGATGGCGCTTGTCACGGATGGGCAGCCTGAAGCGGCCCTTGCCCTGATCGACGGGATGGATATGGACCATCTCCGACAAGTCTTCGGGTACGGCCACGAGGTGCATCGTCTTCTCGTGATGAGGCAGCAGGATGGAGGGCACGCCGCCTTCATCATCGGTCACCGTAAGCTCCAGATTGACCGGTTGGCTGGCGTCGCGAGGTGTCGGACTGCCGCCGAAACGTACCTTGAGTTGCAGCGCTTCTGCAGGCGGGGCCACCAGGGCCAGGCCCGTCGCCAGGACTGCTGCGGTCCGGAACCGGATGCAAGGAATCACAGCGCATCGCCTCCGTCTGTCAACTGGGCTTCCATCCGGTCGGCCACGTCGATGACCAGATGGATGGCGGCGTCGAGACCCGCCTCCGTGGCAGGGGCCGTAAGTTTCGCCACGAACATCAAGATGCCTTCGCCGTCGGGGTTCCGGGCGATCTGCCACGCACCCAGTTTCTTGGCCTGACTCGCCTCGAGGTAGGATTCGGCCTTGTCCAGGGTCCCCTTGAAGCGATAGGCTGGCGACCAGATCTCGATGATGTCGTAGGGGCCATACGTCTCGGTCGTCCCGTTGATCCAGACCATCTGGCTCCGCTTGTTCTCGGTCTCGAAGATCAGCGTGTAGTCGCCATCCTCATCCTGGCGGTATTTGTAGCCCAGGCGCTGGAGTGTGCGCGCGATGGCATCCGGTCCTTGCTGCGGACGCGTGGCCATCGGGCTGTCCTCTGCCGCCCGGGCAGGCAGGGTGCCAGACACGAGCATCCCGAGTGCAAGCAGGGTTGCGAGAGGTTGGCGCATGATTCAGCCCTTTCCGGAGCGTGGCTAGATGCGATCTTACCCCTCGGGGGGCCACCCCGGACGACCTTGTCCGGGGTGGCCGTGCCATCCTCAGCCGCGCGAGGCCTGCTCGCCCTCGACGAGGCTGCGCAGCTGCCACGCCATGCGGTCATGGGCTTCCATCCGCTCGATCGCCAGGTCCTCGGTGACGGGGTCCTTGGCCGTGCGGCAGATGTCCAGCATGGCGCGGGCTTCCTTCTCGAGGACCTCGTGGTCCTTGAGCAACTGGCCCAGCATGTCGTGCGCGGAAGGCACGCTGCCATTGGGCTCCTCGATGCGGGTCTGGCGACCGTACTCGCTGTAGCCGGACGGTGCGACATGGCCCAGGGCGCGGATGCGCTCGGCCAGATCGTCGCAGGCCGCGAACAGCTTCTCGTACTGCCGCTCGAAGAGCCGGTGAAGGGTGTCGAACTGGGCCCCGGTGACATTCCAGTGGAAGTACTGGGTCTTCATCTGCAGGGTGTAGGTGTCGGCGAGAAGCTTGCAGAGCCCCTCGGATACGGCGGTGTGCTGCTTGACGGCCATGAGTCGGTCGACTGCCATGGAATTCCTCCTGGTTGGTTGGGGCCTTGGGGTGGTTCGGCGCGCGAAGGCACGCACCGGACACCTCTCAAGGATGCCGCCAGGCAACCGGGCCGGCCTCGTCCGGCGTGACCAGCGTCCGTTGGCCGGTTACGCGTCTTGATCGTCCCGACGACGACGCCACCGCCAGACGGCAAGCCCTCCCCATACGCCGGCGAGCAGCATGGCCTCGCCCCGGCCGGCATCGGGCATGCCTGCCGTCTGCACCGGATTGCTGCAGCCGCAGCCCGGCTGGCTTTGCACGACGCCGGCAATGGTCTTGAGGGACTCTGCGATTCGTGCAAGGTTGTCCACGACGATCTCGGCATCACGATCCTCGAAGAGGCGTTCGATCCGGGCTGCGGCCGGCATGGTTCCCAAGGGCACGACGCGTCGGGCACTCGTCAGGGTGAAGACTTGCCCGTTGGCCAGCGTGACCCGGATGGGCGCCTCGTCAAAGGTGATCTGGTCCGAACAGAGGCGTTCCCCTTTCGCCAGATGGTCCGACGCCACGCCCGCCATGCCGGGGTGGAAGGTGAACGTGGGGTCTTCCGTCATCTGCTCCGGGGACATCGTCGTGTAGAACCGCGTCATCGTCGGATTGCGGCGGATCAGCGTCGCCGCGTCCCGCATGGGCGTGATGTAGGTCTCATCAAGATCGGCAACGAAGGCGGCGGTCGAGAATCCCGGGGGCACGGCTGCGGGTTCCTGGCCACCGGACACCTCCGGCACGCCGAAGCCGGCAGGGGCGACCGTCACGCCATTGCCCGACGTGACGAAACCGTACCAGGCCCAGTAGCGATCCTCGGTCCAACCCGCCGCCGCGAGTTCCCCGGGCAGGGGCAGGTGGCGTCGCAGGAGGCCTTGCAGCGCAGAGCCCGGCAGGCCGACGCGCGCAAGCGCGAACGCAAGGTCCCGGGGGCCCGGCAGGGTCAGGAGGCGGGCCTTGTCGACGCCGGGGTCGGCGTCGACGCCCAGATTGGCCGTGGGGCCGGCCTTCTCGGTGATCCAGCCGTTGCCCCCCGCCTCGGCAATGGCCTGGCTGACGACGGCATCATAGTTGGGTGCCGGGGCCGCAAAGGGGGCCTGAGGCATCGTGTTCGCCATCGAAGAGGCACCCTGCCAGTCGATGAGGGCTTCGTTGAGGTGGACGTGCCGGTAATTCCGGGGGATGGCGCGCCCCTCTCCGAAGACCCACAAGGTAATCGGCATATTGGGGGTGGCGGCCACGGCCGTAAGTCGGATGGGCACGCAGGGGTACGTCTCCCTCATCTTGAGGGTGATGGGTTGCAGGTCGCCCGTGCTGCGGTCCTTCTTGAGGCGAAGCGCCACGAAAAGATGGCGGCTGCGGATGTAGGGCGCGAGCAGCGGATCAAGGGTCTCGGGAATCTGGTAGCCGTTGGTCCGCAACCACGTGGCGAGGGCCTCGGGATCGTCGGATCTGAGGGTGACGGTTTCATAGGGGCCGACTGCTGTCTGGGCGACGACCGTGACGCCGGTGGCGGCTTCCATGGCCAGCTTGGGCGCGGGAGCGGCTGACACGTTCGCATCTCCGAATCCGAAGAAGCCACGGGAGGCGACCTTGCAGGAGCCAGTGGTCGCGACCTCGAGCTGGTACGTCGGGCGCGTGGCCGTGCCCAGTCGGGCGAAGAGGGCTTCGCTGCCGACACCCACCTTGGGCTCCACCGGCACGGGGATGACCCAGGCGAACTCCTCCGCGGGCCCCTGGTACTGGACTTGCACGATGGCCGTGACCTCATCGCCATCCACCGCGAAGACCACCCGCTCTCCCGCCTGGTCGACGGGCACGCGCGTGCAGAAGAAACCGCCGCACGCCCGTGCGGGAGTGGTGTTGGCCAGCCAAAGGAGACCGGCCAACACAAGCCGGAGGGACTTCGGAATCACGGCGTGCGCCTCAAGCAAGCGTCGGGGACATGGGGCCCATACCCCCGGGAACGAGACGCCTCAGCGTCGGCCGAAGACCGTCTCGGGCAGCAGCGGCCATTCCCCCGTCGTGCCGCGTCCGGGTTGGGTGGCCACGTCCCGCATCGTGTCCAGCACATCGCGGTACTGGGGCACGCTGGCTTCCTCGAGGGGAATCGAGATGCCGACGCCCGGCACGTTCACGCCGGCAAGAAGGCGTGGCGCCACCTGGAGGTCGAAGAAGAACTCCTCCGTCAGCTTGCGGATGAGGTGCTCGCCGTAGTTCGTGACCTCGGTGTCCTCATTGACGACAAGCACCCTGCCGGTCTTGGCGACGCTGCGCCGCAAGGTGGGCCAATCCACCGGGAAGAGGGTCCGCAGGTCGATGACCTCGCACGAGATGCCTTCGCCCCTCAGCTGGTCCGCGGCGCGGGCGCACTCCAGCACGTGGCGGCTGTAGGTGATGACCGTGAGGTCCGAGCCCTCGCGGACCACGGATGCCTTGCCGATCGGCACGCGGTAATCCTCGACGGCCGGCCAGTCCGGCACCCACTTGCTGCGGTCGCCGATAGGCGCGTTGATCCGCTTGTTGAGCTCGGCAAGGTCACCGGGTTCACCCGGAATCAGATGTTCGCTCTTGACGCGCATCAGGGCCTTGGACTTGAGGTACATCACCGGATCGGGATCGACGATGGACGACAGCATCAGGCCGTAAGCGTCCAGCGCATTGGAAGGGGCGACGATCTTGAAGCCCGGGATGTGGGTGGCCATGCTCTCGAACGAGTGCGAGTGGTAGATGGACCCGTGGATGCCTGCGCCGACCGGCGTCATGATCACGAGGGGGACGCCGTAGTTGCCGTAGCTGGACCAACGCAGGTTCCCGGCCAGCTTGAGCATGTCGATGGTGTTGAAGATGTAGTCGGCAAACTGGATCTCGGCCACGGGGCGGCCGCCGGCCAGGGCGATGCCGATGGCCATGCCGATGATGCCTCGCTCGTCGAGGGGCGAGTTCCATGCGCATTTGATGCCCTGAGTGGCGGTGAACACCCCGCCCAGCGGGGGGCCGACGTCTTCGCCGAAGACGTCGGTCAGGCCGAGGTTCTCTTCGGCGTAGTGAAGTGCGAGGCGGATGCCCTGCGCGTAGGTGGCCATGAGGTACGCTCCCTGAGAATCAGACGGTGGCGGGTTCGGCGAAGACGTGGCGCCAGATGTCGGCACCATCGGGCAGCGGTTCCTGTCGGACCTGCGCCAGACACTCCTTCAGGTGCTCCTTCCACTTCTTCCAGACGGCGTCGACCTCGGTGCGGGTCATGATGCCGTCCTTGATCAGCTTGTCCTCGAAGGCCGTGATGCAGTCGACCTCGGGCACCCGGTTGGCCCCGGTCGCGGAGGAGTGACCGAAGATGCGGCTGACATTGGCCTGCAGGCAATAGGGCTTGCGCTCCTTGCGGATGTAGGCGATGGCTTCCTCGAGCGCAGCCCAGATGGCCTCGACATCGTTCCCGTCGTGGATCGAGTTGCGGATGCCGAACGGCTCGGCCTGGCGATTGAGCTCATTCGAGGCCTGGACCTGGCTGGAGGGGGTGCTGATGCCGAACCTGTTGTGGGTGACGATGATCAGGAGGGGCAGTTCTTCACCTGGCCGGCTGGCCCAGTTGAGGCAGCAATGGAAATCGCCCTCGGCCGTGCCGGCGTCGCCGCCCGTCACGACCGTGATGCCTTCGCCGCCGAACCGTCGCTGGACGTGCGCCGTTCCGGGGGCCATCAGGTACTGCGTCTCGATGGTGGGCGTGACGGGGACGATGTTCCACTCGGGGATGGCAAAGTGCTCCACGAATTGGCGGCCGCCCGAATAGCGGTCCGTCGCGGTGGCCCTCATCTGCCGGATCTGGTCGATGGGCTCGGTACCCATGGCCATGGCGATGGGCGCACCGCGGTAGTGGAGATGCAGGTAGTCGTAGGCGGGGCCCTGGCCCTTGCGGATCTGCAGGCCCAGCGACACCCCGAAGGCCTCTTCTCCGGCCCCGCCGATCCAGAAGAAGCCCTCACCCTGCTTGTTCATCGAGATCGCGGTCTCTTCGGTACACCGCGTCTTGACCATCAGGTCGTGAATCTTGATTTTCGTGGCGCGATCGAGCATCTGCGAACCCCCTGTCGCTCCCCATGGTAAGGACTTGCGGCCGAAGTTGTCGACCATGGCGCCCACGGAAGCTCGCCCGGGTCCGGGCGGAGTTGCCCAGCCGTCCCCGGGATGCGTAACATGGCAAGGACGGGCGCGAATCTCGCCTTGATCCCGTTTCCTCGCCCCGTAAGCAGCCCCCGGAGAGATGGCAGGACTGTCTACCCGCCCAGCCGCGCCGTCGACGCCGTTGCGGCCAGCCCGGCGTGGCCCGGGCGTCTTGGGTTGGGTGTTGCGGATCCTGGCGATTCCGCTGGTCGCCGGAAACTTCTTCCTGGTCGGGGCGGGCGCCGGCGTCATCTGGAAGAGGCTCATTCCCGAGCCTCCGGAAATCGTGGCGCGTCTCGCCGACGAGCCGGGCAAGGGCGTACGTATCGTCGAGGACAACGGCGTGCTCAAGGCCGATGTGTCCACACGGAAGGTCCGCATCGACCTCGCGCGCGGTTGGACGGTCGAGCAGCTGGCCTTCCAGGACACCAACGCCCTGCTTTACTTCACGGGCCCGTTCTTCGAGGAAGAGGGCGGAACCGATTACGACGCCAAGGTCATCGGGGATCTCTACTTCTACGGCGAGCTCATCCCGGCCTCCAAGGAGAGCCGCGGGTTCGCCAACCGGCGCTACTTCATGGCCCAGACCAAGCGCGGCAACATCCGTTTCGGCTTCGGTGGCTGGCAGGAGGGCGACGAGGACAACTACCGGGTCTTCATCGGAGGCCTAGGCTATCTCTACAACAGCTACGGTCCCCGCCCCGAGTATTCCGATCCGTATTCGGGCCTGAAGCAGCGCCTGCACGATGCCATCCCGCGCGAGCGCCTGATCGTGGGCCGTGCGGCGAACGATCACCTGATTGTCATGAAGACGCCGCCTCGGACCCGCGAAGAGGCCGTGCGCATCGCGCAGAACGAGGGCCTCGAGGAAGCCTACTACGTCGACCAGGGCAACAAGGCCCGGTTCATCGTGCCCTCCCAGATCAACGACCGGCCGCGCTTCAACCTGCCTTACATGCTCCGTATCGCCGAGAAGGACCACGTCTGGGTGGCTTCCCAGTCCGTTTCCCCGGGAGCCGCTGCCGGCGTGGCCAAGGAGCGACCCCGGCGCAAGAAGCGGAAGCGTCCTCGCCCTGCGGACCAGGTTCCGCCGCCCCCGCCGCCGTTGGATGCCGATGGTGCCGGTCCGGTCGCGCCGGCAGGCGACTGACCCGGACCTGCTTCACGGCAAGGGCTTGGCCCGGAACCCGTTTCAGGGCCGTGGCGCTTGCAAGGGGCCGTCCAATCGGTCGCACTGCAGCAAGGGGGGGTGGCCAGGGTCTCCCTGCAGGCCCGTTGCCCGGATCCAGTCCCCCAGGGCCGTTCCCTTCAGGTCAGGTCGTACCTGTCGCGCAAGGGCCGCCGCACCCGAGACGTGGGCCGCCGCCATGCTGGTTCCCGCCAAGCCTTGCCACGTCGCGCCCGAAGGGGCCTCGCGGCTCCGTGTCGACCAGATGAGGTCGTCGGGATCGAGGACCCGCGGGTTGCCGAGCGCATCCTGTTCCAAACCCCCGCCCGGCGCCACCACGCCGGCGAGGCCGGGGCCATGGTTGGCCCAAGGTGCGAGGCGGGCAAGTGCGTCCAGCCGCTGGTGCGCTCCGCCTCCCCGTCATTCCCCGTGCCCGTGACGACGAGGGCTCCGAGACGCAACGCCTCCCGCAGTGTCCTGTCCCAGGCCAGCGTGAGGGCGCCCGCCTCGGGCGTGCCCCACGCGAGGCGGGTCCCGATGCTGACGTTGATGACGTCGGCGCCCTCGCGCGCCTTTCGCGAGGCCGGCGGTGTTCTCTGGCTGTGCGGCTTAAGACCGGAGGTCCGTGGTGTAGCCGATCTGCTCGGCTTGCCCCGGGTGACCCGGGTTCATGAGGATGTCGAGGAGGCCCGTGCCGCGTTGCGGGCTGCTACGATGGCGAGGTGAATGGGTCGGTGTTGACAAGCGTCCAGAACCCCCGGGTCAAGCGGGTACGGCGTCTTCACGACGGCAAGGGACGACGCGATGAGGGGGCCTTTCTCGTCGAGGGCACCCGGCTGCTCGAGGCTCTGCGGGAAAGCGGCTGGCCCGTCCGCGAGGTGTACGTCCTCGAGGAGCGTCTCGCGGTGGTGCCGCACGAATGGCACGACCGACTCACGGTCGTTGCGCCCCACGTCTTCGGGGCCATGAGCACGCTTGATCATCCCGAAGGTGTCCTGGCCGTCGTGGACTTGCCGCAGGCCCCATTCCTGCCCGAAGTCGCGCCCGATGCCCTCTGGCTGGCTCTGGATGGCTTGCAGGACCCCGGCAACGTCGGGGCCTTGATCCGGACCGCCGACGCGGCGGGTGTCGGGACCATCGTCCTGGGTCCCGGCTGTGCCGATCCCTTCCAGCCCAAGGTGGTTCGTTCCAGCATGGGTTCGATCTTTCACGTCAGGATGACCCGGGTACCGGATGTCCTCGCCTGTGCCGCGGCAACCCGCGCCTCGGGCATGCGGTGGATCGCGACCACGCTGGACCGGGCCCAGCCGCTCTGGGACGCTCCGATCGAGGGGCCTGTCTGCTGGTGGATCGGACGCGAGGGAACGGGCCTGACCCCCGAGGCCCTCGAGGCAGCCGACATCAGGGTGCATATCCCCATGGCGGGCAGGGCCGAGTCCCTGAATGCTGCCGCGGCCGCGGCCGTCTGCCTGTTCGAGACGACGCGCCGCAGGCGAATGCCCTGAGGGTCGAGGCCCGCCAACCTGAGTGACGGGCCTCGGGCACCGGGCTACTGCCCCAGCATCCTCCGGCAGAAGGCCCTGACGAGCGGCGTCACGACACGCTCGCCGGTCTTGCCGACCGCCTCGTTCATCCCGCCGTGGTCATAGCCGTATGCGCGAATCTCCTGGAAGGCATCCCCGGGTGCTGCGGGATCGGTCTTCAGCGTGGCCAAGTGAAACTTGCGGGCGTGCTGCACGCGGTTCCTCCTGCCCTGGACGAGGACGAGCATGGGGGCGGTGCCCCGGCCCTCGCGCAGTTGCAGCATCGGGGACGCATCCTCCAGCACGGCGGGGTCGGTTCCGAAGGCATTGGCGACCATCCCGCGCACGTCGGGCTCGGGTGCCGTCAGGTCATAGCTGGCTGAGTCATTGGCGACGACTCCCCGGATCGCCGACAGGCCGAGGCCTTGTTCGGCCAGATAGCCGCCGTGGCTGGCGGCAAGCGTCACCAGGTGCGCGCCGGCCGAATGGCCCATCAGCATGATCTTGCCGGGGTCGCCGCCGTAGTTCGCCACGTTGCGGCTGACCCAGCCGATGGCGGCAGCGACGTCCCGGATCTGGCAGGGGTGCATCGGGCGCTTGTCGACAGGCAGGCTGGTCCGGGCCAACCGATAGTTCACGGAAATGAAGACATGGCCCATGGCATTGAAGAAGCGCGGCTTGTCCTGCATGCCGTAGCGCTTGTCGCCCACCTGCCAGCCGCCCCCGTGCACATAGACCATGACCGGACGCCGGGCTCCGCCGTTACGGAGTCCGTAGATATCGAGACGCTGCTCTCGGTCGCTGCCGTAGGCGATTTCGGTGCCGGCCGGCTTCCTATAGACGGCACCGAGGCCCTGGACTCCGAACTCCGGCAGGTCGGTCGTTGGCACCTCCATCGTCTCGAGGGACGGCGCCTGTCCGATGTCCTGCGCGAAGCCGAGGCCAGGGGTGGAACCGCACCCGGCTGCGAGGCTGCAGAGCGTGGCGGCGAGGACAAGGGTCTGACTAAGGCGCATGGGGTGGTTCCTCCTGACAATTGCGGTTTCAGCAACCGCTGCACCAGGTCAATCGCCAGGACCGCTCACCGTACGCTCACCAACCTCCTGGCCCGCAAAAGCGAGGCGACCGCACCCGGTAAGTCCACGATGCGGTCGCCAAGAGGCCGGATATGTCCTCAGCCGGCGGATTCCTCGGCGGCCGGCGGCGTGGCCGCCACCAAGTCGCGGTTGCGGAAGCGTACCTTCCCGTCGTCGAGGTAGGCCTCCACGACACCCTCCTTGCGGACGGCGCCCGACAGAATGTCCTCGGCGAGGGGATCCTCGACAAGGCGCTGGATGGCCCGGCGAAGCGGCCGTGCTCCGTAGGACGGGTTGTAGCCCTCGTCGACCAGCTTCTCCTTGACCTCGGCCGTCACCTCGAGCGTGAACTCGTTCTCCTTCATCCGGGCATAGACTTCCTTCATCATCACGTCCGCGATCTGGGCCACTTCGGGCTTGGTCAGCGGATGGAAGACGATGATTTCGTCGATGCGGTTCAGGAACTCTGGCCGGAAGGCCTGCTTGAGCTCGTCCATCACCAGATCCTTCATCTTTCCGTAGCGCTGGTCGGCGCCACCGGTCTGGAAGCCCAGGGACGAACCCTTCTCGATGGCCCGGGCGCCGATGTTGGACGTCAGGATGACAATCGTGTTCTTGAAGTCGACGGTACGCCCCTTGGCATCCGTCAGGCGTCCGTCCTCGAGAATCTGGAGAAGGATGTTGAACGCGTCCGGATGGGCCTTCTCGATCTCGTCGAAAAGCACCACGCTGTAGGGCTTGCGCCTCACGGCTTCCGTAAGCTGGCCGCCTTCGTTGTAGCCGACATAGCCCGGAGGAGAGCCGATCATCTTGGAGACGGCATGCTTCTCCATGTACTCGGACATGTCGACCCGGATGAGCGCGTCCTCCTGCCCGAAGAAGTACGAGGACAGCGCCTTGGCCACCTCGGTCTTGCCGACGCCCGTGGGCCCGCTGAAGATGAACGAGCCAATCGGCCGCTTGGGATTTTTGAGGCCGACCCGGGCGCGCCGCACGGCCTTGCAGATCATCTCGATGGCCTCGTGCTGGCCGATGACCCGCTCGTGCATCACCTCTTCCATCTTCAGGAGCTTTTGGGTCTCGCCCTCGGTGATCTTCGAGACCGGGATGCCGGTCCACGCTGCCACGATGGCGGCGATCTCTTCCTCGTCGACGACGGGTGCGGCGACATCGCCTCGCTCCTGACGCCATTCGGAGGCCATCTCCTTGATGCGCTCGCGAAGAACCTGCTCCTGGTCGCGAACCTGGCTGGCCTTCTCGAACTCCTGGTTACGGATATGCTGTTCTTTGTCCTTGGTGTACTGCCGCAGCTCCTTTTCGAGCTCCTTGGCCTTGGGTGGCAGGCTGCTCGAGCGCAGGCGCACCCGGGAGGCGGCCTCGTCCATCAGGTCGATGGCCTTGTCCGGCAGGTAGCGGTCCGAGATGTAGCGGTCCGCCAGCTTCGCCGAGGCAACGAGCGCGTCGTCCGAAATGGTCAGGCGGTGGTGGCTCTCGTAGCGCTCGCGCAGGCCACGCAGGATCTCGATGGTCTCGTCGACGCTGGGCTCGCCCACCATGACAGGCTGGAAACGACGCTCGAGGGCGGCATCCCGCTCGATGTGCTTGCGGTACTCGTCGAGCGTCGTCGCGCCGATGCACTGCAACTCGCCGCGGGCAAGCGCCGGCTTGAGGATGTTGGCTGCGTCCACCGCACCCTCGGCGGCACCGGCACCGATCAGGGTGTGGAGCTCGTCGATGACGAGGATGATGTTTCCGGCACTCCGGATCTCCTCCATGATTTTCTTCAGGCGTTCCTCGAACTCGCCCCGGTACTTGGTTCCGGCGACGAGGCTGCCGATGTCGAGGGTGACGACCCGCTTCTCCGAGAGGATGTCCGGCACCTCGCCACTCGAGATCCGAAGCGCTAGGCCCTCGGCGATGGCGGTCTTGCCAACGCCCGGTTCGCCGATGAGCACGGGGTTGTTCTTGGAGCGGCGGCCCAGGATCTGGATGACGCGCTCGATTTCCTTTTCGCGCCCGACGACAGGGTCGAGACGATGCTCCTCGGCCATGTGCGTCAGATTGGCGCCGAACTCGTCCAGCGTCGGCGTCTTGGACCGCTGCTGGCCCTGCGTCGCCGGCGCACCCGACTCTCCCAGCAGGCGGATCACGTTGCTGCGTACCCGGGACAGGTCAACGCCCAGATTCTCGAGGACACGGACGGCTACGCCCTCTCCTTCGCGGATCAGACCAAGCAGCAGGTGCTCGGTACCGATGTAGTTGTGGCCCAGCTGGCGGGCCTCATCCCACGACAACTCGAGTACGCGCTTGGCGCGTGGCGTGAAGGGAATCTCGACGGCCACGAAGCCGGAGCCCCGACCGATGATCTTCTCGACCTCGATGCGGGCGTCCTTCAAGGAAACGCCCATGCTTTTGAGCGTCTTCGCGGCGACGCCTGTGCCCTCGCCAATCAGACCCAGGAGGATCTGCTCGGTGCCCACGAAGTTGTGGCCCAGGCGACGCGCCTCTTCCTGGGCGAGCATGATGACCTTGATCGCCTTCTCGGTGAACCGTTCGAACATCTTGGCACCTCGTCATCGAAGCGAGCCCGGTGGGTCTCAGGGGAATCCTACCACGCGCCTCGAAACCCTATCCCCCACCCTCCGGACCTTCTTCGAGCGCGCCGTGCAAACGCGCCTGCAGGTCCGCGATCTCGCCCTGTCGGACGCGTTTCATGGCTTCCAGTTGGGTCAGTCGGTCCTGGATGTCGCGCAACTCGGCTTCCTTGAGCGCCTTCATCTGATCCAACTCGTTCTGGAGGCGGATGATACGTTCGACGCCTGCCAGATTGATGCCCAATTCCTGAGTCAGGTTCTGGATGTAGACCAGTCGCTCGATGTCCCGCTGGCTGTAGAGACGGTTCTTGCCCTGCCGCTTGGGCTGGACGAGGCCCCGACGTTCGTAGAGCCGCAGCGTCTGGGGGTGCATGTTCACGAGTTCGGCGGCCACGCTGATGATGTAGAGCGGGCGATCCTTGGCCCCGGGATCGAGCATCGGCACCTCCGTGTGGCGCCAGGCGGACGGTTCCGGCCCGGTCGACGTGGGACTTCCGTGTTCCCAGCTAACATAATTTAGTGTCGGCTTGTCAAATGATGTTAGTGCCAATAGGGGTTGCCGCTTGTCCCTTGCGGGGTACATAACAGGCATGCCCTCCCGAACCTTCTCCCGTCACCTCCCTGCGGCCTCGGCCTTCACGTTGGTCGAGACGATTCTCGTCACGGTCGTGGGCGTGGTGCTCCTGGCCAGCGCCACCTATGTTTACCAGGTGGCCAAATCAAGCGCCGGTACCTCCAAGGCCAAGCAGAAGGTCGTCGCCCTGCAGGCTGTGGTCGAGGAACTGGCCACGGTCAACGCCCGTGCCTATCCGGACATCCTCGCGCTGTCCGTGACTTGGTTGCAGAAGCGATTCGACGCGGGTGCCAGTCCGTGGGGCGGTACGATCTCGACCGGGCTCGACCGGCGTGAGGTGACGTCCGCGGTCATCTCGGGCTTCGACGACAACGATTCCATTTGCCAGGGCATCGATGGACGCGGAGGGCCTTTGACCTTTCCTGCCCATCGGCGTGACCTGCCGTCCGGTCGCTTCGACGGTGAGCCCTCGCCCATCATGACCCCCAATCCCACCGTGGAGGGCTATGTTGGCATGATGCAGTATGCCCGCGTGGCCAGGGGTCAGAGTGTCGTCATGATGGATATGGCCATCCAGATACCGGTCGAGGTCTCGGGTTACATCGTCGGCGTCACCGGTGAGCGGGGGCATCTGCAATTTCTTGCGGGCGGCGTCGACTCCCGTTCGCTGCTCAACGGCGTCGGTTCCGCCGGTGCGTCCGGTGGCAGCATCGGCGGCGTCGTGCGCGACTAACGCCCGGGGTGGCGGCAATCGTTCAAGCCGATGCGACCCCGGCAACCTCGTCACCGTGGGTCGTCGAGGCGCGCCTCGAGGTGGAACGGGGCGTCCTGGTCGGCCACTTTCGCGGCCTGCCGGAGCCCACGACTCCTGCCGTCATCGGCTGGCCCCCGGCTTCGTGGGCCTTGCGCCAGGCCGCCGAAATTCGTTACGGCTCGGACGTGACATGCCGCAGTGAGCCCTGTACGCGGGAGGCGACGTGGTCGGTGGGACGCGATGCGTCGGGCACCGCCTGGTCCTTCGTGGTGCCGATCGATGATCGCAGCGGCAATCCGGGTCGGCGCGACGATGCTTGGCTGCTCGCGGGTGCCATGCCTTGTCGGGTGCTGCCTGCCGGTCCGGGCGACCCGACCTGGGAGCCTGTGGCGTCGTGGCAGCAGCCTGTCCACGCCACGCTGGACCTGCCGGAGTCCTTCGAACCCGTTACGGGCGGCGAGGCCGTCTCGGGGCCGTTGGTCGAGGGGCGGCGCGTCTGGAAGGTGACGGGTGGCCACGGTGGTGGAGCGCTGGGCTTGGCGCGTCCCGTCGGCTTGTGGCGCGAAGTCATGGTGGGGGATACCCGCCTGAGGGTGGCTGCTCCGTCGGGCGAGGTCCGAAGGACCGAGGCCGTACTGGCCAGGGCAACGCCCATGGTGCGCTGGCTGCATGCCCGCTACGGTCCGCCGACCGGCGGTACGCTGACCTTGGCTTGGACGGGCGTGACCACGCTGGCCCGAGAGATCGTGGCACCTGGGCTCGTCATCCTGCCGGCGGTGATGCTTGCGCAAGAGGAGTTGCTCGGTGGTCTCGGCAGCCTTTCCGGCCTCGAGTTCGTGCTTGCGCGCGGACTTGCGCGACAGTGGTTTCCTCCCGGACAGCAGGATGGTGGCAGTCCTTGGCTGGATGAGACCTTGCCGCAATGGGTCGCGGGAGGCTGGCTCAGGGAGACGCGGCCCGGCGGGCGTGTGGCCCGCGCGTGGCTTGACCCGGCATGGGCGTGGCTGGATCCCCTGCGTATCCTGACGGCCGGCCTTCCCGAAGAAGAGGCAGACGCCGTCGCCTATCAGGAAGCGATGGGCGAAGAGGCGCCGTTGGCTCGGCTCGATGTCGCCGATCGGATGGCTCGGCCCCGCCTTTGGGCCAGCCGGGGTCCTCGTGTCCTTGAGGAATTCCGTATGCGCCTGCCCTCCGGGGCTTTCGCGTCATGGATCGCGGCTGTCCGGAACGACATGGTGCGTGGGTTGGCTACCACGGAGTCGGCCCTCGCGCACGCGGCCATCGCCGATCCCGGCGCTGCCGCGTGGCTCGAGGCGCAGGTGCTGGGTGCGGGAGAGGCGCACGGTCAGGGCGCGTCGCCCCCACGGCTCTCGGCTCCGGCAGTGGGCTGGCACGCGGATGTCGGGGGCCTCTTCCGGCCGCAGCCGTGGTTCTTCGGGCTGGGTGCCTACCCCTGGGCGGCGACATGGGCGAGCCGCAACGACACGTTCATCGGTGACCTGCGCATGAACTTCATCGGGGGCCATCCTCCCGGCGAGGGCCTCGTGCCCTATGTCCGGCCCGGCATACGGGCCTTGGTCGAGAGGGGTGTGGCTCGAGGGGTGCCGCGCATCGATGGCGGGATGGCGTGGGTACCGGAGCCCGAACTGGGTGTGCGGCCTCGGGGCGTGCTCTTCCGGGTCGGGGCCGAGGGGCTTCCCGGTCAGCCGGAGTCGGCCGTGGCCGATGCCGAGGTGGTCTGGCACCGGGAACTGGGTTGGCGGCGACGACTGTCCCTGCGGGCGTGGACCGGCGTGGCGACGGATCAAGGGCGCTCGATGCTGGATCTGGGCCACGAGGGCCTGACGCAGTGGGACCCCGTGGGCGCCGTACGGTGGGGGACGACCGTCGGGGCCGAAGGCGTCATGCCGCTCGGTGGGACGTGGCAGTTGCCTTGGCTGTCCTTCGAGGGCTGGACGCTGGGCACGGCCTTTCTCAACCATGCCTGGTACGGACGCCCGCTGGCCTCGGGGGGGGCGGCCGGCACGCTGACGGAAACGGGGCTCGGCCTCGTCATCGGTTTGCCCGGACTTGGTTTTCCAAGCATCCTTGGCGTCTTCGTCCCGATCTGGACCCAGCCGCAGGGCGGGGCATTCGTCCCCGTGTTGCGGGCCGGTTCGGCCTTCCGGTTCTGAGGAACGGGGCCCGCGGGGTCCCGATTACTTGGCCGAGCCCCAGTCCGGTCCGGCGTGGAGGGTGACCTCGAGCGGCACCGAGAGGGTCAAGGCACCCGTCATCTCGCGCACGAGGAGGGCCTCGACAGCCGGCACCTCGGCCGGGGGTACTTCGAGGACCAATTCGTCATGGACCTGTAGGACCATCCGTGCGGCGAGGCCTTCCTGCGCCAGCGCCGCGTCGACCCGCAGCATGGCCACCTTGATCAGGTCGGCGGCCGTACCCTGGATGGGGGCGTTGATGGCCGCGCGTTCGGCAAGGTCACGCTCTTGGCGCAAGCCTGAGCGCAGGCCCGGCAGGACACGGCGCCGCCCCATCAGTGTCTCGACCCAACCGTTCTGGTGGGCCCGGGCGATGGTCTCGACCATGTACCGCTGGATACCGGGGTAGCGTGCACGATAGGCATCGATGAAGGCCTTGGCCTCTTTCTGAGGAATGGCCAGTTGACGTGCCAACCCGAAAGCCGTCTGGCCGTAGACGACCCCGAAGTTGACGGCCTTGGCCCGACGGCGCATGTCGGCATCCACGGCCTCGGCCGGTACCCCGAAGATCTCGGACGCTGTCGCCGTGTGGATGTCCTGGCCCTTGGCAAAGGCCTCGAGGAAGGCCTCGTCCCGCGCGATGTGGGCCAGCAGGCGCAGCTCGATCTGCGAGTAGTCGGCCGCAACCATGACGTTGCCCGGATCCCGCGGGAGGAAGGCGCTGCGGATCTCCCGGCCCAGTTCCCCGCGCACGGGAATGTTCTGCAGGTTGGGATTGTCCGAGGACAGGCGGCCGGTTGCCGCGACGTGCTGGTTGTAGGATGTGTGCAGACAGCCTGTCTCGGGGTGGATGTAGTCCGGCAGGGCATCCAGGTAGGTGCCCTTGAGCTTGCTCAGTTGGCGGTGCTCGAGCAGCAGACGGACCAGCGGGTGGGCGTCCTGGAGCTCCTCGAGGACCGCGGCTTCGGTCGAGCGGCCGGTCTTGGTGCGTCGCGGCGCCGGAAGGCCCAGGTCGTCGAAGAGGATGGTCTCAAGCTGGCGCGGGCTGGCGAGGTTGAAGGGACGGCCCATCAGGCCGTGGGCCTCGGCTTCGAGGGCCACGAGGCGTTCGCCGAGTCGGGCGCTGATGGTGGCCAATCTTGCGCGGTCGAGGCGGACGCCGTGGCGCTCCATCCGCGCAAGGACCTGCAGCAGGGGCAGTTCGAGATCCCGGTAGAGGCGTTCCTGGCCGGCTACTGCGAGAAGGTCGCGGTAGCGGTGATGCAGCGCCAACGTGGCCGCGGCATCGGCGGCCGCATAGCCTGCGGCCTTCTCGGCCGGAACGCGATCCATCGTGATCTGCTTGCGTCCCGTGCCGATCAGGTCCTCGATGGGCGTCATCGCGAACCCGAGGACCCTGCGCGTGAGTTCCTTGAGCCCGACACGTCCTTGGCCACCCTCGGCCATGAAGGCCGCCAGCATGCTGTCCTCGATTTGCCCGGCCACGGCCAGGCCGGCCCGGTCGAGCACGTGCAGGTCGAACTTGGCGTTGTGGGCGACCTTGGGCCTGTCGGACGCGAGCAGGGGACCCAGAATCTCGCGCACGAGTTCGGGCGGGACCGTGGGGCCCTCTGCATGACCGATCGGCACATAGGCTGTTGCGCACTGGTCAGGCGCACCCGGACCCCACGCCAGGGACAAGCCCACGATCCGGCATCGCAGGGGAAACAGGCCGTCCGTCTCGGTGTCGAAGGCCAAGGGACCTTCCGCAGCCTCGATGGTCCGTCTCAGGGCTTCGAGGCCGGCCCGGTCGACAGGCATCAAGGGAGTCGGGAGCAACGGGACCTCGACGGGCGTGGGGGATTCAGGAACGGCCTCGGCGAAGAGTGCGCCCTGGCCGACGGGCGCCGCGCCGTGAGCGGTCCCTCCCGGCGCTGGGGCAGGCGGCAGACCTGCCTCGCCCGGCAAGAAGTCACCGAGGAGGCGTGGCAGGTTGCGCAGCAGGCCTTTGAAGTCCAGGCGCTCGAACAGTCGGGTCAGGGGCGCTAGGTCGGGGATTTCCAGACGGCAGCGGTGCCAGTCGAGGTCATCGAGAGGCACGTTGACGTCGATGGTGGCCAGTTGCCGGGAGATTCGGGCCAGCTCCTGGTGTTCGGCCAGGTTCTGCCGCAGCTTGGGCTTGCCGACAGTATCCAACCCGGCAAAGATGGCTTCGAAGCTGCCAAAGGTCCGCAACAGGTCGACCGCGGTCTTCTCGCCCACGCCCGGTACGCCCGGGATGTTGTCCGACGTATCCCCGGCGAGTCCCTTGTAATCGACGATCCGCGATGGGGGCAGCCCCATCCGTTCCTCGACCCCCGCAGCGTCGAAGAAGTCGAGGTCGCCGACGCCCTTGCCCGGCATCACGACGTGAATGCGTTCATCCACCAACTGGAAGGTATCGCGGTCTCCCGTCAGGATGCGGACGTGCCAGCCCTCGGCAGCGGCGCCCGTGGCAATCGTGCCCAAGACGTCGTCGGCCTCGTAGCCGGGCCGGTCATACAGCGGAATGCCCAGCACGCCGACGAGTTCCCGCATCAGGTCGATCTGCGGGACAAGGTCGTCCGGCATCGGTTTGCGATTGGCCTTGTAGGCCTCGAAGGCCTCGTGCCTGAAGGTTGGTTCGGGAAGGTCGAAGGCGACGGCGACGCCCGCGGGCTTGAGGCGGCTGATGGCCGAGAACAGGATGCTGGCGAAGCCGTAGACGGCCCAGGTAGGTGTGCCGTCCTTGGCCCTGAGGCCTTGGCGCATGAGGGCGTAATGGGCCCGGTAGGCCATGGCGTGGCCATCGACCAGCAACAGGACGCCACCCGGTGCGGCAGGCAGTGGCGCGGTCATCGGCGGTTCCTCTCCCGGCGGCCGGGACGATGGGTTGTGGCTTCGGGAGGCGAGGGCACCTCCGGTCCGCCGGTGGCTCCGGCAACCAGCAGCGTGACCTCACCCCGGGGCGGATCGGCGGCGAAGCGATGGATGGCCTCGGACAGGCGGCCCCTGAAGACTTCCTCGTGCAACTTGGTCAATTCGCGGCCGAGGACCACGCGGCGATCTCCCCACAGCGCCAGCAGGTCGGCAAGGGTGTCGTCCAGGCGATGCGGGCCCTCGAAGAATACCGTCGGCCTGGCTTCTTCCGTCATCGTGCGAAGCAGGCGCCGCCGGGCCTTGCCCTCCCGTGGGAGGAAGCCCTCGAAGACGAATCGCTCGGCCGGCACGTCCGCCACAGAAAGCAGCGTCGTGAGGGCGCTGGCACCGGGTATGGGCACGATCGCCACGCCGCGCTCCAGCGAGAGTCTCACCAATTCGTGGCCCGGGTCCGAAATGCCCGGCGTACCTGCATCGCTGACAAAGGCCAGGCGCTCGCCGGCAGCCATCGCGTCGGCCAAGGCCACAAGGCGCGGCCCCGCCGAATGGGCGTGGCAGGAGACCAGCGGTTTGTCGATGGCGTGTCGGTCCAGCAGCTTGCGGGCCACGCGGGTATCTTCGGCGGCGATGCGATCCACCCCGGACAAAACGGAGAGTGCGCGCAGCGTGATGTCCTCGAGGTTGCCGATGGGGGTCGCCACGAGGTACAGGCATCCGCTGCCAGCCATGCCAGCAAGCATAGCAACACCGCGAAGATTTGGCCCGAAAGCCTGCTATGGCTTGGCCTTGGCCGGGTAAGACATCAGAAGGGCGCAGCGGTCGTCCCCGAGGTGCCCGCCAGGGAGCTCTCCCGTGATGCAGGTCCTCGTCCTGTCGACCACTTACCAACCCCTCTATACCGTGGGGGTCGAAAAGGCCATCACGATGCTCTACCAGGGCCGTGCCGTGTCGGTTCGCGATACCGAGGACGTTGTCCGTTCACCCTCGACCGAGATTCGCGTGCCGTATGCGATTCGCCTGCTGGTTCGCGTGGTGGCCAGATACACCCTCGAGAGCATGAAGCCCTCTCGGCAGGCCCTGTTCCGGCGTGACCGGCAGGCCTGCCAGTACTGTGGGCGCAAGGGCGGCGACCTGACGGTCGATCACGTGATGCCCAAGTCGCGAGGCGGCGAGGACTCGTGGGAAAACCTTGTCGCGGCCTGCCTGCGCTGCAACAACCGGAAGGGAGACCGTACGCCTGACGAGGCCCGCATGCCCTTGCTCAAGGCACCCCGGGCGCCTCGTTCCATCGAACTGGCCAGCGATCTCTGGGCCCGCCTGATGGGCTGGTGATTCAGGACTCGGCCAGCCAAGCCGCCGCTTCGAGGGCGTGATACGTCAGGATCAGGTCAGCTCCCGCTCGGCGCAGGCCCGTAAGGAGCTCGAGCACGATGCGGCGCTCGTCGATCCAGCCGGCGCGTGCCGCGGCCTTGACCATCGCGTACTCCCCGGAGACGTTGTAGGCGGCAAGTGGACGGTCCGTCAGCTCCTTGACCGCACGGATCACGTCCATGTAGGCCAGCGCGGGCTTGACCATGAGCATGTCGGCACCCTCGGCGAGGTCTTCGGCGGCTTCCTTGAGCGCCTCGCGCACGTTCGCCGGGTCCATCTGGTAGCCCTTGCGATCGCCGGTCTGGGGCGTGCTGCCCGCCGCGTCGCGAAAGGGGCCGTAAAACGCCGAGGCATACTTGACCGCGTAAGAGAGGATGGGGACCTCTTCGTGGCCTGCCTCGTCCAGGGCGAAGCGAATGGCCGCGACGCGCCCGTCCATCATGTCGCTGGGCGCGATGATGTCGGCACCGGCATCTGCCAGGCTGATGGCGGCCTTTGCCAGCAGGTCGAGCGAGGGGTCGTTGACGACGTGGCCGCCCTCGAGAATGCCGCAATGGCCGTGGTCGGTGTACTCGCACATGCAGACGTCGGCGATGGTCAGCAGGTCGGGAAGGTCGCGCTTGATGCGCCGCAGGGCCTCCTGCACCGGACCCGCCTCGTCCCACGCCCCGCTTCCCACCGCATCCTTGCTTGCAGGCAGGCCAAAGAGAATGACGCCTCCGAGGCGTGCTGCATGGGCCTGGCGTGCCGTTTCCAGCAACGTGTCGACGCTCTGCTGGAAGACTCCGGGCATCGACGGTACCTCGCGCGCGATGCCGGTGCCCGGGCACGCGAAGAGAGGCAGGATAAGGTTCCGGGGTTCGAGGACCGTCTCGCGCACCGCGCGACGGACGGCTTCGCTACGTCGCAGCCGCCGTGGCCGGAACTCCGGTGTCGGCAGGTTCATTCCACCGTCACCGACTTGGCCAAATTGCGCGGCTGGTCGATGTCCTTGCCCAGAATCCGGGCGATATCGTATGCCAGCAACTGCAGCGGGATGGCGTTGATGATCGGGGACAGCAGTTCGGGGCAGTCCGGCACGAAGAGCACCCTGTCGACATGGTGGGCAATCTGGATGTCGCCTTCCGTGGCCACGGCAATCACGGTGCCCATGGCCGAACCCTTCCGCGAGCGTGCCTCCTGGATGTTACTGACCATCTTATCGTAGGTCGCGCTGCGTGTCGCGATGGCCAGGACAGGCATCGCTTCATTGATGAGGGCGATGGGGCCGTGCTTCATTTCGCCGGCGGCGTAGGCCTCGGCGTGGATGTAGGAGATCTCCTTGAGCTTCAGGGCGCCTTCGAGCGCGGTCGGGTAGTTGATGCCGCGACCCAGGAACAGGAAGTTCTGCGACAGGGCGAAAGCCTCGGCCAGGGCCCGGACCTTGGGAGCCATCTCGAGCGTCTTCGTGACGAGGGCCGGCAGGTGCTTGAGGTCCCGGATGAGCCCGGCGGCGTCGGCGTCGGACAGTGTGGTGCGAACCTGTCCCAAGTGCACACCAAGGACCAGCATCGCAGCTACCATGCTGGTGTAGGCCTTGGTCGACGCCACGCTGATCTCGGGGCCCGACTGCAGGGCAAGGACGGCATCTACCTCGCGACCCATGGTCGAGCCTATGGCGTTGATGACGCCCAAAGTGGGACAGCCGAGGCGCTTGGCTTCGCGGAGCGCCGCAAGGGTGTCGGCGGTCTCGCCGGACTGCGAGATGGCGATTACGAGGGTCTCCGGGTCCAGGACCGGCCGCCGGTAACGGAACTCGGAGGCCACGTCGACCTCGACGGGCAGGCGGGCCAACTCCTCGAGCACGTATTTGCCGACCAACCCTGCGTAGTAGGCCGTGCCGCAAGCAACGACGACCACGCGGCGGATGCCGCGCAGGGTGTCTTCCGTAAGGCGCTGGTCGCCCAAGTGGATGCGGTTCGCGGCCTGGTCCAGTCGACCACCCAAGGTGTTCGTCAGGCTCGCGGGCTGCTCGTGGATTTCCTTGAGCATGAAGTGCTCGAAGCCTGCCTTCTCTGCGGCGGCGGGATTCCAGTCGACCCGGTGCACCTCGAGAGGCAGTGCGTTGTCCGCGAGGTCCGAGACGCGGACGCCCTCGGGACCGATCTGCACCAGGTTGCCGTCGTCGAGATAGACGACGGACCGGGTGTGGTCCAGCAAGGCACTGACGTCGGAGGCGAGGAAGGATTCTTGCTCGCCTACGCCTGCAACGAGCGGGGCTCCGTGGCGGACGCCCACGATGGTGTCGGGATGGTCCTGGTGCAGGAAGGCCGCCGCATAGGTGCCTTCGACCTGCTGCAGGGCATGGCGCACGGCCGCCGGAAGGTCGCCACCGTAGCAACTGCCGACGAGGTGCGCGAGGACCTCGCTGTCGGTATCCGACTGGAAGACGTGACCTGCAGCCTGCAGCTTTTCCTTCAGGGCCATGTAGTTCTCGATGATGCCGTTGTGCACCACCACGAGGCGTCCCGAGGCGTCCGTATGGGGGTGGGCGTTGTAGGTCGTCGGGCGGCCGTGCGTGGCCCAGCGCGTGTGGCCGATGCCCACGGAACCCTCGAGCGGGGCACGGCCGAGCCCGTCGGCCAAGGCCTGCAGCTTGCCGACCTCGCGCCGGATATGCAGCGCGCCGCCCGTCAGGACGGCGACGCCGGCCGAGTCATAGCCGCGGTACTCGAGACGGCGAAGACCGCCCACGAGGACATCCGAGGCCTGCTTGGCCCCCCAATAGCCGACGATGCCGCACATAAGCGCCTGAGTCTCCGTCTGGAATCCGGAATGGACAGAATGGGAAGCCCCATTCTAGGCCATGGGCCGGCCCCGTGCGTCACGATCCTGTCACGCGGCAGGGCGTTCAGGGCTGGTCGAGGAGTGGCGCCCGCTGGATGAAGGACACGCCCGAAGGACTATCCGTGTTGGCGCCGCCGAGCAGGTAGAGGTTTCGTCCCGTGACGATCGTCGCGGCATCCTCGACGCCCACCGCCAGGCGGGGGCCGGCGACCTCCGAGAAGTCGCCGAGGCCGCCGTCATTGAGCGCCGCGCGCAGGATCTCCGTGCCGTTCATGCCGGTCCAGCCCCCGAAGACATACAGGAAGTCGCCGAGCACGGCGTGGCTGAAACGGGTGCGGGGTGCCGGCAGGACGTTGGCACGGGCACCATCGGGGGCGCTTGTCATGTTGACGGGCGTGTCCAAGGAGCGGCTGTCGGTGAAGTCGAGCCGTTCGACATCGGCGAGTCTGATCTGGCCGTTGGTGTCTGCTCCCGAGCCGCCCAGCAGGAAGAAGCGCTTTGCTCTCGGACCCGCGAGGATGCCGGCGCAGCGTTCCTGCAGGAGGGTCGCGTGGGGCTGGAACGGACCGATCGTGCCGTCCTTGTTGATGACCGCGCGGACGATGTCGGCACTGAAATCCTGCTCGCGCGGACCGGTCTTGCCCCCGATCGAGAAGAGCCAGTTGCCGACCTGGGCCAGGGCGATGCAGCCCTTGGGCGCGTCGAGCAGGTCGCCGGCCATCTCGAAGGCTCCCAGGCCATCGCTGGTCAGGATGGCCCTTTCGACGGACGCGAGCGGGGTACTGGCCTCAGCGTCGGCCATGCCCCCGATGACATAGACGTAGGGAGGGAGGAACACGACGCCGGGACTGTGGCGCGGTACGCGCAGCCGGCTGTCGAGCATCCTGAATGCGTCGAGGCGCCCTTGGTCGTCCTCGGTGATCAGCATGACGGAGTCTGTCGCTTGTCGGCTGCCGACGTTTTGCGACGTCACGCCTCCCAGTAACAGGTGCCGGGGCATCGCGGGGTCAAGGCCTACGGCCGCCATTGCCTCGCGGTCCAAGGTGAGGTGCCCCGCCCTCTGGAGGGCATGGGGCAGGCTGCCGTCGATGAAGAACACGCCTGGTCGCTGGGTCGCCGGAGCCTGAGTCGGTGCAGGTGTGGGAGCAGGCGTGGCGGTGGGCGTCGGGGAAACCGCTGGGGCGGGGGTGGGAGAGGCGGCTGGGGAGGCCGAAGGCGCCGAAGAGGGTGCAGGCGTCCGTCGGCTCGGGTATCGGTACGGTCCCCGTCGGACTGGGCGACGGCTTCGGCCTGCCCGTGGTCACGGAACTCGGAATCGCGACCCAGCCCCCCTCCACGGAGGGCCGGATATCCGGAAGAAAAAGTCCTTCCGAAGTGGCAGGTACCTCG
Source organism: Candidatus Tanganyikabacteria bacterium (assembly GCA_016867265.1). Taxonomy (GTDB): domain Bacteria; phylum Cyanobacteriota; class Sericytochromatia; order S15B-MN24; family VGJW01; genus VGJW01. The sequence goes on from VGJW01000002.1 coordinate 146,829, forward strand.
ACCATCTCGCCCCATGGCTTGGCTGCACCCAGGATCGGATGCCAGACGATGGGTTGGAAGATCCCGGCGGGCACATGCTCGATGAGGAAACTTCCGCTGGCGTCCGGTCGCGCCTTGTAGCCAGAACCGGCGACAAGAATTTCGGTTTCGGTCACGAACACCGGCGCGCCGGCTCCGGCGGAGGGAGCCGGCATGGCCACGCGGCCCGTGATGCGTCCGGTCGGCAGGGCTCGCAGGACGGTCTCGCCTGACCGCAGGGGCCCCGCGGGCACGTTCGCCATCCACGCCTTCACGTTGATGGCGCGCACGGCTTCGAGATTGTAGCGGCCCTCCGGTACCTCGAGCCGGAACGAGCCGCTGGCATCCGTCATGGCCCGTGCGACGGCCAGTTGCAGGGTCCGGCGGCCGGCGGCATCGTTGGCAACAAGTCCGGCTGCGTTGTTGGCGATGAGGCCGGCTGCGTCGTTCGCCACCAGCGAGGCCCGGCTGTCGGGGGGCAGGATGCCGACGGGCCAGGCCAATACGGGCACGCCGGCCAAGGGGTCTCCCGCAGCGTCCACGACACGTCCGGGCAGGATGAAGGGACCCTGCGCGACGATCTCCGTGGTCGGGCTGCCGGAGGGCTGGACCGAGACGGCTCCGGTCGCCTTGGGCTGGCCGCCGAAGCCCGTGCGACAACTCGCGAGCAAAACGCCCGCAACCAGGAGCAGCGTCGGCCGGTGCAGTGCGCAGAAACTCATTTGCGGAAACATACCCCGCGGCCCCCTTGCTGCTGTCGATCAAGAGTTAAGAACGGGTAAAAAAACCCTTGTGGTCTTTACTTTCCATTAAGGTTAACGGAATATTAAAGAGTTCGGGTCCGCCCGGCCAATCCCCCGCAGCCTCCCGAGGACAGGTCATCCCCGCGATGCAGTTGCATGCCGCTCCCCCGACGCTGCGCGTTCTTCGCGCTGAAACCGTGTCGCTGCCTCTCCAGCCGGTGCGTGCGCCGTGGCAGCTTTCGCTCCGGACATCGCGTCCGGAACGTTGGGTCGTGCCGATCGCGGCCATGGCGGCCGGTGCCCTCGCCACGGGCGCTGTACCCTTGTCGGGTATCGGTGCGACGCGATTGGCCTTCGGGGCCTTGCTGTGCGGTCCCCTGATCACCGGGCTGGGCAGTGTCGTCAATGCGATCTTCGATCGTGACCTCGATGCCGTGAACCATCCGGAGCGGCCCTTGCCTTCGGGTGCCCTGCCGCTCAACGTCCTTGTGGCGCAGATGGGCCTGATGGGCATGGTCATGCTTTTCTTCGCCCATCTGCTCGATCACGGGCTCGGTCTGTCCTGGGCGGGCCGGTTCGGCGTCGGCAGCACGGATGGATCGGGCGTTTTCTACGCCACGCTTGCGACTTCGGCGCTGGTCTTCGCCATGAACGCCCCGCCGCTTTCATTGCGCCGCCAGACGTGGGCTAGCGGCCTCGTCAATGCCCTGTGCGTCGTCTTCATGCCTTGGCTGGTCGGCGTGATGCTTTTCGCCAAGCCTGCGACGGGCGTTCTCCTGCTCGGCGCAGGCTTTGCCTACGGCGCCGTCGGTCTCTTTACCCTGGGTACGCTCGGGGATGTCGACGCCCATCGCCGGGTCGGCCTCCGCACACTGGCTGCCTTGCTCGGTCCGGAGATGGGCTTGCTCATCGGTTCGATGTTGCTGCTGACCTCCCTTGTCGCCGTGGCCATCCTGCTGGGTGTCCGGCATCCTGCGCCGGCCATGGCCATCGCCGTCACGGCCTTGGCGCAGTTCACGGTCGTTTGGCGCGGGATTCGGGTCGAGCCTGGCCGGCCCGTCTGGTACGGCCTTGCGGTGGGCCTCTTCGCCGCCGCCATGCTTCTGGCGGGAGCCGTTGGCAGCATGGGGCCGAACTCGGCTCCGGGCTTTACCGTCCCTTGAGCCCGTGCTAGCCTTGAAAGGTCGGCACCACGGCCGTGTCGACCTTGGCACCTGATACCAATCTTTGCACTCCTGACCCCGTAGTCAAACTACTTGCCGAGCCTGCCGGGCCGTCGTGGGGGTCATTGTGTCCGAACCGCTCGTTCCTGAAAGCGGTGTTCTGGTTTATGCCACCGTTCCTGATGACGCGCGTGCAGCGGTCGTGGGGCCCAGGTCCCGTGTGCTGGGTATCGGCGCCATGGCACTCGTGCTCGGGGCACTCGCCAATCTGGCCGGACGTGCGGCAGTTGGCCCTGAAGGCCGCGACTTGCCGGTCCGAGCACCTCGGATCCGAATGGCTTCGGCCCCGTCTTCGGCGTCCGTCTCCCGCATGCCCGGCGCCCACGAGGCCGAACGTGTGCGGGCCTTCGGCTCTCGCGAGGGCAAGCGTGCGTCGTATCCCTATGCCGCGCTCATCCGTAGGGTTGCGGATGAACACGGTTTGCCGGCAAGCCTGATCGCGGGCGTCATCCAGATTGAGTCCGAATTCGATCCCAACTGCGTCAGTCCGGTGGGAGCCGTGGGCCTGATGCAAGTCATGCCTGCCACTGCCCGGGGATTGCGACGCAAGATGGGCATGCGCCGGATCGACCTCTACGATCCCGAACAGAACGTCCGGGTGGGGACCTACTTCCTCAAGGCCTTGCTCCGCGAGTTCGGCGGCGACCTCGCGATGGCCCTCAGCTACTACAATGCCGGTCGGCGCGGCATCATCAGCCGTGGGCGCTACCGAAACGGCCGGTATATCCGGGCGGTCATCGGTTCGTACGATCGCTACCGTCGGCCGGGCACCCGGCCGCTTCAGCCTGCGGCAGGTGTGGCTGCTCCGAACTCGAGCTCCAGGTAGGCCATCATTCGGGCAACGGCAGCATCGCGGTCATGGGCCGTGAAGCAGCGAGACAGGGTCGTGTCATCATCCAGTTCGGCCGTAATCCAGAATTGCTGCATGTCGGTTTCGCCATCACGAGGGAGGATGACCGTCTTGTCGTCCCTTGGTGGCGAAGTTCGGTAACAAGTGGGTAAAGCTCCGTTCAACTTTCGGATAGACCCCGCCAGACCGTGAGGATGCGGGGCAGCTCCCCGGATTCGAGTGCCGACGGTGCCGGTCGTCGAAGCAAGGGGGGAGCCTCCTGAAGGCTGGCGATGATGTCGAGGGCTGGTTCTTCATAGGCGAAGTTCAGCATGACCACATGGCCCTCGGGGCCCGCGAGGCGCCGCGCGTGCGTGAAAAGAGCGTCAGGCCGATATTGGCCGAGCGATAGCCCCCAGTCGAGATGCTCTTCTTCGAACATGATGGGCAGGAGCAGCAGCACCAGGTCCTGGGGTTGGTGGAAATCAAAGGCATCCATGGCCAGATAGCGTGTGCCCGGGCAGGTCGAGGCATGCCAGTGGGCCCAGTCCCATCGCGAATGCAGGTCTCGATAGACCCGGAACGCATCAATCTCCACGCCGGTCAGTCGAAGGTCACGCGGGCCACCTCCACGAAGGCGAAGCAGGGCATGGATGCCTCGGACGTAGTGCCAGGTCTTGGCGCCGACATCGAGCACGCGCAATGGGTTCGGGAGCACCGCGGGCAGGTGCCCGATCGCGACCTCCAGCGCGGCCATCAGGTCAAGGGCATCCCGAATCCATGCCGCTTCTGCGGACAGTCGGCCAGCGTCGAGGGCCAGTTCGTGCAGCCACGTGTCCAATGTCAGGCTGGCGCGTTCCGGATCCGAGAGTCCGCGCAGCAGCGCGCCCCTGGATACCGGCGCCACGCTACGGATGTTTCGCCGCCACGCCAGGCGTTCCCGGAACTGCCACGTCACCCGGTTGGCGGCGCTCCAGATGGAGGCAAGCGGGGTGGGCCGGCCTCCGCCGACCATGGTCATGTCAGGTCCTGAAGAAGCCACGGGGGCCCGAAGCTACGCCCGCGTCTCCGAAGGCCTGTTCCACCTTGTGGTACAGGCGATCCACCGGACGAAGATCCAGGAAGACCACCTTGGCCCCTAAGAGGTGGCGTACGGTGTAGACCACCGCCTCGAGGGGGACGGGATAAGGCCGCGGTGAACGTCCAAGGAATTTGCGGATGACGGTTTCCGGGCAGACCGCCGGGTCTGCGGCAAGAACCGCGAAATGGCGCCACTCGGTTTCGTCCGGCTCGATTTCGGCCAGAGCTTGGCGAATCAGTCGTTCCCGATCGTCCATGCCGGCATGCTAGCATCCCACGCGTCGAACGGCTCGGGGCCATCCTCGACCACGCTGCTCAACTCGCTCCGCAGCATGGTCCAGTAGGGCTCGAGCGTCATCGGCAGGCGAACCTGACTGGCCCGGACGGAAAGGTCCTCGGGCAGGAAGGGCAGCGGGCTGCCGAGTGTCTGGAGGCTGATGCCGTAGACGATGTCGAACCAGAGGGACCAGACAGGGTGCGCAGGAGTCGGCAGCACCGTTCGTGCCTCTCTAAGGTGACGCACGGCGGTCTCGTAGTCGCCGGCCACGAAGGCGACGTGACCTGCTGCGCCCTGCGCCAGAGCCCGGGCCAGCGTCGTTGAGCCCTCGGCCGCCGTTGCTTGCTGCAGGGCGTGGCGCACGGCCAGGCGCGCACCTGCCATGTCGTCCGACTCGGACTTGTTGATGGCCTGGATGGCGTGCAGGACGGCAAGGTCATCCGGTCGTCCCTCGAAGGGGCCCTCCAAGTGGATCCGCACGAGGTCCCGCATGCCGGCAAAGAGCCATGCGCTGCCCAGCAGCAGGTGTTCCTTGCCCAGGCGTCCGGCTCCGGCGGCCTGTAGCCAATCATCGTCGAGTTCGAGCACGGTGGGCGTATCGCCCTCCTCGAGGGCGAAGTTCGCCAGCATCAGGGCCAGTTCCCGGGCGACGGTCGTATCTCGTGCCGATTGCATGGCTTGCCTGAGGCTGCGCTGGGCCTGGGTGGCATTGCCCGAGGCTCGGTGTGCCCATGCAATGAGTTGAAAGGCCTCGGCCATGGCGTCGCTTTCCCGGTGGGCCTCGTACAGGTCAAGGGCCGCCCGACCTGCCGCCAGGGCTTCCGCATGCCGTCCCGCGCGCAACTGCAATTTGCCTTCCAGCACGAGCATATCCCCGGCATCCTTCTGCTGGCTGTCCGGAGGAATCAGGCTCCGAACCCGCTTGCAGGCCGATTCGGCGATATCCCAGCGTTCCTGACGGGTGGCCAGCAGTCCCAACTCGATCAGGAACCGGATCTGGTTGCCTGCCTCGCCCAGCAATTCGGCGACGGCGAGGCCTTCCTCCGCAAACGCGAGGGCTTGGTCGAAGTCGCCGCGCATGCCGGCTATTCGGGCCAATTGCGTGCGGGCCTCGTGCCGCTTGGTGATGGGAGCCATGTCGTGCAAGGTCTGCCACAGACGTTCCGCCTCGGCCACGCTGCCGACCTGCAACTCGAGCGACGCGACGTCTTGGGTCGCACGCTCCAGGTCTTCCGGCGCTGTCTCCGGCAGGGTCTTGGCCAAGCGAAGGATCTGGTGGGCCCTGCGCAGGGCCTCCCCGGGTTCCTGGCGGTCGGTGGCCAACGCCATCGCCTTCTGGGCCCAGCTGGCAGCCTCGTCCAGGGCCCCGCCCTCTTCGAGCAAGTCCGCGATCCGACCGTCCAGTTCCTCCATTTGTTCCTGCTGCCGGGTCATCAGGCGATTGGCCAATTGGCGCCGCACCGTCTGTCTCTGGTCCTCCGACATCGAGGCGGCGGTCAGGGTTCTCAGGGCTTCCTGCCTGAAGCAGACTTCGTGGCCTTCCACGGCAAGGAGGCCGGCATCGACAAGCGTTTGCAGGATCTCGGGCAGGACTTCGCGGCCGACGAGATCCCCCAGGTCGTCCCACGCAAATCGGGAACCGATGACGGCTGCCGTGGCCAAGGTTTGCCGTGCCGCAGGGGGAAGGCGCGCCTCCTTGGCGCGCAGCAGGGCGGAGAGGCTCTCGGGGACGAGGGTCTCCCCGGGCGCCCGCTCGCGAGCACGCCAGCCCTCCGGACCATAGGTCACCGTGCCGGTCGCCAGCAGGTCGAAAGCCAGTTCGCGCAGGAATAGGGGATTGCCGCCCGCGTGGCGTACCCCTTCGCGCAGGACGGGCAGGATCTCGGCTGGCCACGTCTCCTGGCCCTGATCAAGCCCCAGGGCACTGGCGAGGCAACTCAAGGATTCGGCCTCCGGAAGTGGTTGCAGGTTGGTGACCGTGAGGTCGAGGCCCGTTTCCGGCAGGATGAAACGCTGCGTGCTGGTCAGGATGATCCAGAGCCGATGGCCGGATGAGGGCGTCGCCTGCAGGAACTGTTGCCACCAGCTCCACGAGAGGGCATCCGTCCACTCGAGGTTGTCCACGGCAAGCAGCAGGGGACGATGCCGCGTTGCTTCCCAGAGGAATCGCGTCAGATGTGGCAGGACCTGCTGGACCTGCTCCGGGGAAGGACTTTCCAACTGGGCCAGGTTCCGGAGGATGGGCCAGAGGAATTCGGCGTGGGCATCAGGCCACTGTTTCCCGAAGGCCGCCGCCGATGGCCATGGGCTACCGGTGTCGGGGGCGGCCAGAATCTGGTGGATCAGGTCCCGGACGAGCCCGTAATTGCGGTCGGGGGAGAGGCTGTGAACCCGGATCAGGATCAGACGTGACAGGGCCTCGCGGTTCGTCTGTGCTTGTGCCTCCACGACAAGCCGCGATTTGCCCGAGCCCTCCGGGCCCGTGACGATCCACAGTTGGGGGTGTCCTGCAATGCAAGCCGTCACCATCCCCTCGATTTTCCGGCGCTCGGCCTGTCGTCCGTGCAGCGTGGCGACACGGTCCGGATCGAGGCGACGCTGGCCGGGCTCCAGCCAGTGGATATCCCCGGCGTCGTCCTGCCGGGTATCGAAGTTCGCCTCGACCAACCGGGCCGTGCGGGCCGGCATGCCGATGCGGCCGTCCAGGACACGGTCCAGCGCGAGCAAGGCTTCCCGGCCGAGCGGGGTGTCGGCAATGGATGTGCTGACCCGCGGCAGGCTGCCGTTGACGAGATAGGCCTTGGGCTCGCCGATTTCGCAGCGTGATTTGCGCGCCATCAGGTCCAACGCCGCGGCAGCTGCCCGTCGCAGGTCATCTTCCCGGGGATGAGGACGCCCGAACGAGGCCAGGATGCGCCCATCCAGCGAGGCTTCCATCGTTCCGCCCCAGAGGCCCAGGACGTGTGCTGCCTCGTGGATGCTGAAGGCGTCGGGCCAGTAGACGGCGAGCAGGGTTAGCGGGCTCTGGTCCGCGGCACGGCGGGCGTGTTGGCCCGAGGTTGCCAACTTCCGGCCGCAATGCCCGCAGAAGGCAGCGGTCGGGACATGGGGCGTCTGGCAGCCCGGGCAGACCATGCCCTGATCTTGCCCCGTTCGCATGGCTTTCACACGCGAGTCGGGCCTCAGCGGGGCTTGAAGAAGCAGTTAAGATGGGGTAAAGTCAACCTATGCGCTGGATGTTTCCTGCCATGGTCTGCTGCGGTGTCGCGGTCGGCTGCGGCCGTGCGTCCGTCTCGCCAGTGGCGGAACCTGCCGCGGTGTTTGGCGAGGGGGGCGCCTCCGGGCCCGTCTTGCCGCTCGAGTTGGCCGTGACCGTGTCCTCGTCCCCGCAGGCCGCCGTTCCTGCTGCAGGGAGCGGCGTGCTGCCGGCCTTCCATACGGCCGTTCCCGATCCTGTCCTGGATCTGTATCGCACCCTGCGCCGCGAGGAAGCGGGTGGGCTCATCCGGTTTCCGGAGGAAGCGGCTGGAGACGAGCCGGATCGCCGGGTGCAAGTGAGACCCGCGCAAAGCCAGGTACGTGCCACGGCTGTTGCTCGGGCGTGGCATCGGGATGCGCGCCAGGTCTACGTGGCCTGGGGTTTCAAGGGCCTCAAGTCCCTGTCCGAAGTCCAGCACGTGCATTATTCGCCGGCCGTGCGTCGCAGCTTGGTCCAAGCCTTCAAGTTGCAGCCTTGGACCAGTCGCAACCACGAGGAGATAAGCCGGCGGATGGACCGCGGGTCCCCCTTTCTCCAAGGCGTGCAGGATGACTTCGGTATCGATGCCCACGAGGCCTATACCATCGCGCGCCGCGCCGGCTACACCGGCGAGGGTGTCACGCGAGCCGCGGTGCTGATTCGGCCGCTTGTCATCGGCCCGGTCTGGGCGTTCCTGGATGGCTTGGATACGCAGATGACCGTCATCGCCGTCGACGCCATCAGTGGTGAGGTGATCCGCGCCGGACTCAAGCTCGCAGTCATCCGCTACATCGTCGAGCCTGTGCCCGAGGAGCCCCCCATCATCCTGCCGTCGCCGGCTCCTCCACCCGAAAATCCGGGCGACGACAGCTGATTGCGCGCGGCCTGCTCAAGACGACGCCCCCCTGCACCGCGTGCAGAGGGGCGTCTTGCCTGTCCGGCGTTTGTCAGGCGGTCTTGAGCGCCGCGGCACGTGCCTCGCGGGCCCGATTGGCCAAGGTCGTGAAGGCCCCGGCGTCGTTGAGCGCCAGGTCCGCCAGCATCTTGCGGTTGACCGTGATTTCGGCCAGCTTGAGGCCGTGAATCATCTGGCTGTAGCTGAGGCCGTTGATGCGGGCAGCAGCATTGATGCGTTGGATCCAGAGGCTGCGGAAGTCGCTCTTGCGCTCCCGGCGATGCCGGTACATGTACCGCAGCGCCTTCATCATCGCCTGGTTGGCCGTGCGGAACAGCTTGCTCGTGCCGGCGCGGTGGCCGCGGACCAGCTTCAGGACCTTCTTGTGCTTGCGACGGTTGGCATTGCCACGCTTGACGCGCATGGTCGAGTCTCCTTAGAAAGAAAGCGAGAACAGGAAGAGGGGAATCAGCGGGTGTACTTGATGTAGGGCAGGGCGCTGCGGACCCGCGGCTCATCGGCCTTGGAGACCTCCTGCTCGTCACCGATACGGCGGAGACGGGCGCCCGACTTGTCGACGAGCAAGTGCTTGCGGAACGAGGTGCGCCGCACGATCTTGCCAGACCCCGTGGTCTTGTAGCGCTTCGCGGAGGCGCGGTGAGTCTTCATCTTCGGCATGACATGCTCCGTTGGGAAAAGGGCTTAGGGAACAAGGTCCCCTAAGGGACTGGCAGGTGTCGCGGCCTGAACGGCCTTGTCCTGCTTGACGGCATCGCGCTTCTCGGGCGCGATGCCTTTCTTCGGGGCCAGGATAAGGAAGAGGGTGCGGCCCTCCTGGCGAGGATCGCGCTCGATGGTGCAGATGTCCGTGAGTTCGCGAGCGAAGCGCATCAGGACATTGACGCCCAGTGCCTGGTGCTGCATTTCGCGGCCCCGGAACCGGATCGTGACCTTGACCTTGTCGCCATCGAGCAGGAATCGCTGGATGGCCCGGAAGCGGACCTGGTAGTCGTGCTCGCCAATCTTGTAGGACAGCGTGACTTCCTTGAGGCTGACGATGTGCTGCTTGCGCCGCGCCTCGCGATTTTTTTTCTCCTGCTCGAACTTGTGCCGACCATAATCCATGATCTTGCAGACGGGCGGGTTGGCATCGGCGGCGACAAGCACGAGGTCCAAGCCCTTCTCTTGGGCAATCCGCAGGGCTTCGCGGGTCACCAGGATGCCGAGCTGCGCGCCATCGTCGTCGATGGTGCGGACCTCACGGGCGCGGATGCGCTCGTTCAACAGGGTGCTGTCCCTCAGAATGGCCGGATCTCCAGAGTTGCGGGGGCGCCAAAAGATAAAGGGCAGGTGGGGACCACCTGCCGAGCGCGCTATTTCCTGCGGACGGGCCTGGACGACGGTTCGCCAGGCGAGAAGGTGGACCCTCTACTTCACCGAGCAGTGTAAAGCCGGGATTCAAAGTCCGTCAAGCTCTCCGCTCCGAGCCCCCAGAGGGTTGGCCGGGACATGGAAGGGTGCTATCCTCGCCGGACATGAGCGACGACCTCGGGACCCGGGTGGTTCGGCGCCTCGAAGGGCGGCGTGAGCGCCTCGCGGCGCTGGCCTCGGACCTTGCGACCATCCCCAGTCCGACGGGGGCGGAGCAGGCTTTGGCTGAGGCGTTGCTGATCCGTCTTGCGGAGCGCAGGATCGCGGGTGCGACCATCGACGCCGCGGGCAACGTCGTCGCTTGCCTCCGGGGAGAGCGGCCCGGGCCTGCTCTGGTCCTGGCGACCCATCTCGATACGGCCGTTCCCGGGCCCCTCGAGGCGTGGAGTTTTCCGCCCTTTGCCGGCACGGTCCGCGAGGGCTGGCTGCATGGGCTTGGGGTCGCGTCTTGCAAGGGGGCGATGGCCGCCCAGGTCGAGGCGTTTGCTGCCTTGGCCGAGGAGGGGTGGCCGGCCGGCGATCTGGTGTTCGCTGCCGTCGTGCACTCGGAGCGGGCCGGTTGCCTGGGCTCGCAGCATCTGCTCGACCACACGCTGCCGGCGATGGGAATAAGACCGACTGTCGTCGTGCTGGGCGATCCGACGAGTCTTGCCGTGCACCTGGGGCATCGCGGACGCGCCGAACTGGAGATCGAGACCTATGGGCGGACGGCCCATGCGAGCGTGCCGTGGCTGGGCCAGAATGCGGCCCACAAGATGATGCCCGTCATCGAGGCCGTCGAGGAGCTGCAACGTGCCCTGCCCAGTCATCCCCTGCTCGAGCGCAGTACCGTGGCCCTCACGGGCTTGGCGACCCGCCCGGCGGATGGCAGCCGCATCCCGGATCGCTGCGTGGCCACGATTGACCGGCGCTACCTGCCAGGTGAGTCGCTGGATGCCGTGGTCGGGCAGGTGCGGACGATCCTGAGCCAGGTCGCCCAGCGGGATCCGTCGTTCCTCGGAGACGTACGCATCCGGGAGGAGGTCGAGACCACATGGACTGGCCTCGTACGCCAGGTGCCCAAGGTCATGGCGCCGTGGCTCACGCGGGAGGACCATCCTGTGGTGCGCCGTGCGCTTGCTGCCCTGCGTGGCGTCGGCCAGGGGCCGCGACTGGACAAGTGGGCCTTCGGGACCGATGGCTCGTATGCGGCAGGTGCGCTGGGTCTGCCTACCATCGGTTACGGACCCGGCGAGGAGACCACGTCGCACACGCCGGGCGAGCGGGTTTCGCTCGAGGCCGTGGCCAAGGCCGCGCACGGGTATGCTGCCCTCGCGCTGGCGCTTTGCGAGGATCGAGATGGCGACTGACGGTCTGTTCCTGCCCCCCCAGATACTGGGTGCCGTCTGCTGGGGGGCGGAAGGCGTGCCCCAGTCCTCGGATGCGGCACGCGACGTGCTGGCCGCACCGGACGATGCGGACCGCGCAGAGGCCGATAGGCGCCTCGCCGTGCTTCTGGGGCTGCCCGAGGTACGTGCGTTGCTGGATGCCGGCGAAGGGGCCCTGCAGGTCGTTCCGGACTGGGCCCAGGACCAGGTGCTGTTGCTCTCGCTTTCCCGGCCGGGCGGTTGCGCCGTGCTGGCCCTGACGGACATCGGACCCCAGCAGCGCTTGGCCAGCCTCCAGCAAGACTTCGTCGCCAATGTCTCCCACGAGTTGCGTACACCGCTGACCAGCATCCGCATGGCTGCGGAGTCCCTCCAGATGGGCGCCATGGCCAGCGAGACCCTGCGGACCAAGTTCGCCTCAAATATCCAGCGGGAGGCCGAGCGGCTGACCCGGCTCGTGAACGAGATTCTCGTCGTGGCCAACCTTCGGGGCAGGCCGGTCCTTCACCTGTCGGAGTTCGCTCCGCTGGACCTTGCGCAGGAGGTCATCGCCACCCTTGAGCCCCACGCGGCCCTGAATCATGTCGACTTGCGCCTGGAGGCACCTGATGACCTGCCAATGGTGCGCTGGGACAGGGACCGCGTGCACCAGGTGATTCTCAACCTCGTCGACAACGCCATCAAATTCACGCCGGCGGAAGGCCGGGTGACGCTGCGTTTCACGGTGCGCGATTCCGGCCTCGAGGTGCGGGTCATCGATACGGGCATCGGTATCCCCGAGATCGATCGGCCGCGAATCTTCGACAGGTTTTACAGGGTCGACAAGTCCCGCAGCCGGGTCACGGGCGGGGTGGGCCTCGGCCTTTCCATCGTCAAGGACCTGATCGTCGCCCACAAGGGCACCATCGACGTTGCCTCGGAGATCAACGTCGGGACGGAGTTCATCATCCGGATGCCCCTGCGCGCCGAGACGGCCGCTGCGGTCTGAAGGCCTGCTGATGCCGGACGCCGAGTTGCTGCGGCAGTCAGGCTTGCGGGTCACGCCGCAACGCCTGGCCATCCTCGAGGAGTTTGCCGCATTGTCCGCAGGCACCCATCTTTCCGCCGAGGATCTGCACGCCCGTCTGGTACAGCAACGCTCGGGCATCAGCCTCGCCACGACCTACCGGACGCTCAACCTGTTGGTTCGACTGGGCCACCTGCGCGAGCACGACTTCACGGAGGGGCACCGGCACTACGAGTGGGTCCGCCACGCCGATCCCCAGCATCACCATATCGTCTGCGTCGTTTGCTTGCGGCCGGTCGAGTTCGCGGAGTCTGCCGTCGGGGAGTTGGCCCGGGAGGTCGCTGAACGGCATGGTTTCGCGTTGTCGGCCTTCGAGTTCGAGGTGCGCGGAGTCTGCGCGACCTGCCAAGGTTAAGGCGCGGCAAGTCCTCGGAGGAAGCGTTTCTCCGGGACTTTCCCGGACCTTTGTTCAGGGGGCTGTCAAGCAGCCGTAAAAATGGGGTATGATGCGTTGGAGAGGCCATGGGCGCTGGCACGCGCGGCATGGTCCGGGAACCCCGCGGTGGGGTCTTCACCAGAATTTATACGCAAATTCAGGCGACGACCCGTAAGCTTGGTCCCCCTCCCGGCGACAAGACTATGGGGATGCCCTCGTGTCCCCCCCCTGATCCCGTTCCAAGCCTCGTTGCGAGGAGGTCGTGATGTCCGGCGTTTCCAACTCGTCGATCGGTGGTTCCGGTTACGCTGCACGGTCCCTGCCGGAGGAGCGCTACGACCTTCCTGCCGTCGACCCCGCGCGTCGTCGGGAACTCGAGGAGGACCTGGACTCGGGCTATGTCCGCGAGAAGCAGGGCCGCGGCCTCTTCGGCCACGTGGCCGATGTGTTTGTCGGTGGCGGCGAAGCCATCTGGGACATGGCCAAAGGCGTCGGCACGATGATTGCCCACCCCATCCAGACCATCAAGGGCATCGGCTATGCCATCACGCATCCTGCCGCCCTGATCAGTGCGTTCGTCGATCCTTACACCTCGGCCATCAAGGAAGGTCGGCCGGGCAAGGCTCTCGGTCGTGGCATTGTCGAGATCGGTTCGTTCTTCATCGGCGGCGGCGCCGCTTCCGGCGGGGCCAAGGGCGTGGGTGCGGCCACCAAGGGGGCTGCGACCACCACCAATGCGGTCGTCAAAGGTGCTGCGGCGGCCGAGAAGACGGCGACGGTCGCAGGCAAGCTCTCTTATGGCATGCGCCTGACGCGGGGTGTCGACAAGGTGCTGGGCAAGGCGAAGCTGCTGCAGGATGCCGCCGCTGCCGCCAAGGCCTCCGGCGCCACGGCCAACGCCGCGAAGCTCTCGGCCCAGGCCGCCAAGCTCACCGAGTACGCAGGTGTCCTGAAGAAGGCCGCCCAGGTCGCGGCCGCTGGTGACACGGCGGCCATTGCCGCCGCCAGGGCAAGCGTTCAGGCCGGCATGAAGACCTCGGGCATGGCGGCGGCTTTCAAGGCTTCCTCCGCCCTGCAAGGGGCCAGTCAGGCGGCGGGTCGCGTCGCGGCCGGTGCTGCCAAGGTCGTCTCGGGTGCCGACAAGGCCGGTGATGCCGGTCGTCTTGCTTCGCGTCTCGCGCAGAAACCCGTGATGACGGGTGCTGCCAAGGCTGCGCTCAAGGAGGCGGGCATTACCAACAAGCTTGGTTCCGCCGGTCTCGCGGCGGCACACCAGACCTACTGGCAGGCTCGTGCCGCCGGCCAGGCCGTGCCTGCGGCCAAGGCTGCCGCGGCGGCCAAGGCTGCCGAGGTGATGGGTCTCGCCAAGGATGCCGCGGCGGTCCGCAAGTTGGTGGATAGCGCCCGGTTGACGGGCGCCGCCGCCGATGCGTCCAAGTGGTTCACCCGCACGGGTTACGTCGAGCGACCGCTCGTGAACGGTGCGCGGTTCGTTGGCAAGGGTGTCGATCGGGGCATTGCCAGCACCGTCAAGGTCGGCACCTATCTCGGCAACGAAGTGGCTTCGGCAGCGGGACGAATCGGCAATGTCGTCAGCCAGATCGGTCAGATGACGCTCAAGGATCTCATCCTTGCGCCAGTCCGGTTGCCCGGCAAGGTCATCAGATCGGCGGGCGAGGTCCTGCGGAGCGCCGCGGCGACGCTCTCGAGCATCAATGTCGGGCAGATCGTCACGGCGCCCGTCCGCGCCATCGGCCGTGGCCTGACGGCCGTAGGCTCGATGACGGTCTCCGAGCTCATCCAGTCCATCATCAAGGCACCTGGGACCTTGGCCGCAGCCGCGCTTGCGGCCCCGGCCTCCCTGTTCGTGCCCGCCCTGGGCGTGGCGGGTCTTGCCAACCGCGTGGGGCAAGGCACGCTGGGTGACGTCCGTCGCGACTACGACGACCTGTATGTCGACAGGCCCCCGGCCAGTGCGGACCCCGCCGCCAATGCCCCCCTGTCCGAGGATCGCATCCAAGCCGTTGCCGAGCGTTACGGCCTGCTGCCCACCTCGCGGAATGTCGAGGCGTTCGTCAAGGAGATCCGCAGCTATGAGAAGGATTCCATCGGCCCCGACACCGGAACACCCGAGCAGGTCCGCCAGCTTCAGACCGTCCTGCGCGCCTACGGTTACAAGGTTGACCCGTCCGGGACCTTCGACGACGCTACGGCTGAGGCCGTGATCGACTTCAAGCAGCGGCACGGCATCACCCAGTCCTACCGGCTGGCCGACGGCCAGCCCGCGGTCAACGAGTACGTCGATGACCGGACTGCCGCCCTCCTCGTCGAGGCGATGAAGGCTGGCGAGCGTGCGGGGCAGCCCGTCAAGGTCAAGGCCGAGCCGGCGCTCGAAGGTCCCTCCGTGGATGTGCCGTCCGAAGAAGAGCCTGCGTCGCCTGCTCCCCAGGCCGGCAAGCCCGGTGCGGACAAGCCCGCGGCCAAGGAACCCGCTGCCGAGACCCCGGTCGAGGAGCCCAGAATCGTTGATCCTGCCGCCCCTGCCGCGCCTGAGGCTCCCGCGGCGCCCAAGGAACTGACGTATGTTGTGACCAAGGATGATCGGCAGGCGGGCCTGTCGGGGATTGCCAAGCGCTACCTGGGCAGCGAGTCGCGGTGGCGCGAGATCTACAATCTCAACAAGGACCTGATCGGTGCCAACGCCAACATGATCCACATCAGCCAGACCCTGAAGATGCCGGCTGACGCCAAGGGCCTCCCGGGGCAGCAGGCAGCTGCGGCGCCCGCAAAGCCTGCCGACAAGCCCCAGGCCGCCCAGCCCGTGGCCCCGGCGGAAAACCCTCAGGCCTCAAAGCCTGCGGACAAGCCCCAAGCCGCGACGCCTGCCGCTCCGGCAGACAAGCGCCTGACGGACGCCCAGGTTGCCGAGTACGCCAAGCAGTATGGCCTGAAGGCCGAGCGGGCCAACATCGAGGCCTTCGTTGCCGAGGTGGCCTCGTACCCCGAAGCCGCCGTCGGACCGGACACCGGTGATGCCGATACCATTCGCAGTCTCCAGCTCGTGCTGGGCAAGCTGGGCTTCAAGGTCGCGGCGAATGGCCAGTTTGACGATGCTACGGCCGAGGCTGTCATTGCCTTCAAGCAGAGGCAGGGGCTCAAGCAGGCCTACCGCCTGGCGAGCGGCGAATATGCCATCAACGAGTACGTGGACGAAGCCACGGCGGCCCGGATGGCCGAGTTGCTGGCCGGCAAGTAGGCCACGGCCAACGTGCTGAAGCGGGTCCTCGCAAGAGGACCCGCTGGCGCTTTGGGGGGGCCTGTTGGCGTGGTAACATGACACCTTGGGCTGGGGCGGGGAGGCCGTGATGGAACAGGTCGAGACCGGTATGGCCAAGGCCTACGAGCCGGGTGCCGTAGAGCCGTTCTGGCTCGGCAAGTGGCAAGAGCTGGGGGCCTTTTCAAGTCCCGAGTTGCCCGAAGGGCCAACTTGGACCGCGCCCTGTCCACCCCCCAACGTGACGGGCGCCTTGCACATGGGCCACGCCGTGAACGGCACGCTTCAGGACGTGCTGGCGCGATCGATGCGGATGCGGGGGCACGTCGTCCGCTGGCAACCCGGGACCGACCATGCCGGCATCTCCACCCAGATGGTGGTCGAGCGGAAGCTGCACCGCGAGGAGGGCAAGACGCGCCATGATCTGGGACGCGAGGCGTTCCTCGGCCGTGTCTGGGAATGGAAGGAGGCCTCGGGCAACCAGATCATCAACCAGTTCCGCAGGCTCGGGACCTCACTCGACTTCGACCGATGGCAGTTCACGATGGATCCGGAATACAGCCGTGCTGTTCGCACGGCCTTCGTGCGCCTCTTCGACAAGGGCCTGGTCTTCCGGGGCAAGAGGATGATCAACTGGTGCCCGCGTTGCCTGACCAGTCTGTCCGACCTCGAGGTCAAGCACGAGGAACGCGAAGGCCGGCTTTATCGGGTCCGGTACCTTGCGGAAGACGGCCACGGCGCCATCGAGATTGCGACCGTGCGCCCGGAAACGATCCTTGCCGACTCGGCCGTTGCCGTCCATCCCGACGATGCACGACATGCTGCCCTGCTGGGACGCAGGGTTCGGGTACCCCTTGGGGGGCGCAGCGTGCCCGTCATCGCCGACAGCTATGTCGATCCCGAGTTCGGGACGGGGGGCCTGAAGGTCACCCCGGCTCACGATCCCAATGACTGGGAGATTGGCCAACGCCACGGGCTCGAGGTCCTCGACCTGCTGACGGCCGACGGTCGCCTTGAGGCCTGGACGGGCGAGCCTTGGGCCGGAAGCGACCGTTTCGAGGCACGTGCCCGCTTCGTCGAGGCACTCGAACTCGAGGGACTGCTGGTCGCCAGTGAGCCCTACGTGCATCAGGTGGGGACCTGCGAGCGCTGCGCCACGGTCATCGAGCCGCGCCTGTCCGAGCAGTGGTGGGTCAGGATGTCGGAGCTTGCGGCTCCGGCCATCGCCGCGGCCGAGTCCGGTGACCTGCGCTTCCACCCCGAGCGCTGGCGGGACGTCTACCTTGATTGGCTCCATCACGTCCGGGATTGGTGCATTTCGCGGCAGCTCTGGTGGGGGCATCGCATCCCGGTCTTCACCTGCACCGAGGGGCACGTGCGCGCCTCGGTCGATGACCTCGAGGCTTGTCCCGAATGCGGTGCCGGCGTCACGCAGGATCCGGACGTGCTCGATACGTGGTTCTCGAGTGCACTATGGCCCTTTGCCACCCAGGGATGGCCCGACCGGACTCCGGCATATGACCGCTACTTCCCTGCGCAACTGCTGTCGACGGCCCGGGACATCATGGCCCTCTGGGTGGCGCGGATGGTGTTCATGTCCTTGGAGTTGACAGGCAAGCTGCCCTTCCGGGACGTCGTCATCCACGCGACCATCATGACCCGTGATGGCAAGCGCATGAGCAAGTCCAAGGGGACGGGCGTGGACCCGCTGGACATGCTGGAGCAGTACGGCACGGATGCATGTCGGTGGTGGATGGCCGGCGCCGGGACAGCTGCGCAGGACGTCAACTTCATGCCGGAGAAGATCGAGGCCGCGCGCAATTTCTGCAACAAGGTCTGGAATGCCGCGCGCTTCTCCATGATGTCCCTGCCGGAAGGCGAGGGCACTTGGCAGCGCCTTCAGGCCGAACCGCCCTCGACCGCACTCGAGGATCGCTGGATCCTGTCGTGCCTGAGCCGGACGATCCAGCAGGTCGACCGCGCCTTGGAGAGTTATCAGCTTCACTTGGCCACCGAGGCCTTGCAGGGCTTCGCCTGGTCCGAGTTCTGCGACTGGTGGCTCGAGGCAGCCAAGCCTCGCCTTCGCGCCGGGGAGCCTGCGGCGCAGGCGACCTTGCGCAAGGTGCTTGGCGAGTTGTTGGCCCTTTTGCATCCCTTTGTTCCTTTCCTGTCGGAAGAGGTTCACGCGCAGATGGTGCGGGCCGGCCTCGCCGAGCCCGTCGACACACTTCTGCGTCGGCACTGGCCCGAGGCGGCTCCCCGGGACCAGGAAGCCGAGGAGGTATTCGGGCGTGCCATTGAGGTGGTCCGGGCCGTCCGGACCCTGCGGCAGGAGCTCGACGTGCCTCCAGCCAAGAAGGCCGAGCGCCTGATTCTCGAGGGATCCGAGGCAGACTTGGCGGGTCTTCGCGCCTTGGCCGGCGTGCTGGCCCTGCTGGCGCGCGCCGAGGACCTCGAGTTCCGTGAGGATCCCTGGTCCGGCAAGGGCAGTGCCTCGGTGGTCGTCCGTGGCCTGACAGTCCATATGCCGCTGGGCGGTTTGCTTGACCTCGACAAGGAGCGCGAGCGGCTGGCCCAGGCCCTCGAGGCCACCAGGGCCGAGGAGGCGCGCCTTGCGGGGCAGCTTGCCAACGAAGCCTTCGTAGCCAAGGCTCCTGCGGCCGTGGTCGACAAACTGCGGCAGCGGTCCGCAGAGGTCGCCGAGCAGGAGCGGGCTATTGGCCGGCGCCTGCGCCTGCTGGAGGTCTGAGTCCTTGGCAGCAGGCCTCCGCTTCGCTTGGTGCCCCATCCTGGCGCTGATGGCCGGCTTGCTGCTCCTGCCGGTTGCTCCGGCTGCGGCGGTCAGGGATGTCAGGACCGGGGCCGAGCGCATTCTCGACGGTACGTGGCCCCAGCCCCAGGGCCTCAAGGTGGGACTCGTCACGCACGGTGCTGCCGTGACCCGGACCGGGGAGCGGGACGTCGAGGCGCTTGTCGCGCGCGGGCCTTGGCAGGTCGTTCGCCTCTTCACGCCGGAGCATGGTCTGGATGCGGCCCTTCAGGGGCGTATCCAGGATGGCCGTGTCGAGATGCATACGCCGGAGGGAACCCGGTCGCTGCCTGTACGCAGCTTGTATGGCGCCCGCCTGAAGCCCGTGGCGGAGGATCTGGAGGGTCTGGACGCCCTGGTGTTCGATCTTCAGGATGTCGGTGCGCGCTTCTATACCTATGGGTCGACGCTGAAGAAGGTCATGGAGGCGGCCGCCGAGCACGGGCTGCGAACCATCGTGCTGGACAGGCCGAATCCGCTGGGGGGAGAGGTCCTCGAGGGGGGGGTGCTCGATCCGGCTTTCCTCTCATTCACGGGACCGGCAGCCGTTGCCGTTCGCCATGGGCTGACCATGGGCGAGTTGGCGCAATGGTTCCACGGGACGGTCGGCGGCAACCTCGAGGTCGTCCCCGTGGCTGGTTTGCACCGCCGAGACATGTGGCAGGATCTTGACCGGACCTGGACCGCCCCCAGCCCGGCCATGACCTCTCTCGAATCGGCATGGCTCTACCCCGGCGCGTGTTTCTTCGAGGCCACGAGCGTCGATGTCCGCGTGGGCGAACGCCCCTTCACCACTTGGGCCGCCCCTTGGCTGGATGCCCGTGGACTCGCCGCCCATCTGGCCGCGCTCGGCTTGCCGGGTGTCGCCGTCAGCTCGCGTGTCATGCCCATGGGCACAATCCGGACGCGGGACCTCTGGGAGCGCCACGAGGGACCGCGTACGCTCGGCCGCACGTCCGGATCGGATCCCTTTCCCGCAGTCGTCCTCGAGGTCACGGATCCCGCGGCCTTCCGTCCCGTGACGCTGGCTGTTCATGCGCTGGTCTGGATCCGCAAGCATCACGGTGCCTCGATGGCACTGGAGCCCAAGGGGTTCGACCGGATGGCCGGGACGGACCGCCTGCGGTTGGGGTTGCTCGAGGGACGGGACGCCGAGACCCTGCTGACGGATTGGACTTCGGGCCTGAACGGACACGCGCCGTTGTGGCGGAAGGTCCACCTCTATCGCTGATGGCCTTCGATCTTCAGCCGATGGCCCGTCTCGACATGGGCTACCTGTCACTGCCGCCCTCGCCCGGCACGGCATCCCATGCCCCTGAAGTCCTGACGCCAGCCTTGCGAGGTGGTCTGGGCGTCAATCTCCTGCCTGGGGTCGATGCTCGCCTCGTGCTGGGCGTCATGCCGGCCGAAGCTGCCGGACGCCGGGGGGTGGGACTCCGCGAGGCGGCCGTGACGTGGCAGCCTGCCGGTGGACTCAGGCTTTCGGGCGGGCAGTTGCGGCTGCCTTGGCAGGAGCTGGAGGACAGGACCTCGTTCGGCCAGTGGTTTCAGGGTGGCCTGATGGGCACCGCGGGCTTCCTCGAGCCGGCCGGACTCGGCGGCGGCGCGTCGCTGGACTGGGGTGATGAGGACGTGGAGGGGGGTGTGGCGCTTGCCGCCGTGGCGTCGGAGGGCTGGCTGGGTGGAGCGGGCACACGCTCCGGGCCACTCGTGCCCGCGTTCTGGGGTCGGGGCCCCGCCGTTCAGGGACATCTGCGGACACGTTTGCCGTGGCTGGGCAACTGGGCACTTGGTGGCCGTTACAACCTGGCCGACGACCAGCAGGTGATGGCGATGGGCCACGGGCACGCCGGCCCGATGGCGTGGTTGGCTGCGGCCGGTGCCTCGTCCTCTGCCGCCGTCGGCGTGGACCTCGCGGCCCAGGCTGAGGTTCGCTGGTGGTGGACAGGCGATGCCTCGCCACAGGCCACGGGGTCTTGGCTGGTGCTCTCCGGTCGTGGCCAGCGCAATACGGCTGTTTCCGAAGTCGCGTCTGCATCCTGGGAAGTGGGCCTTGGCGTGGGCGCGGCACCTGACGACCACACCTACGCCGTCACGGGCTTGTCGTGGCGCAAACGTCCGGGCGCCTCGGAACCGGAGTGGTGGTGGCGGACGGCCGTGTCTTGGCGCCTGCGGGAAGAGGATTGAGCGTCAGAAGCCCGTGGTCAGCAAGCGGCGCAGGACTTGGTAAATCACCTGGTAAGCCGCCATCGCGATGAGCGGCGAGATGTCGATCGGACCCATGCCCGGGACCAGCTTGCGGAAGGGCGCCAACGCCGGTTCGACGAGCCTGCTGATCCCGTTCACGAGGGGATGGCTGCGGTCCATATTGGGGATCCAGCTCATCACCACCCAGACGAGCAGCAACAGGCTCCAGACGTTGTAGGCGAGATCGAGCAGGTCGACGAGCATGGCCGTCATCGGGCAGCCTCCTGTCCCAGGGTCTTCGAGCGTTCGGTGGCGGCTTTGACGGCGAGGCAGAAGGTTGCGCGGACTGCGGCCTCTTCAAGCACCTGCAAGCCGGCCGCCGTCGTCCCGGCGGGCGTGACGACCTGGTCCTTGAGCTCTGCCGGATGCATGCCGGACGCCTTGACCATGAGGGCAGCCCCGGCTACCGTCTGGCATACCAGCTCCCGACTGATGCGCCGTGGCAAGCCTTGCTGCACACCGGCGTCGATCAGCGCTTCGATGATGAGCGTCACATAGGCGGGGCCACTGCCGGACAGGCCTGTCACGGCATCAAAGTAGGCTTCGGGCAACTCGACCGTTTCCCCCACGCTGTCGAAGATGGCACGGGCTGCCTGCTGGATGGTCTCACCCGCCGCGCTGTTCCACGCCACGGACGTGATGCTTTGGCCGATGGTCGCGCAGGTATTGGGCATGGCCCGGACCAGTGGAGGGAACGTTCCGGGGAAGAAGGCTGCAAGCTGATCAAGCCGCGCACCCGCCACGATCGACAGGCCCGGCACCCCGTCCGGCCAGTGGGGGGCCAGCTGTTGCATCACCACCGGCAGTTGGGCCGGCTTGACCGCCAGCAGGACGGCATCGGCACGCAGGCAGTCGCGGTTGTCCTGGGTCGTGGCGACGCCATAGGTCTGGGCGAGGTGCGCCAGCCTGCTCGGCAGGGGGTCGGCGACCAGCAAGCGGGCGGGTTCGTGGACGCCACGGGCGACAAGGCCCTTGACGAGGGCCTCGGCCATCGTGCCGCCACCCACGAAGGCCAGATGCCACGGGCCGTTCACGCGTGCTTCCTCCACATAGGGTCAAGCATACACCAGGGCCGGCCGCTCCCTGCTGGGAACCGGCCGGCCCTGGCGAGACGACGTCAGACGGCGTTGTGCACGTAGTGCGGCGGGACCTGCTGGCCCAGGCCGGCCTGCGGTGCCTGGTTCCAGGTCTGCTGGCCGCGCGGGGCGGCCGCGAGATTCACGTTCGAGGGGACGAAGGTGAAGATGTCCTTGCTGATGCGCTGGCTCTGGCCGTCGAGGGCGACGATGGCACCTGTCAGCAGGTCGACGAGACGCTGGTGCTGGTCGGCGGGCATCTGATGCAGGTTGATCAGAATCGTGCGACGGTTCTTGATTTCGGCGATCAGGGCAGGAGCCTCCTCGAAGGAGAGGGGCTCCACGACGAGCATCTCGTGGTCCACCCTACGAGCGAGCGCACGGATGTCGGTCACCTTGGTCGGACCAACGAACTCGCGGGGTGTGTGGTCGCCTTCCACTTCGACGGGCTTATCATCCTTATCATCCCAACCGAGAATTTCGTAGACGAAGTTCCTGATCTGTTCACCCATGATGCGCGTCAGCCTCCTGCTGTGATGTGGGCCGCTGCCCGAAGATGCCACTGCCGATGCGCAGGTGGGTTGCCCCCTCCTGAATCGCCAGTTCGAAATCGCCCGACATGCCCATCGAGAGGATGGACCCTTCGGGCGCGAGGTGGTCGCGCAGTTCGCGCAAGTCACGGAAGGTCCTGCGGACCTCCGTTTCGGATGCGTCCTGGGACGCAAGGGTCATGAAGCCATCGAGGGCCACGCCCTCTGTCTCCCGGGCCAGGCGGATGGCGGCCTCGGCCTCCTCGGGAGGCAGGCCGGCCTTTCGCGGGTCGCGGGCCGTGTTGATCTGGAGGAGCAGGCGTTGCGTCAGGCCCAACTGGGTGGCTCTGCGGCCAATCCGGGTCACCAACTCGGGACTGTCGATGCCGTGCAGCAGAGCGAACCGACCGACGACCCGGTTGACCTTGTTGCTCTGGAGCGGCCCTATCAGGTGCCACTCGGGAACGCTGTCCCCGAGGACCTCCTGCTTGAGGCAAGCTTCCTGCACCCTGTTCTCCCCGAAGCTGCGGATACCGCAGTACAAAGCCTCGCGTATCCTGTCGACGTCAACGCCCTTCGTTACGGCCACGATCGTGAGCGCTCCGGGATCACGACCAGCTTCTGCGGCCGCACGGGCTATCCGGGCACGGAGGTGCCCGGTGGCTGTGGCCACCGCAGTCGAGGTCATGAAGGAGGCTCGGCGGCCGTGGGTCGGGAACGCCGGACTGACTGGAGGTTACCTGCCCGTGTCTCTTCTGCTCGGTGGTTTGCGTCACTCCGGGCAGGTCGGCCGAGGAAATTTGTCAACGACGGTCTAAGGGCTCCGAAGGCACCGGTGCGACGATGCCTCCTTGGAGGGCACGCGCCGTGGAGCTCGGCTTCCTGTTGCGTTTGGTCCGGGCCGTCCTGCCTGGCGGTGCGATGGTCCTTGCGGCCACCGCCTGTGGGGTAGGCGTGCCGTCCGGGGGCGGGCTGGACGGCGTCCGGGGCGGGGCCTTCGGGTCCCGTCCCGGGGATCGCTGGACCTTGGCCGGGCAGTGGGTATCGGCCGACTTCGGCGAGCCCTGCCGCCGTGGTGCCGTTGGCTGGAACCTCTAGATGCGCGGCATGTTCGAGGCAGAGTGCGCAGCGACTAGCAGATTCAAGGGGCCTGTCGTCATTGGCGTTCTTGATACTGGGGTCGATGCCCGACACCATTCTCTGGCCGGGGTGCTGGCCTCCGGACTCGACTTCGTCGGTGAGGACGACCGCATCGCCCGAGCGGTCGATGCCGCGCGGAAATGGCAGGGTTCGGCCGGTGAGCGAGTGCGTATCCTCAACCTTTCCATCGGTGGTCGCACGCTTTCGGAGCGCCTGGGTGGCGCGCTCAGGGCGGCGCATGCCGCGGGCATCACCATCGTGGCCGCGTTTGGCAATCGCGGGCGGGGCCTCGACTTCCCGGCCTGCCTCCCCGAGGTGTTGGCCGTCGGTGCCACCACGGCGGACGAGGGCCTTGCTGCCTGCTCCAACCGTGGCCCGGGCTTGGCCTTCGTGGCGCCTGGCGGCGACGTCAACGTGCCCGTCTGGTCGGCCTGGCCGATTCACGTCGGGGCGTCGGACCTGGGCGTGGCGCAACCCCAGACCCGCGATGGCGGCATGATGGGCACATCGATGGCCGCTCCGCATGTCGCGGGTTTGGCCGCACGCCTGCTCGCCCGCCGGCCGGATCTGGGGCAGGCCGAGCTCAGGCGCGAGTTGGGGCGCTATCTCGTCGATTTGGGGCCGCCCGGACCTGATGCGTGGTTCGGGGCCGGATTGCCACTCTGGAGCCATGTCCCGGCTGACGGAAGGCGCTAGAATAGATTATGCTCTGGCCTGCCGATCAACGCTGACGGTCCGACGATGTCCGACCCAACGCGCACGGCCAGGCAGGCTTCCGGCCCCCCGAATGCCAACCAGCGTCGGGCCGAGATTGCCTCGACGCTGGCCCGCTATGGCTGGGACGTGCTCCTTCTGCGCCTGTCCCTGCTCGAGGTGTTGCCGGCAGGCTTGCGTCAGCAGATTCAGATGTCGTCCTTTTTGGTGCGTCGCCAGCGGGAAGAAGACGAGGGCGAGGGCGAGCCCGAGCATGACCCTACGCTGCCCCTGCCCTCGGTCCTGCGGCAGATCCTGATCGAACTCGGGCCCACCTACGTCAAGCTTGGTCAGGTCCTCTCGACACGGGCCGACCTGCTGCCCCAGCCCTACATCGACGAGTTGTCCAAGCTCCAGGAGCAGGTGCCACCTGCACCTTGGCGCGAGATCGAGCAGGTCATCATCGAGGAGTGGATGGCGCTGCATCCCGATGGACCGAAACCTCGGACCGTCCATGACATCTTCCCGACATTTGATACGACACCCATCGCGTGTGGCTCGCTGGGGCAGGTCTATCGCGCCACCGTGACCGAGCAAGGGCGCCTGCTGCCTGTGATCGTCAAGGTCCAGCGTCCCGGCATCGACGTGATGGTCGAGGCCGACATGGCCGTGCTTCAGGATTTCGCCCGGTTGATCGCCGCGCGGACGCGGTGGGGCCAGTGGAATGATGTCGAGGGTCTTGCCGCCGAGTTCGCCGCCGTGCTGATGGCCGAGTTGGACTTCACCAAGGAGGCGGCCAATACCGAGGAGATCGGCCGAAACCTGGCCGAGACCGGCGAAGATGTCCGGACGCCGCGTATCATCCACGCCTATACTTCCCGCCGCCTGCAGGCTCAGGAGTTCCTTACGGGAGCCAAGGTCTCTGTCCTCTTCCCTCGGGCGGACGGTGCGCCTGCCGACGTGGCGATGCCCCTCGATCAGCGGCGTCGGCTGGCGTCCCTGATCACGACGTGCTTCCTGCGGCAGATCTTCGTCGATGGTCTCTTCCATGCGGATCCCCATCCCGGCAACGTGATGTTCGCCGACCGGGGTGCGGGGCGTCTGTCGGGCCTGCTCCTGATTGACTTCGGCATGGTCGGCCGTACCGACCCGCGGTCGCGCGAGATCCTTGTGGACTTCTTCCTCGCGATGATCCAGTTCGATGCGGCGCGCGCCACGGATCGGATCTTGGAGTACGGCCATCCCCAGGGTCGCGTCGATCGGCAGGCGCTCACGGTGTCGCTGGACCACCTGTTGCGCGAGTTCCTCGGGCGGCCGTCGGCCGAGGTGCAGATGGGCAAGCTCATGCAGCGGGTGCTCGAACTGATGGGTCGCTACCGAGTCCGGATGCCGACCAGTTTCCTGCTGATCAGCCGCGTGCTCGTGACGCTCGAGGGCATATGCCGTCAGCTGGATCCAGACTACATGCTGGTCAAGGTTGCCGAGCCGTTCATCCGGGGCATCGTCCGCGGCCAGTTCACCGGCCTGCTCAAGGGGCCCGAGTTCATGCGCTTCGCGCTGGACGTGCGCAATGTCCTCGTGCGCAGTCCGCGGCGCCTCGATGATCTGCTGGCTCAGCTCAACTCCGGCCAGATCCGCATCGAGACGGATGTCCGGGACATGCGTCGCTTCGAGCGGACGCTCACGGGCATCGGCAATCGCCTGACCATGGCCTGGCTCGTGGCCGGCCTCCTGATTGCCGGGGCCGGCCTTGCAGGGCTTGAACACGGTCCCCGCATCCTTGGCCTGCCTGCCTTGTCCTTCGTGACATTCGGGGCTGCAGGGGTACTGGGAACATGGCTACTCGTGCTGCTGTCGCGCAGCAGTGCCCCGAAGTGAAACCCATGCAAGCGCTCTTTCCCGACCTGTCGAGTCGTCCCCTTGCCGTTGCCGGCGAACCTATCCTGTCGGCGGCCTATCATCGTCCTCGAGGAGATGGTCCCTTCCCTGGTGTCGTCCTGGTGCACGGGCTGCTGTCGGCCAAGGAAGAGTATGCCGACCTCGGCCACGCCTTTGCCCAGCGGGGCGTTGCGGCCCTTTCCTTTGATTTCCGGGGCCATGGGGCTTCGGCGGGTACACGCAGCCTGGTGGTCGGGGACCAGCAGCTGGATGACCTCGATCGGGCTCTGGGCCTCATCGAGACGCAGGGAGACGTCGATCCGGGACGCCTGATGCTCGTCGGCCATAGCCTCGGAACGGTATCGGTGCTTCGCATGCTTGCTGCGCATCCGGGGCGCTTTGCCGGTGCCATCCTGCTGGCGCCTCCCTCGGTGCCCGCGAAGACCCAGTCCCCGCCCATGCGCGCCATCTACCGCACGGCCTACCAAGCGGCCAAGGTCGTTCATGACTGGTCAGGCCAGCATGTGCATGTCCCCTATCCCTACAGCTACCGGGACTTGTTCACCGATCCTTCGGCACGACGCCGCGCCGAGGCGCTGGGTTTCCTCCAGCGGACGCTCAGCCTGATGGGGTATCCGTACCTGTTCGAGGAGATCGACAATCCCTCCGTGGCACGCAAGGTCCGCGTGCCGACGCTGGTGGTGGCGGCCAGCGAGGACAGGGTCATTGCCAATGGCCATAGTCGTGAGGTCTATGACGCCTTGGCCAGCGAGGACAAGGAGTGGGTGCGCGTCGTGGGTGCCGGCCACAGCATGATGGCGGACCGGGGCCATGAGGAGTTGACGGCGCTGCTGGTGTCGTGGGCCGCTGAGCGGCTCGGGCTCGGGGCTTCCGGCGAGCGCACGCCGGCTTGATGGCGGATCGTCGCTTGCATGTCCGCGTCGACGGTGAAGTCGGACGTGCCTGGGCGGCTCCGGCGTTGCGGGATCAGGCTCTGCGCCTGGGGGTCAGGGGCTGGGCGCGTCGGTTGTCGGACACGCGTTTCGAGTGCGTCGCGGAGGGGGCACCTGAGGCGTTGGAGGCTTTGCTCGCCTGGTGTCGTGGCGGTCCGCCCATGGCGACGGTGACGTCGGTCGACGCCCGGTGGTTTGACGCGACGGGGGATTTCAGGAGGTTCGACGTCCGCTCATGAAGGCTGCACCATCCGGCATGGTCGTCCAGACCATCCTGTTCCAGAATGTCGTCACCGATCCGAGGACGCAGGTCCAAGCCTTCGTCAATCCTGTCCAAGGCTACCTTGCCGAGTCCTTTCCGATGGCTTGCGGCCTGGTGGCGCTTACGGCGATCTCCGGTGCCCCTCGCGGTGCCGTCGCGTTGATTCACCGCATTCTCGTGGATGGCCAGGAGGTCTCTGTGCATCAGCACCAACCGGCGGCTGTTACGGTCGCGGGCATGGGGCTCTCGTTCCGCCTCGAATTGCAGGAACTGCAGATTGCCCAACCGTGTGTCCTCACGATCCAGGCCGAGGTGCCCGGAGGCCCTCGGGGTGCGGATGTCTCACTCGTGGTGGCGGCTCAGGAGGTACTCCGTACGGGCAGGCCTGGCGGGGGATGGAAGGCGTGACGTCTGAGGCACCCGGCGGGGAGCCGATTGCCGCCGTCACCGTGAATGCCCGGACGTGCATCGGTTGCGGCCGTTGCGTCGGAACCGTCCCCGAGGTTTTCCGGATGCGCAAGGGCAAGAGCCAAGTGCGCGAGGGTCCGGACCTTGCGCAAGCCGACGCCATTCTGCAGGCCGAGCGTCAGTGCCCCAGCAAGTCGATCCGGACAAGCAAGACCCCCTGAAGCCGGTGGGCTCCAAGGGGTCTTGCTTGATGCGTCAGGTCCTCATCCGCACTTGCTGTAGCCGCAGGAACGACAGGTGGAGCAGCCTTCGCCGAACTCGAGCGTGCCGCCGCAGTCCGGGCAGTCAGGGCTCTTGCCGTAGACCAGCGTAGCGTACAGGCGTGCGTCCTGCTCCCCGGCCGCGATCAGCGCAGGAGACGCCGTGACTTCGACGGTCTCGGCAAGGCCGCCGGGCATGCCGGCCAAGATCGGGCCGAGGCCGCGTGGGGCTTCCCGCAGCACCTTGCCGAGGGCGTCCGGGATCGACAGGACCTGGTTGCGGCCGAAGCCGACCGGGTTGGCGCCACGGATGCCGATCAGGCTGTTGGCGATGTCCTCGACGGGCACGCCGTGCTGGAGCGAGAGGCTCACCATCCGGCCCAGCGCCTCGGAAAGGCTGAACAGCGTGCCGCCGGAACGACCCACGACGGTGAAGACCTCGCGGATCCCCTGCTCATCGTAGTTGATGGTGGTGTACAGCTTGCCGTCGCCCGTCGCGGTGCAGCGGGTGAACCCGTAGAGGTCCTCCGAGCGGCGGCGTGCGCTCGGCCTGACGGCGCCTGCCTGGGACAGGGCCGGTTCGGCATGGACGACGGCACGCTCGGCCGGAGCTGCCTTCTCGTCCTTCTTGGGGACCGACAGGGGCTGGAAGGCGCGGCTGTTGTTGCGGTACACCGTGATGCCCTTGCAGCCGGTCCTGTAAGCCAGCTCGTAGGCAACCTGCACGTCTTCGACCGAGGCATGCTCGCTGAAGTTGATGGTCTTGCTGGTGGCCGAGTCGTTGTAGTGCTGGAAGGCGGCCTGAATCAGCACGTGGTCCTCGGGCCGGATATCGTGGGCCGTCACATAGACCTCGCGGACCCACTCGGGCACGCTGAAATCATCCAGTCCGACGAGGCTGCCGTGGTTGGCTTCGAGGGCCTCGAAGAAGGCCTCGGATGCAAAGCCTTCGCGCTCGGCCACGACCCGGAAGGGCTGGTCGACGTCAATCATGTGGGTGTCGGCTTGGAAGCGGCGGAACGCGAGGGCGAACATCGGCTCTACGCCGCCCGAGGTGTCGGCGATGATCGACAACGTGCCCGTCGGCGCCACCGTCGTGGTGCAGGCGTTGCGGATGCCGTACTCCTGCATCAACGGGATCAGCGAGGCGTAATCGGCGTCGGGATGGCGCTCGGCCTGAGCGTGGCGCTGCTGCCAGAGATGTGCGTAGCGATTGTCCTTGCGGTAGGCGGGGAACGGACCGCGCTTGCGGGCCAGCTGGATGCTGGCGGCCTTCGACTCGTAGTCGATGAAGCTCATGACCTGCTCGGCGATGCGCCGACCTTCCTCGGTGTGGTAGCCGACCTGCAACTCGCAGAGCATGCGGGCAAAGCCCATGACGCCAAGGCCGATCTTGCGGGTCGACTTGGTCATCTGACGGATGCTGTCGATGGGATACCGGTTGGCATCGATGACGTTGTCGAGCATGTGCGTGGCGATGTGGATCGTCTCGCGGAGCAGGTCCCAGTCGATGACCGTCGCGCCGTCGGCCGCCCGGGTCAGCATGCGCTCGAGGTTGATCGAGCCCAGGTTGCAGCTCTCGTAGGGCAGCAGGGGCTGCTCGCCACAGGGATTGGTCGACTCGATGTCGCCCAGCCAGGGCGTCGGATGCTCGGCGTTGATCCGATCGATGAAGATCAGGCCCGGCTCGCCGGTGCTGTGGGCACGCTGGACGATCGTGCGGAACACCGTGCGGGCGTCACGCTGTCCGACAACGGCTCCGGTCCGGGGGTTGAGCAGGTTGTAGGAGGTACCTTCCTCGACGGCCTTCATGAAGGCGTCCGTCGCGGCCACCGAGATGTTGAAGTTGGTCAGCTTCGCCAGGTCTTCCTTGTGGCTGATGAAGATCTCGATGTCCGGATGGTCGACGCGCAGGATGCCCATGTTGGCGCCCCGGCGCATGCCGCCCTGCTTGATGCTCTCCGTGGCGGCATTGAACACGTCCATGAAGCTGACAGGACCGCTGCTGACGCCCTTCGTGGATCCCACGATGTCGCCGCTGGGCCGCAGCCGGCTGAACGAGAAGCCGGTCCCACCACCCGTCTGGTGGATCAGCGCGGCGTCGCGGATGGACTCGAAGATGCCACCCAGATCATCGGGCACGGGCAGCACGAAGCAGGCCGACAGCTGGCCGGTCCGCGCGCCGGCGTTGGCCAGGGTCGGGCTGTTCGGCAGGAAGCCGAGGGTGGTCAGGATGCGCATGAACCGCTCGTTGGTCCTGCGGATCTCGAGGTCGTCGGCGCCGTATTCGCGATCGACCGCCGCGAGGGTGCCCGCTACTCGTGCGAACATCTCGAGCGGGGTTTCCGCGACTTCTCCCTGTTCATCCTTGCGCAGGTAGCGCTTCTCGAGGACGGTCAGGGCGTTCTTGCTGAGCATGGGGCTCCTTGGATGGCACGGTGGCCGGAAAATCGGACGAGGCGTCAGGTGGACGAGGGAAATTGGGTGGCCCATATCTAGCGTGAATGGGACACGTTAAGACACTAGCTGCCGCTAGATATGCTGTCCATACCGCACAGTCATAAAAAGTGGTCAAGTGCATAAGTCGCATTTTCCGGTGAACAACTGATGATGGTGCGGGGGAAATCTGGAGGATATCTGCCGTGCTTCTTGGGGAAATCCCAAGAGGGGTGCTCGGGGACAACAGGTGGTGGAAAAGCCTTGCAAGGTCTTGCGACCGGGTACGATGCCCCTCGTGAGACATTGTCCCGGATGTGGCTCCCGGGTGCGCCGGGAGGTGCCCCCGGGCGACAATCGCCCGCGGGCGGTCTGCCCTGCTTGTTCGGTGGTGCACTACGAGAACCCCCGCATCGTCGTCGGTGCGGTCTGCCATGACGGACCCCGACTGGTGTTGTGCCGCAGGGCGATACCCCCCCGGATCGGTTTCTGGACGTTCCCCGCCGGTTTCATGGAACTGGGGGAGACGGCGGAGGAGGGGGCTGCCCGGGAGGCCTTCGAGGAGGCCGGTGTCCACGTCGACATCGACCGCCTGTTGGGGGTGTACAGCGTGCCCCAGCGGGGCCAGGTCCACCTGCTTTATGAGGCGAGGATGCGCGACGCCCGCCACGCGGCCGGGGAGGAAAGCCTTGAGGTGGTGATGCGCGACTGGGAAGACATACCCTGGGAGGATCTTGCCTTCCCCTCCATCCGCTGGGGATTGGAGTTGGCCTTCGAGGCGCGCCAGCAGTCCCTCTGGGTACCCAGGATGACCTCTTCGTCGGCCCCTGCCGGCACGGACGCCAACTAGCGTCCGCGGGGTGGTCCGGAGCGGTCGACGGACTCGATGGTCCGCACGAGGACTCCGCTGATGGCCCGGATGGCGCTGATGGCCCACCGGGCCGGCACGCGTCCGAGGCCCACGAGGGCCAATACCGTGCGGTCGAAGGCCCCGACGGCCTGATCGACACCCTGTCCCGCCATCTGGCTCCATTGCCACGCCCCGACTCGAGCCGCCCGGGCCCGCCGCGCCATGTCGCTGTTGCGGAGCGAGGCCTCGACCCGGGTCATCGCCTTGCCCAGTTCTTCGGTAAACGTCCCTGTGGCCGGACGCGCTGCCGCTTCACGCGCCCGCGGGATCGCGGCCTCGAAGGTCCGTGCGATCTGGTCGAGCACCGATGGGGATGGTTGCCGGATGCTCGTCTGCAGGTAGAGCACGTGGGGCCGACTGGTCGCTTGTTGCCCGTAGCTCGCGACGATGCCCGCCGTCGCCCCCTCCCCGCTGGGGAAGTAGTAAAGCGCGATGCGTTCGAGCCTGGGCGGCGCACCGAACATCTGCGCGGCCTGCTCAAGCAGGTGGGGCGGCACGAGCGCTCGGAAGACCAACTCATGGTCGCGTCCGACCGGTCTCAGGATGGCGCCGGTCGGGGCCTGGGCCTCCTGATCGGCCAACTGGCGAAAGGGCGTGGCTTGGCCGACGGGCGTCATGATGAGATCGGGAGCGAAGCCGGCGCGCCACGTGATGCCTTGGACCGAGAACGTCAGGCTGCGGGCCCATTTGGCGGTCTTGCGAAGCAGCAGGGCATCCGTCCGGTCGCCGGTCTCCGGAGGCGTCCGCGGGCCGGGCATCAGGTCCGAAGTACCCACCGTGGTCCTCGCGTAGGCGGCTTGCACCACGCTGTCCCCGGGGCCGATCCTGGCGTCGCCGACCTCATCGGGCTTGATGGGACGGGTCAGTTGCTGGGGTTGGACGCGCTGGGGCAAGCCCTGGGCCGGCGGGCCCTGTGGCTGCCTGTCCTTGTCGCCTCGCCCCCTGCGCATGGCATGGTTCTACCCGGACGGATGCCCGGGGTCTCCGGCCTAGCCCGAGGAGAGGTGGCGCTTCACCGAGACCAGGCTGCCGAGCGCACCGACGCCGACGCCGACGAGCAAGAGGTTCGCGAGCAGGCGCACCGTGCCCATGGAGTCGGCCTCGATGGGCACGAAGGGGAACAGCTCCTGCAGGCGCTGGATGACGAAGGTGCGCCACGAGACAAGCAGCGGGCTGCTGATGAGCGTGCCCAAGGCCCCGAAGAGCATGCCCTCGAGCAGGAAAGGCCAGTGGATGAATCCATTCGACGCCCCGACCAACTGCATGATCTCGATTTCGCGGCGTCGGGTCTGAACCGTCAGGCGGATGGTGTTGACCGTGACAGCCAGCGTGGCCACCAGCAGGCAGCCGACGATGATGGCCCCTGCGGCCTGGATGAACGCGGCAATCTGCTGCAGTTTCGCGAGCAGATCCCTGCCGTAATTGATGTCCTCGACACCGTCCAGCTGGCGGATGCGATCGGCTACGGGCGTGACTTGGTCCGGTCCGTCGACCTTGACGCGGATGGTGTCGGGTAGCGGGTTGTCGTCGAGCAGATTCTCGAAGGACAACTCGCTGCGCATGTCCCGTTGCAGCTGGGTCCACGCTTCGTCGCGGGTGATGACGACCGTGGTGGTCACGCCCGGGAACTGCCGGATGGCCGCCGAGAGCCGCGCCGCGTCCGAGCCCTCGCGCACGAAGGTCATGATTTCGACCTTGCCGCCGATGGCCCGGGACAGTCCGTAGATATCGTCCGACAACTGCCAGATGCCGCCCAGGATCAGCAGCGAGACGGACATCGTCAGGATGACGACCCCGCTCATCCATCCCTGACGGCTGATTGAGGCGACGGCCTCCTCGAGGACGAACCCGACCTGACGCCAGAACCGCCTAACCGACTCCAACGGGGTAACCTCCTCGGGCGATGTCCTGGACGATCCGGCCCCCGTCGAGTGCCACCACGCGCCGGCGCATCGAGTCGACGATGTGCTTGTTGTGCGTCGCCACCAGGACCGTCGTCCCGTGCTGGTTGATGCGGGTGAGGAGCCTCATGATGTCCCACGAGGTATCCGGGTCGAGGTTGCCGGTCGGCTCGTCGCAGAGCAGCAGGGGCGGCGTGTTGACGATGGCCCGGGCGAGGCACACGCGCTGTTGCTGGCCTCCGGACAACTGGCCGGGCATCAGGTCGCTGTATTCGCGCAGGTTCACGAGGTCGAGCGCGCTGCGGGTACGCTTGTCGACCTCGCTGCGGCTGGTGCCCAGGACCTTCAGGGCGAAGGCCACGTTCTCGAAGACCGTGCGCTGAGGCAGCAGCTTGTAGTCCTGGAACACCACGCCGATGCGGCGACGCAGCACAGGTAACTGGCCTCGGGAAAGGCGTCCGATGTCCGTGCCCGAGACCAGGACCGATCCGGAGGTCGCGGTCTCGGCACGGTACATCAGCTTGAGCAGGGTGCTCTTGCCCGCGCCGGAGAGACCCACGAGGAAGACGAACTCCCCCTTCTCGACGTCCAGATTGGCACCGGTGACCGCACGGACGCCGCTGGGGTAGATCTTGCTGACCTGCTTGAGCCGGATCATGCCGGGTCGTGCCTCCGTCCGTCCCGGGGGGCGTCGCTGCCAGTGTAGCGCTCACGACTTTCCGAGGCGATGGCCGCGCGAACGAAGCGGGGCAAGAGGGACGCCATGCGCTTCCAGCGCCAGGGTTCCTGGACGAGCCTGTAGAGCCACTCGAGATGCAGCCGTATCATCAAGCCGGGCGCGCGTTGCAGGCGACCCGAGATCACGTCGAAGCTCCCGCCCACGCCCATGGCGACCCGGATGCCCAGCGCGGCGCCGTGGCGGCTGATCCAGACCTCCTGCCGCGGCACCCCGAGGGCGACGAGCAGGGCACCTGCCCCCGACTCACGGATGGTCGCGAGCACCTCGGGTTCCGTTTCCGGGGCAAAGTAGCCATCCCGGATGCCGGCGATGGCGAGTTCCGGATATCGGGCCTGCAGGACCTCGGCGGCGGCGGCGGCAACGCCCGGGGCGGCCCCGAGCAGGTACAGGCTGCGCCGGTTGGCGACGCAGGCACGTGCGATGGCCTCGACGAACGCCACGCCGGCCATCTTGCGCACCGGGCGCCCCCGGCGTGCCGCTGCCCAAACGACGCCGGACCCGTCCGCCAGCACCAGGCCAGCCGCACGGATGATCGCGGCGAGATCCGCGTTGTCGGCAGCTTGGATGGCCATCTCGGCATTCATGGTGACGATGTGCAGGCATGCGCCCTGACCGGCCAGATGGTCCCGGACCTGCGCTTCCGCCCAGTCCCCGTCACCGGTGTCGAGGGGCAGGCCCGTGACGGTGATGCGGGTTCCCCCGGTCATGGACGCACCTCGGCCGTCAACCCGGCCACCTCGCGCGCGAGGCTGAAGTTGCGCAGGGCGGCGTCGACCTCTGTCGGACGTCGGGCGCGAAGGGCCTCGGCGAGGCTCCCGCGCTGCGACCAAAGGGCTTCGATGCGCTTGCCGAAGGCCTCGAAGTCGTCGAGGTCACCCAACTCCTGGGCCATGGGGGCTTCCCATCGGGCGCAATGCTGGCGGACTTTCTCGTCGTAGGCGAGGCCGAAGAACGGTACGCCCGTGGCCGCGGCCATTATCAACGCATGCAGGCGCATGCCCACGACCATTTCGCAGTGCCCCACGATGCCCATGAGCTCGGCCGGGGTACAGGGGTGGTCCAGCACCGTCACGCCGGGACGATGCCCCTCGGGGCGGGTTTCGGCACACAGGGCGAACTCGCGGGAAATCCAGAGGTCTTCGGGGTGCTGGAAGGGCAGGACCAGCAACCGTGCGCCGGTCCGGGCGGCCAGTTGGCCGAGTGTTGCGGACAGGCTCTTGAAACGGCGCTCGAACCATTGGGGCCATTGGCGCAAGGCTACGGCCACGATGGGTGGCCCATCGGGTTCGATGCCCGTACCGGTCAGGATGGCGCGCGTCCGGTCGGCCGTGGCCGGCCGCAGGGCCAGAACCGGATCAGCCGTGAGATGGACCCGATCAGCTGGCAGGCCGAGGGCTTTCATCAGGGCGACTGATCCGGCATCGCGGACGACAAGGGCTGAACAACTCCCGAGCGCCCAGCCCGCAAGGGCGCGTGAGGCGAGGCGATTGAGCGGTCCGAGGCCGATGCCCAGTGTCATCGACCGCGTCCCGGCAAGGCGTGCAAGGCGCAGCAGGCCTCCGTAATAGGGGACGGAACCCATGCCCGTCACGTCCTGCATCAGGCCACCACCACCTGAGATGAAGAGGGCTGCGCCACGAATGGCCGGCCATATGTGGCGCAAATCCATTCGTGGAATGGCCGCGACACCGTGGTCGCGGGCCGTGGCCGCGGGATCCGCAGACAGTACCGTGAGGTCCGCCCACGTGCCCAATTCCTGCACGAGCGTCGCGAGGATCGCCTCGTCGCCGGCATTCCCGAATCCGTAATAGCCCGAGACGACGACGCGCGGGCGGACGCCAGCCGTCACTAGGGGGCTTCGGGGTCCCGCGCCCCGTCCACGAGCTGGGCCTGAAGCGCCCGGCCCAACTGCTCGAGCGAGCAGATGCCCGAGCCGACCAGGATCTCCCCCAGCAGCTGGCCCGTGACGGCTTGGCGCACCAGCGCGTCCTCGAGTTGATCCTTGGTCACGATCCCTTGCGTGACCAGGATGGTGCCCAGCCTCGACTCCTGAGTCTGGAAGCTCAGATTCTCGTCGACCTGCTCCGGCGTCAGCGAACCCTGCTGCACGAGGATGTCCGCCAAGTGGGATTCGGGGTGGTTGCCCAGCGTGACCATGGCCCGATCGAGGTCTTCGCTGGTAATCAGGCGACGCTTGATCAGAAAGGCACCCAGCCGCTTCTCCTGACGTTGCTGGGCGAGTGCCCACGACACTTCGTCGGCCGTGGCCACGCCCAGCCGGACCAAGGTCTCGCCGAGCAGCCCCGCCTCGACGGCCTGCACTTCGAGGGCGCGTTCCAGATCCGCTTCCGCGAGGGTCCCGCGCCGGACCAGGATCTGGCCGAGCCGTGCGTCCTGCAGTTGGGTCCGCAGGATCTCGCGCAACTGGGACGGGGTAACGGCGCCTTGCGCGACCAGAATCTCGCCCAGAGGTCTGGCGTCGTCCGCCTGCTGGACGCGCAAAGCATCCTCGAGGTCCTCGGCCGAGATAAGGCCCTGCTGGATCAACATCTGGCCCAGCCGGCCTTCTTGGGGCAATTTAGCAGTCGTCATGACCCCCGAATCGTACCACATGGTACGATGCCAACCTCGAGGAGAGACCGTCCATGGCGCGTCGTGCGCGTCCAGCCTTGGCTGGCCTGCTGGCGGGCGCGCTGACGGCCCTTCCGGCGACGCCCGACGTCGCGGTGCCGCAGGATGAGCGGCCGGCACTCTACCGCCGGTTCGCCATCGAGTACGTGCCCGACGGGGAGAGTTACCGCCTGCTCAGGGATGGCGTCCAGGTTCCCGACGGGGTCCTGGCGACCTTGCCCGGGGAGCAGGATCTGGCGGATGGACTGCGGGCACGCGAGACCTGGTCCACGCTGTGGCGCTTGGGCGGAGGCCTCGTGTTGCTGCCTCTCGGGGCGCTTGTCGGCGTCGACAACTTCTTCGGGAATCGCAAGGAGGAGACTCGGCTCGGGGCCATCACGCTGCCGCCTTCGCAGGTTGCTCCCTACGAGCCCGGACATGCCGTGACGGGGCTGCTGCTGGGCACGGGCGTCCTTATGGCGGGCTGGGGCCTGGGCTTGCTCGTGGCCCAGGCGGGCATCTGGGCGGGCTGGACGATACCGCGATCGCTGGACCCCGAACGGGCGGCCGAGGCCGCGGAACGCCAGCGTCAGACCTTGCTCGGGCGCCTCAACCTGGCTGCCCCGCCCCCGACGCCCAGTCCGACGCCCGTGCCGGATCCGTCGGCGAGGCCGGCGCCGCCCGAGCCTGTGCTGGATGCGGACTTTCCCGAAGGTGTCGATGGCTCGGCGGCCTGGGCCATCCGGCAGGCCCTCGCTTCCGTCGGTACGGGCCAGTGGGCACCCTTCCTCGCGTGGACGGACGACATGGACGACCTCGAGAGCGGCACCTTGGCGAGGGGCGCCTGGCAGGTCATGGTTCGCAAACAATCCCTGCGGCCCGATCCGGCGGTGCCCTACGGTCTGGCCCCCGAGGTCGCAGCCGGGCTGGAGCCCCCCACGGACGACGTGCGCGAAGTGTCGGTGCCCCGGCATGGGGGCGCCGTGTCGTGGCGCTCGGGAGCCTTGCCGTACCGGGTGTATCGCGGGGGGAGCGAGGCCTTCCGCCGGGTTCGCGTGGACTCGCCGGAAGCCTTGCCCCGAATGTTGGCCGCCCTGCGCGACATGGGGCGGGCCGCGTGGTGGCGACCGGGGATGCGCGTGGTCCTGCAGCCGTTCCGTGGAAGAACGGTCGGGCCGATGTGGCTGCTGCTGCCGTCGTCAGGCGAACCGGCGCTTGCACTCGATGCCGAGAGGGCCCGGCTTATCAGCCTGCCCGGGAGATCTCGGCCAGGCATCGGGCCAACTGCACCAGGCCAGGCGCCAGGCGATCCGATGGGGCCAGCAGACTGATACGCAACCATCCCTCCGCTGCAAAGGCGGCTCCGGGGATGGTGACGATGCGTGCGCGCTCGAGCACAGCGTGTGCCGCCGCATCCGAGTCCGCGAGGGCGCCTTCGGTCGGCTGGACCAAGGTGAAGAAACCGCCGTCCGGCACGATATGACGCAGTCCTGAATGGACGAGCGCAGGCTCGGCCATCTGCCAGCGGTCCCGCGACGCCCCCGAGGAGCGTTGCCACGCCTCGCGGTGGCAAACGGCCTCGAGCAGGCGTTGTCCGGGAATCCCGGTCGACGTGACCAGCAACTGGTGGAGACGACCCGCGCCAGCCAGGACATCCGGCGGGCCCAGCAACCAACCGATTCGCCAACCTGTCGCGGCGTGCGACTTGGACAGGCTGCCCGCGACCAGCACGCGCGCACCGTGGTCGATGGCCGTGGGCAGGGACGCGCGTGCGGCCGGCAAGTCGCGGTAGACCTCGTCCGAAAGCAGCCACGGTCTTGCCTCGTGGCGTTCAAGGCCGCGACACAGCATCTCGAGGCCCGGCTCATCGAGCGCGCGCCCCGTGGGGTTGCCGGGTTGTCCGAGCACGACGAGTCGGGTCTTCGGGCCCACCGCGCGCAGGATGCGTTCGGGGTCGGGTGCGAAGCCGGTGGCAGCGGGCATCGCCACGGTCCGGCACGAGATGCCGAGCCATTCGGCCAAACGCTGGTAGAGCGGATAGGCGGGGGTGACCACCAGCAGTTCGTCACCCGGGGCCAGAAGAGTGCCCATGGCCGTGGCAACGGCCTCCTGGGCCCCTACGGTCAAGATGGCCGCTGCTGCGCCCCGGTCCTGCCAGTGCCCTCCGCGGGCCCTTGCGAGGGCTTCGCGAACTTCGGCGAGGCCGGCGTTCGGACCATAAGCGGTGCCCAGGCGCCTTACGGCATCCAGCGCCACGTCCACCAGGTCCTCCGGTACGGGCCAAGTCGGCTCTCCGAGGCCCAGGTCCATATCGCCGGGCTGCTTGAGCTGGTTCATGCGTCGGATGGGCGACGGCGCCATCTCGGCCAGCACGGGGTTCAAGGAGTGCCTGCCAGGTCGTCGAGCAACAGCCAGGAGCGCACGAGGGCCTCGATGGCGACGGACTCGCGGGCCTGATGGGCCTCGGCAGGGTCTCCCGGGCCGAAGTTGATGGCCGGGATCCCGGCCGCCGTCAACTGGGCGACATCCGTCCACGCCTGCTTGGGGCGGACCTCGAGGTCATGCCGGCGCAGCCACGGACCCAGAAGGGGCGCGTCCGTGCAGACTTCGCCTGCCGGTGCCCGGTCCGTGATTTCAAAGGACCAGGGAAGGGTCAGGCCGCAATCGGCCAGCCACTGGTTCAGCCAGGCCTCGGCGTCCTCGCAGGTCTCGTCGGGCGTGAACCGCAAGTTGAGGTTGAGGGTGAGGCGATCCGGCACGACATTGCGGCCATTGTTCGTGGCGGCCGTCGTCGCCGACAGCACCCGTCGATAGGCAAGGCCTCCGACCTGCCGCTCTTCCGGCGCGAGGTTGTCCAACGCCCGCAGCAGGGGCCAGATGGCCTGCAGGGCGTTGATGCCCTGCCACGGACGGGCGCTGTGGGCCCGGCGACCCTGCAGCGTCAGGGTCGCGTGCAGGTTGCCGAGGCATCCGGCCTCGATGGCATTGGCCGTGGGCTCCATGACGAGGGCGGTCCGTGCGGCCGGCAGCAGGCCCTGTGCCCGAAGCATCGCGAGCCCGTTGTCGGCGTAAGGGCCCTCCTCGCGGTCGTACAGGAGTGC
This sequence comes from Candidatus Tanganyikabacteria bacterium, assembly GCA_016867265.1. Lineage (GTDB taxonomy): Bacteria > Cyanobacteriota > Sericytochromatia > S15B-MN24 > VGJW01 > VGJW01. Next base: position 186,599 of record VGJW01000002.1, read on the forward strand.
TGCAAGGGACAAGCGGGACGGCTGGCAGAGGCGATCGAAGATGACGGCGAGCGCCCCTTTCATATCGCTGGCTCCACAGCCAAAGACCCGATCGCCGAAGATGCCCTCGGGTTGGTCCGCGGCACGCGGCACGGTATCCAGGTGCCCGACCAGCAGGACATCGGCCACGTCGCCCGCCGCCTGCGGGTGCAGGATCAGGCAATCGCGATGACGGACCACCCGGAGGCCGGCGTCGCGGGCCTCGATCGCGATCGCACCGGCCAAGGCGGCCTCGTGGCCCGTTGGCGACGGTACGCGGCACCAGGCATCCGTCCGGCGGGCCAGGCGCTCGGCGAGGTCAGGCGTCTGGGGCCTCATACGGGAACGTCGAAGCCCCGCAGCGCGTCGTTGAGTGATGTCTTGAGGTCGGTGCCGGCGTGGCGTTGGCCCACGATCAGGGCGCACGGCACATGGTAGGTGCCGGCGGGATAGGTCTTGGGGCGCATCCCCGGGATGACGACGGAGCGCGCGGGCACCCGGCCCTTGTAGGTGACGGGCTCGGGACCGGTCACGTCGATGATGGGTGTCGACGCCGTCAGAACCACGCCGGCGCCCAGAACCGCCTCCTGCTCGACCAGCACGCCTTCGACGACGATGCAGCGCGAGCCGACGAAGACGCCATCCTCGATGATGACCGGGCGTGCCGATGGGGGCTCGAGAACCCCGCCGATGCCGACGCCACCTGAAAGGTGCACGTGGGCGCCGATTTGCGCGCAGGATCCCACCGTGGCCCAGGTGTCCACCATGGTTCCGGTTCCGACCCGGGCGCCGATGTTGACGTAGCCCGGCATCAGGATGACGCCGGGTTCCAGATGGCTGCCGTGCCGTGCGACCCCCGGCGGGACCACACGCACGCCTTCGAGGCGGGTTTTGGGGCGGATCTTGTCGAGGAAACGCAAATCCCCGGCCTCGATGGGCGCATTGGGTTGCATGCCGAACCACAGGAGGATGGCCTGCTTGGTCCACGCGTGGACCTCCCATGTGCCGTCAACCTTGGTCGCCACGCGTATCGAGCCGTCGTCCAGGCCCTCGATTGCGGCCGTCACGGCTTGCCGGACGGCAGGGTCGGCGAGGGCAGAGGCACGGTCCGGTGCGGCCCATGCCGTCGCGATGACGGCTTCCATGGAGCCGGGGGCCTGTCGTACGGTCGTTTCGTTCACGTGGCGAGTGTAGCATCATGGGGCATGCCGCTTCACCTGGTCCGCCTCGCAGGGATGCTCCTGCTGCTTTTCTGCATCGGCCCGAGGGCGGCGTGGGCCCATGAAGGCCCCCACGGTGGGGAGGAGCCGCCGGCGCCGGCCGCGATCCGCCCCGGCGAGCGCATGACGGCCTCGGATGACCGGATCGACGCGACCGTGGTGCTGCCCGAGGGGCGGCGCGGTCTCCTCGAGGTGTGGCTCGCAGATGCCGAGGACAGCGCGCCGCTCGGGAACGCGCGCGTCTCCGTGCTTCGCGCCCTGCCGGAGGGTCGCGTCGGGCGGACACTCCTTTCACCGGACCCGCTGACGCCAGGCCGTCATACGGCCCGCGTTGCGTGGCCGGCGCGGGAGCTTGCGCTCACGGTCGCTTGGTCCGGACCGGACCATCGCGAGGCGCGGCTGCGGATGCCGCCCATGCCCCCGTTGGCCAAGGAAACGGACGAGCGGCGCCTCGAACCCCTCGCGATCGCCTTGCCGGCAGGCATTCTGCTCGGTGGCGTGGGCTTGTGGCGTCTCCGACGCCGAGCGACGGCCTTGGCGCTTGTGACCCTGGTTGCCGGTCGTGTCGTGCCCGCCGATGCCCATGGAGATGAACCCCACGATCACGGAGCTCCTGCACCCGCAGCAGCGGCGCACGGTCAGGCTCACGGGCATGGTCACGAGCACCTTCACGCCCATCATCACGGACCACCCGAGATCGACGTGCCGCTCGAGGTCCAGTTCGCCATGGACCTGCGGACGCTGCGGGTCCGGCGTGGGCATCTCGTCCGCGCACGTCGCGTCGTCGGTCAGATGGTGCCCGACGCCACCCGCCTAGCCGTGCTCAGGGCTCCGCGGCCGGGTCTGGTCGCCTCCGCGACGTGGCCGTTACCCGGGACTGTCCTCGTCGGAACGGGACCCGTAGGTTTCATTCGCGAGTGGGCTGGTGTCGGCGAGCGCGTCCAGATTCAGGTGGAGACCAATGCGATGGCGAGGGACATGGCGGATGCCGAGGCGGCCCAACTGCGCGCCGAGGCCCGACGAACATTGGCCAAAAAGGTCCTTGCCCGTTTCGCGGGAACAGACGGCGTTGTGCTGGGTACGGCGCGGGACGCTGCCGAGAGGGACCTTGCCGAGGCCGAGGCCGATCTGACCGCCGCTCGCCGACGGCTCGCGACCTTGCGGGCCATCGTCCGCCCCGGTCCTGCCGGTGCCGGACCGGTGCCCATCGTGGCCGAGGCCGGTCTCGTCATCACCCGGGTTCTTGCGCGTCCCGGAGAGGCCGTGACCCAAGGCCAGCCCTTGCTCGAGTGCGTCGACCCCCGGCGCCTCTGGTTCCAGGCGCAGGTTCCCGAGGCCATGTTGGTGGACTTCGCGGCAGGTGCCGAGGCAGCCGTGCGTCTCGATGTCGCGCCTGAAACCGCCGTTCCGGTGCGCCTCGTGGGCGTTCCGCCGGCGTTGGACCCGCTGTCCCGGCATGCGTTGGTACCGTTTCGTTGGACCGGACCATCGGCTCCGCTCGGGGCGGCCGGCAGCCTCGAACTGCGCCGGGTCGTGCGGGTTAATCGTCTCGTGGTGCCGGATCTGGCGCTGCGGCAGGATCCTGGCCGTGGTCCCTACGTGGTGGTAAAGACCGGGGCTGAGCGCTTCCGCCTCATAGCTGTCCGCGCTGGCCTGCGGTCGGACGGACAAGTCGAGATCCTCGCCGGCCTCGAGCCAGGCCAGCGCGTGGTCGTGCAGGGGATCCAAGCCCTCTGGACCCAGCTCCGCAAGGTCTCGTCCTGAAGATGCTCGACGCGATCATCCGGCTATCCGTCCTGCGGCGCTCCTGGGTGCTCGTCGCGTCCCTCTTGCTGACACTTGCCGGCATCCTCGTGGTGCCACGGCTGCCCGTGGACGTCCTGCCTGAGCTCCAGCGTCCCGTGGTGACGGTGTTGGTCGAGGCGCCAGGTTTCTCGTCCGAGGAGGTCGATACGTCGGTCGTGGTGCCGCTTGAGCGGCATCTTGGCGGGTTGCCCGGCTTGGAGACCATTCGCTCGAGGGCCCAGGCCGGCCTCGCCACGACCACCCTCGGCTTTGCCTGGGGCACGGAACCCTTCCGCAACCGCCAATGGGTGGCTGATCGCCTCGCCGAGGCCTCGCGGCGTTTTCCGGCTGGTGTGGACGCCCGGATCGGACCCTTTGTCTCCCTGCTGGGAGAGGTCCAGCTGCTGTCGCTGACCTCGGAGGAAGGCGACCCGATGCTCTTGCGGGACGCGGCGGATCGCTGGGTCCAGCCCCGTCTGCTGACTGTCCCCGGGGTGGCCCAGGTCACCGTCATCGGTGGCCTCTTGCGTCAGGTCACGGTGCAGCCGGACCCGGCCCGGATGGTGCGGCAGGGCATCGGTCTGGACCGTCTGGTCGAGGCGGTCCAGCGGGCGGATGGCGTCGCGCCGGGCGGAAACTTGCCGGGGCCCGACCAGGAAATCCTGGTCCAGCAGCGGGGACGCATCCAAGAACTGGGAGATCTCGCCGGGTCTCCCGTGCTCTGGCGGCCTGAAGGAGTCCTGCGCCTCGACCAGGTCGCGCGTGTCGCGTTCGGTCATGCCGTGCCGCGCGGCACCGGGTCCGTCTCCGGCAGGCCCGCCGTCATCCTTGCCGTCAGCAAGCAGCCCGGCGTCAACACGATCGACCTGTTGCAACGGCTGGACGAAGCTGTCCACGAGGTCATGCTTTCCCTGCCGCCCGGGTTTGTCCTCGATACGGATGTCTTCCGCCAGGACCGGTTCATCAGGGCGGCGGTCCACCATGTCGTCACTGCGCTTCGAGACGGGTCCTTGCTTGTCGTCGTCGTCCTCGGCATCTTCCTCGCCAACTTCCGGACCACGCTCATCTCGCTGTCGGCGTTGCCCTTGAGCTTCCTGATGTCCCTGCTTGCCTTGCGCCTGCTCGATCTGCCCATCAACACGATGACGCTGGGCGGCCTCGCCATCGCCGTCGGCGAACTGGTCGACGATGCCATCGTGGATGTCGAGAACATCTGGCGGCGCCTGCGCGAGGCACCCGAGGGCACCTCTCCCCTTTATGTGGTCGTCGAGGCCTCTCGCGAGGTTCGTGGTGCGATTGTGCAGGCCACGATGGTGGTGGTAATCGTCATGGCCCCTCTCTTCGCCCTTGGCGGCCTAGAGGGACGCCTCTTCATCCCGCTGGGCCAAGCCTACATCTTGTCGATCCTGGCCTCGCTGATCGTATCGTTGACCCTTACGCCGGCCATGTCGGCGTGGTTGCTGCCGCGTCAGGCGCGTGAACGTCCCCATGACGGCTGGTTGCTGCAGCGCCTGCACGCAGTCAACGACAGGATTCAGGCCCGCGTTCTCGAGCATCCGCGCAAGGTAGTCTCGCTGACGCTCCTGTCCGGTCTTGTCGCCGTGGCCACCGTGCCTGCGCTTGGCCGGGAATTCCTTCCACCCTTCCGGGAAGGGTCGTGGACCGTCGCTCTGGTCGCGCAGCCCGGCATGTCCCTCGAGGCTTCCGACCGCCTGGGTCTGGCAGCCGAACGCGTCCTCGCCGCACATCCGGCCGTGCTGCGGGTCAGCCGGCGAACGGGCAGGGCCGAGGGGGACAGCCACGCCGAGGGCCTCCATTTCAGCGAACTCGACGTGCAGATTCGTCCCGACCACCTGCAGGACCCCGACCTCGCCAACCAGTTGCGTGGGCGTCTCGCCGGCATGCCCGGTGTCGGTTTCTCGCTGGGCCAGCCCATCGGCCACCGTCTTGATCACTTGTTGTCGGGCGTTCGGGCTCCTGTCGCGATCAAGATCAGCGGTCCGGATGGCCGCCAGTTGCCCAGCCTTGCCCGTCAGGCCGCACGCCTTGCATCGGGCGTGCCGGGCCTTGTCGATGTTCGCATCGAGGCAGGCAATGAGGTGGCCATCGAGGATGTGGTGGTGGACCGGGTTCGTGCCGGGGCCTGGGGCATAGGGGCGAGGGAGGTCAGCCAGCAGGCTGCCGTGGCCCTTGCGGGGCGAAAGGTGGCCGAGTGGCGGGACGGCCTGTTGATCCGGGACGTCGTCGTGCGGGCTGATCCGGCCGGGATGAGCGTCCCGGGGGCATTGGCCGCCTGGCCGATTCAGGGACCCGACGGCGTCCTGCGACCACTCTCCGGCGTGGCGTCCCTGTCGCGGCGGGTCGGGCCCGAGGTCATCCATCGCGAGGCCCGGCAGCAGGTGGTCATTGTTACGGCAGCCTTTGCCGACCGGGATCAGGAGCGGGCCTCGAAGCTGCTCGAGGAGCGCCTCCAGCGCAATCTGGTCCTGCCCGAGGGGCACGTCGTGGCTGTCGAGGGCCAATGGAAGACCCAGCGGGAGGCGACGGTACGCGTCGGTCTGCTCGCCCTTGTCTCCCTCGGCCTGGTCTTCGGGGTGCTGTGGATGCATTTCCGGTCCGCGACGCTGGCGGGGTTGGTCCTCGCCGCCTTGCCGCTGGCCCTGGTCGGTGCCGTGGCTGCCATCTGGGCGTCCGGAGGCATCCTGTCCGTGGCCAGCCTGATTGGCGCCGTCACCCTGACGGGCATTGCCGCCCGCAACAGTGTCCTGCTGCTCGAGCAATTTGCCGCAGCGGGCGACGGGCCCGAAGGTCCCCGTCCCGTCACGCTCGAGATGCTGCGCGAGGGCAGTCGAGTGCGGCTCGGGCCTGTCCTGATGACGGCCACGACGGCCGGTCTCGGCCTGCTGCCTCTGGCTTTCGGGGGGCATGTCCCTGGTCAGGAAATCCTGCAGCCGTTGGCTACCGTCATTCTGGGCGGGCTCGTCAGTTCGACGGTGTTGAACGTGCTCGTGTTCCCGGCAATGGTCGCCTGGCTTGGTCGGGATGCGCTGCTGCGTTCGGCCACGAGGCGTCGCGAGGCGCGGACAGAGGCGGCAGGTCTCGTGGCCTGAGGCCTATCGGGATCGGGTTACGGTTGGCCAGTTCCCCGTGGCGATCCACCGGGCCGGACCGATCTGTATGACAGGCTCGTCAGGTCCCGGCCACGTGCAGCGCAAGGTCCCGCCGGGCTGGTGCACGAGCCACGTGCCGTATCGGTTCTGGGCAAGAGAGGCGGCGACGGCCGCAGCGGCAGCCCCGGTACCGCAGGCACGGGTCGGCCCGACTCCGCGCTCCCACACCTCGAGCTCGAGGCTGTCCGGGCCTGAGAGACGGGCCCAGCCGAGGTTGATGCCCTCGGGCAAGGCCGGGTGGTGCTGGGCGCCGTGGCCGATACGGAGGAACTGTTCACGGCTCCAGTCCGGATCGATCAGGACGAGGTGGGGGTTGCCCATGGAGACCAAGGTTCCCCATGACATCTCTCCGTCGAGCTGCAGTTGCGTGGCGCCGGAGGCCAGGACTCTCGAGCCATGGGCGACGGAGGGGTCGGCAGGCAGGTTGACCGGCTGAAGCTCGGGTATCTCGAGCCACGCCTCGATCCGGTCCGCATCCCGGACCTTGATCCGGCGCGGGCCGCTGTCCGTCTGCATCGCGAAGACCGCATCGCGCGGCGCGAGGCCACGGTCCGTGAGGTACAGGGCGGCACAGCGCAGGCCATTGCCACACATGGCGGCCCGGCTGCCATCGGCGTTCAGTACCGTCATTCGCGGTGTCCCGTCGTCGTGGACGACAAGCCAGAGCAGGCCGTCGCCCCCGAGGCCGAGGTGCCTGTCGCAGAGCTCCCGCACCTCCGCCGCCGATGGCAAGGCGGCTTCGGCGCTGTCCGCGAGCACGACGATGAAATCGTTGCCGAGCCCCTCCATGCGGGCCCACGCGTGTGGGGGGGGGAAAGACACACGGGTCACGCGCGCCATGCCTCGCACATCGTGATGATTCGCCGCACGAGCATTTGTCGGGAATCGTCGGGCTCGGCCGAAAGCGGCACGGCATCGGGCTCGTGGCGGAACCACGACGCTTGGCGACGCGCGAACTGGCTGGTTCGCACCACGATGGACGCGTGGGCTTCCGCCGCATCCCGGCCATGCACGAGCACGTCGCGCCACTCCCGGTAGCCAAGCGTTTCGAGCAGCGGCAGATCGCTGCCGTGGCGGTCGATCAGGGCTTGCACCTCGGCCCCCCAGCCTGCCTCGTTCATGGCTGCCGTCCGTCTCTCGATGGCCTCGCGCAACCTCGTGCGATCCGGCACGAGCGTTAGGTGCAGGACGCGCCAGTCGTGCGAGGGCGCAGGGGTCGCGCCCCGAGGCTTGCCGGTGACCAGCGCGATTTCGAGCGCCCGGGCCAGCCGGAACCGATCATTGGGGTGGAGGGCGCGTGCGGAGACCGGGTCGACCTCTGCAAGCCTCGCGTGCAAATCGGGCATCGCCATTAGCCTGTCGCGCATCTCGGTATCCGGAGGGACGGGCGCGATAGGCATGCCCCCGAGTAGCGCCCGAATCCAGAACCCCGTGCCGCCGGTGATGACCGGAAGCCGCCCTGCGCTCCACGCCTCCTCGAGGCAGGTCTTGGCATCGGCTGCCCACTGGGCAGCCGTGTAGCGATCGTCGGGATCGGCGACGTCGATGAGGCGGTGCGGGACACGGGCGCGCTCTTCCTGAGTCGGCTTGGCCGTACCGATATCGAAGCCCCGGTAGACCTGTCGGGAGTCGGCCGAGAGGATGGTGACGGGCCACGCCTCTGCCAAGGCCAGTGCCAAGGCCGACTTGCCCGAGGCTGTCGGCCCGGAAAGCACGAGGACTTCTCGGGCGGCCTTGGGGCTCACCAGGGATCCAGACCCCAAGGCGTGTTCCGGCTGTCTGAAAGCAGGGGCGCGAAGCGCCATTGGAGCTCTGCGCGGCCGGGGTTGCCGACCACCTGAAGCCGCAAGCGTCGCGGTAGCGTGCCAAGGACTGAGCGGCCATCCGCACTCCGCCAAGGGAACCAGACCGTGAACGTGCCCCCCCAGGCCTCGTCATCGTCCTTGCGCGTGACGCGGCTCCAGCGCAGCGGAGCCTGGGGCGACCCGTCGTCGGCGACAAGGTACAGATGCCATTGCGCAGGGTCTGTGATGGCTTCGGCGTGGAAGTCGCGGTCGAAGCGCCAGCGCACGATCAAGGGCAGCATCCGTCCGCCGGCGAACCAGCGCTGCCAAGCCTGCAAAGCCATGGCATCCGGGGTGCCCGCGGAACGTCTCTCGGCCACTTCGGCTGCGAGCATGGCTCGGGCGACGGCGGGATCGAGCAGGGTCGCCGCGATCGACCCCTCGAGGCCAAGGGGCTGCTCGCGTGTCCACTGGCTGCGCAGCGCTGTGGTGTCGGGCGTGTCCAGGGCGAGGCTGCGCGGTGCCGCCACCTCACGATCCTGTCTGAGGTAGCTGCCCGCACCCTCGAGGCAGCCTTGGAGCAGGCCAGCAGCGGCAAGGCCGGACCCGATCGCGCGTATCCCGTATTTCAAGGCGTTCCTGTGCGTACTCGTCGCCGTCTTGCCGGATGCCACGACCGAACGGCCTCTTCAGGATAGCATCGCCTCCGGCCACGCCTCCTGCCGCAGGAGCGTCGCCTGACGCAAGTCTCCCTCGTCGGGGGTGTCCCGGCCCTGCAGGTTTGCCAGGGTCAGCGCGAGCCTTCGCAGCGCGCAGGCCTGGCGCCTTGAATGCCCTGCCGCGGCGTTGGCACGGGCCAAGCGTGGAAGGATTCGTCCGAGTGGCACGCATGCATCCAACTCTTCGGGATGCATGCGGCCATTCCATGAACAGCCGCCGGTCCGGGTCGCACGGTGGAGCTGTCGTGACCGGGCCTCCGACACCATGTCCCGCAGGGCACTGGGGTTCATCGCCGGGGGTTGTTCGTCGCCGGAGGCGCCCGAACTGCCGAGGGTCACGCGGATGTCCAGGCGATCCTGCAGCGACGGGGCGAGCTTGCGTGCCACTTGCTCGCGGGGTTGTGCGAGGCAGCGGCAGGAGCCGTCGCCCTGCCCCCAGAGACCGCATGGGCAGGGCATCCCTGCCAGAAGCAGCGTAAAGGCTGCCGGAAGCGAGTCGGGCCCTTCCGTCCTGTGGAGTGAGACGAAGCCGGTGTCCAGTGGGGCGCGCAGCGCTTCGATCGTGGCACGTGGTCGAGAACCCGCATCGTCCAAGAACAGGACGCCCAGATGGGCGAGGCTGGCTTCGCCCGGGCGCGCCCGGCTGCCGCCACCAAGCAGTGCGGCGACGCTCAAGTGTTGCTGCGGAGCACGGAAGGGACGCATCGACGGCATCCCGTCTTCGGGGCTCCCTGATCCGGCCCAGTGGCGAATGCGCGCCACCGTCAGCCGCTCCTCCGGCTCGAGCGGGGGCAGCAGCCACCGTGTCGCTGCGGCCAGGGTCGACTTGCCGCTGCCCGGAGGGCCGCTGATCAGGGTGTGATGGCCCCCTGCAGCCATCGCCAGCAAGGCTGGTGCGACCCGGGCATTGTCCGCGATGAGGGCCAGCCCCGCCGGTTCGGGCGTGGCTATGGTCGCCGGGCCCGGGGTCCCGGTCCTGCAGCGACCCGGCTCACGTAAGGCGATTTGGGCCTCGTCGAGGTCCCTGCACGGGACGAAGCGCAGGCCGGCGACTTCGCGGGCGACGTGGGCCTGGGCGGCAGGCAGGATCAAGCGCCGGCCCTCCCTGAGTGCCATCTGCATGATGCCGAGGATACCCTCCGCAGCACGCAGGCTGCCGTCAAGCCCCAATTCCCCGATCACGACGGGATCGGGAAGTTCCCGAGGGAACGGTTCCTCGAGGCCCAGTAGCGTCAGCGCGATGGCGAGATCCAGGCCGGTCCCGCGCTTCCGTGTGCCGGCCGGTGCGAGATTGACCACCAGCCGGCCTCTGGGGATGCGCTTTCCGCTTGCCACGAGCGCTGCCCGGACACGTTCCCGACTTTCCTGCACGCTGGCATCGCCGAGGCCGACGATGACGATGCCCGGCAGTCCCCGTGTGCGCACGGCCTCGGCCGTGATGGCCGCAATCTGGAAGCCGTCGGGTGATGCGGTGCGGATGGCAGTATGCATGCCACCGTCATCGCACGCAGCCGTGCGTTCCGCCATCGGACCGTCATGCCCTGGAGTCGGGCATGACGGCGAGGTCAGGGTTGGTCCTCGCCTCGCAGGCGGCGCTGTTCCTCGAGCACCATCTGCAGTGTGGGCATATCGCAGTAGCCCAGGTGAATCAGCGCCCAGCCGAGCAGCCGCCCGGTCTCCTGCTGCATGGCCACGGCGCGCTCGACCTGTTCCGTCGTGACCAGCCGACGCAGGACGAGATAGTCGCCGAGCCGCAGCTGGCTCAAGTAGGTACGGACGTGCTTGGTGTAGGCATCCAGGGTGAGGATGCCCAGGCCCAGGACAATCTCGCCCAAGCGCAGGAAGGGCGCGGATTGCGCGACGATCTCGACCTCGGCCTTGTGGTCGGCTGTCAAGACCCCGGCGGACTCGAGGTAGGTCGGGAAGTTGGCCAGAAGGGCCTCGACCGGCGCATTGCGTGCCATGGCAGCCAGCATACCAAAGTCAGGGTGGGGATGCGGCCATCGGGTCGAGACCCGAGAGGGCTTGCTGGTACCCCAGCATGCAGAAGCCCGCGAGGCCGTCGAGGAAAGCCTCCCGATCCGAACCGGCCGGAGGCAGCGGCATCCGGAAGCGCGTGGCCGGGCCTCCGGGCACCAGACCCAGTCCCGGCAGCCACTCCTGCACCGAGACCTCGGCGACCCCCCCCTCGTTCGGGCCCGCCGGCCAGCGTGCGATCACGAGGATCGCCTTGCCGGTCACGAAGTTGGCCTGGGCAGCATAGCGGATGCGCGCCTCGGGCGAGCCCGTGCGCGGATCGACGCCCAGCTCGGCTTCATAGCCCTTCTGGGCGGGTAGCAGGCGCGAGAGGAAATTCTCGACTGGCCCTGAACCTGTGGCCCAGTCCTCGGGCCAAAAGGCGACGCTGCCGGTGGGCGTCGTCGGCGTGAGCTTGCCTCGGCTCGCGGCAATGGCCGCGTCGACGTCGGCGGTAATGGCGGCAGCCGCGGATGCCGTAAGGCCGAGTTGCGCGAGGCGTGCCGCCACGGGGTCGTCTGGCGTGGCCGCCGGGTTGGGTGTCGGGACGCTCGCGGTTCTGGGGCGCACTTTCGGGGTCGGCACGGGTCGTGGGCGGGGAGCGACCGTCGGTCGCGGCCGGGGTGCGGGCCTGGTTTGCTGCAGGGCGAGCCGGGCCGGCGGATCGGGGCGTGCAACCGGGGCCGGAAGTGCTGCGGGCTGGATCCAGCGCATCGAGACCGGGGGGCGGACCTTGCGTGCAAGCTTCGGGGGGGCCACGGGCCTCACGTTCTGGACGACGATCCAGAGCGCCAGGCCCAGGACATGGCAGAACAGGGAGGCCGAGAGCCAGCGAACCTTGACCACGGCTTCAGGAGCGGCCCTTGCTCGGCAGGGGCAGGCTGTCCGTCACGCGCTTGAGCTCATCCGGGGGCAAGTCGCCGTAGACGAAGACGATCTGTTCCCCCTTCTCGGCCCCGTAGTAGTTGTAGGGAGCCTGAAAGGCCAGTTCCTGGAACTTGTCGACGAGGCGCACGGCCTGGGCGCCGGCCACGAGCGTGACCCAGAGGTTGGGCTTGCCGCGGTACTGGACATAGAGCCAGTTGAGGCCATCCGTGTAACTTTGCAGGATGAGCCTGGAGCGGTAGAAGGTCGGGCACTGGATGCCCACCAGGCGGAACCCCGCAGGCAGGTCCCGGGGTACGGCGACGGGTTCTCCGATGGCCTTCTCGGCCTCGGCTGCCGAGCGGAACGTCCGGAAGCTGTTGTCCCGGGAAGCTGCGGCCAGTTCGACGCGGTTGACGTCGCGCGGGACCGGGACGCCGATGACCGGGGTCCGGCGAGGGGCCCAGGCGTCGTACCAACTGAGAAAGAAGGGTGCGAGGCCGCTGCCCCAGCTTCGCTCCTCGCGCATGATGTGGCCGGACCCACGCGCGACCCAGAAGCGGTGGGCCGGTCGGCTCCATGTGTCGTTGCCTGACTGCCCGGCAGGCGTGGCCTCGAGGATATCGCACGGTTCACCGGCGACTTCGCCCGGTATGGCACGTCTCTCCCGCTCGGCCTCGTCGAGGACGCGGAGGTCGTAGTTCCGGACCAGAGCGGCGCCATCCTGGGTCACCTGCCCGAGGACGGTCGCTCCGACCTCGCTCGCACCCGCCGGATTGTCGTTGCGAAAGAAGAGGTTCTCCATCGGGAAGTGGACATGCGCCCGGTTGTCGTCGAGCCAGACCCGGACATCCGACAGCTTCGGGGGGTCCTGGATCGTGACCCGGTAGTTCCGCTCATCCTTCCATGCGACGTGCATCCGGGCTTCCATGGCCGCGGTCTGCCTGACGAGGCGGTACTGGCGCTGACCCTCGAAAGCCGGCCGGTCCTGACGCATGACGGCGGACAGGATGCGGTCGGCTTCGGTCGTACTCGCGGCCCTTGCCGGACCACCTGCGAGGAGGGGGGTGACCAGCAACATGCACAGCCACCGTGCGCGGGGTTCGAGGGACATCGGTGCAGCCTCCTGGATGCTTGCATCGTCATGACGACGGTGCGCCCTTCCGGGTTCGCCATGGTAGGTGCCGGCCTCCGCCTTGGGAAGGGCCGTGTCCTCAGGGTGCGGGTGGCTGGACCTGCGCCACGATGGCGTCGGCAAGCTCTCGGTAGTGGATCTGGACGGCCTCCAGGTGGCCGTCGCGCGGCGAGGGGAAGAGCTTCAGGACAAGCTGCCTCGGGCTGCCCATATCGGCACTCCAGGGCAGGATGCGCTCTTGGCCGTCGAGGGCATAGAGGAGCAGGCCGCACCACGCGTGGCCGTGACGCCGCTCCACGACGACCTGGCCGATCTCGATGCTCACGACGCCCTCATACCCGCGGCGGTCAGGGTGCCTGCAAGCCGGTGAGGGAGCGAGGATCGCGCAGCGGGATCCGGAACGTGCCGTTCGTCTGCAGCACGTAGTCGAAGCGGACGTTGTCGAGCGAGAGTTTCCGAAGGAAGATCTTGGCGATGAGGCGCCGAGGCGGCTTGCGCGTTGCCTTGGCGGGCACGGACATGGTCGAAGCGGTGGCCGTCGCCGTAGCTGCTGGCGGTGGTGGCGGCGGGGCTTCCGGTCTCTTTAGCTCGATCCGCATGGCGAAGGCCTGGCCGGCCTCCAGGTGCCAGAGTGCCGGAACTTCGGCGTCGGCAACCGGAAGCCACGCCATTCTGGAGAAGTCCGTGCGCGTGGCCCACTCGGCAGGCTTCATGGGCGCGAAACGCACCACGTGCCAGTCACCGGGCAGGGCCAGCGCGGCATGACCGGGATGAATGGGATCATCCGCCGGGTTGAGCTTGAAGCGCAGGTGGCCCAGCGTTGCCTTGTCGCCTTCGAGCACGGCGCCAGACCACATGTTGATGCCCGGGGACTGCCAGTAGCCTGCCCCGAGGTCTTCGAGGCGCAGGTTGACATCCTCGCCCCACACGATGTCATCGGGATAGGGAGGATGAACGATTGGCGGGGGAGTGGGCGTGGACGTGAAGGGCACGAGGAACCGGACATCCTTCGCGATGGGGGCACCTGAAGATGCGTTGCGCAACATCCTCAAGAACTGGGCCCGGTTGCGGGCGTCGGCCAGGCCTATGGCGGGCAAGACGGCGGCAACGGACAGGGCGATGGCGAGGAACCGGTTCATGGGCGGCATGGTAGGTGAGGACGCAGCACCGGGCAACTCCGCGTGACGCTTTCCCTTGTCCTCGGGGGCCATGACGTGGAACGATCCGCGCATGGCAGTCCCTTCGCGCCCCGGGGGTTCTGACGGCCCGGGACGCCCCGGGCCGTGGCTTCTCGCATCGTTGCTCGGGAGCGTGCTGGTCCTCGCGTGGCCGTGGATTACCGATGGCCAGCGCTTCCTGGGTCCCCTAGCCGGGTTTGTCTGGCTTCTCCTGGCCGCCGGATGGTCGATTGGCGCGGCAATAACGCTCAGGGCCTCGCCGGGTTGGCGTCACACTTTGATCGGTCTGGCCGCGATGGGTGGGGCCTTGGTCATGGGGGGGCTGATCGTGCTTCAGCGTGACGGCATGGGCATGGACGGGGGAAGCCCGCGCCACGATGCTCCCTGCCGGGAGACACCCTTGGCCGCGGGTGCCCGTGAATGGAGCGCCGAGGGCAATGAAGAGCGTGGCGTCACGGGGGTGTTGCGGGCATCACGCAGCCGACTCGGATTGGTCGTCCTGCCCTCGTGGCCGTCTGGCCCGCGTGGCCTTGCCGTGGATACCTTGGCGCGCTGGTGGGCACCTCGCGCGCAAGTGCTCGTGCTTGCACCTGCCGGTTCACCCGGGGTTCCCGGCATTCAGGGGCCGGATGGCCTCGATGCCCGGAGTGTCGGTGCGGCCGCCGCATGGTTGAGGGGGCATGGTGCGACCCATGTGGTGGGCCTGGCCGAGGGCGATGCGGCCCTCGCCATGGCGCGAGCCGCCCTTTTGCCGGGGGCGCTGGATGCCGTCGTGCTGGCCGGACCGGCGGGGCGTTGGGGCGAAGCGCGCCCCGACGATGTTTGGTGGCGTGGCCACGCCACGCTGCCGGGCCGCTTGGCGTGGGCCGTCGTGACGGGTTGGCGGCTGGCCGCTCCCGGTCAGGGGGATGGGGAGACCCTCGCGTCCCTCGTTCCCCGTATTGCCCCCTTGCCCCTGCTGTTGCTGGGTGGTTCGGGCGACCGTGACCCGGCCCTGCTCGAAGCCTACGGCCTCGCCGGGGAACCCCGGAGCCTGCGTTGGCTGCCAGGCAAGGGCAGGCCCGTGCCCTGGGATGGTTATGAGGCCTATCACCAGACGGTCATGGATTGGTTGGCGCTTTCTTTTCCGGCCGCCACGCCTTCACGTCCGGTGGGCGCGATTCTGCCGGATGCGGGCGGTTCAGCCGTGACGCAGGCTGCCCTGCCCGCGCGCGTTCCCCCGGGTGTCCGGCCTCCCGTGCTGCCGAAGGCTGCCGAGGAGCGGGATGGTGCTCCGGAGAGACTGCCCCGGGCTGCGATGGATCTGTCGCGACTCTTCGATGATCCGCAGCCTATCCTGCCCCCGATGGCGACGCATCCACCCGGCGCGCCACCGCTACGGCATGCGTTGCCGCCTGCCTCCGCCGTGCAGGCAGCCCCTTTGCCCGACCGCCCATACGCCGCGCGAGCACGTCAGGCCATACCGCCCCCGCCCCGGGTTCCCTTCCGCTGGCCGACCCTCGAGCCCATCGCCCTGCCGCGCGCACGGGCGCCCGTGCCCCCGAAGCCCGAAGCCACCGCGATCATCGAGTGGGATGAGCGGCGTCAGGAGGGGACGGCGACGGGCTCTTTCTCCAGGTAGGCTGCGCCTTTCTCGGGAAAAGGCACGATCATCCGGTCGAGGTCGGCCGGCAGGACGCAATCGGGGAAAACCTCCCTAGCCTCGGCGTGGATGTCACGCGGATGGTGCCGGTAGCTGAGGTGGGTCAACGCCAAGCGCCGTACGCCAGCTTCCTTGGCTACGGTCGCGGCTTCGCGGGACGTGGAATGGTAGGTTTCCTCGGCGCGCTGCTGTTCGGCCGAGGTGAAGGTGCTGTCGTGCACGAGAAGGTCGGCGCCGGATGCAGCCGCGATGACGGATGCGCACGGACGGGTGTCTCCCGTGAGGACGATGCGTCGGCCGGGACGGGGCGAACCGAGGACGTCGGTCGGCCGGACGGTCTGGCCATCGGTCGTCGTCACGGCTTCACCCCGTTGCAACCGGCCGCAATCGGGTCCGTCCGTGACGCCCAGGCGACGTGCCGCGGCGACGTCGAAGCGCCCGGGACGGTCATCCTCGGCCAGCATCCAGCCAAGCGAAGGTATTCGATGGTCGGTGGCCACGGCGACAAGGCGAGCGCCCGACAAGGGAAGGACGTCGCCAGCCCTTTGCTCGTGCCAGTGCACGGGAAAGTCCGTTCTGCCGATGATGCGTCGCAGGAGTTCGACGAGGTCCAGCAGGCCCCGTGGGCCATGGATGTCGACCGGATCGGTCCGTCCCCAGAGGTCCCAGGTCTTGAGCAGGCCCGGCAGTCCCAGGTAGTGGTCGGCGTGGAGATGGGTCAGCAGGATGGTCTGGATCTGAGTCAGGCCTACGGCTGCCCGGATCAGCTGGCGTTGCGTGCCCTCGCCGCAATCGACGAGGATGCGATCGGAGCCGCGCTGCAGGAGCGTTGCCGACAAGTTGCGCTGAGGGGTGGGCACGGAGCCTGCCGTGCCTAAGAACGTCAGGGCGATATCCATGCCGGACGTCAGGCTTCCACGGGCGCCGGGGCCTCGTACATCCGGGCAATCGCCGCGGCGTGCCGCTCGAGGATGACGCGTCGCTTGAGCGAGAGTTTGGGCGTGAGTTCCCCGGTCTCGATGGAAAATTCCTGCGCGAGGAGGACGAACTGCTTGATCTGCTCAAAGCGAGCGAAGTCCTGCGTCTGGCGTGCGACCTCGGTCTGGATGAAGGCCTGCACTTCGGGATGGCCCGCAAGGCTCGCGGGTTCGGTAGGCAGGCCCTTCTTGGCCGCCCAGGGCACAAGGTTGGCATAGTCGGGCACGAGAATGGCCGCAATGAAGTTGCGGTTATCTCCAAGGACGCAGGCCTGCGCGATGAACGGACTGAGCAGCAAGGCATTCTCGATAGGCGCCGGAGCCACGTTCTTGCCGTTGCTCGTCACCAGAATTTCCTTCTTGCGGTCGGTAATGCGCAGGAAACCGTCGGGGTCGAATGAGCCGATGTCGCCGGTATGGAACCAGCCCTCGTCGTTGATGGCCTTGGCCGTTTCCTCGGGCTTGTTGAAGTACCCCTTCATGATGTTCGGGCCACGGGCCAGGATCTCACCATCCTCGGCAATTCTCACCTCGACACCGTCGATGGGCTTGCCCACCGTCCCCAAGCGTCGGGCTACCGGCGTGTTGCACGTGATGACGGGACTGGTCTCCGTGAGGCCATAGCCCTCGAGGAGGACGATGCCGACCAGTTCAAAGAATTCGGCCACTTCCTTGGAAAGAGGAGCGCCGCCGCTGATGCAGTACCTGAGGCGCCCCCCCAGGACGGCGCGAATCTTCGAGAACACCAGCTTGTCGGCGAGGCCGAGCTGCAGCGTGCTCCAGGGGGAGAGGCCCCCGAGCCGCTCGCGATCCGTCCGCGCGGTCTTGGCGACTTCGAAGGCCCAGTGGAAAATCTTCCGGCGCAGCGGGGGCGCTTTCTCGGCCTTGTCGAGCGCCCCGGCCCGGATCTTCTCGAGCACACGCGGCACGCTGACGAGAAAGGTGGGGCAGACCTCAGCAAGGTTGTCCCGGACCTTCTCGATGCTCTCGGCGAAGTTGATGCGTGCGCCGGCGGAGATGAAAGCGTAGTACACCACGCGCTCGAAGACGTGCGACAGGGGCAGGAACGAAAGGTTTGCATCCGTCGCACGGATGTCGACGAGCGGAATGATGGTCTCGTGGTTGCTGACGATGTTCCGGTGGGTCAGCATCGCCCCCTTGGGCTCTCCCGTGGTGCCGGACGTGTAGATGATTGAGGCCGTGTCCTCGGCTTGGATGTGGCTCAGGCGCGCCTCGCGGTCCTCCCGCGTTCGTGCCTCGACAGAGGCACCGCGCGCCAGGAATGCGGCCCAGGTCATGGTCGGGACGGGGGCGTTTGCGGGTACCTCGCCACTCATCAGGATGATGTGGGCCAACTGGGGCGTTTCCGCGACCACTTCGGCGACCTTGGCGTACTGCACGATGTCCGACACGAACAGGGCCCGGGCCCCGGAATCCTGCAAGAGGTACCGGATCTGGGGGGGCGTGAGCGTAGGATAGATGGGCACATTGGCCGCGCCGGTGGCGAGAATCGCTTGGTCGGCCAGCAGCCATTCGGGCCGGTTGGCCGAGAGCAGACAGACCCGGTCCTGGAGCTGGATGCCGATGTCCACGAGCGCCGCGGCCAGGGCATCGACCTGCTGCAGGAATGAACGATACGAGATGGTCTGCCACTGGTCGCCGGACTTGTGGGCCACGGCTACCGCATCCGGCAGGCGCTGCACCGTCCTGCGGAGGATGACGGGCAACGTCAACCCCTGGGTATCGGCACCGGTGCCCGGACGCGTGCCGGAGGGTCCGTGGGTGGGCAGGTCCATCACAGTTTGGCCTCGAGGGTTCGGGATCGGGTGCGATATCGGATCATACCAGAGCAAGGTCCCGCTCCGGACGGCTTCAGGACAGGCGGGTCCGCCTGCGGGCCAGGTCCTTGCCCAGTGCTGCCAGCCGACCAGGCTTGCGACCTTCGGCCTGGCGCGTCGCCGTCAGGGCCGCGACCTCGTCGTAGGCAGGGATCTGGATGCGGTCGCCGGGAAAGACCTTGTCGGCGCTGCGGATGCGGTTGCGGTTGAACGCGAAGAGACCGAGCCAATGCCGACCCTTGCCCTCGTAGTAACGACGCGCAAGCTGGATGAGCGTCTCGCCCGGGCGAATCGTGTGCCAGCGGGGAGCTTGGGCTTGTGCCTGCACGGCGGGCTTGTCGATCGTCCGACGTGGTGTCTCGGGGAAGGATGCCGCGGTGGCCTCCGGCCGGGTCCTTGCGGCGACGATGAGGCCGGAGGGCATGTCCGGGCCGAGGGGGCGAAGCTCGAGCGGCATGTCCGGTCCCATGGGCCGGAGGGCCGGCGGGACATCCGGACCGAGCGCGACATGGCCGAAGTGACCCTTGCGAGGGCCACGGGCCTTCGCGGGCAGGCCGGGAAGCGGAGGCAGGTCGATGGGCGCAGCCGAGACGGCCGGAGGCAAGGCTGCAGGGCTGGCGACCTTGCCGGGCTGTATCCGGCCCATGCCGATGTTGCGGTGTTCAGGCCTTTCGGGCGGCGTCCCCAGGTTGTCGCTTGCTGGTGGCATAACGGGAGGAGGGAGCTGCTTGGCGGCGATCGGGGGGCGTGTCGGTCCGCCGATGATTTCGACGGGCGCAAGCCGGGACCAGTCGTCTTCCCCCTGAACCTCGTGTTGCACCGGGCTGCTGGCCACCAGTGACGGCGGTGGAGGAACGAGGTCATCCAGGGTCGTCGTGGGCAGCATCGGAGCGAGGCCCGCGGCCAGCGTGAAGGTGGCCATGCCGGCGGGCGCCCTGTCGGGCCGGGGATGCCGGATGGACGCTGGCATGGCCTCGACGAGCCAGTCCTGTTCCTTCAGGACGACACGGAACGTCCGGGAGAAGTCATTGCCCGCCGTGGCCAGCAAGGCGTGGAGCTTCGCCAGGTCTTGGTCGACTGCTTGAGAATCCTTGGCGTTCATGCGGCCTCCGTGAAACGTCCCTGCAGCGTGCCACAAGGCACTCCGGCGGTCTGTGACGGAAGCCCCCTTGCCGGACCGTGGGGGAGGTGGCAACCTGACGGCATGCGCACGACCATGGCGGTGCTTCTGGGTGTGGCGGCGACCCTCGGGTGGGGTGAGAGGGTTGGGGCCTCGGCATGGACCGAGCGGCTATCTGAGGCGCGTGAAGCCTACATGGCGACGCAGCCCGTGCCTTTGCCGGCCGATGCCTGGGAGCGCTGGGACCGCGTTGATGACGCGGTCCCCGAGGCTGCGCGGTATCGGAGCGTGATGGCCGAGGTCGGTGCGTGGGCCGAGGCCGCCAATGCCCGCGACGTGCTGGTCCGCAAGGGTATCTGGGTTCGCCCGCATGAGCGTGACCGCGGAGCACTCGATGTCCTCGAAGTGTTTGACCGGATGCAGGAACTGGGCATCACGGACGTCTTCGTCGAGACCTTCCGTGGGGGACGACTCGAGTTTCCCGGGCATCCGGCGTTCCCGGCGCGCCACGGCATCGATCTTCTGGACCTGTATGTCCGGGAGGGGCACCGACGCAACATGAGGGTGCACGCATGGCTGCATACGCTCGACTTCGGCCCGGCGTGGGCCGCTAATCATCCGGACACCCTCGTGATGGATGGTTACGGCAACCATTCCGGCCAGGTCGAGCGGGGTTCCAACCGGGTTTCGCCGGCGCTACCCGAGGTTCGGGAGGCGCTGGGTGCCGTCGTGGACGGGGCGATCGTCCGCAGTGTCGACGGTGTGATGCTGGACTACCTGCGCTACCCGACCCGCCTGAAGGGCGATGACATCGACGAATCGCCCGACCCCCGCCAGTTCTTCGGGTATGCGCCCCGGCAGCGGGAGCAGATCGAAAGGCGGCATCCCGGGATGGCGGGGGATGGCTTCCGCCACTTCCTCAAGACGGGTCAGGTCGTGCGTGCGTCGGATCGCGAGGTCCTGCTTGAACAATGGAAGACTGCGCTCTCCGAGGATCTGGAGGGCTTGATCGACACGCTGCGTGAGCGGGTGGGCCGGCGAGCCGTGCTGGGTGCGGCCTACTTTCCGGACTACTACTTCCATCAGCATGACGCCCGGTTGCAGGAATCGCGGCGCTGGTTGACCCGCTTCGACCTGCTTGCGCCCATGTGTTACAGCTACAATCTGGATCAGGCACCTGGCGCCTATGGCGACTACACCGTCGAGCGGGCTTTGTCTGTGGTCCAGCAGGCGATCGATGCCGCGGCACCGACCAAGGCCCCGGTGGTCATGCCTGTTCTTGCCCCGGATCCACCCGGTACACCAGCCGAGGCTCCCCGGCATCATCGTGGCCTGCGCGAGCAGACGGCGTGGCTCAAGGGCCGCGTGGTCGATCAGGCCTTTCCTGCCGTGACAGGCGTTTCCTACTTCTGCCTTGGCTGGATTCACCCCGAACTCGAGAAGCGGCGTCGGGCGGCCGAGTAGGGCTCATCGGGGCCATTGACCGGCTTGTCCGGGACCGGGGCCCCGTTGCTGGCGGGTCCTCAGCCTATGGTGGGCAACGCATTGTGGCTTTGATTTATTAAAGCAAGTTTATTCACGTGTAAACTATAATGAGACAAGGGCCGCTCTTGGCCCCTCCCGATGTGATTCTTTTGGAGCCGATTTCCATGATTCATAAGCCTTTTGCCGTCTTCGCCGTCGCGGTTGCCATGCTCCCGCTCACGGGCTGTGGCGCTGTCGTGGCCCCGGCTGCCTCTCTTGCCGCGGCGGTCGTTCAGGAAGAGGATGAGCTGGATGCGATGCGGGCTTATCCCGTCGCCGACCTGCTGGGCGTCGGCAAGGTCTATGCCGAGCGTCTCGCCAAGGCCGGGATCACCAATACCGATCAGTTGAAGGCGAAGACCGCCACGCGGGCGGACCGGGAGCGTCTGGCCCGCGCGGCCGACATCCCCTACGGACGGCTCCTGCCGATCGCGCAGGCGGTCGAGTTGATGAGGATCAAGGGCATTGGTGTTCGCCAGGCCAACCTGCTGCAGGCCGTAGGCGTCGCCTCGGTCAAGGAGATGGCCCAGCGAGTGCCCGCCAACCTGCACGAGCGTTTGGGGATCGCCAACAATATTTCCCGCCCCTTCGTCCAGCGCACTCCCGGCCTCACCACGGTCACGCGCTGGATCGGCGAGGCGCGCTCACTCGCTCGTTCGGGCCAGACCATCGGCGGCTGAGCGAGGCTTCCGACGCCCCGGCATCCTTCAGGGTGTCGGGGCGTCTGCGCGTTCGAGCCGTGTTCCCGGGTAGTAGTGGGCGAGAATCTCCGCATGGTCGAAGCCCCATTCGGCCATCTGCCGCGCGCCCGACTGGGACATCCCGACACCGTGGCCCCAGCCGCGGCCCGAGAACAGGAAGACGCCCGGTCGGACAAGCCCCACCGAGAAAAGCGTGCTGTCGAGGCGGAGCAGGCGCCGCAGGCGGGCGCCGGGTATCTCGGCGGTTCCTGCCGTGCCGCGGATGCGCAGCCATCGGACCCGACCCGAACCACTCCGTTCGGCGACCTCGATGGCGAGAGGCCGGCCGATGGGCCGGGCCTCCGGGGCGAGCACCTCCGCCATCTTCGCGTCCGTGACCTCACGTGACCAAGCATGGCGCCGAGAGTTCCAGTCGAAGTCGACGACGGACCTCAGGTAGGGCAGGCCGATGGGACGCCCGTCCGTTCCCTTGTCGGCAAAGCCTTCCACCGCGTCGTTGGCTTCGGTCATGCCGCCCGCGCCGGAGCTGTAGTAGGCCTTGATCGGGGCGCCCTGCCATGTCGCGACGATGCCGGCCGTGGTGCGCACGGCTTCATCGGTGCGGGGGTGTTCGGCTCCCTTGCCGCCATAGACCTGGCTGCGTTCGTCGGCGTGCAGGTCGAAGCCCTCGGCAGCGAAGCGTCCCACGGTCGCGGCGAGGTAGGTCCGTGCCGCGATGGCCTGCACCTTGAGCGCTTCCATCGGCCACGAGGAGGGGACCTCACGGGGGACCACCCCCCGCAGGTAGGTCTCCGGTTCGAGCGTATCCACCAGCGTCAGGCCGTGACCGTCCGCAAGGACTTCGGCCCGGCCTTGGTAGTCGCTGCCTTGCCAGCGGAAGACTTCCTGCCCGGTGAAGCGGACGGGCAGCGCGGGGTGCCATGGTTCGTCACCCTCCGGATCCCCCGGCAACCCCATGTCAAGGCGCCCGTTCCGCCATGCGAGGGTCACCGGTGCCTCCGGCACAATGGATCGGGTAGCTCCCGTGGCGTCGGTGACGAGGCCCGGTGACCCCAGCGAAATCGAAAGGGTCGCCGCGTGCTGGACGAGGCCGATGCGGATCAGTTCGGGGAGCAGCATGGATGTCAGTATAGGGAAGAGGGCGGCGGGCACGCGGGGCGGGTATGGAGAGGACGTGACTGCCGGACAGCCGCGATGGCTCCTGGGCGTGCTCTACCACCACCCGGGAGATTCCCGCTTGGTCGTGCCCATCCGTGAGGGCCGCGACCATATCTTCAACTACGCGCACCCGATGGCCTATGTGCTGACCGGTCTGGCGGTGGCCCTGCCCCTCTTCGGTGCTGTGATGATGCTGGGTGGCCTCGTCTACTTCTTTGACCGGATGGCCGCGAACTTCGTGGGGGTCATCGTGCCGACCTCCGTGGTTCTGGGCTGTGTGGGCAGTGTGCTCGCGGGCATTTTCCTGCCTGCGGACGATCCGGATCGCCGTGTCGTCACGCCCGTGCGCGAGGCGGTCGAGGTTCCCTGGGATGCCCCCCGACAGGTTCGAAAACTGCTCTGAACGACCGAGTGTCCTCGGTTCGGCAGTGGTCGTCCCTGCCACGGGGCCATCGCCAAACCGTTCCCGGGCAACGCTTGCTTGTCTGCGGGCGAATTCTGCCGTCGCCGGATGTTTCAGCGCTCCGTGGCGAGGGCTTCCACGGCCCGACTGATGTGGCCGGAAGTCGCGGCGCTGGTCGTCGCTTGCAGCAGCAGGAATGTCCTTGCCTGCTCCTCGCCCGGCGTGCGGCCCTTGCGGGATGCGAACAAGTCTAGGACGGTGCCCAAAGCGTAGTTGGCCCGGTCGTGGTGTTGGAGGCCCATCTCCACATGGCGCTGGGCCGCAAGGGGGTCGCGTGGGTCCCGGAGCATCGCGGATCCGTCCGACAGGGCTTCTCTTGCCTGTTCCAGTGCCAGCAGCGCGTCCTCGACGAGTGCCAGTTCGGTCGTGCCGGGCGACACTGGAGCAAGCGCCGTGTGGGCAGCGCCAGCAAGGGCCAGGTCTCTGTCCAGCGAGCCGGCTGCCTGCCTCAGATGAAGGTCGGCGGGGCGCTCGGCGCCGGCTTTCCTGTGCCACGCGTCAGGGGCGAGGACAACGGGAAGGCGAGCTGCAAATGCCGCCTTCGGGGTGTTCCCGGGCAGGCGGTTCACGTGGGTGGAGGCGGTCTGGGTCACGGTGTGCATGGCCCGATTGTCGTGCCGCCTGAAGCTGCTCAAGGTTAAGAAGCAGCGCTGTCGGGGTCAAGGAACAGGAAAGTTGGCGTTGGTTCTCGCTTGACGGAGGGAAGGCAGGCATGCCAGTATAGTTTTCCCTCGCGCCACTCAGGCTGGGGGTTGGTTGCGCCGGTTGGCGCTTTTGACGGTTGCACCTTGAAAACCACATCGATGCGCATTTTCTGATGTTTGATTTCGTGCGCCCTTGGTTAGTACCTTGGGTGTTGTGAGGTCGAGTCATCGGAGATGTAGAGAATCCGTTGTTGCTGCTGGGCGCGAGCCTGGTGAGTGACAAAGGTGATCCGATGCTTGTTCTGTTTATTTGCCGCGAGGTGGATGGAT
>VGJW01000003.1 GCA_016867265.1 Candidatus Tanganyikabacteria bacterium
GCCACTCGTCCGACTGCTCGGCCAGCACCATCCCGACGAGGCGCGTCAGCGCCTGACGGTTCGGGAAGATGCCCACCACCGAGCAGCGACGGCCGATCTCGCGGTTCAGGCGCTCAAGGGGATTCGTCGAGCGGATCTTCCGCCAATGTGCCTGCGGGAAGGCCATGTAGGCGAGGATGTCCTCCTCGCCCTCGTCCAGCAAGCGGGAGACCTCCGGAAAGGCCCGGGCCAGCTTGTCCGACGTCCGTCGTAACTGCGCACGCGCCGCCTCCTTGTCCGGCTGCGAGAAGATGGTCCGCACCGCAGCACCCACCATCCCCTGCTGATGCTTGCCGACCCGCGACAGGACGTTGCGCATGAAGTGCACCGTGCAGCGCTGCCATGTAGCCCCCGTCAGGACCTCGGCGATGGCCCGCTGCAACCCTGCGTGGGCATCACTGATGACCAGTTGCGTCCCGTGCAGGCCCCGCGCCACAAGCCCTCGCAGGAAGGCCACCCACGCCTCATGGCTTTCGGCTGCGCCCACCTCGAGACCGAGGACTTCGCGGTAGCCCTCGTCGTTCACCCCGTAGGCCACCACAACGGCGCTCGACACCACGCGCTTGCCTTCCCGGACTTTCTCTACCGTGGCATCCAGCCAGAGGTACGGATACGCCTTGTCGAGCGGCCGGTCCCGAAACGCCGCCACCTCCTCGTCCAGCCCCTCGCAAACCCGGCTGACCTCGCTCTTGGACAGGCTCTCGACGCCAAGCGCCTGCACCAGATCCTCGACCTTGCGGGTGCTGACGCCGTGCACGTAGGCCTCCTGGATGACCGACAGCAGCGCCTGCTCGGACCTGCGCCGGGGCTCGAGGAAGGAGGGCATGTAACTGCCGCTGCGCAACCGCGGAATCCGCAGATCCAGCGTACCCACACGCGTGTCCCACGCCCGGTCCCGGTAGCCGTTGCGGTGATTGCGTCGCTCGTCCGTCCGTTCATGCAAGCCGGCGCCAGCAAGCTTGCCCACCTCAAGTTCCATCACCAGTTGCACCATGCGTTCCACCATGGCCCGCACGGCATCGCCATGCCCCTCGCCCAGCACCTTGCCGACAACATCGCCCAACGTCATGATCTTCTCCGCCACCGCCTTGGACCTCCTTCGTTTGTACGCAACTACGAAAGGACCACGGCGGTGGTTTCGTCTTCAAGCCGCCGGCGGATTTACACCAACTCTAGGGACGTGACCGGTTGGGTCAGCCCCTGCGGCCCGGGACGCCGAAATTGCCCCTGCCGGTGCCATCTTCGAGTTCTGCAAGGATGTTCTTAACCCCCGTGTCCGTGGCCTTGGATCCGAGGAACCGCGTGAGGCGATCCTGCACCGTCTTGCCGAGGTCCAGTTCATCCGACGTGGTGGCATCGCCTGCTTCGGTGGCCACTTCGACAGGCTCGGCGGTGACGTCGGCAGCACGTTCGGCGCTGCCCGAGGCGCGCCCCAACGCCGTCAGCCAGCCCGTTCCCCCCGGGCCCTTGAGGGCATCGAACACGTGGACCGACCTTTCGTTGGCGCGACGCTGAGAGGGGCAAGCGTTGTTCGTGACGGAGCGTCAGCCGCTCCGCGCACCCTGCCGCTTGATCTGGTTCCCGAAGGCCCGACCGTTCGGCTCGTCGATCGTGACGGGGACGACGTCACCGTCGTCCTTCAGGAACTTCTTGAGTCGCTTCCTGACGGCATCCCCGACAGCGTCGTCATCGCGGGGCGCCGGAGGCGCGATGGGCGCTTCGGGTTCGGGCCACGCCGCCTGTGGATGAGCGGGTTCTTCCTCATGTTTCCGGCGCCGGCCGACCTTCTCCGCCAACCAGCCGGATCCACCCAAGCCACCGAGGGGATCGAACAAACGGGGACCATACCCACCGGCGCGGCGGGAAAGCGGATTTCACGAAGTCTTCAGAAGTGGAGATCCTTGTAGATGCCGCCCTGGGCATCGAGCCAACGCTCCCGCACGACATTGCCAAGCTCGTCGTATTGGAATTCCTGGCTGGCCGCAAGGCGATCCTTGGCCCCGCGCAGTTCGACCCGCGCCAGCAGGCCCTGCTTGTTCCATGTGTACTTCTGCCGGCTTGTACGGTCCTTGCCTCCGCCAAGGTGCCACGCCCGCTCGGTGACCCTGCCTTCCTTGTCGTAGAGGAACTTCAGCTCGCCCACGAGCTTGCCATCTGGTCCGCGTTCCGCCTGCACGGCAATTTCCCCGGCCTTGTCGTAGGCGTACTCGAGGACCTTGACCACATGCCCGTCGGCATCCTGCCAGGTCTCGGACGTGTTCTGCCCCTTCTCGTCGTAGGCCGAGACGATGGCGTAGAAGAGCGCGCCGTTCTGGTCGTACTCGGCCCGCCATACGAGCAGGCCCGAGACCTCGTCGTACCGGTAGCGGTGGTGGTTGTCGATGCGTCCGTAGCGGTCGATCCAGATGGAATCCCGCAGGCGGTGCTCGTGATCGTCATAACGGTAGACGCGGTGGCTGGGCTTGGTGAAGGTGCGTTCGAATTTCTCGAAGAACACGACCCGGCCCATGCCATCGAGGTGGTGGGTCTGGTGCTCATGGGGCACCCCCCCCTCGGGGTATTCGTCGATGCCGACGACCTTGCCGAATCTGTCGATCTTGCCCGTGCGGTAGTGGCGTGTCCGGACGACCTGGGCCTTGGCTGCGTCAATCAGGGCATCGGGGGCCTCGATGGTAATCGAGGAAGGGGCAGGTGCGGCCATGGGCGTCTCCGGCGGTGGGGGGGGGGGCGTGGGCTAGTAGTACTGGCGTTCCGGGCGATCGTGGGTGCCGACCTTGCGGTCGCTGACCCAGGCGACGCCGAAGCGTTGAACGTACAGATGCATGAACTCGCGATAGCGCAGGTAGAACCAGAGGCCGCGTCCGTAGGCTTCCTCGCAGGACGTGGTGCAGCGCGCCATCATCTCGGCGAGCTCGTCATCCTTCATGCCTTCGTCGGTCCGGATGGTGTAGTGCGCGTTGGCCGAGAGTTCCTCGAAGCTCTCGTGGACCTCGAGGATGCCCTGTTTCTCGGCTACGCGGTACAGCGCCGAGTGCCGCCCCAGCGTGAAGACCGAGCGCCCGTACGAATGGATGATGTCGGTATTGGCCCCGATCATGTCGATGGTCGACTGGGCCTCTTCTCGGGTCTCGGTCGGGAAGCCGAAGAAGATGTAGGCGAAGTTCCAGATGCCGGCATCCGCCGACCCCTTGAGGATGGGCAGCCGGCGCTCGAAGGCCACGCCCTTCTTGATCAGTTCGTGGATGCGCGGCGAGCCCGTCTCGACGCCCCACAGCACGAGCCGAAGCCCGGACTGGTAGAGCAGTTGCATCAGTTCGGGCGTGAACCCGTTCTCGAGTCGGCCGTTCGAGAACCACGTGATGTCGAGCTTCTCGTCGATGAAGCGCTGTGCCATCGCGCCCATCATCGCGGGTCGTATGGCCTCGTCAATCAGCTGGAAGTGCCGGATGCCGTAGGTGTCACGCAGGTGGCGGATTTCCTGGATCAGGCGATCGAGGGACTTTTCGTCCTCCGTGACGCCCCAGAAGCTGTCGCAGAACGAGCAGAGGCCCCAGTAGCAGCCCTTTCCTGCCTGAATCGTCAGCACCAGTTCGGGACTCAGGTACTTGTCGAGTGGCAGACCCTCCAGGTCCTGGATGCCGATGGCATCCATCTTCGGGACGGGCCGGACCGGGGAGGCCCCGACGGTGTCGGCGTCGCGGGTCTTGTGCAGCAAGTTGGGCACCTCGTCGAGGTCCCGTCCTTCGTGAACGGCCCGCGCCAGCAGCAACATGGTGTGCTCGCCCTCGCCGATCGCGACGCTGTCCGCGAACTTTTCGAAGAAGCGCGGACGGTTGGCAAGCGTATCCTTGACCCGCTCGAAGAAGTTGCCGCCGATGGTGATGTGCACGTCCGGTCCGGCGGCCTCGCGCAGCATCCGCGCCAGCGTCAGTCCGGGCAGCACCTGCGAGAAGGCGTTGATCGAGATGCCGATGACCTCGGGTTTCTGGGCCAGCATCGACGGGATGACCTCGGCATAGAACGACGCGAACATGTTGTTGGCGGCGTCCTCGGTGTGAACGACCATGTTCTCGATCGTCATCAGGCAATCCGGCTGCTCGAAGTAGTTGAGGGCCAAGCGGGCCGGGTGATAGGGCATCGACACCGCCTGGCAGGCCAGGTCGAGCGTCTCGAGCGCATCAATCAGCAGATCGGGATTGTAGAAGCGCCTCGGGTCCCGCATGGTCTCGACGGCATCGGCGATCTGGCGGGGCAGGGCCTCGAGCAGGTCGCCCTTGGCCGCCATGAACACCTCGATGGCCTTGGCCCGCTGCAGGTCGATGAGCACCTGCCGGTCCGTCTCGCCGAGCAACTCCTTGAGGCGCGCCTCGACGCCCAGGTACTCCTGCATCAGGTGAAGGCGATTTCGCACCTCCGTCAGGTACTCGGGCTGGAAGATCCGATCGAACCACGCGATGTTGAGGTCGCGCAGGACCGTCTCCACCCCGTTGCGGCGCAGGTGACCCGCGATGCCCCTGAGGGCGAAGTGCGGGTTCTGCGCCGACCATTGGGGCGGGAACGCGAGCAGGACCTTGGGCGTCGACACGGCGACGAACCTTCCTATGCGGCCTTGGGCGCATCCTTGCGGAGGTAGGCCGACAGTTCGCCCACGATGGGCACGATGCCTTCGTGGCGAATCTGCCGGATACGGGCCACGGCATCGTCATGCTGCCTGATCTGTTCGGCGACGGCCTCGCAGGTGCCCCCGACCTTGAGGTCCAGCAGGAACTGCTGGAGCTTCTTTTCCTCGGCCAGCAACTCCTGGAACTTCTTGACCTTGTCCATGACGTCTTCAGGGGCCAGATCGCCGCTGTAGGCGGACGTGTCCACGTCGGCAGGCGCGATGGACGGCATCGGCGTGGGCGCCATGGGCAGCCCCTTGGTCGAGAGACCCACGGGATCCACCGCGATGACGGGCGTGACCACCTTCTTGCCCTTGGCGGCGCCAGCCTGCCGCATCGCGGCGGCCTCATCGGCTTCGGCGCGGGCTTTGTCCATGGCCTTGGTGATGACGTCCATCGCCAGCTTCCACGAGTTCATGTCGGGCTTGAAGTCCGGGTCGATACCAGCCTTCAGGAGGGCGTCCTTGAATTGCAGGTCCTCGAGGCCCAGCGCACCGTTGCCTTCCGTATCGACGGCAATGGCGTTGCCTGTTGCCCGGTTGACGAGGGCGATGCGGCCGTCGACCCGGGTGATGTCGGCGTCGATGCCGTATTCGCTCTTGAGCAGCTCCTTGAGCTTCTCGGGCTTCAGGCTGCCGCCGTTGTCGCGAATCAGCGTGTAGACGGCAAGGGCCTCGCTCTCCAGCATCGAATACTTCTTGGCTGCGCCCATGCCGGCGCCGGCCACTTCGATCGTGCGGGGCCGAGGCGAGACCTGCTCGGGCTCGGCATAGCTGACGACCTGAGTGGGGGCTGGTCCCGAGATGACCCGGGGCTCGCCGTCCGCCGGCTTGATCGATGACGGGGGGCTGTTGAGCTGGACCACGTTGTCCGAGTAGGTTCCCGACCGCGCGGGTGCGGGTCCGGGCACGGTGGCGGACGGTGCGTCGACCGCCTTGGGCGCCGACGGTGCGCTGCCCAGATCGATGGTGCTCTGGTCTGCCGGGAACGCAGGCGCCTGCCGCTTCTGGTTCTCGTCCATCTGGACTTCGTCGAACGAGGGTACCGACGCCATGCCCGGCGTCGGCAAGGAATTGGTCTGGGACCGGTTGACCTTCATGTCGGACATGGAAGCGGGTACCTCGGCGAAAGGGATCGGGTGGCCTGACGACGTCATCGCGTCCTCAAGGAGGATGCGCGCTAGGTTTCACATACCCTTCAAGGCAAGTCATGAACCCCCGGGAGGAGCTGCGCCGCGCGGTAGAATGGAGCATGAAGCTCGCCACGCTCGAACGACGTGATCCGGTGACAGGGCGCCCCGATCCGGATGGTCGCCTGGTTGTCGTCTCGCCCGACCATCGCTGGGGTCTCGAGGTGCCCGGCGTGCCCTCGATGCGCGATGCGATGGATCGCTGGGACAAGGTGTTGCCCTTGCTCGAGCATGCTGCCCGGCAATTGTCGGCGGGCGAAACCGCCGGTGCATGCGACCTCGCCACGGCCACGTTCATGGCGCCCCTGCCGCGGACGTGGTCCTGGCTCGACGGCAGCGCCTTCATCCAGCATGTCCTGCTGGTCCGCAAGGCCCGGGGCGCCGAGCCTCCGGAGGATCTCCGGACCGTGCCCCTGATGTACCAGGGGGCCAGCGACAACCTGCTGGGGCCCCGGGCGGACCTGCCCTTGCGTCATCTTGGCGACGGCATGGACTTCGAAGCCGAGGTGGCCGTGGTCCTGGGGCCTGTGGCGATGGGCACGCCGGCGTCGGACGCAGGGGGCGCCGTTCGCCTGATCATGCTCATGAACGATGTCAGCCTGCGCAACTTGATTCCGCGTGAGCTCGCGGCAGGCTTCGGGTTCTTCCACGGCAAGCCGGCCTCGTCCTTCGCGCCCTTTGCCGTCACGCCCGATGAGGCCGGGGAGGCCTGGCGGGAGGGGCGCCTGCACCTGCCGATGCGCTCGTGGCTGAATGGCGTGCCATATGGCCATCCCGACGCCGGGGAGATGTTCTTCTCGTTTCCCGAGCTCATCGCCCATGCGGCGGCGACGCGCGACCTGTCCGCGGGGACCATCCTGGGAAGCGGCACGGTGTCCAACGCCGACGAAAGCGTGGGTTCGAGCTGCCTTGCCGAGCAGCGGATGCTCGAGAAGATCGCCACCGGCACGATGGTCACGCCCTTCATGAAGGACGGGGATCGCATCGAGTTGGACATCCTGCTCGACGATGGCCGGTCGCTCTGCGGGCGCATCGATCAGGTCGTCGTGCCTGCTGCTTGCCGGAACGTGTCCGGGGCCGCGGGGTGAGCGAGCACGCCCCGTTTCCCGGCTTGCGCCTGCTCACGGCCGGCCTCTTCGACTACGCGGGAACCTTTCCCCCTGCGGCTCTCGCATTCGACGAGGCCCTGGCCAAGTCGGCCTCTTTCCCCGAGCTTTTGCTGCGCCCATGGCTCCGGGCCGCGGATCTCGTGGTCACGACGGGTCAGCTGGCCAATCTGTCGTCGGACCGGCTGCGGCGCGCAGGCTTCCTCGACGGACGCGCCCTGCGGTGGGCGGCGCTCGGCCCGGTGCTCAAGCCAGACGGTCCGGCCGCGGTCGACGGGGATCTCCTGACGTGGTTGGAGCGGGCGGCTTCCTTGCGCCTGCCTCAGGAGATCGTCAGCTACGAGGTCAGGGTCGAGGTCTCGCCCTCGGCCGTGGGCTGGCTCACCGGGGCCCTGGTTCTTCTCGTGCAAGGCCTTGCTCCCCGCGGCATCCGGCTCGTCATCGAGCCGGACTGGTCACCCGAGGATTGGCTGGCGGGCGCCGAAGTCCTCGCCGAGGTGCTCGCCGGGATGTCCGAGCCCCGTCCTGTCCTCAAGGTCCGTGGGTCGGGTCCCAAGGCCATCGACGTGCCTGCGATGGCCCACGTGGTCGGCGTCGTGGCCCGGCACGGCCTGGGCCTCAAGGCCACGGCCGGCCTGCATCATCCGGTCCGGGACGCGCGCTGGGGCAACGATCTGGGTTTTTTGTCGCTGGCTGCAGGGCTTCGTCTGCGCCAGACCCTAGGCGAGGACGGCTTTCCCGATGAGGCCCTGCTGTCGTGCCTCGTCCAAGAGGGTCGCGCCGGCCTCGAAACATTCGACTTGCGCCGGGGCCTTGCCTGGCGCGACTGGTCGCTCGAGGCCGCGACGCTCGAGGCCGTTGTCGCGCGTCTGCCGTTCGCGATCGGCAGTTGCAGCCTCGACGAGCCGGATGAAGCTTTGGCCGGGGTTTTCGGGCGTCCGTAGGCCGCTTCAGCGGCCGCCGGCCATCGCATCCGACATCCGGGCAAGGCGGCGTTCGGTATCCTCGAGGCCCAGCATGGCCCGCCGGACCAGATTCAGCGCCCTTGATTCGGCGGGGGAGGGGCGACCGAACGGGCTGCTGTGGAGATCCTCGTGCAGGGCCTTCATCTCGGAGGCGAGCAGGCCGTGCCGTTCCAGGGCGCGTTCCGTCAGCCCCTGGGCCACGCTCATCGCCTTGCGGCCATCGGGCATGGGGACGCCGGCCTCGGCATGCCGGACCGCCTCGAGCACGCCCTGCATGTCTGTCCGGATGTCCGTGAGCAGGCCGAAGCCCGTCAACAGGCGCGTCATCCGCGCGTCCTCGTCGGCTTCCTCTCCCGGTCCGGGATAGGTCGCAGGCAGGATCTCGGACAGCGCCGCCTTGAGCGTGCGGGTGTCGCGCTCAGCGTCCGCGATGACCTGCAGGACCTGGCCGCGGAGGGCGGCAAGGCCCTGCTGCTGCTTGCCCAGCGACAGGCGATCGGGTCGAAGCACGCCGGCAACGTGAGGCTTGGCGATGGGATCCGCGCTGTTGCCGGGGGTGGCGGTTGCGGTGGCTTGGGAACCGATGAAAAGCGAAAACAAGACAAGGTCTCCGAATGGGTGGG
This sequence comes from Candidatus Tanganyikabacteria bacterium, assembly GCA_016867265.1. Classification (GTDB taxonomy): domain Bacteria; phylum Cyanobacteriota; class Sericytochromatia; order S15B-MN24; family VGJW01; genus VGJW01. The sequence continues at coordinate 8,584 of VGJW01000003.1, forward strand.
GGCTGCGTGGCCCCTGCCGTATTGTCGGCACCCGGAGACGTCGCCTGTGCCGGAGTAGCCCAAGGAGGGGTTAAGCGACAGCCAAGAAACGTTGAATTTGCTCGGCTACGAACTGCAGGAAAGCGTCGCGCAGCCTGGCGTATCCGCGGCCCATGCCGGTGGTCGGGCCACGAGGTCCTCGATGCCCGCGCGGTCCGTCCAGGGATCCCGTAGTGCCGCGACAAGCCGCTGCAGCGGACGGTTGTCCCCTTTTTCCGAGGCGCGGATGGCCTCCAGCAGCAGATGGTTGCGGGGAATCAGCAGCGGGTTGCTTCGGTCCATGCGTGTGCGACGCGCCACGTCGGGCCAACTGTCCGCGCGGACACGTGCCTGCCAGCGCATGACCCAGGCCGCAAGTGCCTGTCTCGCATCGTCGCCGGCTTGCTCGGGCAGGGCGCCGGCCATCATGGCCGGATCGAAAGATACGGCCGGATCCACGCGGCCCAGCAAGCGGTGGAAAAGCGTGCGGTCCGCCTGCGTTGCCTCGAGCATCGTCCACATGGTCGCGATCAGTTCATCGTCCGAGGGTCCGCGGTGTGCGGCGAGCCCCAACTTGGCGGCCATGCCCCCCCTGTCCTCGGTCGCGTAGGTTTCCTGATAGGCCTCGAGGCCCGCTTGCAGGGCGTCGAGGTCCAGGCCCAGCGGCAGCAGGGCCTCGGCGAGGCGCGCCAGGTTCCATCCTGCGATCACGGGTTGTCGGGCGTAGCAGTAGCGCCTGCCCGCGAAATCCGTCGTATTGGGCGTGAAGTCGGGTGCATGGTCGGACAGCCATCCGAACGGCCCGTAGTCGATCGTCAGGCCGAGGATGCTCATGTTGTCCGTGTTCATGACCCCGTGCACGAAGCCGAGATGCATCCAGCGGGCGACCATGCGGGCCGTCCGGCGGCAGACTTCGTGGAAGAGTGCCGTCCATGCCTCGGGACCGGGTGGACCCAGGCCCGGATAATGCCGGGTCAGGACATGATTGATCAGGGCCTCGAGCAGCTGGTTTTCCTGCTGCGCGGCCAGGATCTGGAAATGCCCGAAGCGTACGAAGGAGGGCGCCACGCGTGTCACGACGGCGCCAGGTTCCGGCGCGGGGTGTCCGTCGTAGAACATGTCCCGCAGGACCGGCTCGCCGGTGGCGACAAGTGCCAGGGACCGCGTCGTCGGTACCCCGAGGGCCGCCATGGCCTCGCTGCAGACGTGCTCCCGCAGGGATGATCGCAGCACGGCCCGGCCATCGGCGTGCCTTGAATAGGGCGTAAGGCCCGCGCCCTTGAGCTGCAGGTCCTGCATCGTCCCGTGGCGATCCCGGAGGGCCCCGATGACGGTGGCCCGGCCGTCACCCAGCTGGCCTGCCCAGTTCCCGAATTGATGGCCGCCGTAGCGCGAGGCCCAGGGCATCAAGCCTTCGTGGGTCCAGCGACCAGCGAGCTGGGCGATGACGTCCACGTCGGGCTCGGGCAGGCTGAGGTCCTCGGCCAGTGCGGCGGACCAGTCGAGCAGGGCGGGGGCCGGCGGTGGCTCAGGCGGCGCGGGCGACCAGAGTACGCCGCGCACCTGGCGCGGTTCCGGAAGGATCCGTTCCTCGCCTGGCAGGTCGAGGGCGAAGCTGGAGGGGACGAGGTTCAGGAACGGCACGTTGCCATCCTAGCGCTTCCAGAGATTCTTCCACCATGGTTCCGGCGGCGCTTCGGGGCCCAGGCCGGCTTGGCGGCGCAGCTTGCCGACGGGCCAGCCTGTCAGGTTCGCGGCCGTTCGGATCTCCTCGTCCTGGCGTCGCTTCACGGAATCCTTGTACGCATTGCCTTCCGGGCAGGCGGCCGGTCCAGTCCAGGGGTGCTGGAGCACGAAGCGGACCTGGAAGTTCTCGCGGTCCCGGGTTTCCTGGAAGACGAGGTCTTCGGGGAAGGTGTCCGAGGCGTAGCGGACATGCAGGCGCGTCACGACCGCCTCTACGGGGCCGCCGGCGGACTGGGGCATGCGGCGTCGGCCCGCGGGCACGCCGGGAGGTGCGCCGCCATCCGGACCCTCGTCCAGCCACCAGACGCCCAATTGGCGCAGTTGGTCGGCCGAGAGCGGGTCAGCGGCGCAGGGGTCGCACCAACCCATGTCCCAGAAGTGCTCGGTGAAGACGGCGCGACGGTCCTCGCGCTTCCAGGCGGTCTCGAACATCGCCTTGTAGAAGCTCTTGAAGTCCTTCTTGAGGTGGACGGGGATCGTCTTGCCCGTCGGCAACTTGACGGTAGGGTAGTTGGTGGTCTCGACCCTACCCTTGCGGGTGATGGCGTAGACCAGCAGGTCTTGGGGGCCGTTGGCATTGGCCATGCCGAGGCGGATCGGCAGCATGAACTTCGGGCTCTCGAAGGCGAACTGCAGCGGTCGCAGGTGCTGCAGGCCAGTCTTGGCCTGCTCGCCCAGATTGACCTTGGCCACGAAGAACTTGTGGCCGGTGCGGATGTAGGGCGCGAGCGCCTTGCGGGCCTTCGGCGGGATGCGGTAGCCATTCTGGCGCAGCCACGTCTCGAGGCCCGTGGATTCTCGCGCCGACAGGATCAGGATGTCGTACTCACCCACGGTGTATTGCGCCTCGATGACGACACCCAGGTCACGTTCGGCTCGGGCGGACTTGGCCATCGGTGCACCCGCCGGTGCCGACATCATGCGTTCGTCGAGCATCCCCCGGCGCCGCATGTCGCTGCACGGGTCGTCGTCGAAGTACTCGACGAGGCGCGGTGCCGTGAAGGCGTCCAGATGGTCGAAGACGGCCCGATCGGCGACATTGACCTGCTCGCGGGTCAAGATGGCGGGCACCGGGACGACCATGGCGAATTCCTTGAGCGGGCCCTTGTAGTCGCTGGCCATCCCGATGACGGTGCGATTGCCGTCGCGGACCATCACGACGCGCGACGTCTCGTTGTAAAGCGAGGCATCGGCCTTGGCGACGTAGAAGCCGCAGAAGGCAAGCGCCCGGGGCGTGGCGGCCAGGGTTGCGACCAGTGCGGCGATGGCCAGCAGGCCAAGGCGGCGACGGTCAGGACGGAACACTTGCTGGGGCATCAAGGAGGCCTCGGGGGGGGGGCGGCGTGGGCCACTGGTGCCTTGCAGCACGCAGCAGGCGATCGAGCAGGGGAACGAGCGGGGTGCACAGGGCGAGCGCCACGATGGGGCCGTGGGGTCGGTAAAGTCCGAACTGCCACGTGAAGGCAACCAGGGCCACGGTCGCCGCGTGCACGTATCGGGCAGCCCGGTGGTCCGGAGTCGTCCGCGGGTCAGAGATCATGAAGAACGAAAACAGGACCAAGGAGCCCGTCGTGAACTGATGGCCCAGAACGGCCCAGTTCTGCCCCAGCCAGCCGATGCGTCCGGCGCAAAGCGCCAGCCAGCAGGCGAGGAAGCCCAGGGCGCTGTCCATGCGTCCGGCACGCAGCGTCACGCCCAGGCCCAGCATCAGGATCCAGCCCGCGATGATCCAGGCGTGTCCCCATTGGCCGGGCGAGGTCCACGCACCGGGAAGCAGTGCCATGGCAAGCAAGACGCCCAGGTTGGCCGGGTTGAAGATGGCCTTGTCCTGCCAGCGCAAGGTGAACTTGGCAACCACGGCGACCGTGGCGCAGAGCGGATGGACCCAGAGGTTGTCCGCGCGGACCAGCAGGCTGAGCCCGAGGCCCGTGATGGCGGCGCTGGCGAGGTTGCGTCCCTTGCCCAAGGCCAATTGCCAGCCAAGGGCCGTACCGAGGCAGAGGGCGACCTGGACAGGCTGCAGTGAAAAGTCTCGGACGAGCACACCGAAGAGCAGCAAGCTGCCTAGGAAAGCCAGTTGCAGGATCCGGGGATCCTCGCGGGAGAGCCTCAGCACGCGGTGTGCGTCGTCGTCAGGGCTGGTCACCTTGGCATTCGCCGGCGGGACAATCCTCGATGGCGGGCACGACAGGGTACAGCGTCACGCCGATCTGCGTACGGTCCGTGGAGACGCCTTCGTTGAGGACCAGGTTGAGCGGGACAGGAGAGGATGCCGAGGCCGGGTCCACGATGGCATCGGTGTAACCCAGGACCTTGCGCTTGGTCGGATCAGGGTGGCCGTCCCATGCCACGGCGAAAGCAAGGTAGCGATGGGCACCACTGCCATCGTCCGCGGCGAGGTTGCCGAATCGGATGTAGGCTGCCGCGTTTCCGTTCTGCAACAGGGATTCGCCGTCCCCGAAGTCGCGGACCATGTAACGCCGCGGTTCCTTGCGGAATCGGTTGCTGTTGTAGAGGTCCAGATACTCGAAGCTAGCCAGGCTGTTGACGCTGTGGCGCGTCGACCCGAACTTGGTCGGCGTGCCGACGATGGCCGAGATGGGCGCGGCATGGGGCGCGGCGAACCAGGCAAAGGATGCGGCCTGCAAGGGAGAGTTGCTGCCCGCGCTCGGGTAGCTGCCGCTCGTGAGCCAGCCCAGCCGAGCCACTTCGTTGGCGGCGCTCCCGAAGTCGAAGAGGCCTGCCACCACCTTGCCGATGCCGAGGTCCGCGGCGAGGCCCTGCGTCTTGCGGACGGTCGGCACGCCCAAGGCGAGGTCCACGGAAAAGTTGCCCGCATCGGCGGCCCGCATCTCGTCCCGAGCAGAGGCCGCCTGGCCTTGGACTGACGATGGGGTCGTGTGCTGCCCGGGCAGGGACAGGCAACCGCCCAAGGAGAGGGAAAGGACGCCCAGTGACACGAAGCGCCAGCGTGTGGGGGGTCGATTCATAAGCTGGTCATGCCCGCCGGTCCCGGGTTTCTACCGGAAGCCGGAAAGGTCGTTCGTGGCCCGGGCGGAGAGCACGCGGCCGGGGGGCCACAGGCCCAGGACGTGGCGCGATGCTCCCGATGAAGTCCGGGTGTGGGCGAGAAAGCCGTCTCCGTCTGCCACGTACCGAGCGTCGCCCCTGGCCCCCCCGAGCGCGAGGTCTATCTCGGGCAAGGCGTCGAGCTTGCGCGACTCCGGCTCGTAGGCGTGAAGACCACGTGCGGATTCGAGCAACAGGCGACGTCCCGAGGGCGGAGTGCTGCAGGACCGGACGGGACCCAGGTCCCCGGTCCGCAGCGTGCGGCCGCTGTTGTCGCGGACGTCGGCAAGGGCGACCTCACCCTGTTCGTTGTGGACGAGGATGGCGCGCAGATCCGCATCCGCCCAAGCCTCGGCGACATCACCGCCGTCCCTGGCCCAAGCCGAGGCGGCCGTGAGTCTTACGGTGCGGCCCCGGACGGGCCAAGGCCCCAGCGCCGGCCTCGCCACGCGTTGCCACAGGAAGACGTGCTCCGGCCCGTGGAAGACCAGACCGTCGCCACGCCCCGACACGGAGGGGCCCGACAGGGCGCGGCCGGGTTCACCCTCGATCAGGATGTTGCGATCCGAGCGGCGATCCCAGGCGTTGATGCGGCCGTCCCTGTCGAGAAAGACCAGAGATTCCGGGCCGGGGCCCAGCACGGGGTTGCCGATGCCCGCGCCCGGCACCATGACCACCTCGGCGTTGCGGGGCAAGGCGAGGAACAGGTTGGATGCCTCGCCGGAAATGAAGGGCAGGTTCGTGTCGAGAATGCCCGGTGTCGCGGATGCAACCAGGGCGGTTGCCAGTTGGTCTGCTCTGCCGGGGCCGTTTGCGTCCGGGGGCGGGGTGGGCGTCTGCGGGATACCGGAGCAGCCCACCAGGATCAGGAGCCCTGTGAACGCGGGAGGACGAGCGCGCGGCATCGCGCTTCATGATCGTGTTTCCGGCAGCGCAGGTACCCGATCGGACGGCCGACCTAGTCGGTCCGCTGGGATAGCCCCCATACCTGTCGGGGTACAATCGGGCGGTTTCAAGCTTGCCGGAGGCCCGCCCGATGTCTGCTGTCGCTCCCTCGATTCCCGTGGTGCGCTTGGACGATTACCGCAGCGGCGATGCGGAGCGTCGCGGAAACTTCGTTCGCGCCTTGGGCGAGGGACTCGAGCACTACGGGTTCGTGACGCTGGACGGCCACGGCGTCGACCACGGCTTGATTCGCCAGGCCTACGACCTTTTCGCAGCCTTCTTCGCACTGCCCGAGGAGGTCAAGCTGGCCTACGCCGGCGTCGAGGGCGGCCAGCGCGGTTACATCCCCTACGGTCGGGAGCATGCCAAGAACAATCCCGTGGGTGACCTGAAAGAGTTCTGGCATGTGGGTCGGGACTTGCCCGGTGACCATCTCTACCATGGCCACTACCCGCCCAATGTATGGCCGCGCGAGATTCCGGGTCTCGAGGGCACCATGCGTGCCCTCTATGGCCAACTGGATGCCTGCGTGTCGTCGCTGCTGGAGGCCCTCGCCGACTACTTCGGCCTGTCCCGCCGCACGTTCGCGGACATGGTCGTCGATGGCAATTCAGTCATGCGGGCCATCTACTATCCGCCCGTGACGGGGACGATCCCGCCGGGGGCCGTGCGTGCCGCTGCCCACGAGGACATAAATATCATTACCTTGCTTTGCGAGGCCACCTCGTCCGGCCTCGAGTTGCTGACCCGGGATGCGGCGTGGTTGCCCATCTCGGCCCTCGAAGGACAAATCGTCGTCGACTCGGGGGACATGCTGCAGCGTGTCACGAACGGTCGTATCCCGGCCACGACCCATCGGGTGGTGAATCCGGACGATGGGCATCAAGGGGCACGCTACTCGATGCCGTTCTTCGTGCATCCTTACAGTGCCTGCGATCTCTCGGTGCTCGATGCATTCGTCACACCTGAGCAACCTGCACGATGGGCCCCGATCACGGCCGACGCCTACCTCAAGGAGAGGTTGCGGCAGATCGGCCTGATGCGGGGCCCCGTGATGTAGCCCGAGGTCCTAGTCGACCGGGGTGCCTGCCGCGGCCCAGGCCTTGAGCATGGCGATCTGGTCCGGGCTGATCGAGCCGGGCTTGCGGGGCGGCATACGGCCGCTCTCGATGGCGGTGACGATGCGGTCGATGTTGCCGCTGATTGCTTCGGTGCGCGGCGTGCCGTCCTTCTCGAACATGGGCAGCGGCGCGAACAGCCGGCCGGCGTTGTGGCAAGAGGCGCAGTTGTTCTTGAGCAGGGGCAGCACGTCCTTCTGGAAGGAGGGCGCTGCCTGACGGGCGCGCAGCGTGTTGGATGTCACCTGGCGCATGCCGGGCTGGGCACCGCAGCCGGCAAGGATCGCGGGCAGGACCACCAGGGCGCTCAGGGCGTAAGACTTAAAAGGCATCAGTGTCTCCGGAATAAGGTCGCGAGGTCAGGAGAACGTTACCAAGTCTTGTGGGTGTTAATAAACATTTTGTTTAGGGATTGTTTCGCTTTTGTTCTTCAGGGGCTGGTCCAGGCCGACCTCAGCCACCAGTTGCCCGCCCTCGAGCCTGACGCGGGACAGGGGCCAATTCGGGTCGGAGAGCGCCGCGACGGACATGCGGATGCCCTCTTTCGCGATTTCCGCCGGAATGCCCTTGGCGCGAATCTGGTTCCGGATGGCCTCCCAGAGGGCCCTGGCCGGGACGTCCGGCGTCAGGACCAGGTGACGGCCGGTGGCGCGTGCCGTGAGGCCCAGCGGCACCCGGGCTTCGCGGGTTCCGGGCAGCATGGGCCCGAGAATCGCGCTCAGGCCCGGAAGAAGCGTGCCTTCGAGGCGCCATTTGTCCGGACCCGGCACCACGCGGTCCAGCTGGACGATCCCGTCGAGACGACGCGCCAGCAAGTCGCCGACGAAGGCAGGATCCAGCCGCACCTGTGCCTGGCGGTCGCCTTGTACCGCCGGCGTCGTGCCTGGCGTTGCCACGATCAGCCGCTCGGGTCCATCGGCGCGAATCTCAGGTTCGCCATCGAGGCCGATGCCCGGCAAGACTGCCGAAAGGGGCATCTCGAAGGCCTTGCCGACGAGGTCCCACGCGACGGGATGGCCCTGGGCAGCCGTTTCCCGGGCGGCTTTGGCCATCATCCAGTTGTCGAGCCAGCGTGGTCCGGGGTGCTGGAAGCCGGTCACGACGATGCGCAGGATCTGGCCACGGAAAGCCGGACGGCCATCGAGGCGGAACGGGATGCGGACCAGGCCGCCGAGCAGCCGGTAGTGTCCCGACAGGGCAAAGGACTTGCCGTCCGGTGCGAACTGGGCGTTCGTCTCCTCGAGGCCGCGCTGGGCGCGAAGCATCTGGTTGAGCGCCCGCTCGACCAAGGTGCGCGACAGCTCGACGCCTCCGCCGATGCGCACGCTTCCCGGGCCAGCCGTCCGCACCGTCAGATCGGCATCGCGGACGATGGCCTTCCAGTCCGGACCCGACGGTTTCAGCACGGGCGACTTCAGGGGTTCGCGCCGTGGTTTGCCCTCGGCACGACGTGGCGGAGGGCTTGCAAGGAACTGCGACAGGTCACGCACGAGGGGTCGGGGCATGCTGCAGGCCTTGTCGGCTTCGTCGGCCCGAAACCGACCTTGATCGAGGTTGTCTCCCGGCGCAGCTTTGTTTAAGGCTTGTGAGGGGTCGGCTCCTTGAGCCGACTCATGAACTGCTTGCGGAACTTGGCGACCTTAGGGGCGATGACGGCCACGCAGTAGGGTTGGACGGGGTTCCGGGCCATGTAGTCCTGATGGTAGGCCTCGGCAGGATAGAAGGTGTCCAGGGGCTTGATCTCGGTCACGATCGGGTCGGGCCAGATCCGGGCGGTACGGATCGAGGCCGTGACTTCACGGGCGACGCGCTCCTGGGACGCATCGTGCGTCAGGATGATCGATCGGTACTGGGTGCCGGTATCCGCACCCTGACGGTTCAGGGTGGTCGGGTCATGGACCGTGAAGAAGACCTCGAGCAGATCCCGATAGGCAATCCGGGCCGGGTCGAACTCGATGCGAACGACCTCGGCATGCCCCGTCCTGCCGGAGCAGACGGCCTGGTAGCCCGGATTGGGCACGTGGCCCCCCGCGTAGCCGGAAATCACGGCGCGGACACCCTTGAGGTCCCTGTAGATGGCGTCCAGGCACCAGAAACAGCCGCCACCCAGCGTTGCCGAGGCCAACAGGATGCCCGTCATGAAATCGAAACCTTTCCTGAATATGCCGGAAAGCCAGTCGCTGCGTGCCTTGCCGGGGGGCGGGCAGCCCGGGCTCACGAACGCGTTGGCTCCCACAGGGTATCATGGGTGCCGTCCCGGGGGTGTGGCGGAATGGCAGACGCATCCGACTCAAAATCGGACGCCGAAAGGCGTGTGGGTTCGACTCCCACCACCCCCACTCGAACATTGGTCCGCTGGACGCCACCCGGTCTCCGGTTGGCTCGGCTGGCAAGCCGCCTGCTCGGGCGGAGGTTTCCCGCCCTGGTGGCCCGCGTGGCGCGTCGTGGCTTTCTCGTGCCGCGACGCCTGCCCGCCCGGGACTGGGAGCAGTCGGGCATGGGCACCGGCCAGCCCCATCGTTTCCTGCCGGGACTTGCCGGCTTGCATTGGCCTGGCCAGGGCCCCCGCATCGTGTGCCTCCATGGCTGGGAGGGCCGCGCGAGCCATTTCGTGGCCATTGCCGAACGCCTCGCCGATCGGGGTTTCGAAGTCTTCGCAGTTGATGGTCCCGCTCACGGTCGTTCCGCAGGACGCGTCGCGCATCCCGTCGTCTTCGCCGAGGCCTTGCTGGCGGTCGATGCGGTGCACGGACCGTTCCATGCGGCCATCGGTCACTCGATGGGCGTGTCGGCGATGCTCTACGCCCGCACCCTGGGCCTGCGGATCGACCGCCTCGTCTGCCTCGCCGGGCCTTTGCGCGCCAGCGCGGTACTCGAGCGTTTCATGGACATGATGGGCCTCGAGCAACCGGCGCGGGATCGTTTCGTGACGCTTGTCGAGCGGCTTGTGCGCCAGCCGTCGTCGCTCCTCGAACTGGATCGGCTTGCACCCCACCTGGGCGTGCCCGGACTCATCGTCCATGGCACGGCTGATCCGGACGTACCTTGGACGGATTCGGAGGCGTTGGCCGCCGCCTGGCCCGAGTCGGACCTGATGTTGCTCGAAGGTTTCGGCCATCGGCGCATCCTGCGCGAGCGTGCAGTGCTGGATCGTATCGAGGCCTTCCTCGAGATTGCCTGAGGAGGGGGGACCCGATGGCCCGCGCATCCAAGAAGACCAGTCGCCTGTGGCGCCTGTTCGCCATCGTGCGGTTGCTGCTCCTGAAGCCGCATTTCAAGGCCGAGTTGCAGAAGGCCCTCGAGGATGCCGGCTTCGCCATCTCGCCGAATACCCTCCATGAAGACCTCGCGGAGTTGGCCGACATGGGCTGGCTGGAGGCGCCCGGAAGCGGATCGAGAAAGCCGTACGTCCTCAAGCTGGACGCCGTCCCGCTCTTCCTTCCTGCCGAGGATGCCCTCTTTCTTCGGCAGGCCCTCGAGATTGCCGGCCCTGCCGCGACGGTCCTGAAAAAGCGCCTGACGGAGGTGCTCGGGCGCGTGCCCACGCCGGGTCTCAAGTTCCGCAAGGCCAAGGTGTGGCGACCTCACGATCCGCGTCAGCCCAAGGAGATGGATCCAGCCATCCTGATCCGCCTCATGGAGCCCTTGGCCAAGGGGTACCAGTTCAAGTTCCTCTACGCGTCCAAGGTCCGGGGCGAGCACCTCTGGTACAAGGCGGTGGCCGCGCGCTTCGTCCACGTCGACGGACCGCTGTGTGTCCAGGCCTTCGTCCCTGACGAGCCGACACGGGACGTCGAGGGTCTCAAGCCCGTGAAGCGGCGGGGCAGCGCCGTGGTGCGCGAGTTTCGGGTGGACTACATCCGGGACTTGATGCTGCTGGGGTCGTCTTTCCCTGTCGCCATGGAGATGGACAGGCTGGAGACGTGTCGGTTCCTCTATCTGGTGACCGACGCATTCCTCAAGCGCTGGCAACCTCCCCGCGAACATGTCGCGGTAGACCCGGCCGAGGTCGGCGGTCTCGCCTGCCCGCTGGATTGCAAGGTCTTCCTGGGAGAGACGCTGTCGGCTTTCCGGGCGGTCCGCTGGCTCGTCGAGAAAGGCGGTCACGTCTGGGTCCCGGAGTTGCCGGCGGGCAGCTTTCCCAGAGCGCCCGAGACGAACCGTGTCCGGGAGGACCTGATGAAGCACGTCCAGGACATCACTGCGCGCTACGGTGCCGTGCTGCCTTAAAATCCCCGAAAAGGCGGAGTTCTGACTTCTGTCAGGCGGCCATGCTTGAGGACGGCATGTGCCGATGGAGGTCCGATGTCCGAATCGTCGTCCCAGGGTGCACCCCCCGCGGGGGATGGGCCCTCCGGGTCCTGGTTGGCCATGCTTGCGGCGCGGGTGCGTCTCGAGCTCCAGGCCACCGGCATCAGGAGGGATCTGCGCCGTCAGGCCGAGACGGCATCCCTCGGCGGGCCTTTGCTTCCCGGGTCTGCGGCGGACGTCCTGCGATCCCGTCTCGTGGCACTGGAAGCCGAGCGTGACGGGCTCGAGCGACGCTTGCCCCGGCTGGGCCGATTCGAGCATCTGCTTCTGCGGCTGGGGTCAGGGGCTGATGTCCGTCGCCTGCTGGAGCTGGTCCTTGCGTGGGAGGCCATCGAGGATCGCAGTCTCGCCCTTGCTTGCCTCTCCTTGGCCCGGCAGCACAGTCGCGCGGCCCACCTGATGGCGGAGCACCTCGTGACGTGGCTGGATCGTGGCGAGACTCCGAGCGGTCGCCACGGCGGGTTGCTGCATCCTACCCACCCCCTCTGGGCATCCGGCATGCTCGAGCAGGGGCGCGGGGGCATCAGGATGCCCGTCGGGATCCGGTCTTGGCTGCTGGGCTGTCCTTGTCCCGGCTTGCGGGTCGTTCTCCCGTCCGGACGAGGTGGGGCGGGTCAGGCAAGGGGCATCGCGTCTGCGCTGCGCGAGGCGCTCGGGGAGAACGCCGTCTATGTGCCAGTCGTTCACGTCCGGGGCTTGACGGAGGCCCGCGTGACGATGCTGGTGCGCCAAGCCCTGCCAGGACAGGCTCTCGCCATTTACCGTGTCACGGAAGCGACGCAACAGCTCGTGGCCGGTGTGGCGGAAGTCGTGCGTGAGGCCTGGCTTCATGAAGCGCCCCTGCTCGTGCAACTGATGGTTCCGCGCGAAGGCAGCGGGGAACGTCACATGACGCAGGCTGTTCTGCGCTTCCAGATCGAGGCACGGCGCCTCGGTGTCCCGCTGGTCTTCGCCACCCCGGTCGAGGGGCGCACCTTCCTGCCCTTGCTGCCCCATGCGGCGGTCGTGGCCCCGCCCGGCCGGGTCGAGCGCTCCAGGGCGGGGGCATCCTGGCCCGAGCAGCGTCCGGTAAGGCCCGGGCCCCATCCTTCTCGACCACGCGAGGAGACGGGGCTTGGCACCGTGACGCGCTCCCCCTCCCGCAGAAGACGCCCACCCGAGGCCCTGCCGGAGGGGCCCCCGCTGGAGGCCTTGGTGTTGCCGCAGGATTTGCGCGACAGGGTCGAGGAGCTGTGCTTCGCGGCGCAGAACGGCAGCGACAGGCTTTCCGCCGTCAGGCTCGGCCCCGCGCCTTGGGGCAAGGCCATCGTGGCCTTGTTCGCCGGGCCGCCCGGTACGGGCAAGACCTTGTTGGCCGTCGCGTTGGCGCATCACCTCGGGCGTCCCTTGATCAGCCGGACGCTTGGCCAGCTGCTCGACAAGTACGTCGGCGAAACCGAGAAGCAGGTCGAAGCCTTGTTTCTCGAGGCCCGCGAGCGCAACGCGGTGCTTTTCCTCGACGAAGTCGACGCCATGCTGGCGGCACGTGGCGGTCACGCCCTGCAGCGTCATGATGATCGCCTGGTCAATCACCTCCTCGTCCTGATCGAGGCGCATGAGGGCTTGGTTCTCATGGCGACCAACCGGGCCGATATTCTCGACGAGGCTGTCCGGCGGCGCGTCATGTTCGAGCTGGTCTTCAGGGACCCCGGGCCGGAGGAGGTCGAGGCGCTTTGGCGCCTGCACCTCGCGCATCCGGACCTGCCCTTGGGCGCGGATCTGGATCTGGGCGCCCTCGCGCGGCGCTATCCGTTGCGGGGCGGCTACATCCTGCAAGCGTGCCGCAAGGCGGCCCTCAAGGCCGTGATGCGGGGCCAGACGATCGACCAGCCCATGCTCGAACAGCTGGCTGCCGACGAGATGCGTCGCGTATCAGGCGGGGCCGGACGCGCCATCGGCTTCGCCCGGTAGGTCCGGGCTCAGGGCAGCGCTGCCGCCCGACGTGCCGAGGCGTAGGCACCCTTGATGTGACTGCGGCTGACGTGGGTGTAGAGCTGGGTCGTCGAGATGTCGGCGTGGCCCAGCATCTCCTGGACCGAGCGCAGATCGGCACCATTCTCGAGCAGGTGCGTGGCGAAGCTGTGGCGCAGCGTGTGTGGCGTGACCTCCCGATCGATACCGGCGGTCTTGGCTGCGTCCTTGACGACGACCCAGATGGCTTGGCGGGTCAGGCGGCGCCCGGCGTAGTTGAGAAACAGGGCCTGTTCCATCGGCCTGACGCGAAGACGCATGCGAATCTTGGACAAATAGGTTTCCAGGGCCTGTACGGCCGTCTGGGACAGGGGCACGACGCGCTCGCGCGAGCCCTTGCCGGTGCAGCGCAGCATGCCGGAACCCAGGTTGACATCCGTCAGGTTCAGCGAGATGAGCTCCGTGACCCGCAACCCACCTGCATAGAGCAACTCGAGGATTGCACGGTCCCTCAGGTCACGCTGGTACTCAATCAACCGCACGACTTCCTGACGGTCGAGGACCCGGGGCAGTTCGCGGGGCAGCTTCGGACGCTCGATATCGGCCGTGGGATCCCGATCGATCTCGCCCTCGCGGAGCAGCCACTGGAAGAAGGTCTTGAGCGCCGCAAGCTTGCGCGCGATGCTGCTGGCGGCGAGGTTCTTCTCGCGCAGATGGCGAACAAAGGCGGTTACCGTCAGTCGGTGCACCTGGCGGATGTCCTGCGTGCCGAGGCCGGCCAGGAAGTCCCTGAGCTGCGTCAGATCACCGTGATAGGCCGCAAGGGTGTGTTCGGAGAGGCCTCGCTCGCTGCGCAGGTGGTCGAGGAAAGTGACCAGTTGTTCGTCGAGGTTCATGCCGTTGCTCCGCAGGGCGCGGGCCCACCCGGGCCCCCATGACCTCCGATTCGGCCCGGACGCGGTTTTCTTGAGTCTAAAGGCTGCTACAATCCGGCTCGGGTGACCGCCATCACGCTTGCCGGCACGCTGGAGGGGGGTGGCGGCCATCGGCGAGGAGAAGACCGAGCCCGCGACCGACCACAAGCGCCAGGAGGCGCGCGAGCGAGGTCAGGTCCTGAAGAGCCAGGACGTCATCATCGCCGTCCTGCTCTTTGCCGTCGCCTACAGCCTGGGAGCGCTGGGCGGATTCTGGTACGAGACGCTCTACGGCTTCGTGCTCGAGACGATCGAAGCCATTCCGTCCCACGCCGGACTGGACTTCAACCTCGCGATGCGTCTCGTGGGCAAGTCCCTCGTCGTGGTCTTCATGTGCGCAGCTCCCGTAGCGGCCATTGCCTTCCTCATGACCTGGTTGGCCAACCTGCTGCAGGTCGGTGTCTTGTTCACGACCAAGCCCCTTTCCTTCGAGGAGGGGATCAAGAAGCTCAATCCCATTGCGGGCTTCAAGAAGATCTTCTCGATGAAGCAGGTCATCGAGGTCATCAAGGCCTTCGTCAAGATCATCGTCATCGCCTGGGTCATCTATGGGGTGATCCGTGATGCGCTGGGCGTCATCTTGCGGTCGACGGAGATGCACCCCGCGGGCGCCCTCGGCTTTGCAGGAACGTTGATCGAGGCCATCGGCAAGAAGGTGGCGCTGGCCATGGTGCTGATCGCGGTGCTCGACTACTTCCTGCAGCGCTGGCAGTACGAGAAGTCGCTGCGCATGAGCCACAAGGAAATCAAGGAGGAGTACAAGAAGCTCGAGGGCGATCCTCTGGTCAAGGCACGGCAGCGGCAGAAGCAGATGGAGATGGCCATGAGTGCCATGCGTGGCAACGTCGAGATGGCCGATGTCGTCATCACGAACCCGACGCATCTTGCTGTCGCGTTGGCCTACAAGCCCACGCAGGGCATCCGGACGCCCAAGGTGGTGGCCAAGGGCCAGGATCGTGCCGCGCTCGAGATCCGGCGCATCGCCCAGGAGAACTTCATTCTGGTGGTCGAGGACATCGACGTGGCCCGCACCCTGTATGGCCAGGTCAAGGTCGATCAGGATATCCCGCCCGAGCTCTTCCAGGCTGTCGCCAAGATCATCGCGATGCTCTTCAAGGGGCGCCGCAGGCCGGGGCCGGCGCGTCCCGGGGCGGCCCCCCCGCCTCCCGCGCCGACGGCGATCGATTTCCTGGGTGCCGGACCGAGGCTCGACGAGGCCGAGGTGGCTGCCATGGCGGAGCACGCTCGGCTGGAACTGGAGCGCATGGCGCGCCTGAAAGCGGGTGCCGAGGTCGTCCCCGAACGCGACGATGACGTGTCTCCCGGGCCCCCGTAGCGCGCAGGTCCGCCGGTGTGAGTCGATGGGGCGGGGGGTAGGGAACCCCTAGCCCTTCCGGTTCGTCATCGGGGGGAGCGGGGGAGGGTTCCAACGATGCACCTGATACGCAAGTCGCTGCTGTCGGCCTTGCTGGCGGCGGGGATGGGCCTGTCCGTGACGGCACCCGCCTGGGCCGGGCAGCTGGCCGATGCCCGGCGCCATCTCGAGCGCGAGGATTACCGACGTGCCATCGAGATCCTTTCCGAGTACACGCAGAAGTTTCCCAACGAGCCCCGTGGCTGGGCCTTGCTCGCCGATTGCTACCAAGGCATCTTCCCCCCCAAGGTCTCCGAAGCTGAGGACGCCTTGAATCGCAAGGCGGCCGCCGAAAACAAGCGGAATGCCATCTTCCAGAACTTCCAGAAGCTCGAGCCCTCGGCGCTTTACCAGAAGATGATCAAGGATGATCCCGAGGATCCCGTGGCCAATCTCTTGCTGGCGATTGCCCTCGTCGTCAACGATCGTGATGGCAATCGTGCCCGGACGCAGCTCGACCGATTCCTTGAGCTCGGATCGGCCTCATCGGACCTGGCGGACGCCTCGCTTGGCGCCCAGGGGCTTGCCTACACGGCAACCAAGCAGTGGGATGAGGCAAGGGTGGCTTACGAGCGACTGAAGCAGCGCACGGGCAGTACCTTCGCGATGGTCAAGCTGCGTGAAGTCAGCCGTCTCGAGGCCGAGGACCGCGACGCCCGGGATGCCGCGGCCAACGATCCCGCCCGGGTGGCTGAGCGGCGCTACCTGGAGCTGGTCGAGGGCGCAAAGGGTCTCATCGCTGAAGGCAACAGCTCCGGTGCCGTCGAACTGCTCGAGGAGGCCGTCAAGCTGCGTCCCGAGGCCGGCGATGCCCCGCCGCTCCTGAGCGAGGCGCGCCTGCAGGGCGCCAAGGAGCTCTTCGCCAAGGGCAAGCAGCTGACGGACGACGGCAAGTACGCCCAAGCCTACGGGTTCTTCGAGCGTGCCATCCAGCTGGATCCTACCAATGCGGATGCGGTCCTGGGTCTAAAGCACGTCCAGAAGAGCCTGTCGGAGCTGGAGGGTCCCAGGGTGGTCCGGCGCATCATCAGTGCCTCGGAAAGCATCGACGCCTCTGCCTCGGTGCCGGTGGCGTCGCCTTCCGCGGCCGTCAAGCCGCCTGCGAAGCCCCCCGCCAAGCCCCCGGCAAAGCCGACAGCCAAGTAAGGATCGAGCATCCGGGCCCGGTGACCTTGTCGTCACCGGGCCCGGGGCGCTCCCGGGGGTCAGCGTTGGTCCGCCGCCGTGCTTTCGGCCTCGATGACGGCATGGGCCGCGGCAAGCCGGGCGATGGGCACCCGGTAGGGCGAACAGCTCACGTAATCCAGACCCAGGCCGTGGGCGAAGGCGATTGAGGCAGGGTCGCCGCCGTGCTCGCCGCAGATGCCGGTCTTCAGGTTGGCCCGGGTGGCCTTGCCGCCTTGCATGGCGAACCGCATCAGCTGGCCGACGCCTTCCGTGTCCAGAACCTGGAAGGGATTTGCCGGGAGCAGCTTGTTCTCGAGGTAGTGGAACAGGAAGCTGCGCTCGGCGTCATCCCGGGAGTAACCCCACGTCATCTGCGTCAGGTCATTGGTCCCGAAGCTGAAGAACTCTGCATCCTCGGCCAGCGTGCTCGCGACCAGCGCGGCACGCGGAACCTCGATCATCGTGCCGAAGAGCACGGGCACGGTCATGCCACGACGCTCCTGGACTTCGGCGGCGATCTGTTCCAGCTGGGCCTTGGCGACCTTGAGCTCGGCGGGGTGGCCGACCAGAGGCACCATGATCTCGGGCGCGCAACGCAGGCCTTCCGCCAGGACATCGCAGGCCGCATCCAGGATGGCCCGGACCTGCATGGCGTTGATGTCGGGCCGCGTGATCCCCAGTCGGCACCCGCGCAGGCCCATCATCGGGTTGACTTCGTGCATCGACTCGGTCTGGCGAAGCATGCGCTGCTTCTCGGTGATCTCGTGGGCTGGTGCGCCGACGGACCGCAAGGAGGCCACTTCCTCATGCAGCTTCGTGGCATTCGGCAGGAACTCGTGCAGCGGGGGATCCAGCAGGCGGATGGTGACGGGATAGCCCTGCATGGCCCGGAAGATGCCGACGAAGTCCTGCCGCTGGAAGCCCTCGAGGGTCGCCAGTGCCGCTTGCCGCTCCTTCTCGGTGGCGCCCAGGATCATCTGCTGCACGACGGGCAAGCGATCGGGGGCGAAAAACATGTGCTCCGAGCGGCAGAGTCCGATGCCTTCGGCGCCGAAGGCCCGGGCCCGCTCGGCATCGTCCGGCGTGTCGGCATTGGCGCGGACACCCAGCTTCCGGGTCTCGTCGGCCCAACGCATGATTTGCTGGAACTCGGCGCTGGGTTCGGGAGGCAGGGTGGGCACGAGGCCCTTCAGGACCTCACCGGTTTCGCCATTGATGGACAGGGCATCGCCCTTGTGCAGCACGGTGCCGTCAGGGCAGGTCAGGGTGCCGGCTTGCACGTCCACCTGCAGTGCTTCGCAGCCGACCACGCAGGGCTTGCCCATGCCGCGGGCGACGACGGCGGCGTGGCTGGTGTTGCCTCCCCGGCTCGTCAGGACGCCCTTGGCCGAAATCATGCCGTGGATGTCGTCCGGGCATGTCTCCGGCCGGACCAAGATGACTTCCTTGCCCTTTTCGGCCCATGTCACGGCCTCGTCCGGGTCGAAGACGATCACGCCGCCGACGGTGCCGGGCGAGGCGGCAAGCCCCGTGGCCAGGACCTCGGGCGTGTAGGACGGATCGAGGCGGGGCAGCAGCATCTGGATGACATGCCCGGCGTTCAGGCGCCGGATGGCCTCGCGGGGGGTGATCAGGCCTTCCCGGTACATGTCGTGGGCGATGCGTGCGGCCGCGACGCCCGTGCGCTTCCCGTTGCGGGTCTGGAGCATGTAGAGGCGGCCGCGCTCGATGGTGAATTCCAGATCCTGCATGTCGCGGTAGTGCGTCTCGAGCATGCGCGCCACCTCGCGCAGCTGGGCGGCCGCCTCGGGGATGGTGGCATCCAACTCGTCGATAGGTCGGGGGGTACGGATGCCCGCGACCACGTCCTCGCCCTGGGCATTGGTCAGGAATTCGCCATACAACTTGGCCTCGCCGGTGTTGGGGTTGCGGGTGAAGCAGACGCCCGTGGCGGAGTCCTCGCCCATGTTCCCGAAGACCATGGCCTGCACGTTGACGGCCGTCCCCAGGTCGTCGGAAATGCCTTCGTGGCGGCGGTAGGTGATGGCTCTGTCACTGTTCCAGCTGCGGAAGACGGCTTCGATGGCCATCTTGAGCTGCTGCCAGGGATCTTCGGGGAAGGGAATGCCAAGCTCGCGCTCGACCAGGGCGAGGTAGGCCTCGGCCACGTCCTTGAGCGTCGCGGCGTCCAGGTCCGTATCCTGGCGGGCGCCGACCTTGTGCTTGTACTGTTCCAGCAGGAACTCGAAGTTGCCCAGGCGCAGCCCCAGGACGACGTTGCTGAACATGCCGATGAAGCGGCGGTAGGCATCCCAGGCGAAGCGCGGGTTGCCGGTCTGCTCGATGACACCGGCGACGGTCGCCCGGTTGAGGCCCAGGTTCAGGATGGTGTCCATCATCCCGGGCATCGAGAACTTGGCGCCACTGCGGACGCTGACCAGAAGCGGGTTCGCGGGGTTCCCGAAGCTTTTGCCCGTGGTCTGTTCCACGGCAGTCATGGCCGCCCGGATCTCGCTCTCGAGGCCGTCGAGCTTGCGGTCGCCACTGGCGAGGTACTCGAGACAGACGGCGGTGGTGATGGTGAAGCCGGGTGGAACGGGCAGGCCTTGCGCGGCCATTTCGGCGAGGCCGGCGCCCTTGCCTCCGAGCAGGTCCCGGGACAGGCCCCGGCCATCACGGAAAAGCACGACGCGACGCATGTCGGTAGCGGTGGACATCATTGTCTCCTCAGGTTTCCGGCCGTGCTTCGTCGCGCGGTCGGGGTCGGTGGATTATTGGGCCGCACGCGGACGGCCGGTAGGTTCTAGACGTAGGTTTCCTTGCGTTGGGTCAGTTCGAGTATCTCGGCAGCCGTTTCCTCGATGGCCTTGTGGGTGACGTCCACGACGGGGCATCGCAGCTTGCGGAAGATGGTCTCGGCGTAGTCGAGCTCGTCCGAGATGTGCTGGGCGCTGGCGTAGGAGGCCGCGCCCGTGAGGCCGAGGTTCTGCAGGCGCTGGGTCCGGATGTCCTGCAGCGTGGCCGGGTTGAGCGTCAGGCCGATGACCCGGCCGGCAGGCAGCGCGAAGAGCTCCTTGGGGGGCTGGACCCCGAGCACCAGCGGCACGTTGCTGGTCTTGAGGCCCCGGACCTGCGCCAGGTACATGCTCGTCGGCGTCTTCGAGGTGCGGCTGACGCCGACAAGGACCAAGTCCGCAAGCGCCAAACCCTTGGGGTCCTTGCCGTCGTCGTACCGGATGGCGAACTCGATGGCCTCCATCCGGCTGAAGTAAGCCTCGTCCTTCTGGTGAAGCAGGCCGGCCTCGAAGTGGGGTTCCGCACCCAGGATCAGACCCAGTACGTTGATCAGCGCACCCAGGATGTCGACAGTCGGGATGCCCTTGCGCTTCGCCTCGGCCTGCAGGGTCTCGCGAAGCCGGACGTCGACCATCGTGTAGGCGAGGACACAGCGGGTCTGGGTCGCCAGCGTCACCATCCCCGTAATCTGCTCGAGGGTGCGCGCCCGGGGCAGACGGACCAGCTTGATGGGATGACCCTTGAACTGCAAGGCGGCCGCGCGCGCCACGAGCTCGGCCGTCTCTCCCGAGGCGTCCGAGACCGTGTAGACGGTCAACGTTGCCCCATCCACAGCACTTCCTCCGGGCCATCGGCCCAGAACCATGCTAGCGGGCGCGCCCGGGGGCCGTAAAGCATGGCGGGCATTGTGAGATTGCGGACCGCAGGGTATGGGAGTGCAGGATGGTAACTTCCCATGACTGAACGCCACGTCTTGAGCCGCCTCATCATCACGGAGGAGCTCGGTGCCCTGATGTCGCAGCAGGTCAACGACCTGGCTGCGGACGAGGCCATCGTGGGCTGCGCGGTGCTCGATGCGAGTGGCTTGACCCTCGCCTATTCGGGTGAGGGTCGCATGGGCGATCCCGGCGTGGCCGCGCTCGTCGCGGCTTCCTTCCGGACCTTGGCCGAATTGGCCAAGATGACAGGGGAAAATTCTCCTCAGACTTTCGTGTTGCCCGGTGTGGAGACCCGGACGCTGTGTTTCCGCCTAGAGTCCGGCGATTTCCTGATCGTGCAGGCGGCCGCATCCAGTCCCGTCGAGGAGCTCGAGGCGACCTTGCTGCCCGTGGAGCAGGCCTTGGGTGTGGCGCTCAATCATGCGCGCCTAGGACCAGCGCCCGATCCCCTGCCTGGCGCGGCCGCCCTCGACGACATCTTTGGCGACCTCTAGGGGAATCCGTTGGCCGTCCTCCACTACGGCAGGCGCGAGATTCGCTCCCGGGTGGCTTACTTCGGGCCCGTTGGCTCGGGCAAGGCCTCGAATCTGCAGGCCCTGCAGGCCCTCTGGCCGGTGGATCGCCGCGGCGCCGTCGTCGAGTCCGTCCCGGAGAGCGAGCGCACCGTCCGCTGCATGCGCCTGCCGATGCTGGGTGAACCCGTCGGCGAATGGTCGGTCCGTTTCGAGGCCTTGACCATCCCCGGTCAGGCCCTCTTCCCGAGCACCCGGGCCAACCTGCTGGCCGGTGCCGATGGCGTCGTGTTCGTGGCGGATGCCGCACCGGCGCGTCGCGAGGCCAATGTGGCCTCATGGCATGGGCTTCTTGTCCATGTGGTGGCCCAGGGCATCGATCCCGACCGTATGCCCATCGTCATCCAGGTCAACCACGCCGATATCCACGATGCCCTGGACGTGGCGGACGTTGCCGCGCAACTCGCAGCCGAAGCGCGACCCACTTTTTCTGCCGTGGCTCGTGATGGCCGGGGCGTCCTCGAGGCCTGGAGGGCTGTCGAGGGCCTCATCCGAACGGGTTGGCGTGCATGACGAGGGCGTCGTCCGGTGTGGGCGGTACTCGCTTGGGTAATCTCTGGCGCGAAGCCGACGGCCTGCACGACTTCATGAGCCGGGTGCTGCGCCAGCTCGGACAGGATCTGCATGACGGCGAAGTGGCCTTCATGGTGCGTGAGGACCCTTCCTTGCCATGGCGCGTCGCTGCGTCCCGCCCGGAGTGGGAGGCCCAGCTGACGATGGCGTCGATGGGAGGGCTGCTCGCCAACCTGCCGGATCAGGTGCTCGACCGCTGGCAAGCGATCGATCTCGACGTCGCGGCACCCATGGCGGCGCGGCTGCTGACGCAAGGGGCTGCTCCCGGGCCGGCGGCGTGCGATGCGCTCGCCGCCGGAGTCTCGTTGGTCATCGCGCGGGATCGTCTCGCGCGGGCCGACAACGGCATCGGCGAGATAGGGCGTCTCGTGCATGCGCTGCGCCAGCTGGCGTCCAACATTCACCAGGCCGAGGACATCTCGCTCCTGGCCGAGGTCGTCTGCGCCTCCGTGGCCCGCGCGACCGGTGCCGAGGTCGTTGCCCTCTACCAGCTCGAGGGCGACGCCTTCCACTTGACCGAGGAAATCGGCGTCCATCGCCCCGGTGCGCCGGGCATGGCCGAGGCCCTCGCGGCGGACCCGGAACCGCGCCTGCCCATCCCCCGCGATGAGGCCGGCTTCCTTGCCCAGGCCCTCTGGGAGGGACGACCGCTGGCCATTCCCAACATGGCCGCGTCCGAGGGTGCCAAGGTGGGCCTCGGGCATCTAGGCCTTCTCTCGGCCATGGCTGCCCCCCTGCTGACGCCCATCGACGACCTGGGTGTCCTGCTGGTCGGCAGCCGTGCCCCGCGCCTGTTCAGCCCGACAGAGCTGGGTGAGCTTGCCGAACTTGCCCAGGCGGCGTCGGGTGCGCTGCTGACGTGGCGCCTTCATGCCCGGGCGCAGGAGGAGTCCCGCAAGGCAGGCGAGCTCATCGCGCGCCTGCACGACCTGACGCGTGCGACGCGCGAGGTCGGCAAGACGCTCGAGGCGCGCCACGCCTGCGAGGCTTGCGTCCGCTTGCTGCCCCAGTTCCTGCGGCCGGCCGAGTGGGTGGATTGCTACCTCATCGGAGGCGACGACTGGCGGCTGTTGGCCGGCTCCAGCCCGCCGGATGCCCGTCCGCCGGAGTCCTGGTTGTACTATCTCGATCGTTCGGGGTATCCGCCCTCGCTGCGTCTCGAGGCCGATGCCCTCACGGGAACAGGCTTCGAGGACGCGGGCCAGGTCCTGTTGTTCCCGATGCGCATGCAGCAGAGCCTGCTCGGTCTCGTGGTCGTGGCCACGGAGCGCGACCTCGCCATGACCGGTCGCGACATGGCCGAGACCCTGGTCGCGCACGCCGCATCGGCGGTCTTCAATGCCGAGCAATGGCGCCGTGCGCACGAGGGCTCGATCACGGATGCGCTGACGGGCGTCTACAACCGCAGGCATTTCGTCGAGGTGTACGAGCAGGAGCTGGCCAAGGCCGTCCGCTATCACCGGGAGTTCAGCGTCATCCTGCTCGACATCGACCATTTCAAGCACATCAACGACCGGCTCGGCCATCTGGCGGGGGACCAGATCCTGCGGGAAGTGGCGAACCTGCTGCGGGACAGTGTCCGCAAGGTCGATCTCGTGGCCCGCTATGGCGGGGAAGAGTTTGCCCTGCTGCTGCCGGAGACCGGCGACGACGGCGCCTTGGCCCTGGCCGAGAAGCTCCGCCAGCGTTTCGGCACCTATCCGTTCAGCGACAGGGACCTGATGCCGGGCCGACAGGTCACGGCCAGTTTCGGGCATGCTTCCTTCGGCCTCGATGGCACGACGGCTGAACAGTTGTTGCAGACGGCGGACGAGGCGCTCTATTCGGCCAAGCGGGATGGGCGGAACCGGGTGGGGTCGCCACCGAGGAGATCGCAAGCGTGACGGATCAGTGGAAGGGTTCGGGAGCCCTGCCTCCTGGGCAGACGGGCAAGCTACGCAGTCCGGGGACGCAGCGCCTTGGCGTGGGTGACGCTGTCCAGGTTTCCGCGGGCGTGTCGGGTGGCGGTCCCACGTGGGAACCGGCGGCCGTGGAGCGCGCTGGGGAACTGGCGGTGCTCGTCGCCATGGGGCGTCGTCTGCTCTCGGACTATGCCCGGCCGCTCGAGGCCTTGCGTCTGGTTCTGGCGTTGCTGCGTCCCGAAGCCGATGCCGACTTGTTGTTGGCTGCCTATGGGGAGGCCGAGCGGGGGTATCTCGAGGGGTTGGTCCGGCACGTCTCCCCCAAGGCCGACCTGCGTCGCCGGATGGAGATGGCGGGCCTGCAGATGGAGGGGGCGAGGCAAGGCGTCGAGGACTTCTCCCGACGGCTCGACGAGGCCATGATCCACCTTGGTCACGAAGGCTTGACGGCGTTCCGGGACCTGCGCACCGAGAGCCTGCGCGGCATCCTGCACCCGGTAACGGTCCTGCATGCGGCCTTCGAGAAGGATCCGTTCCTGCGTGAGCTCTTCCCTCCCCCCCGCATCAAGCTGCCCGTGGGGATCGGGGCGCTCGTGGCGCCGGTTTCGCCATCCCCCGTTCCCGTTCAGGAAGCGCCGCGACCCGGGACCGGAGGCTTGGGTCAAGCACTGGGCGACGGCCTCGGACGCATCGTCCGCAGCGCGACCCAGAGCCTTCGCCCGCCCGGGGGGGGGCCGTCCGCCTGACCTTCAGGGGCGCAGCAGGCGCATCGTGACGATGCTGCCCTCGTAGAGCACCAGCAGGACGCCGGCCAGCATCACCTGGGACAGGACATCGGGCGAGGGCGAGAGCACCGCGCCCAGGATGAACGCCCCGAGGATGGCGGGGCGTCTGAATCCGGCCAATTGCCGCCACGTCAGGAAACCGGCGAGTCCGAGCGCCACGAGGATCACGGGCAACTCGAAGACCACGCCCGTTGCGAAGAGGAACAGCGCGCAGAAGTCCAGCACGGAGGCGACGGTCAGCATCGGCACGATGCTTGTCGGGGTGAACGTGACGAGGAAGCGGAAGCCAATCGGCAGCAGGGCAAAGTAGGAAAAGGCCAGCCCTGCCGCGAAGAGCAGGACGGCTCCAAGGGCGAGAGGCAGGGCCCAGCGCTGCTCGGCGGGCTTGAGCCCGGGCTTCACGAAGGCCATGGCCTGCCACAGGACGACGGGCAGGGCGAGCGTCAGGCCGCCGAGACCGGCCATGTGCAGCGTGGCAAGGAAGTATTCCGCAGGTCGGGTCGTGATGAGTTTGCCCAAGCCGCCCAGCGGTCCCTCCACAGGCGCCAGTATCAGCGGGATCAGCCGATCATGGAGACCGAAGCAGAGCAGGAAACCCGCCACGATCGCCGCGACCGAAATCAGCAGGCGATGCCGCAACTCCTCGAGATGCTCGACGGGATGCATCTCGCCGGGCTGCCGGCGAGGTTCGCTCGCCGCGGGCGAGGCAACAGCGGGTGATGGTGTCAGGGGCGCCTGAGGTTCCACGACTGCCGAGATCCGTGTTTCTGGGGACGCATGTGGTTCATGATGCGCCTCATGCGTCCGGGACCGGAAGAGGGTTCGGCGAGAAAGCGGACGGCAAAGGTTTGGTGACCGACCTTGCGCAGGATGCGGACCCGCTCCTCGAGTGCCCCGTCCCGAAGCTCGAGGTTGACCGTGACGTCCTTGCCCACAGGCAGGGCAATCGGACTATGGATCAGCATGCCGCCGCTGCTGACATTGAGGGTGTGTCCCCTGGCGACGGCCCGGTCGAGGCGCAGGATGGCGGGCACCATGGCATCAAGGCGCAGCGCCCCCCGCTGTTCACGCGTTGCCTCGGGTACCTGTCCGGGCAGCCGGTCCGCGTGGCCAATGTCCGGCAGCGGGATCCGGACTTCGAGGCGTTGGCGGGCGAGGACCAGAGGCGCCTCGACGATGCCGGTCTGGCCATTGGGCCACGTGATGACGAGGACATCCGGCATGTCCACGGGCACGGGCAGCGCCAGCGTGACCTGGTTGCCCACGAGGGCACGGACTTGGCCCCTGAGGAGAAGTGAGCCCCATTGCACGTGGACAGGCTGGCCGGCCTCGAGCCGACCTCCGGCTTCGGTCACGGCTGCGGGTGCTGGCTGGGCTCGATAAGGCCGTAGTTGCCGTCCCGGCGATGGTAGAGGACGGCGAATTGGCCGGTGAGGCGATTATGGAACGTCAGGAAGTCCTTGCCCGACAAGTCAAGCTGGTAAGCGGCGTCCTCGGGTGTCAGGTCCATCATGACGGCATCACGAATCCGGACGATCTGGGGCGCCTCATCGACCTGCGTCGGTTCGATGGCCGCTTCCTCGGCGACCACGGCCACGGTCTTGGTCCGGGCGTGGCGCCGATCCTCGAGGCGTTGCTTGTGACGCTTGAGTTGGCGGGCGATCTTGTCGGAAACCAGGTCGATCGAGGCATACATGTCCGTCGAGGCTTCCTCGCCACGGATCAGCGTGCCGTTGGCATGGAGCGTCACCTCGACGATCTGGTTCTCGGAAACGGACGGGTTGCGGATGACCGTCAGCTCGACGTGCGCCTGCCGGATGTCTTCCATGAAGTGGGTCACGCGCCCCAGCTTCTCGCGGGCGTAATCCTTCAAGGCCTCCGTGATGACGATGTTCTTGCCCTTGATCACCAGTTCCATCGGCGGGGTCCTCGCGGGGTGGGTGGGAAGTCGGAAAGGGGGCGTAGACCAGGCTAACCGCCGGGACCGGTTGCCACAAGGCCCGGGTCTCCGGCGCCGTACGTCAACGTGGCTCGATCAGGAACTTGATGGCGGTCCGCTCCTCGCCATCGATGGTGATGTCGATGAAGCCCGGAATGCACACCAGATCCATGCCTGCCGGGGCGACATAGCCCCGGGCGATGGCGATGGCCTTGACGGCTTGGTTGATGGCTCCGGCACCAATCGCCTGCATCTCGGCGCGTCCCTTCTCGCGCAGGGCTCCGGCAAGGGCTCCTGCGACCGAGGATGGGTTCGACTTCGCCGAGACCTTGAAGATGTTGGCGTCCACCGTGGGGTCCTGTTCGTGCAGTGCGATCAGCGATGTTGGATGCGTTCGATCCGGAGCGTCCTGCCGGACGACGGAACCATCTGGAGCCAGGCGGCACAGAAGACGGTCGGCCCGTCGGCCACTTCGAACCTGACGGGAAGTTGCTCGCGCATCCGCCGCAGCGAGTGCTCGGGCTTCATGCCCACCACGGAGTCCCAGGGACCGGTCATGCCGACGTCTCCCATGTACCCGGTTCCGGAGGGAAAGATACGCTCATCGGCCGTCTGGACGTGCGTGTGGCTCCCCGTCACGGAGGCGACGCGGCCGTCCATGTGGCGGGCCAACGCCTGCTTCTCCGCCGTGGCTTCGGCATGGACGTCGACGACGATGAGGTCGATCTCCGCTTCCTCGAGGGCCGCGATTTCGGCGTCGGCCGCGCGGAACGGGCAGTCCGAGAGCGCCATGAAGGCCCGGCCCTGCAGCTGGAACAGGCCGATGCTATGGCCCCGCACCATGCGGATGGTCCGGCTGCGACCCGGTGTGCCCGGGGGGTAGTTGGCAGGTCGGACGATGTCCTCGCAATCGTCGATGAACTCGAAGATTTCCTTCTTGTCCCACGCATGGTTGCCGAGGGTGATGAGGTCGACCCCGGCGTCCTTGAGCGCGTGGTAGCTGCGCATCGTGAGCCCGAAGCCCCGGTCCGCGTTCTCGCCATTGGCGATGACGAGGTCCACGGGACGCTCACCCCGAACGCGCCGGATGCCTTCGGCTGCGGCCGCGATGCCGGGGCTGCCCACCACGTCCCCGAGCACGAGGATGCCCAGGGTGTCAGCGGGCATGCTCGGTGCTCCGCGTCTCGCGGATCACGATGACCTTGATCTGTCCGGGGTACTGGAGCTCGTCCTCGATGCGGCGGGCGATGTCGCGGGCGAGGCGGGCGGCCATCAGGTCGTCCACGTGCTCGGGCGCGACCACCACGCGCACCTCGCGCCCGGCTTGAACGGCGAATACCTTCTCGACGCCCTCGAAGGACCGCGCGATGGTCTCCAGGCCCTCCATGCGCTTCAAGTAGATGTCGACGTTCTCGCGGCGGGCGCCCGGGCGGGCCGCCGATACGGCGTCGGCGACCTGGACCAGGACAGCTTCCGCCGACTGCGGTTCGACATCGTGGTGGTGGGCCCGGATGGCGTGCACCACGGCGTCGCTCTCGCCGTGGCGGGCGGCCAGGTCGGCCCCGATGACGGCATGCGCGCCTTCCTGCTCGTGGGACACGGCCTTGCCCAGATCGTGGAAGAGCGCCGCGCGCTTCGCGGTCTCGACGTCGGCACCGACCTCGGCTGCGAGCGCAGCCGCCACGTGGGCGACCTCGCGGGCATGGGCAAGCACGTTCTGGCCGTAGCTGGTGCGGTACCGGAGGCGGCCCAGTGTCCGGACAATCTCGGGGTGGACACCCACGATGCCGAGGTCGATCAGGGCTTTTTCGCCCTCCGTCCTCAGGCCGGCCTCGACCTCTTCACGGGCCTTGGCTACCTGCTCCTCGATGCGACTGGGATGAAATCGGCCGTCGGCGATCATCCGTTCCAGGGCCACCCGGGCGATTTCGCGCCGCACGGGATCGAAAGACGAGAGCACGATCGCCTCGGGCGTGTCGTCGATGATCAGATCGATGCCCGTGGCATGCTCGATGGCACGGATGTTGCGGCCCTCGCGGCCGATGATGCGGCCCTTGATCTCCTCGGATGGCAGTGGCACCACCGAGACCGTCCGCTCGATGCAGTGGTCGACGGCCGTCCTCTGGATGGCTGTCGTGACGATGTCCCGCGCCTTGATCGCGACCTGGTCCCTGAGTTCTTGTTCCGCCCGGGCAAACCTTTCGCTGCGCTCGCGTTGCAGGCTCTCCTCGAGCCGGGACAGCAACTGCTGCCGCGCTGACTCGCGGGACATCCCGGCGACTTCGGCAAGCCGCTCTTCATGCTCGCGACATTGCTGGTCGAGGCGTGCCGCACGGTCCTCATGCTCGCGACGTTGCTGGTCGAGGCGAGCCTTTTCCTCGCGCAAGGCCTGCCAGTCGCGATTCAGGACGTCCCGGTCGGCCTGTGCGGCGCGCTCGGCTTCGTCCCGGGCCTCGAGGCGGGCCTGGGCACGCGCGGCCTCGATGGCCGCTTCCTGGGTCAGGGCGAGGGCTTCCTGGTCCCGCTGGGCCATCGAGAGGCGGCTGGCAGCTTCCTGCTCGGTGAGCGCCAGACGGGTCCGCGCTTCGGAGATCCGCATCTGGCCCCATAGGAGGGCCGCCGCGGCTCCGACCGAGGAAACCACGGACACGACAAGGGGCAGGGACGTGGACACGGACTCGGGACCTTGGGCGCTGGGGCGGAAGGCGGGCTTGCCGAATGGCCATCATAGCACGCGCACCCTGTCCGTTCCGGCCGTGCGGTTCGTCCGGCAGAGCGGGCACGATGACCCCATGATCGAGGCCGAGGTGCACCGGAATGACGAGCTGCTGATGCGCCGGACCTTCGCGGACGGCTCGCTCTCCCTCGAGGCCGTGCTGCGGCGCCTGGAGCTCTACGTGGTCAGCGAGCAGCTCAATGCCTCGGGGGAGTGTCTGCTCAGGGTGCGGTTCGGTGAGGGTGGTCCGGCGCGTCGGCATCCAGATGCGGGTCCGGAAAGTGGTCCCAACCCGGGTTCGTGAGCCGCCTGCGCCTGCCCTCGGCGACAAGCCACGCCTCGGAACCGGCCGTGACCCGGCCGACGATGCGCCATCCCGAGGGGAGGGGGGTATCTCCGGGTACGCAGGCGACCAGGCCATAGTCCTCGCCCCCTTCCAGTTGCCACAGGCGTACGTCGATCGAAGCTGCGGCCGCCAAGGCCTCGAGATCCGTGTCGCCGTCGAGGCGGTCCTCGTCGATCTCGAGGGCCACGCCTGATGCCTTGGCCAGGGTCAGCGCGGCAGTCGCAAGGCCATCCGAATCGTCCATCAGGGCGAGGCGGGACATGTTGGCGAGAGTGTCCGGCAGCAGGGCCGGTTCGGGCCGGCATTGTGCGCGCTCGGCGCGCCGCCGCAAGGCCTCGGGGATGTCGGCTTCAGGGTTGCCGAGGCACCAGAGGCCCGCGGCAGCCCAACCGAACGGTCCCGACGCGATGAGGCTGTCCCCGGGGCGGGCCGTGCTGCGCAGGATTGCGCGGCTGGTGGTCCCGACAACCGTCAGGGACAGGCTGATGGTGCGGCTGCTTCCCGTGGTGTCGCCTCCGACGATCGGAAAGCCGAAGTGGCGACACGCTTCGGCCAGCTCGGCGGCGAAGGCCTCCAGCCAGGCAGTCTCGAGAGCCCCGGGCAGGGACATCCCGAGCACGCCCCACGAGGGGCGCCCGCCCATGGCACGGATGTCCGACACGTTGACGGCAACGGTCTTCCACGCGAGGTCGCCTGGCCGGGTCGCGCGGGTGAAGTGGATGCCCTCGACCAGCATGTCGATGGTCGTCAACAGCTGCGTGTCCGCCGGAACGAGGGTGACGGCGGCATCGTCCCCGATGCCGACCCAGCCGCCGGGCAGGCCGCTGCCATCCAGATGGCGGGCCATGGCGGCGAGGATGCCGCCTTCCTTCAGGGAGGCGAGGGGCCTGTTCTTCATCTCTTCTTGACTCGGTCTTGGGCAAGTCTTATGCCTGTTCTCCGGATAACGGAGGCAGGACCCCAGACGTGACTTTCCGCTCCGAAGCCTACCCCACCCCCGGCCTGTGCCGCACGGGGGGGCTGGACCGCGTGATTCGTGCGTCCCGTGCGTTCGTCGCTGCCCTCGTGGCCACTTTCGTTGCCGCGGGTTGCGGCGTCGCCCCCGTCGGGACCCGTGACGCGGACCGTCCGGCGGCCACGTTGCCGGAAGTCCAGCCGGCCTTCGGCGGCCAAGGCCAGATGCTCGCGGGTGCGCCGGGTGGCGAGGCCTCTTGGCTGCGCCTTCAGGACGGGACCCAGATGGTCGTCGTGGCCTCGGATCGTCCGGGCGATCGCCACCTGTCCTGGGCGTCGAGCGCCGACGGCAGGATCTGGACCTCGTTCGTGCCCTTCACATCCGGTGCCCTGACGGATGTCGAGCCCGTGCTCTTCGCGTCGGCCCGCGGTGTCGAGTGCGTCTTCGCGTCCAACCGCTGGCTCGCGACTTATGCGCTTTACCGGACCAGCTTCCGGGCTGGCCGCTGGTCTGAGCCCGTCCGCCTCGAGTTGGGCGTCGGCCCCCACCGCGCACCGGCCGTCGTTCGTGCGGGTGACCGCTGGCTGCTGGCGTGGCAGGGTCCCGAGGGTGTCAGCCTCTCGACCTCGGTCGATGGCGTGGTGTTCCCCCAAGGCCGCCTCCTGCTGGCCCAGCACGGCGATCCGGCGATTGCCGCCGTCGGCGATCGGGTCGTGGTCGTGGCCCACCAGCGGAAGGCACTCTTCTCCACCGCGCGCGACGCGGGTGTCTGGTCGACGCCTGTCCGCATTCCCTTGCCGGTCCCCGCCTGGTCCCCTGCCCTTTCGGCGGCCGCCAGCGACAGCGTCGCCCTTGCCTATGCCACGGCGCCCTCGGATCAGGTTGCCGCCGGACTCGGGCTGGCGCGCTGGTCGGAAGCGGGCTGGTCGGATCTCGGTCGCGCCGTCTCTTCTTCTGCCGATCTCGGGCAGCCGGCCTGGTGTGCCGGAGCCCAGGCACCCTTCTCCCTCCTGCTGGGTATGGAACTACCAAGTCTCCAGCAGGCCCTCGTCCGCGTGGTCTGGTCTTCCCTACCGGAGGGTGCCACGGCTTCGTTGCCTACCGGAGGTTCCGCAAAACCATGACCGCTACCATGACTGCCGACCGCCGCCGTCTGGGCGAGGTGTTGGTCTCGGGCCAATTCATCACGGCTCAGGACCTCGACCGCGCGCTGTCCGAGCAGCAGGCGACCAACGAGCGCCTGGGCGAGGTCCTGGTGCGCCTCGGCATCCTGTCCGAGATGGAATTGCACGCCGTGCTGGCCTATCAGGGCGTGGGTGACATGACCCCGGCCGAACGCGGTGCTGCCGTCCGCTACAAGCTGGGTGAGCTGTTGCTCAAGGCCCGTCGGGTCAGCAAGCCGCAGCTCGAGCAGGCCCTGGCCGAGCAGGAGCGAACGAATGAGCGCCTGGGCGAGGTCCTGGTGCGTCTCAACCTGATCTCGGCCACCGAACTGGATGCGGTGCTGACTTGGCAGGATGACCACTCCCGTCAAGGCGCCAAGGCCGTCCGTTTCGTGCTGGGCGAAGTGCTCGTGGCGTCCCGTGTCATCACCCGCGAACAGCTCGAGCAGGCCTTGGCCGAGCAGCAGCTCTCGCGCCGCCAGATTGGCGAGATCCTGGTCGAGGCCGGCTACGTCAAGCAGAACCAGATCCTCGAGGCCCTGCGCATCCAAGGCAAGCTCGTCGCGGCTTCGCTCATCGGGATCATCGGCGCGGCCGCGCTCACGGGCTGCGGCACCGGCGCCAGCCTGACGGGCATGAGCGTCTCAGGCTTGGCCGTCGACGCCAAGGGTAACCCGGTCGACAACCTCAACGGTTCCCGTATCCCCTACAGCACCATGGTCCGGGACGTGCGGACGGTTGCGGGGGTCCAGGCCACTCAGGACTTTGCCGATGGCACCCGCACCGTCAAGGACGTGCCCTGGTTCCACCAGGCTGCCGTCACCAAGGACGGGTCGCCCGACAACACCTGTGCCCAGGCCGCCATGTCGAGCGTGCTCCACTACTGGCAGGGCGATGCGGCTCCCGGCTACCAGAAGGTGGTCAACGAGTCGAATTACTTCAACCTCGCCACGAACCAGGGCACCATCACCGAATACCTCAAGAAGAAGGGCCTTTCGGTCAAGGCCTACAAGAACGGCAGCGTCAACTATCTCAAGGGTGCCGTCGACGCCGGCAAACCCGTCATCTGCATGCTGCAGTTCGAGGTGCCCCATTACATCGTCGTCGTGGGTTACAACGAGGCGCAGGGCACGATCGTCTACCACGACTCGATCGATGGCCCCAACCAGACGCTCTCCGAGCGCAAGTTCCTCAAGCACTGGCACAACACGTCCATGAAGGACATGCCCCTGTTAGGTGGCGGCAACTACGTCGGTCTGGCGATCGAGGCCTCCCGCTGATCCCCGCCTGAGGGCTTCTCCGACCCCTTGACGGCAAGCCCGTCCAAGGGGGAACATGCCAGTCCCCAAGGGCGATTAGCTCAGTCGGTCAGAGCGCACGGTTCACATCCGTGAGGTCCACGGTTCGAGCCCGTGATCGCCCACCTCGGACGGCCGTCGGACAAGGTCCGGCGGCCACGTTTCTTGGGTCAAACTTCAAGGTCTCTTTGCCTTTAGTTAAGAATGCCCGGCGGCCCGGGCACGACAACCAAGACATGGAAGCCCTTGGTCTTCGTCTCTCCAACCGCCTGGCTCTCGTCTCCGGGGTGCTCGTCGCCCTGTTGGCCCTTGCCGGCTGCGGCCGTCCCGCAAGCACGACCGTCGTGCCCCGGACGCCTGTCACCCCGATGTTGCAGCCGATGCCCCAGCAGCCTGCGAACGGCCAAGATGGCGCCCGTATGGCGGCGGACGTCCGCGAACGTGTCGGGACGGCCTACCAGGGCGCCACGACGATTCAGGCGAGCCTCAAGTCCTACATCCACAACGTGCAGACGGGCAAGACGGCCCGCTACGTGCTGGACAGCTGGTTCCAGAAGCCGGGGCGCTCCGCCTACAAGGTCCGCGAGGCTACCGAGGCGAGCACCATCGGGACCAAGATGATCGTCGATGGCACGGGCCAGGTCCAGGTCCGGACGAAGTTTGCGGGTTTCTGGGTCAACACCACGCTGCCCGAGACGGATGAGCGCACCCGCACGGCTCGTGGCGACGGCATGTCGGATACGGCCCTGCCCCGGATGATGCAGGTCTTGCTGGACTCGCAGGCTCAGGTGCAGTATCTGGGCCAGGCCCAGATGGCCGGGCGTCAGGTCGCGATGCTCGAGTTGCGCAGCGCGATGATGCTGCCCCGCGTCACCCACGAGCGCTATGCCATCGACATGGGGACCGGAATGCCGTACAGCCGCGAGTGCTATGAGGCCGGCAGGCTGACCTACCAGCTGACGATCGAGCAGGTCAGGCTCAACCAGCCGGATCCCGCGGCATTCCTTCTGCAGTGAACCCCGTGACGGCCGACGCCGGCCTGCCCTGGACAGCCGAGGACGAGGCATGGCTCGCAGACCTCGGTATCATCCTCGAGCCTGCAGCCCGCGAGGGTCTTGCGCGGTACCGGATGCTCCTCGAGGAGGCCAATACGCGCCTGAACCTGACGCGGGTGGAGGGGGCCGCGGAGTTCCTGCGCAAGCATGCGCAGGATGCCCTCGCCTTCCTTGCGGCCATGCCGCCGGAGTGGCGAGGCGAATCCTGCTCGGTCCTCGATGTGGGCACGGGTGGCGGCTTGCCCGGCATTCCGCTGTTGCTCGCCTGTCCCGCGTGGCAGGGTGTCCTGCTGGATGCCACCCGCAAAAAGGTCGAGGCGGTCCGGGGGTTTCTGGGAGAGTTGGGCCTTGCGGATCGGGCGCGGGCCGAGTGGGGCCGCGTCGAGGACCCGGCATGTCTTCAGGGTGCGCGTTTCCGGTTGGTCGTGGCCCGGGCGGTCAAGGATCTGGGACCCCTCGTTGGCTGGTGTGCGGAGACCATCGCACCAGGCGGCCGCCTTGTCGTCTCCAAGGGACCCCGCGGCCCCGAGGAACTGGAGCGGGCTGCTGTCGTGCTGGGCAGGGCCGGCCTGAAGTGCGTCGTGAGCCACGAGATTGCGTTGCCCGGCGGGGCGGGAAGTCGCTGGCTGATGGCGTTCGAGCGTTCCGCGACGGTGATGTCCCGGCGTCATCGCGCCGATAGGAAAACGCAAGGCGCGGGTATGTAAACTGACGGTGGGAGCCTTGTGAGAGGCGCCCGGACGAGGTCATCCATGAAGAACTTCGCCGTGGTCCAGGACCACTTCCGGAAGCTCCGCTGCGCACATTGCGGCGAGTCGTTCCAACCGGAAGGCGTCCATCTTCTGCGTGAAGAGCGGGATTACTGGGTGGTCAAGGTTCACTGCAACGCCTGCGACCAGCCGGCGGGCGTCGCCATCGTGGGCGTCGAGTACGATCACCGCGAGCCCGAGATGCCATTGGCGGTCCGTCGGCCTGCCGGGCTGCCGTTGCGCCCCTTGGCCCGTGCCAAGGCCGTCTTCACGGACGCGCGCGAGGAAGAGCGCTTCTCGCGGATGGAGCCCATCACCGAAGATGAGGTGCTCGACGTCCATCGCTTCCTGGGCGGGCTCGGATCGGACTGGTCCAGCCAGTTGCGCCGGGCAGGCCGAGGACGCGCCTGACGGCGGGCATCGGGCAGGGCGTGGGGCGTTCCGGCGAGCCGGGACGTCCTTAGTTCATGCTCCAGGAGCGTGAAGCGGCCACCCGGCCGACGTTCTGTCTGAGGCGCTGGCCGATGGCCGGCTCCGCGGCGATCAGGCGTGCGTAGTCTTCCAGCAGGAAGACCAGGGCCTTACTCGGGGCGACGGCCGTCACGCTTGCGCTGCGCATGGGCTTGGCCTGGATGAGGGCCGTCTCCCCCACGATCTGGTCGGGCCCCAGGCGGGCCAGCGGGAACGGCCGGCCATGCTGGACCACGGAGACCTCGAGCTGGCCTTCCATGATCAGCAGGAAACTTGTCGCCGGGTCACCGGCCTGGAACAGCTCGAGGCCTTCCGCGAGGGGCACGACCCGCGCCACGGACTCGAGCGCGAGGCGCTGCTCGTCGTTCAGTCCCGAGAAGACCGGGTGCCTGCGAATCCGATCGAGGCGCGCGGCACGCTCCTCCGAGATGCCCGTCGGTTTGGGCAGCACGAACTTCCCGGGCTTCGC
Source organism: Candidatus Tanganyikabacteria bacterium (assembly GCA_016867265.1). Lineage (GTDB taxonomy): Bacteria > Cyanobacteriota > Sericytochromatia > S15B-MN24 > VGJW01 > VGJW01. Next base: position 44,022 of record VGJW01000003.1, read on the forward strand.
CGCAGGAGCGGCCTCGGGCGGTCGTTCGGCTTCCTTCTTCGGCTGGGTGGCCCACTCCCGGGTTGCGACCACGCGCCCCAGATTGCCGCGCAGTGTCCGACCCAGCTTGGGGTTCTCGTCGCTCAGCAACCGGTAGCGCGCGTAGGTGAAGCGATAGAGCTTGGCGTCGGATACGGCCACGACATCCGCCCGGCGGACATCGTCGTGCTGGATGAGCGGCATTTCGCCCACCAGTTGGCCCGGCGCGATGGTGGCGACAGCCATATCCTGGACCCGGACCTCAAGGCGGCCCTCCACCAGCATGTAGAAGGAGTCAGCTTCGTCTCCGGCCCGGATCAGGTTCAGGCCAGCCTTGGCCGTCACACGCTCCGCGATGGCGAAGAGCGCGTCCAATTCGGCAGCAGACAGGCCCATGAATGCGGGCAGCGTCTGCAGGCGGGCGTGGTTGAGCATCAGGCGGCGTCCTCTTTGCATGCACCTACCCGCACCGGAGGCAGGCTAACGGGGTGGCGCCTGCCACAGACAGGCAGGCGTCCCCCGCGGCATAGTCCCAAGGTGCTGCAGCGTCGAGGTGTCGCCCAAAGGTGGTACTTGCCCGTGGTCGTGGCCCTTCTCTGGGCCACGGGCCTGCCCGTGGCGCGCGCGGCCACGCCGCCGTTGCCCGCACGACCGCCTGTCGTGGCGTTGGTGGAGGAGCGCGGAGGCGAACTGCGGTTGTCAGGCCTGACGTCCGTGACCCGGAGTCGTTTTCGCCTTGCTGCGCCTGACCGCGAGGTCGTCGACCTGGTCGGTGTCCAGCCCCCGCCGGCCTTCTGTGCGACGCGTTCGTGGTGCGACGATCAAGGAAGGTTGCTTCTGCGAAGCGGATGGGATCCGGCATTGCGTCGCTGGCGGCTGGTCCGACCCACGCTGGTTGCTGGCGGAGCGACCGTCGAGGATCTGGGCGATGTCCTGGTGTTCCGGGGTTTGGCCGCGAAGGTTGCGCCCCTGCATGTACCCCCTGCGCCGCCGATTCGGGTCGTGACCCGTCCGGACGGGGCGCCTCCGACCTGGGGGCCCTTGTTGCCCCTGTGGCAGCCCTTGCCTCGTCCCTCGATCCCCATGCCCCGTCCTGTGCGGACACCGACGTCTGTCCGTACGCCCGCCATCTCGAGGACACCGGCAACGGAACCCTCGGTGCTTCCTGCCGCGACAGCGGCCGTCGCAGCCGCGATCCCGTCCCTGCACCTGCCGCCCCTCCTGCCGGTGGGCCGTCGCCCTGCCGCTCTGGCCGGCGAAGTCATGCTGGGTCCCTTCCTGCCGGGGATGTTCTTCGGACCGCCATCACCCGGGTCCGCTCCCGCCCTGGCCCGCGGCACGGGTTCCCGACAGTCTGCCGGGCCTGCGTCCGCCCCTGCGTCCGTACCGCCGCCGGCAAGGGCGGCGTGGGAGGTCGTCCGCCACGGTACGGACGAAGAGGGAGAGCCCGACGTGATGGCGCAGGCTCCTTGGCCGCGCGAGCCGCAGCGCATCGAGCGCTTTTCGCTGCGCAAGCAGCGGTTGGATACGGTCTTCGAGGTCGTGGCGGCCCGATCTCTGACGGTCTGGATGGAGGCCCAACCCAAGGACGCGCGCTGGATCCTGCGATTCCCCCGTGCCGAGGTTCAGGCTTCACCGCCCCGTCCCCGGGGTGCGACACGCCGCTTGGCCCTGGGACGAGATGCCCGTTCCTGGGCACTGACGCTCGAGCTGGATCCGGGGCAGTACGATGTGGAGGAAACCCGCATCAACGAGGGCCGTGGCCTGCAGCTGCGTTTCCATCGGCGGAAACCTCCGGTGGCAGAGCGACCCCTCATCGTGCTGGACCCGGGCCACGGCGGCGCCGACCCCGGGGCACTAGGCCCCTTGGGCGTGACGGAGAGTCAGGTCACGCTCGACGTCGCGCGACGGTTGCGCCCGTTGCTCGAGCACGCAGGTTTTCATGTGGTGCCCACGCGAACGGTCGATACGGCCGTTCGGCTCGCGGATCGCGCGGCGCTGGCGGAGGCCTTGGGCGCGGTGGCCCTTGTCAGCATCCATTGCAATTCCAGTCCGCTTCGTGAAGCCCGGGGCATCGAGACCTGGTTCCGGCATGAAGCCGGGTCGGGTTTGGCGCGCAAGGTCCACGAGGCCTTGGTCAAGGCGACGGGTCGACCGGACCGGGGCGTCCGGCAAGGACGCCTGATGGTCCTCAAGACCCCCGGGATGCCGGGCGTGTTGGTCGAGATTGGTTTCCTGTCGCACCCCGACGAGGCCAGTCGGTTGCTCGACGAGGAGCATCAGGTCCAGATGGCCGAGGGCCTCGCACGCGGCCTTCGCCTGCTGGTCGAGGCCGGCGGCATGTCCGGCAGTGCCGGACGCCGTCGCCTACAGGACCAGCGAGGTGCTGAGCCAAAGGTAGGAGCCCTTGGCGCCGCCGAAAAGGCCCCCCACCGTCCCCGTGGCTAGGTCGAGGCGCAAGTAGCGCAGGTCGAGGCCCAGGCCCAGACCGCCGAGGGGATAGGCACCCCCCAGACGGACGCCGGTGCGCAGGGCCAGCCAGCGCCCGAAGGGCCGGGCTTCGGCACCCAAGGACGCTTGCGGGTTTCGGGAAACGCCGAAGCCCTCACCAAGGCCCTGAGAAAGGTCCAGCGCAACGCTGTAGGGCGATCGGGCCTCGCCCAGGATGTCCGACAAATTGCCACGCAAGCCGAGGTCACCCTCCCAGGCAAGGCCGCCCCGAAGGAGCATCGGAATCGTCACGGCGCGTTGGGTTTCCCCGTTGCGCGCGCCGACGCCATCCTTGACGGCGCTCTTGAAGTCCAGCGGCTTGGGGGTGTCGCCGCTCAGGTCATATCCCAGCGTGGTCGGGGGCAGGACCAGATCGATCGTCTTGTCGGACCATGGGCCTGCCTGCAGGTTGCCGCCGATGTTGGCAGCCATCAGGCTCCACGTCACGTTGTCGTTCCAGCGGTTCGCGAAGCCGATGTCGAAGACGAGGTTCTGCTGCGTCATGGGTGGATTGATGGCGGCAGGTGCCGACATCACGCCCTCGTAGCGCAGGTGGCCGTCCGCCGAAAGGCGGCCTTCCTCGTCCAGCGTCAGGGCAGATCCCGACGCCTCCGTGATCGTGGCGAAGGCCATGGCCGGGATGTACCGGGCGGTGATGCCCAGGGCCGAGGCCCTGCCCAATCCGAGCGGCAGGGGGACGGCATGCGAGACGGCGATGTTGGCAAGCCCGTAGGCAGCAGCTCCCTCGAGGCCGGACAAGGGAATGGACGAAGCGTTGGCGTTCCCGCGGAGCAACAGGTCCACCAGGCCCCGAGGGATGCCGATGTTGCGGATGCTGGTGTCGAGTGTTGCCGAGATGCCCGTGTGCAGGAAGGGACTGGCCAGGGAGACGCGCACGCCACCGTCGCCGATCAAGCCCAGACCGGACTCCGGCAGGCCGGCCGCCAGTGTCGCCCATTCGGCTTCCGAGAAGGTCCGGCGCTTGCCATCCTGGTCGGGCAGCAGGCTGCGCAGGGTGTCGAACGAAGCAAAGGTGTTGCCGACTCCTGCCCCGCCCTGGATGCTGAAGAGCAGGGCGTTTCCGGGAGCACGTCTGGGGATGGCCAGCAGGGCGGGGTTCCACAGGCCCTGATCGGCCTCGTCTGCAAGCGCGGATTGCGCGCCGCCCATCGCCATGGCCCGGGCATTGCTGCTGCCCGAAGCGTAGGCTGGCCGCGCCACGAGGGCAAGTGTCGCGAGGGCGAGGCCAAGTCTCGCGGGGAGGCCTGTCGGACGCACGGTCTTCATCGGCTGCCTCCGGCACCCTTGAGCAGGTCAGGGGACAGCAGGACCCCCAGATAGGCCTTCAGGCGCAGGCGCAACTCGGCCGCATTGCGGATCGCGAGCACCTGGCCGTTGCTGCCTGTGGATACCGCCCGTACCGTCAGGTTGCGGACATCAGGAAGGGCTGCGACCTCATCGGGGCCGAGGTCCAGCAGAGAGACGGCCGTGGTGCCGTCGGCCGTCCCGAGGCGCAGGGTCCGGGTGAAGGCCACGCTCCCGTTTTCCTTCAGGAAGTCCAACTGGATGTCGATCGGCATGCCCCACCCGTTGTCGATGCGGAACTCGAGCGAGACCCGCCGCAGGTGTTTGCGAAGCTGCTCGAGCATTGCCGCATCGAAGCTCTTGGACAGGTCGAGGGGGCTGGTCGAGGCGGGGGGGCCGGGGCGCTGCCGTCCGGGTCCGAATTCGTTGAACCGAAGGGCCAGCGGCATCGCCACGTCGACGGCACCGCCCATCTGGTCGTTCCGCGTCAGGCGGACCGAGGCGCCCTCGCCGATGAGCAGGCGCGAGTTGATGCGCAGTTCGCTGATCCCGAGGGCGATCAGGTCGAGCAGGTTAGTGTTGCGTTCGTTGAGCTCGAGCACGGTGGACCGGGTGGCGGTGGGCGAGCCGGCCGCGAAAGCCCCGTCGAAGGCCTGCGGCCCCGTCGTGACGAAGCTGATCGAGGCCGTGGCCGGACAGCCCGTGCTGCCGGGGAAAAGACTGGCACAGGTTGCCGCGGAGGCCGATGCCGAGACGCTGGCCTCGAGCTGCGGGTCGAATCGGCCGGCGATGCCGCTGGCGTTGTCCAGCCTGACCTTCATCGTGAAGCGGCCGGGCAGGATGCCGTAATCGAGGAAGTCGGACGGCAGCGCGATGGGGGCCTGTCCGGGCACGCTCTCGGCCCTGTTGATCCGGGCCTGGAGGGCCGTCATGCCGATGGGAGAAAGGGCAACGTTCCCCGTGGCTTCCTGGCTGGTGACGAGGGTCGCCGGGACACGCACGCCGGCACGCAGGTGGCTGCGGTCCGTGCGCGTATCGAGCAGGTTGACCTGGGCGGCGATGGCGATGCCCTTGACCGTCTGGCCTTGGTCGTCGGTGACGGATCGGGGCCGCATGCGGGCCCCGGCAAGGTCCAGCGTCCACGTGACGGTTTGCCTGGCGTTGATGCCCAGGCGCAGGCCGCCGTCCGGCAGCGTCGTCGACGGTGGTACGTCACCCGTATCCACGATGGCCGTGGCCGAGGTCAGGTTCTCGAGGCCTTCGAAACTCAGGTCGAGGTCGAGGTCGGCATCGAGGCCGTTGCTCATCGTCAAGCGCAGGGAGCCCGAGGCGAGCTCCACCTCCTCGATTTCGAGGATGCCTTGGTCCTGAGGCAGCTGGGCACCGATGTCGACAGCCTTGCGGATGGGCTGCTTCAGGGCGTCGGGCGTCGGGAAGCGCGCTGACCCGGCCGCGTTTCGCCCCATGGCAGGCAGGTTGACGTCGACTTCGTCGGGCAGGATCGTCACGGCCGTCGTGCCGACGGCGAACGAGCCATTGTCGAGGTCGATGGCCCCGATGAGGGTGCCGGCAGGCACCGTGCCGCTGACCTGGACGGCCATGGACAGGGGCGGTTTGAGCTCGCCGGAAAGTGGCATTAAGACGGTTTCCGAGGCATTGGCTCCGATGGCCTGGACGACCCGCTGCAATTCCGTGTTGGTGCGATCGGTTAGGACCAGCGTGAGCACGGCCGCCGTGATGGTGTTGTTCGTGACCGGGATTGACAGCTGGGACCCGGCCTTGAGCCGCACGGCCACGATTTCGGTCGGCAGGTCGACCGGGATGCGGGTCGTCGGGCTGGGGCCGAAGGCCAGCTCCGGAACGGGCACGTTGGCCAGCAACGGATTCGCCACGGCCGTGCCGAGCGGCACCGCCGTTGTCCCGCCAAAGCCGTCGGGAACGGGAATCGTGACGCTGCCCAGACCGGTGTCGGCCAGCCGGATCGGGGTCGGGGCGGGCACCGTCGTGCTGAGGTCGGGCAAGGTCAGGGGGGCCGCCGGAATGTCGAATGACAGCGGGATGGGGATGTCCTTCTCGAGGAACGTACCGAAGGCCACGGGCCCGAAGGTCGCGACCTGGCTGCCGTAGGTCGGCACGTTGTCCGAGTCCGTCGACCACGCAGAGGCCCCCGGACCGTTCGCCAGGGACTTGTTGTAGACCAGGTCCGCGAAGCTGGCTCGCGTATCCCCCAGCTGGACCGCGAAGGCAACCGGGAATTCGGGCAGAGCCGAGAGGAAGTCGGGGACCGCCTTCCCTGCCTCATCCGTGGTCTTGGGGATGCGGTCGTAAAGGTAGAGCGCGTCCTGGATGCCGCAGCCGGCGAGCAGCAAAAGCAGGGCCGCGAGGGCCGTCAGGAGGGAAAGGCGTTGGCGCAAGTGCGGACCCTCCATCGTGCTACCATCGGTGCACCATGATAGACCACGCGGATAGGCCGGTCCTTTCCGCCTCCTGGGAGGCAGGTTGGCAGGTGTGGCTGCGTGCCGCGCTCTGGCAGCGAACCGTGGCCGATGTCCTGGTCGGGGACAGCGTCCGTCGGGGTGTCCTGATGCGTCGGTTTCCGGATGTCTCCGCCCTGGCCGAAGCCGATTGGCAGGGGGCCTTTGCGGGTCGGGATCTGCCGGTTCCGTGGCCGGCCGCGTGGCCCGCGGAGCTGGCCTGCGCTCTGGACGAGCTCGAGGCGGCGCTGCTTCGGGTCGGGATGTCGGCCGTGCCGTCCGCCTTCGGGGCCTGGCTGGACGGACGCTGGGGCTCCTGGCCTCCGGCTGCGCTGGCCCCGACGCCGTGCGATCGGGACCCCGCGGGCTTCGTGCCGCTGCCGGTGGGCGAGGTGGAGCTGGTCCTGGCCTGGCCGGCGGCCATCGCCGCTGCGGAGGGCGAGACGGATCACGGCTTCCCCGGTCCGGGTTGGCAGGCCCTGCTTGGTCTGGCCCGCAGGCTTCGGCTCGCGCGTGCGGGCCAGGCGATTGCCCTCGACCTTCCCCCCGGTCTTCCCGGCGGTCCCGTGGTGGCGGGCGTTGCCGCGAGGCTGGCTGATGGCCTGCTGGCATCCGCCCTGCCGGTCAAGAGCCTCGAGGCCGTGCGTGCAAGCATGCCGCTATCTTCCGCTTTCGATGGCCTGACGGGATCGTCGCTCTACCAGGTCCTTGATGGCTTGCGCGAGGAGCCCGTCCTGCCGTGGGACCTTCAGGCGGGTGCGTGGCTGGCCTTCCTCGATCTGCGTGCTGCCTGGACGCTCGAGGCGGGTTCGGCAGGGGGAACGGAACGCCTGGGGCAGCTTGCCGGCGGGTTCATGGACCTCGTGCGCAAGTCGCTCGAGACGGCCGCGTTGCACCGACTTCTGCGGGATGTACCGGCCGGGGTAACGCCATGATCCTGAACGAGCGCGATCTCCTCGAGCGCCTGACGACGGCGGATGAGCGGCGTCGGGTCGTCGTGACGCCCATCATCGAGCCGCGTCAGCAGTTCGGGCCCACCTCCCTCGACATCCGGCTCGGGACCGACTTCAAGGTGGTCGATGTCGCCAATCTGACGCATCTCGACCCTGCGCACACGATGGCCGACGCGCCCGTGTCGATGCGCGCCTACGAGATCCAGCCCGGCAAGGCCTTCATCCTGCATCCGGGCGAGTTCGCATTGGGCGCCAGCCTCGAGTTCGTCAGGATTCCCGAGGACATTTCCGTCCGTGTCGAGGGACGCTCGAGCTGGGGGCGCCTCGGGCTCCTGATCCACGCAACGGCCGGATTCGTCGACCCGGGCTTCGCGGGCAGCATCACCTTCGAGCTCAACAACATCAGCCGGGTCCCGATCGCCCTCTACCCGGGCGTGCGCATCGCCCAGCTTTGCTTCTTCGAGGGGCGCCCCACAGGCTTGCCCTACGACCGCAAGACCTACACCAAGTATTCAGGCAAGACCGGTGCCTTCGGTTCGAACGTGCATCGCGACCCCGAGTATGCGCGGTTCCGGGATGCGGGGTCATCCTTGTCGTGAGGCGCATCCTCCCTTGGCTGCTGGTCTCGGGATGGCTTTCCTCGCTGGTCCTCGGCGGGCCTGTCGCCGCGGCGACAAGGCCCGCCGTCACGGAGGTTGCGGCCATGTCCGGTCGGGATGATGCGGCCGAGGGTCTCTCGGTCGTGCGGTTGCCGAGCGGTCTGACCCTGCTCCACAAGGAGATGCCCGGCCAGGATCTGGTGGCGATCAGCGCCTGGGTGCACGTCGGCAGTCGCCACGAGGATCCGATTCAGGCCGGTATCAGCCACGACCTCGAGCACCTGCTTTCCCGCGGGACGAAGCGGCGAGGCGAACTCGAGGACAGGCTGGAAATCTTCTCGATGGGTGGCGTGCACGGTGCGGATACCTTCTATGACCGCACCACCTACCACGCGGTCGTGCCCGAGTCGGGATTCGCCGCGGCGCTCGATGCGCTGGCCGACAGCCTGCAGAATCCGGTCTTTCCGGAGGCGGGCATCTTGAAGGAACGCAAGGTCGTGGGCGAGGAGATCGCCCGGATGGTCGACCGGCCGGAAACCTCGTCCTGGCGGGCATCGTGGGGCCTCGCATTCGGCCGTCATCCCTACGGACGCCCTGTCATCGGCGATCACGCGAACCTTGCGGGCCTTGGGCGTGAGGACTTCGTCAACCACCACCGGCGCTGGTATCGTCCGGACAACATGGTCGTGGTCGTGGCGGGTCCTTTGTCCCGTGACGCGGTCCTGGCCGCCATGAAGCGCCAGTTCCCGGCCTCGCCTGAAGCGCAGTCGCCCGCTTCGGATGTGCCGCTCTCAGATGTCCCGGCGTCGTGGACCTTCCGGGGTTTCCAGCGCCTGCGTCAGGTGCAGGAAGTACCCGAGCCCTCGCTGGATCTGGTGCTCGTGGTGCCGGGCGTTCGCCATCCGGATCGCTGGGCGCTCGAGTTGTTGGCGAGTCTCCTTGGTGGCGATGGCGGGGCGGCGCTCTGGCAGGACCTGGTCGTTGGTGGCGACCAGCATGCGACCTCGGCCTGGGCCGGCCTGCAGTTGCTCGAGCAGCACGGCGTCCTGTGGTGCTCGGCTCGTCCTCGGTCGTCCACGGTTGCTTCCAGAGCCGAGGCGGCCGTCTGGCGCACCTTGGCCAGATTCCGGGAAGTGCCGCCGGCTCCGGAGGCTCTGGCGACGTGGAAGGCAGCCTTGCGGCGCGCCCGACAGATGGAGCGTGAGACGCCGCTCGGCCTGGCGCGCTGGCTTGGCGAGGCGGCCGTGCTGGGCAATCTCGACGGTGCCTTGGAGGACGAACGTCGTCTCGAGGCGGTAACGCCCGAGGATGTGCTTCGGGTCGCGCGTCGTTATCTGCGGCGGGACAACGCCACGTTGGTCCTCACGGTGCCCAAGGCGGCGGCAGCCGAGCCCGCGGAAGACCCCGAAGGCGTCACGGAGGCCAGCCGCGAACTGGCACGGCTCGAGCCCGCGTCGGGTCACGACGGGGGCGCCGTCATTTGGGCGGAGTCCGGAATCTGGAAGGCGCCCGGTGCACGCTTGGCAAAGGTGCGCGGCAAGGCTGCGGACCAGGTTGCCGAGGTCGGGCGGCACGTGCTGGCCAACGGTTTGACCGTGCTGCACGAACGTCGCCCCGGTGGAACCTTGGCGGGCCTTTCCCTCCAGTTCCGCGGGGGGGCCGCGGATGATCCGCCGTCGGTGGCCGGTTCTTCCGCCCTGCTCGCCGAATGTCTGCAGGAGGGTACGGCCCGACGCGACCAAGCCGCTTTGGCTGCCGCCTGGCGACGCATGGGCAATGGCTGGTCGATCGCGGCGGAGCGTGAGGCCCTGATCCTCGGGGCCTCGGTTCCGGCGGGGGATCTGCCAGAGGCGCTGGAGCTTGTCCACGAGATCGTGACGCGCCCGCTCCTCGACGTGCAGGGTCTTTCGCGTGCCCGGGACAGGCTGCGGGATCGCCAAGAGCGTGAGCGCGAGGACCCCGCCTTCAGAACAAGTCGTGCGCTTGCCGAAGGCCTGTGGGGTGAGGGGTCTTATGGCCGGCCCCTGTCCGGCTCGCCAGAAGGCCTTTCGGCCATCACGCCCGCCAGCCTGCGGGACCTGATGAGCCGGCGATTCGTGCCGTCGGGTGCGGTGTTGGCGATCGTCGATGCACGCTCTTGGCAGCAGCTCGAACCCTTGCTCGAGGCCTACGCGGCCTGGTCTGCCCCCCCCGGGCCGGATGCGGTGTCGCAGCCCGGACCGCCGGACGTGCCGTCTGCGCCCTTGGCTCCATCCCTGGTCAAGCGACGCACCCTGCACGTGCCCATGCAGCGGGAGCAGGTCCACGTTGCCGTCGGGTTTCCGATGCCACCGGCCGGTCATCCTGACGCCCTGGCCTTGCGGGTACTTGCCGGAGGCTTGGCGTTCGATGGCTTTGTCGACCTCGTGTATCGAAAGCCGTTGGCCTACAGCACGGGCGGCGGGGCCAACCTGCTCGAGCGTTCAGGGATGGTGCAGCTGACGCTTGCGACCCAGGCAGAGGGCGTGGACGATGCCGTGCGCGAATTGGTGTCGCGCTGGCAGCGCGCAGCTGGCGAGGGCCTGCCCCTCGAGTCGTTCGGGCGCGCCAAGGTCCGCTTGGCAGGAGGCCTTGCCCTGCGGGATCAGCACGCGGCCCAGGCCGCCGCAGCCCGGGCCGCGTGGTATCGCCTGCGGCTCGGGGAGGACGAGCGTGGCGCGACGCGCGAGGCCCTGGCTCGCCTTGACCACGCGACCCTGCGCCGTGTCGCACGGACCTGGCTGGTGCCCGGTCGGATGGTGGTCTCGGTTGCCGGTCCCAAGGCGCCTTCGGCAACCCGCAAGGATGTTGCGCCGGCTCCTTAGTCGAGGGCGACCGCGGCGACGGGGGGGCCAGGCAGCGTGTCGACCCACCGTGCAGCCAACAGCGTCGAGCCGCTCCACGTCAGGGCGAAGACCTGGTTGGGCCCTTCGTGGGCCACGTGGAAGCCGCGTGCATCCGCCACGATGGCGCGTGCGCCTGGCGCGCCGCTGGCATAGGACTGGCTGCGTCCGTCGGCCTCGAGAATCACGACCCGGCCTGCATCCGGGAAGGTCACGGCTGCCTTGCCATCGGGTGCCACGGCCATGTCGGCAGGCTGGCCGCCCCCCGTCACGGTCCCGATGCTGACGAGCGTGGCACTGTCGCCGCGTGCCGAGGGCAGGCGGACAAGCGCGGCGCGTCCGGTGTCCAGCAGGACGATGCCACCGGCAGCATCAGCTACGGCCCGGAAAGGTTTGACGCTGCCGGACAGCGGGGTCCCGGCCGGCTGCAGCGCGCCGTCCCGCACGATCTCGATCCGGCCGTCCTCGGCCACGATCCAAGATTCATCCTGGGCTTGGCGCGGGCAAGCGAGCACGGCGGGTTTGGCGCCCGACGGCGACAGCGCCACGCGTTGTACCTTGCCGCTGCGAAGATCGACGAGGGCGACGGCGCGTTCCTCTGCCAGAAGGACATGGGCCGTCATGCCGGAGGTGCTGATGGCGACGTCCACGGGGGTGCCGCCGACGCCTACGTTCCGGGAAACCCGCAGCAGACCCGCATCGACCAGGGCCACGGAGCGTGATTCGGGCTGGATGGCCACGACTTGTCGCGTCACGGGACTCCAGGCGAGGCGTGTGGCGCTGGCCTCGAGCCAGACCTGGCCATGCGTGCTGCGCAGACCCTCGCGGTCAAGTTCGTAGATGCGTCGCTCCGAGGGGACGGAGACCCACATCCTGGCGGCCTGAGCCACGAGGTAGAGCGGGTTGCGGCAACCCGTCAGGGCGAGGGCCAGCGTGATGAGCAGCAGGGGTGTGACACGGCGCACGGCCCGGTGGGTGTGGCTTGGTCGGGAGACAAGGTGGGGCAAGGGTTTTCCTGCTTGACGGCCGGTGGGGAAATTTGTTAAATCCATGTTTAGGGTCTTTCGTGACCCTTTCACATACAGTCGAGGTAACCCATGATTCGCTCCATCTCCGTGGCCATCGCCACGTTGTCGTTCGTTCTTGCCGGTTGCGGCAACACCGTGCCGGTCCAGGCCCCCGCTTCCACCAACAGCAAGGTCTCGGCCAGCGCCATGTTCCAGCCCCAGATCGGTACCGGCGAGATCCTGGTCAAGTTCGCCCCCCGGGTGTCCGTGGCCGCGGTCCAGCAGTTTCAGGTGACGCATCGTCTGCGTAGTAGGCGTGTCATCGAGGGCATCGGCGTGCACGTCTTCGAAATCGTGGACGGCGTCGGCGTGTTGGCCAAGCTCGAAGAAATCCGGCGCTCGTCGCTGGTCAGCTACGCCGAGCCCAACCAGCAGGTCCGTGTCCAGCCGATTCTCGGTCAGTAGACACCGTCTCCCAGAACCAAGGGGCCTCGACCACAAGGTCGGGGCCCCTTGGCCATAGGGATCAGGCCTTCATATCGATGCCGCTCATGCGACTGCGGCGCGTCAGGTCGGCGACCATCCCCTGGACACGGGCGTGCGCCAGGGCGGCAACCAGCGGCCCTTCGGCCTCCGCTGACCGATCCATCGTGGCCAGGGCGAGGGAGCGCAAACGCTCGAGGGCTTCGGGATCGCGCCCGATACGCTGCAGGATGGTCTGGAAGATGCGCTCGGCACGATCCTGTACCTTGTTCGGCGTCTCGATGGCCCCGGGGCGATGCGGTGCCCGGAAAGGCGCCTCGCGCGCGCCGGCTTGCCGCTGGGCTTCGCCGGCCTTCGGTCGCAGGCCTGCGGGAAGCCGACCCTCGGCGGACGGGGTGACGGGAGTGATGCTCACGGAGGTGACGCTCACGGCCTGAAGCTCCTTGCTGGCGGGATCCGCGCCATCCTGGCCTGAAACGGTCTTGCCGCTCCGAATCCCTGGAGAACTATCGGCCGCGATCAGAAGTTCTTGAGGGTCAGGACACGCACCGGGTTGTTGCCCCGCTTGCCTGTGCCGCCAAGCATGTACTGGCCTTCCGTCGTCGTCGTGCTGAAGCCGATGGCTCCGAAACTGGCCGTGGAAACCGGATTGAGTCGGTTGCCCAATTCGGCGGCGTAGACGTGGTTGTCAGGGGTGTCGTCGCAGGCAAGCGCCGTGCCGGCCGCCTGCTGGGTCCCCCACGGGGTCGGAGGATAGGTGTCGTTCGGCAGGTAGTCTTCGCCACCGCCTACGAAGGCGTGCCCCTCGACGGCCGTCTTGAGCGCCGTCGGGTACCGATGGTTGATGTCCGCGCCCCACACTTCGATGGCCTGCTGGGTCACGCGCATGTTGCTCTGGACCGAAGCATTGCGCGACTTGTCCTGCGCACCGGCGTAGTTCGGGATGGCGACTGCCGCGAGTATGCCGATGATGACGATGACGACCAGGAGTTCGATCATCGTGAAGCCGCGGGAACGGCCCTGAAATAATCTGCGAGGCACGGGGCCTATGTTCCCCGTGCCTCGCGACGCTAATCCATCCGGACGTGCCCTAGGAGCCTGCCGCGACTCCGCCGTACGGGACCTCGACAGGCTGGACCACGGAACCCTCCACGCCCTTGAAGCCATCATCGGCGACTACGGGTGCAGGAGGCCGAACCGGAGCCGGCGCGGGCTCGTTTTCCTCATCCTCTTCCTTCCGGGTGGTCACGATGATGGGCGCCGGTGTGGGCACGACAGGCGCAGGCGTGTTGGGGACAGGCGCGGGTTCGGCCGACCGCGGCTTGTTGCGGACGCCCTTCCAGATATCGCCAAAGCCTTTGACAAGCTCGGTCAAGGCCGTGATGCCATTGGCCACGTCCTGGACGCTCGTGCCGCCGCCTCGGGGACCATTGCTGCCCTGGACGCCACCACTGGGCTGACCGTTGCCACTGCCTTGGGCCTGACCGCTTCCCTGCGCGTTGCCGCCTGCGGCAGGAGCCTGCTGGGCAGGATCGGGCTGAGCGGGGGCAGGCTGCGCCGGTGCCGGTTGCGCGGGCTTTGCACTGGCCTGCGGTTGATTCTGCTGGGCGGCTGGCGGATTGCCGCCAGCGACGACCTTGGGCATGGAGATTTCGACCTTGGCCGACCGGTCCGACTGATCGTTGTTCTCAAGGGCCTTTCCGGGGTTGCTCGGTGTTCCGCCGCCCTTGCTCTTGATGGCGTTCGAAGGAACGTCAATCCCCTGCTTGGCCAGATAGCTCTTGACGTGGGCTGCCGTCTCCGTGGCACGACGGGCCGAGAGGCCCTGATTGTCGTATTGGGTTTTCGTGCCGGCGTTCGAGGCATAGCCCGTGACATCGATGCGGAAGCCGGGGTTGCCGAGCAGGGCCTTTTGCTGGTCGGGCGACATCTTCTTGAAGTCGGCCGCGAACTGGTTCAGCATCTTGTCGAGGTCCTGGGTGCCGCCACGCGGATCGGATTTGCCGGTCTGGAACAGGGCCTGGCCGCTGTACGCCGGGCGGTTGCCACTCGTCGCCGACGCGGAGATGACGGACACGTCCGGGGCAGCCGAGGTGCGGGGCGCCGCGGGTGCAGGGCTGGACGCCGCAGTCGCGTTCGCGGTCGCGCTGCGGGCCGTCTTGGTCGAGAAAGGCTGGGTGCCCGAGCCCGTCACTTTGTTCGGCATGTTCCTGTGCTCCTCACGTTCCTGACCGGTTATGCCTGCAAAACCGGAGAGGACTGCGCCCGCTACAGGGATTTCACGAAGATTTGACGGAGGCCCTGCGCGGCATACCGGCCAGGAGCAACCACCCCAGCAACAGCATGATTCCCTGGCTGCCCAGTGCCACACGGAACCTGTCGTCTCCGAGGGGTTGGCCGAGCGTGACGGCGACGCCCCATACGAGGGGGCCCACGACCGCCGCTGCCCTGCCGACCAGGGCCCAGATCCCGAAGACCGTGCCTTGGGCCTCGGGCGGGGCCAATTGGCTCAGGTAGGGGCGGACGATGGTGCCCGTGCCGCCCATGCACCAGCCGATGGCCGGACCCACGATCCAGCGGAACATGTCCGCATCGCGGATGGAGACGGCAAGGATCAGCGCGATGGTCCAGGAGCCGAGACAGAGGTTCAGGGCCCTGCCCGGGCCCCAGGCATCCGTCATGCGTCCCCACGCGAACGCGCCGGCGATGGCGACCACCGTGCTGCTCGCCAGGAGCAGTTCGACGTCGCTGCCGGCCTTGAGGCCGATGGCCCGCGTGGCATACGTCGCCATGAACAGGATGACGGTGTTGACGGCGTCCATGAAAAGCAGGTTGGCCAGCATGAATCGGCCAAGACCGGGATGCTTGGCGGGTGACAGGGTTTCACGGATCATCCGGAAGGTTGCGGCGACCCCGACATCCCCGGCCTCTGCCGCCGGCGGTCGGTCGGGCAGTTGCGCGAAGGCCGGGATGGCGAAGAACAGGTAGAGCAGCGCCGAGGGAATGAAGGCTGCCTCGGCGCCGTTTCCTCCCCAATGCACGGGCCAGGGGCCGAGCCGTCCGCTCACGAACGAGCCGACGATGGCAAGGCCCAGCAGGGTGCCCATGAACCCGACGCCGATACCGGCGGCGGACCACCGGCCACGGTCCGACGGCGCCGCGAGGTCAGGCAGGATGCCGTGATAGACGGCCTGGGAGAGTTGGAAGCCGACAATCGAGATGCCGAGGAGCGCAGCAGCGACGAGGGCTCCTGCTTGATGCCCGGCCCAAGGCACGAACAGGGTCGCGCCGATGCAGAGCAGGGCCCAGCCGCGCAGCAGGATCATGCGTCTTCCGGTCCTGTCGGACCAGGCTCCCTGCAGCGGAGCGATGATCGCGACCACCACCATGGCGAGCGTGACGGTCCAGGCCCACAGGCTGTCGGATGCCTTCAGGACATCCTGAAGAAACAGCTGCCCGTGGATCGACAGGATGTCGATGCTCCAGATGATGTAGGCGAAGTCGTACAGGACCCAAGCGCGCAGCGCTTTGACGTTGCTGGCCTGGGGGCCCGGGGCGGCGGCAAGTTGGTTGCCGGGCGGTTGGTTCAGCCCGGCTTCTTCCACGTGCCCCCCGATTCGATGCGACGGCGGACGTTGTGGGCGATTTCGCGGGTGCCTTGCTGCTGCAGGCTCGAGATGACCCAGCCGGGAATCAGGTTGCCGGAAGTATCCACGCCCAAGGCATATTCCAGACACGTGCCGGCACCCAAGGCATTCATCTGCCAGCGGCCTTCCAGTCGGCGGAAGGGCGTTCGGACCTGGACCCAGCGTATGGTCCGGGTGGCCGGCACGCCCCATCGGCGGATCGTGAGGTCCGGCGCAAAAGGCACTTGGCTGACCATCCGCAGGACGGTGCCATCCGGTTGCTCCCCGAGAATCCGGATGCTATGCACGCTGGGCATGAACTCGGCCAGCTTCGCGGGGTCGGCCAGGATGGCAAAGCACTGGTCCGGGCTGGCCTTGGCCCAGAAGCGCAGGACCGAGCCGCGGAGGCCATCGGCGTGCTCGAAGGCCTGCGTCATGACCTGGCCCGCTTGCAGACGCGCGGCATCTGCCTCGCTCGGGGTCGCCACGGATGCAGGGAGGCCCGCGGCATCCGTCTCTGCCCACGCCATCGGACACACCAAGGCGATCAAGAGGGCCAAGGCCCCTGCAAGCGGTCCGTACCGCCTAGAAGTTGCTGCCGAAAGGATTGCTGATTCCACCGTTGTTGAAGGGGTTCTGGAAGTTGCCGGGCGTCGGGTAGCTGTAGCCCGGGGCGACCAGCTGATCGGAGGGGGTGGGGCTGGGTGTCAGGGCCGCCTTGGGTGCGTCGGCCGACACCACGAGGTCCACGCGGCGGTTCAGGGCCCGGTGCTGCGCGGTGTCGTTCGGAAACAGGGGCCGGAACTCGGCGTAGCTTGTCGCAGAGAGTCGCTTGGGGGCGATGCGGCCTTCCTTGACCAGGAATTCCACGACCTTGATGGCACGATCTCCTGCGAGGCGCCAGTTGGTTCCTGCGGCTCCGCCTGGCGCGACATTGTCCGTGTGGCCCTCGACGCTGATGGCATTGGGCATCTTTTCCAGGGCCTGGGCCGCCTTGCGCAGGGCCTGCTTGAGCGCCGGCTTCATGTCCGTCGAGTTGGCATCGAAGAAGGCCGTGTCGAACAGGCTGATGACCAGGCCGCGGTCCTGGATGTCGACCCGGACTTGCGAGCGTCCATCGAACTTGGCGATGGCCTGCTTGACCCGCGCCTGCGCCTCCTGGATCTGGTCGCTCTTCACGGTGGTCGGCGTATTGGCGAAGATGTCCTGGCCATCCTTCTTCTTGATGCTCAGGGACTGCTTGATGGACTGGGTGATCTTGGCGAAGTTCTCAGCGGAGATGCGGCTCGACATCGCGTACATGACGACGAAGAAGACCATCAGCAGCGTGATGAAGTCGGCGTAGGTGATCAGCCAGCGCTCGCGATCGTTGTGCTGCTCTTCCTCGCCTTCACGCTGAAGGCGCCAGTCCTTGGCCCGCATGCCCTATCCCTCGTCGTACTGGGGCACGGCCATCTCCGGTTCGGCCCCGCCGAGGCCTGCCGTGGAACCCGAACTGCGACGGGTCTTGGCTGAGGCGCGGATGGTCTTGCGGGTCGACGGCGGCAGGCTGACCTGGAGCCGCTCGTTGATGAGCCGGGGGTTGGCTCCGGCCTGCATGGCCAGGATGATTTCGACCATCACCCAGCGGATGCGCAACTCTTCTTCAGAGTTCTTCCGGAGCTTGTTCGACAGGGGGAGAAATAACAGGTTGGCTGCGCCGACACCGTAGAGCGTGGCGACCATGGCCGTTGCGATCTCGGGCCCCAGCTGCTCCGGCTTGTCGAGGTTGCCCAGCACGGACACCATGCTGAGGACGGTGCCGAGGATGCCCAGCGTGGGGCAGAAGCCTCCCAGTGACTCGAAGACGGCGATGTTGGTCCGGTGGCGGCCTCGGATCGCCAGCATCTCGGCTTCCAGCAGGTCCTGGATTTCCTGCGAGTCGAAACCCTCGGTAATGTATTGCATGCCGCGCTTGAGGAACGGATCCTCGATGTTGGCGATGTCCTTCATCGTGCCCTGGATGCCGGCCGTCCGCAGGCGGGTCGACAACTTCATGAGCTTGGCCACGACCTCGACCATCTCGATGCTCGCAGGCTTGAGGGCCTCCCACGTCAGTCGGGGTACGGCCAGGACCCGGTCGGCAGGAAACGACATGAAAGCCGCCGTCGCCGAACCCCCGAGCACGATGACGAAGGCGTGCCACGACCAGAGCGTGGCCGCGCTGCCACCCTGCAGGGCCAGGGCGCTGAGCAGGAAGAAGATGAGGGCCACGAGGCCGAACATGTTCCGCATCGCCGTTTCCTCGGTCGGTCAGGGCATCCTAGGATACCCGACCACCGCCCCTAGCGCACACCGGCCACACGGGGACGCGGCATGGTCCATCCCGAGCGGGGATCGCGGGGCGCCGTCAGTGCAGGCTCGGGCGTGAGGCTTTGCCGCAGATCTGCCGCCGGTTGCAATTTCTTGACCAGATCGAACTGGAAGCGTGCGCGCAAGGCATCGCCCTCGGCCATCGCGGTCCGGCCCAAGTAGTAGCGGGCCACGCTGTTGCCCGGGTCGAAACCGACGGCGCGCTCGAGGAAGCGGTTGGCCTCGGCCATGCGGCCGGCATCATGTGCCATGATGCCCAGCCAGGCGTTGGTGTCCGATGCCTCGGGGGCAAGGCGCCATGCCTTGCCGAACGCCTCGAAGGCTCGGCTGCCTTGCCCTCTCAGGTACGCGAGGCGGCCGACGGCCAGCCAGGCTTCGGCCCGATTGGGACGTTGGTCGGCCACCGCCTCGAGGTGGGGTTCCGCTTCCAGGTAATGGCCCATGTCCGTGAGCAAGCCGCCCAGCATCGCCCGGGTCTCGAGATCGCCGGAGTGCGCTCGGGCCTGCTGGCGCAGAAGAGCCAGGGCGCGATCCTGCTGGCCTGATGCCACCATGGACCGGATTTGCTGGAGTCGATCTTGCCGTTGCCGAGCCTGATCGCCCGGCGCCAGGAAAAGGCGAGAGAGCCAGAGCGTAAGGCGATCCACGCCCTCGGCGAGCTGGCCCAGCAGGTTGTCCGCTTCTTGGCCGGGAAGGTCTCGGACTTGGTCGCCTGTGGCCTGCTGCCACGCTTCGAGCACGCGCACGCGGGGGTGGTCCCCCAACCCGCGCCGACGCAGGCCTTCAAGAAGCTCCTGCGACGCCTCGGCTTCCTCGAGGCGACGAGTCGCCTTGGCAGACCGGTGGAATTCGTCATGAGGGAGAAGGGGTGCCGTCCGGGCGGCAGGAGAACCTTCCCAGTTCATCCGGGTGCGCGCGCCACGAACGGGCGTCCGCACGTCGCGAGGCAAGCGGATCACCTCGGCCTGCTGCGCGGTTGTCGGAGCGCCCATAGACGCGGGATTGGCCGGGAGGGCCAGCGCGCGGAAGTCCGCTTCGATGCGACGCATGCTCATTGTGCTGTACCCGCGAGGCAGCAGAATCGAAACTTTTAGACTTGGCTTGAGCGCGGTTGAAATGCGTGTTGCGGCAGGGGTGTGCACCCTCGCTCGGGTATGAAGGGCTCGGCAAGCCGCGGGTTCCCGCGAACCGGAGTGTTGCCGCTCGATTAAGCTTAGCGCCGCCCGGAGAAGCCGTGGCGACAAGCCCGATGTGAAGCCGAGGGTCCCGGGGGGGGGCCTGGCGCAAGAGGAGAGCAAAGATGTCCAGCATTCAGGGCGGATCGACTTGGACCCCGAGTTTCGACACAGTGAAGATGAAAGAGAACACCGCCGTGCCCCAGATCAAGGACGATGGTGTCGTCCCGACGGGGTCGACGCAGGACCGGCCTGTCACCGAGGAGGTAGTCACGGCCCTGCCGACCGGCAACGTGGACATCGACCGTCCTGCCGTCGATCGTGATGTCGTCGGGGGCAACCTGGTGCCGGATCGCGGTGGTGTCGTCGACAATCGACCGGAAGACGGCGGGCGGGTGCCCGATTACGCCACGGCCGTCCAGACGCCGAACCGCCCCACCAACCTGGGGGTGGATCAGCTGGGTTCCGACCCGCGCAGCACGGCTCCCGAACTGCCGCGCACCCCGGTCAACACCGTTGTGGGTGGCATCGGCCAAGTCCTTGACCGGGTCAACAACGGCGAGCGGGGCGACAAGATCGCCGGCGACCTTTCCTCGCTCATCGACAAGTTCAAGGATGATCCCGCCCTTCAGAAGCTGCTGATGAAGCTCTACGAAATCGCGATGGGCCAAGGCAATCCCTACGATGTCGCCGGTCTCATCAAGCAGATCGACGAGTACATGAACAGCAAGGCGAAGATCCTGTTCCCGCAGCACGAGCCCTGGGAAGCCATCGTCCAGCGCCCCGACGGTTCGAGCGAGCGGGTCTCCGTCCCGCCCGGCACGACCGAGGCCTCGTACAAGGCAAATCCGTTCCCGCTCAACACCTCCAAGGGCCCTGCCACGGCTGGTGGCGGCACCGGCACGCACGATCCGCTGAAGATCACGCTGGATGGTACCGACGCCAAGGTCAACACCACGGACAACAGCCAGATTCGCCTGGATGACGGCCGTGAGGTGACCATGTCCGGCGGTCTCAACGACAACGAGGCGTGGCTGGTCAAGGACCGCAACGGCGACGGCACATCGAAGAACGGCGGGGTCATCGACGGCAACGAAATCTTCGGTGACCACCTGGGCAAGTTCAAGAACGCCTATGACGAACTGGCCCATGAGTACGCCGCCGAGCTCAAGACGGACGATCAGGGCCGCAAGTACATCGACCTTGCCGATCCCAACTCGGTCGCGGCCAAGGAGCTCAAGCTGATGGACAAGGCCGGGAACTACATCCACGCCGCAGACAAGCTCCAGAAGCTGTATGTGACGTGGGACGAGGTGAACATCCAGGCGGGTGATGGTCAGACGTCGCTGCGTCAGCAGGCGCTTGTCCAGTACAACGACGGCAAGGTGGCCAAGTCGGCCGACCAGTGGTTCGGCGAGAAGCAGGCTGCCTGAGGCGGGGCGTGTCAGGGGCTTGCCATCCATCGATGGCAGGCCCCTCTGCGTTGGGGAGGTTTTGCCCCCCCTGACGGCAGGGTAGGATAACAGAACCCATGGTTGCCCGTTCCGTCTTCCTTGTCCTCATTGCCTTCCTGAGTGCCGGCCTCGGTTTGGCTGCGCCGTCCCGGGCCGCAGGCCTCGATGAGGACGCCTCGGATCTTCATCGCACGTTGCTTGCGCGTCTGGTGGAACAGTTGGTGGACCAGGGCTACTTGGCCGAGGGCGAGCGTGTCTGGTGGGAGCCTGCGAAACATCCCGAGGAGCCGGATGACCGCATCTTGAGGGCCATGGCGACCCACGCCCTGCTGGGGCGTGGGGTGCTCCTGGTCCGCAGGGAGGCAGACGCCGCGATTCGCCTGGAGGCCAGCCTGCTGCGTGCACCAGGTGAGATTCTCTATCGTCCGGAACTGCTGCAGGGGCGCCCGGGGCCTGCCTTCACGCTGACCCATCGTCTGGTGGCGCGCTCTGTTGTCCTTGCCACGGGCAAGGTCCGCAAGGCTGACGTTCTGGTGGTTCAGGACCAGCCGTTCGCGCCTGTCGAGAGGCGACAGGCCGCAGGACCCGACGCCGGTTCGGTGGAGACGGGCCGTCTGGTGCAGGAGATCCAGGGGTTCGGCGTGACCTTGTCCAACCTCGCGGGCTCCGGCTTTTCCTATCGCCGCTGGCTGGCTTCGGGGCGAGGGTTCCAGATCTCAGGCTTTCCGTACCTCAACGGCACGGATACGTTCGTCAACTTCGGCGGACAGGTCATGCAGTCCTTCTTCGAGGCACCCGGCGGTCGTGGCTATGGCTTGCTGGCGGCCGGGGGCGGCCTCGGCAGCCTCGCCACTTCCTGGTTCGGGGGGCCGGCGTGGAACCTGAGTGTCGGTGGTGGGGCGGACCTCCGCCTCGCGGCGAACCTGGTCTTCTCCGCCCAGCTCGGCTACAGCCTGTCCGCCGGGAACCGCATCGGGCCGGGCGGCGGGGCGGGCCTCTTCATCGAGTTCTGATGCCTACGGACAAGGATTGGTCCTGACATGCGCACGCGATGTGTCCTGAATGCCTTGCTGCTGGCAGCCGTTCCGCCATTCCTGCCCGCCGGGGTCGGCCTTGCGGCGCCGCCCCCGGATGCCACGGCCTACCATCGGGTCAACCTCGATGCCGTCGCCAACCACCTGCTGGAAGGAGACAATCCCTACGTGCGCAAGGGAGAGCGGGTCTGCTGGGTGCCGGATGCCGCGTTCCGGAGCCCGCCGGTGCTCGAAGCACGTGCCTTGGACCACCTGTTGCTGGCGGCGCTTGTCCGGCGTGGCGTGGAGTTCGTCGACCACGAGGACAAGGCGGATGTCCTGCTTGCCGTGTCGTTCGCCGAAGTCAGGGATGAGCCCTATTTCCGCCCCGAGTTGCTGGGTATGCGTCCCGGTCCGGCCTATCGGCTGCGGGACAGGGTCGCGGTGCGCGCGGTCGAGCGGGCCTCCGGTCGCATACGTGGCGAGAACTACCTGGTGGTCGAGTTCAAGCCTTTCGATGGCGCGCTGGCGCCGGGTTCCTCGGAGGCCACGGGCTCTGCGGCCCAGCCCATGCCAGACCTGGGTTCGGTCCAGTCGGACCTGACGGGATATGGCCTGGCCGTGTCTTGGCTGTCGGGTTCGGGCTTTGCCTGGCGCCGATGGTTTGCCAGCGGCTGGGGCTGGCAGGTGGCGGGCATCCCCTACAGCGACGGTTCCGCCTACTTCCACAACGTCGGGGCGCAGGTCATGCGCCAGATGGTCGACGGCCGTCTTGGACGGATGTATCTGCTGGGCGCCACGGGGGTGGCGTATGGCACGGCAGGACCTACGGGCTGGTACCGGCGCGGCAGCGATGGGATCTCGTGGACGCGCCAGCCTTCGTTGCTCTGGAACTTGAGTGCCGGGCTAGGTGCGGATTTCCGCCTGACGCCCAATCTGGTGCTGGCCTTTGGGGCGGGCTACAGCCTCGGACCGCAGGCGACCTACGATGATTTGAGCAATGATCGGATCGAGACGCTTGGTGTCACGCCCGCATTTTCGTTCGGTTCCTTCCTCGAGTTCTGACGTCCGTCACAGGTCCTAGATCGACAGGTTGCGCCGTGCGAAGACCTGCCATGCCCCCAGCATCGTCACCAGCGGCAAGCCGGCGAGACATGCCCAGGCGGTCCAGGCGGTCTCCTTGCCGGCCAGCGGCTCGTAGGGGCGGAACCACGAGAAGGGTGAGAGCGGCTTAAGGGGTTCGAGCGCCCGGAAGACATCGCCGAAGAGGCTGACGAACAGGGCCATCATCATCAGGGCGATGGCGGGCCGGAAGGCATTGGCGGATTCGCTCGCTGCGGCGGAGAGCAGCAGCGTGACGCCGCCGATGCCAAGCATCAGTAGCAGGGCCTGCAAGGAAGCAAGCAGCCAACCGGCGAGTCCCCCGGGCAGGACGACGGCATGCCAGGCGAACATGGCGGCCACCGCACCGACGCAGGCGGCGACGGTCACGGCTTGGCCGAGCACCAGCAGGCCGACCTGCGCCAAGATGAAGCGGGCCCGCGTGATGGGGCCAGACAGCGTGAAGGCGAGGGTGCCGCGCTCGATGGCCCCGGCGATGGCCGCCGAGGGAACGCCGATGGCCCACGTCGCCAGCATCGCGAGGCAGAGCGGGTGGATCAGGATCCAGGACACATAGCCTTCCGGCCGCGCCATCGAGACGCGGGCGCCCATCATCTTCTTGATGAACGAAGGCAGGAGCTTCATCGAGATCTCCGCCTGGGCGCGATACTCCGGGTACCACCAGGCCATCATGCCGAGGAACAGCGCGAGGCCGACGGCCAGGGCCAGCATGGTCGGCCATCTGTCCTTGAGGGCACGCAGGAAGACGGCGGCGGTCATGCGTAGTACTCCAGGAACGAGTCTTCGAGGCTGGCTGGCTCGATGGCGACATCCCGCACGGGCAGCCGGGCCAGCAGGCCGAGGAGCGGACGGATGTCGCCCGTGATCTCGAGGATGCTGCTGGTACCCTCCCAGGCCACGATGCGCACGTCGGGCAGGGCGGAAGAGACCGTTTCCCGGTCGACTCCGGCGTCGAGGACGAGGCTGACGCGACGCGCCTTGTTCGCCTTGAGGGACTCGGTTCGCGCGACCTCGACGATGCGTCCGTCACGGATGATGGCGACATGGTCGCAGAGGCGCTCCACTTCCGACAGGACATGGCTCGACATGAAGATGGTGCCGCCTTCGTCGCGATACTGGGCCAGCAGGCGGTGGAAGGCCTGTTGCACGAGGGGGTCGAGGCCCTCCGTCGGCTCATCCAAGATGACCAGCTCGCGCGTGAGAAGCAGGGCGTGGATGATCGCGATTTTCTGCTTGTTGCCCTTGGAGAGGGTCTTGAGCCTGGGAACCGGGTTGGCGTCGAGCGCCTCGACCATGGCGCGCAGGCGCTCTTCGGGCAGCGCGACGCCACGCAGGCGGGCGGCGTAGCGCAGGAACTCCATGCCCGTCAGGTTCTCCGGCAAGTGGACTTCCCCGGGCAGGTAGCCGATGCGTTGGCGCACGGCCGGCCCGTCGCGCCAGGGGTCAAGGCCCAAGACGGATGCCGCGCCCGACTGGGGTCGGAGGAAGTCGAGCAGCAGGCGGATGGTGGTCGACTTGCCTGCCCCATTGGGCCCGAGGAAGCCGAAGATGCTTCCCATGGGCACTTCGAGAGACAATTCCCGGACACCCTTGCCACCAGGATGGAGATGCGTCAGCCGCGCGAGGGTGATGGCAGGTCCTGACATGCCCGTCACAGTAGCACAGGCATTCGGGAGCGTCCGGCGTGTTACCATGATCACCATGCGTAGGTTCATGAGCATCCTGTTGGCGTGCGCTGCGGTCGTCGCGGTGCAGGCCGCACCGGCCTTGGCCGATGCTCAGGACAGCCTTCAGGCGACCATTGCCCGTTCCGCGGGCGCCGACAAGGCCCGGCGCTATGCTCCGCTGTTACGCGCAGCCGCACGGAAGCATGGAGTGCCCGAACTGCTCGTGGCAGGCATCATCCGCCAGGAGTCCGACTGGGACCCGACGTGTCGCACGGGGCCGTCACGAGGCCTGATGCAGGTCAACCGGGGCCACGCCCGGCGGGGTGACAACCTCTTCGATCCGAAGACGAACCTCGACTATGGCTGCCGCATCCTCCGTGAGTATCGTGACTGGGCCGCCAGGCGCATGCCCAAGGGCTCGCCGGAACGGGCCATTTGGCACAAGGCCCTCACGGCCTATAATTTCGGCCCGATCGCCGTCGCCCATCGCGGCTTGTACCGCAGCCGCTACAGCGCCAAGGTCATGCGCTCCTACGAGCAGGCGAGCGACGCGCCCCGGCGCTGACGGCGGCAGGCGGTTCGGGGCCGGCCCTAGAATCGGAAGAAGAGGCCCACGGTCGGGGCGAGTCCCCCGTCTTGGACCGTCGTTATGTTGACGGCGTCGGCAGCCACGGGCGTGTTGGCGTTGCCGCTACCCAGGCTCCAGTCCCTGTAGATTGCTTCAGGGCGCCAGTAGGCACCCGCGCGCAGGTTGAGCGGACCCCAGAGGCGCAGGTCGACGGCCGCACCCGCCACGCCCGTGACCGACGAGGATTGGGCGCTCGACACCGTCTCCTCGCCCACCCGGACGGGGGCCTTCAGGGGTTGGTTGACGGCATTGATGCCGACGCCGCCTTGTAGGATCAGGCGAAGCGATTCGCCGAGCGGGAGTTGCCACTGCGCGAGCAGGTCGAGCTTGAGGGGCGAGACGTTCTGGCCGTAGGTTCCGCTGGCGGCGCCCAGAGCAACGCCGAAACTCTGCCCGGAATAGGGCTCGAGGATATCCACCTCGAATTGCACCCGCCCAAGGGTCGAAAGCGCGTCCGTGGCCGTGGCCCCGACCAACTTGGCGTTCTGCGACTGGCCGCCGACGAAGAGTCCGAGGCGCATCAGCGAGGCGCCCGGGTCCTCGACCAGCAGATCGTCGTCGCGGATCCGGTCCGCTCCTTCGATGATGACGCCCATGGATCCTCCCGGCATCGTGCGTGTGACGGCAATGCGCCCGACCTCGAGGGTGGGCGCCTCGGCCAGGGCGCCTTGCATGACGGGAGGCAATGCCCGCAGGGCCGAGAAGACGTACCCATCCTGCATGCCGTTGTTCGAGCCCATCTCGAGCTGGACCAGCTTGCCTTGGCGGCCCACGATGCGGGTCTGCAGCCTGAACACGTCCCGGAATCCCGCCAGTGCACTGGCGACGAACTGGTCGGCGGCGCGGCCACGGGCCTGCGCCATAGAATCCCCGGAGGCCCGGGTGTCGATGGGGAAGGAACGGGCCACGATGCCTCGACGGACCTCGATGAGGCGGCACGAGCCGATCCACTGGTCGTTGTAGATGATGGCTCGGTCCTTGCCCGTCTGCGTCATGACCTCGTTGGACACGTTGATCTCGACGAGGTAATCCACGCTGGTCAACTCCGTAAGGCGACCCTGGCCCTGCAGCAATCCGTCGATCCCGAGTTGGTTCTCGCGGAGGATGGCGTCGATGCGCCCGCGTTCGACCAGCGTGAAACGCCCGAGGTTTGCCAAGGCATTGCCCAGGCGTTCATAGGCCATGTCCTCGTCGTCGGCGAAGTTGCTGTAGCGGTCCGGCCGGAGCAGGGCGATACGCGGCAAGGCCGCCACCGCAGCGGGAGCGGCCGGGGTGTTGATGGCGCTCGTCGCGCGACCGGGCGAGGGTGCCGCGTCTCCGTTCGAGCGACGGATCTGGGCGGAGGCTTGCGGCGTCGCGAGGATGGCGATGGAAAGGGCTGTGCTCAGGGCGGCCAGGCGATGCACGTTGGTTCCTCGATGCGGATGGTACGGCATGGTCCTACCCCCCGGACGATGAACTGAAGCCACGGGTTCCGTCGGTGTCGGCGCCGGATCCGCGGACGCGTCAGCGAGGCTCCGGGCGGGCCGCCTCGAGCCGTGCCAAGGCTTCGGCGAGGCGCTGCTCCTCGACGTGGGCCGCTTGGGCCATGTCCTTGAGGCGTTCGTCGTTCCGACGCCGCCGACGCTCCTGTCGTGCTTCGGATACGGCAGCCTCCTGGCGTTCCGCCTGCAAGGCAATGGGCCGCGAAAGGAGCAGACCCTTCAAGGCTCCCGTGACCTTGGCCCGGGCGGCCTCGGCCGTCTCGGCGACCTTGCGTGCCAGCAGGGCGGCTGCCGCCACGATGCCAACGGCCACGGCCGTGCGTTGCGTCTGCTCCTTGGGCGCCGAATCGAGGTCGAGCCTGTCCTCGTGCACCCTTGGCCCGAGCTCGCCGGATGCGGGAGTCATCCTTTCGGCCGGACGCCGTGCGTCGGCCCCGGGTTGGGTGCCGGTGCGGGGTGTCGTGCGCATGGCGGTCGTCTCCCTGATTCCCGATTGTCGGCCACGCGACGCGCGACTTGCGCCGAACGCAACGGGATGCCCGAGGCGAGATTCGAACTCGCACGCCTTGCGGCGCCAGATCCTAAGTCTGGTGCGTCTGCCATTTCGCCACTCGGGCCCGAGAGGATAGGTTACCTGTTCTCCGAGCCTTGCGGGGGCTTTATTAAACGCCGATTAACTGTTACGATGGTGTCGGCGGTTCAATGGCGAGCAGCCCCATAAGCTTTCGATGAGGACGGTCATGGTGACGATTTCAGACAAGGAATTGCTGGCGTTGGGCCTCGGCGGGCTCGGACAGGTGCACGTCAACCTGTCGCGTGCCGCCTTGATCGAGGAGGCGCTCAATCGCGGCGAGGGCCGCCTTTCCGCAGGTGGTGCCCTGGTCTGCGAAACCGGCCATCACACCGGTCGCTCTCCCAACGACAAGTTCATCGTCGAGGAGCCTTCCTCGAAGGAGCGCATCTGGTGGGGCAAGGTCAACCGGCCGGTCTCCGAGGCCACGTTCGACCGCCTGCTCGGTCGCGTGCAGGCCTACATGCAGGGTCGCGAGGTCTTCGTCCAGGACTTGTTCGCCGGCGCGGATCCGCAGTTCCGCTTGCCTATCCGGGTCGTGACCCAGCACGCTTGGCACGCCGCTTTCGCGAACAACATGTTCGTGCGCCCGGTCGGCAACGAGCGCCAGGGCCTCGCGGCCGAGGCGACGGTCCTCCACGTGCCTGATTTCGAGGCCGTGCCAGAGATCGACGGCACGAACAGCGGCACCTTCATCATGGTCCACTTCGGCCGCAGGCTCGTGCTGATCGGCGGTACGCAGTACGCCGGCGAAATCAAGAAGTCCATCTTCACGCTGATGAACTACCTGCTGCCGCAGCGGGGCGTCATGAGCATGCACGCCTCGGCCAACATCGGGACGCAGGGCGACGTGGCCGTGTTCTTCGGTCTTTCGGGGACCGGCAAGACCACGCTCTCGGCCGACCCGGACCGCAAGCTCATCGGCGATGACGAGCACGGCTGGGCCGATGGCGGCGTCTTCAACGTCGAGGGTGGCTGCTACGCCAAGGTCATCAAGCTTTCCCGGACGGCCGAACCCGAAATCTACGCGACGACGGCCATGCACGGCACGATCCTCGAGAACGTGGTGATGGACCCCCAGACCCGCGCCCTCGACCTGGACAGCGATGCGCGTACCGAGAACACCCGGGCCGCCTACCAGCTCGATGCGATCCCCAACTACGAGGCGACGGGCAAGGGTGGTCATCCCCGGACAATCCTGATGCTGACCTGCGATGCCTTCGGCGTCATGCCGCCCCTCGCACGACTCACGCCCGAGCAGGCGATGTATCACTTCCTGGCGGGTTACACGGCCAAGGTCGCCGGCACCGAGCGGGGCGTCAAGGAGCCTTCGGCGACCTTCAGCACCTGCTTCGGCGCGCCTTTCATGTCGTTGCACCCTACGGTGTATGCCAAGCTCCTCGGTGAGAAGATCGCCCGCCACGGTACGACCTGCTACCTCGTCAATACGGGCTGGAGCGGCGGTGCGTACGGTGTCGGCAGCCGAATGAAGATTGCCCACACCCGGGCCTTGGTCCGCGCGGCGTTGTCTGGTGAACTGGACAAGACCGAGTTCGAGCAGGAAGCCGCCTTCGGTTTCCAGGTCCCCAAGGCTGTCGAGGGCGTGCCCGCCGAAGTCCTGCTACCGCGCAACACGTGGACGGACAAGGCTGCCTACGACGCCACGGCTGCCAAGCTCTCGGGCATGTTCCGCGACGCCATCGCCCAGTTCGAGGGCATGGTCGATGCGCACATTCTGGACGCTGGTCCCAAGGCCATCGCGGCGACGCACTAGTCCGGACGACGAAGCGCGGGTTGGGCCTGGTCTACAGGCGCAGCTCGCGCTTCAGTCCTGTCAGGCCGGCCTGCACATCCTCCGCAGACATTGCCGCGTAACGCGGGGGCAGGTACCGGCGGCTCGAGCTTTCATAAACTGCGAGCAGCTCCATGAATCGGATCATGGCGGTGTTCCTGTTGGGGACGAACTCTCCCAATGCTTCCGCCATGCTGGCCATGGCCAGAGGCTGGCCTCCTGACCCGGCATCGTCGGCCAGTCGGGCTGCAAGCAGCAGCAGGGCCTCGATCTCGGCTGCCGAGAAGCCTTCGGTTCCCCGCGCGAGCGCAGCAGCGTCCCAGTCGTCTGCCGCCTGCAGGTGGTGTTTGCCCAGTTGCGCCTGCAGGATGCGCATCCGCTCTTCCTCCTGCCAGGGCAGGAAGAAAGGGATTTTCTCGTCAAAGCGCCCCGGGCGCTTCAGGTCGATGTCCAGTTTGTCGGGCCGATTGCTCATGACCATCCACAGCACCTTGCCGCGTTGGCTGGTGTCGCTCATGAAGGTCTTGAGCCTGGCGAAGACCCGGGAGGAAACGCCTGAATCACCGTCCTCCCCTCCCAGCGCCCGGTCGACCTCGTCCACCAGGACCAGTACCGATCCCAGGCCTCGGATCATGCCGAGGATCTTCTCGAGATTGGCTTCCGTCGAACCGACCCAGCGATCGCGGAAATTCTTGAGTGCGAGGCAAGTGAGGCCGGAATCCCGGGCAAAGCCCTCGGCCAGCCAGGTCTTGCCGGTGCCCATCGGGCCCACGAGGAAGATGCCCATAGGCACTTCGCGGTGACGACCTTCGTGAATGGCCCTGGCAATCCGGCCCAGACGCTCCTTGACGGCTTCCTGGCCGCCGACGGCGTCAAGGCCGTGGCTGGGCTCGATGAGTTCGACCAAACCCTGGCATTCGTGTTCGATGATTTCCTTGCGCTTGCGGGCGAGCATCGCGAGATCAAGCTGGGTCTTTCGGCCCTTTGCCCAGCGAACGATGCCCTCGAGCTGGATGCGACGCAATCCGCTTGAAAGGCGGGCGAGCTGTGCCATCGGGGCGCCAGCTGCCACTCCGTGGCGGTGCAGGGCTCTTTCCAGGAAGGCAAGGCGATCGGCCCCATCAGGCAAGGGGATCTCGATGGGGATGACCTGGGCATTTCGGACGACCCTGGGGTTGACGCTGCCCAAATGCTCGGCCACGAGCAGGATGATGTTGTGCGAGTGCAGCATCCGCGGTTCGTGGGCCCAGCGCTCGAGCGTCACCAGCGCGGCGCGATCCTCGGCCGACATGTGGGAGGGTTCTGCCGCAGGCACGATCGTTTCCACATAGTCGATGACAAGGCCGCATCGTTGGCCGGGCAGGGTCAGGAATGCCTCGAGCTGGGGGAGGACCCGGCGTGCTTCCCGCGTGCCCTCGACCAAGGGAGGCTCGCCCGTCAGGGCTTGGCGAACCTCGCCCGCGGTCCGGGCCTTGTCCCGCATGGCCGGCGTGGCGAAGGCCAGGCCCTCGGAGATGTCGTAGCGCAGCACGATGTCCTTGGCGGGCTTGAGAAGCGCCTCCTCCAGGAACGTGGCCAAGGGTACGTCCTGCCCCTCCCACGGCACCAGATCCCGGACATTGCCGTGCAGCAGGAACTGGACTGCCTCGCCCGCGAGGTAGCGGGCCCTCAGATCCTCGGCCCATGCCGGCAGCGCAGGTGTGCTCACGCGCGTTCGTCCTCCTGATGCCGGGAGACGGCGGGACCGTCCACGGTGCCTTCGTCCAAGGCTGTCTCGAGCGCACGCATCTCGGCCAAGGTCCGCTCGGCCACCGTAAGCCCCGAGAAGAGGGCGTCGAGATCCGTCGATCGCGACGGGTCGGCTTGCATGGCCAGGATTTGTTCGTAGGCAAGGTCCAGGGCGTCTTCCAGGACCTGGATACGTGCCCCGATGACCTGGACCTCGTCCTCGAGGCGATACAGGCGTTCCTTGCGCTTCTCGAGGATGGTGAGGTTCTCTTCGAGGGCTTCACGATGTGCGCTCGAGGCCGCCGACGCCAGATCGCGGCAGACCTGGTCGATCTCGCGACGTATCCGCTGCGGATCGTTCTGTCCCAGGTGCAGGCGTTGCCGATGCATCAAGCTGAGCAATTCGAGGTGTGCATCCTCGAGGGACTCGAGGCGTTCGAGCTCGTCCATCATCAGCGTACGGGCCCTGTTGCCCTGCAGCACCAGCAGCTCCCGAAGGGCACCGATGCGCTTGCCGAAGGCTGCTGCCTGCCGGGATATGGCGGGCGGCATGCCGTTTCGCAGGCTCGTCCGCCTGGCCTCGCGTTCCTGGTGCTCACGGGCCACGGCCTCGCGTGCCAACGTGTCCGAGACGTGCTTGCGCCAGTGGGGCAGCAGGGGAGCCAGCAGCAGCCAGACTGTCGAACCCAATGCGGCCAGGACGAGCAACCGGAGGCCCATCCGGCCGACACCTGCGACCTGGCTCGTCAACCCGAAGAGCCCCAGCAGGCACCACCAAAGCACGTGAGGACCCGCCAGCAGCGTCATCCGCCATCCGCCCGCCCCGAAGGCGGCGGGATCAGGACTGCTCAAGGTTCTCGGAAGCTTGCCCCAGTTGCCGTTCGCTTTCGGAGGCCGGCGCCGCCATGCCCATCTGGCGCTTGTATTCCTCGAGCTTGGACTTGGCATTGGCACTGCGCATCTTGTCGTCTAGGCTGGCCATCTTGCCCGAGAGCGAGTTTTGGTTCATGTCGCGGGCAAGTTCGGCCTGGGCTTCGGTCTTGGCCACGGATTCGCGGATGCCGTCGAGCGCCTTGAGGTCCGCGTCCACGGACATCCCGGACAGTTGTTCCTGGACCTTGAGACGCGCCTTGGCACTCTCGTGACGGGCCAGGGTCTGGTTGCGCTCGGCTTTGAGCTTCTCGATTTCGGTCTTGAAGGTCTCGAGGTCCTGCTTGTGGCGCTCCGCATCGGCGACGATGCGATCGAGGTCCGCCCGCAGCCGCGTGATGCCGGCCTCGACGACTTCCTTGCGCTCGACTGCCTGCAGGGCCGTCTCCTCGTCGCCCGCCTGGATGAACTGGGGAATTCGGGCTTCGAGGGCTGCCCGTTCCGTCAGGTGGTCCTCGAGTTCCTTCTGGGTCTTGTTCTTGAGGTGCACGACGCCGCTGACGGCCTGCATCAGGTTCTGGTACTGCTTCTCGCGCGCCTGGATGGCCGCGTCGTAGACAGCGGCGGGATTGCGCGCCTCGAGTCCGCCGATGAAGAGGCCCAGGAATCCCCGGACCAGGTTGATCACCCGTTCCACCAAAGCCATCGGACGCCTGTCCTTCCTTGCGCGGGCCGCTCCGTGCGCGCCTTGTATCATGCCATGAACAAGCGCTCCACGCCGAGACCCACATGACCCAGAGAATCACAGCGCCTCGCGGCACCCACGACACCCTTCCCCCTGACGAGCGGCTGGTCGCACTCGTCGAGGAAACGGCCGCGCGGCTGTTTGCCCGTCACGGCCTGCGCGAGATCCGGACGCCGATCTTCGAGGCGACGGAGCTGTTCGCACGCGGGGTCGGCACCGAGACCGACATGGTTGCCAAGGAGATGTATACCTTCACGGACCGGGGCGATCGTTCCCTGACCCTGCGACCCGAGGGGACAGCCGGGGTGGTGCGTGCCTATGTCGAGGGGCGTCTGGACCAGGCCCTGCCCCAGCCGGCCCGGCTCTGGTACGGCGGGCCGATGTTCCGGTACGAGCGCCCCCAGAAGGGTCGTCAGCGCCAGTTCCACCAGATAGGTGTCGAGGTCCTCGGGTCGTCCTCGCCTGCCATTGATGCCGAGATGATCGTGCTGGCCCATGATTTGCAGCAGGAACTGCTGGATGCGGTCTGCGCCTGGCTCCGCGATTGCGGCGTTGAGGTTCCGGCAGGCTTGGAGCCGACGCCACTCGAGGTCCGGATCAACAGCCTCGGGGATGCGGCTTGTCGTCCTGTCTACCGTGAGGCCTTGCAGGAGTGGCTGCGCCAAGGTGCCGGGACGTATTGCGCGGACTGCCTGCGCCGGACCGAATCCAACCCGCTGCGCGTGCTGGATTGCAAGGTGCCGGCTTGCCGGACGCGCAATGCCGGGGCACCTCGCTTGCAGCCGTGTGCTTCCTGCCAGGATCATGCGGCGCAGGTCCGCGCGCTGCTCGAGGCGGCGGATGTGCGCGTGGTCGAGGACCCTGCGCTGGTCCGCGGCCTCGATTACTACAGCAGGACGGTCTTCGAGATGGTGCCTGCAGGCGGTGGCGAGGCGGCACAGGCCACGGTCTGCGCCGGCGGTCGCTACGACGGTCTGGTCGCGGAG
Source organism: Candidatus Tanganyikabacteria bacterium (assembly GCA_016867265.1). GTDB lineage: Bacteria > Cyanobacteriota > Sericytochromatia > S15B-MN24 > VGJW01 > VGJW01. The sequence goes on from VGJW01000003.1 coordinate 77,425, forward strand.
CTGGGTGGGGCGGATACGCCGGCCTTCGGCTGGGCGTTGGGCCTCGAGCGGACGGTCCAGCGCCTGGAGACCTTGCTGGCGGACCTGTCGCCCCAGGATCGTTCCCGCCTGAGGGCGGATCGGCCCGTGCTTTTCATGGGGGCCCTCGAAGCCAGGGCCTTGCCCGAGGTGTTCCGTCTGGGTGTTGCGTTGAGACGCCTTGGCTTTTCTGTTCAATGGCTGCCGGCGGCTGCCAAGCCGGACAGGATCCTCAAGGCCGCCGTGCGTGCGGACGCCCGGCAGGTTCTGCTCGTCGGCAGTGACGAACTGAGCTCGGGTAGGGCGCGACTCAAGGATCTGGCGACGCGTGAGCAACGTGACGTGAACTTGGTCGCAGCGGAACTCGGGACTTGCCTGAAGCCGGCGGGTACAGGGTTGGCGTCGTGAGCCGATTGCCTGAGGGCTGGGCCTCGCTTGCGCCCGGTTGGTGGGAGCGTGACTGGACGGGCGTCCGGTCGCTGGTGGTCGCCGTGGATCCGGAACGCCCCGAATGGTTGCGGGCGGCGGAAGAGACCACGGCGGCGTGGGCCTCGGAGCACCCCGGCATCGAGGTCAGCATCCGCGCCGACAATCCGGCGGATGCCGATCCCGACTGGCAGGCGGCCGACGAGGTGCTCGACCTGCGGGACCCTGGGCCGTTGGCGAACGGATTGGGCGCTGCCGATGCCGTGGCCAACATGCTTGGCTGGCGCGTCCCGTCACCCATCGTGGGGGAGCCCGGTCCCGTGCACGCTGTGGCACGGCCCGGCGTGGCTTGGGAGGACGTCTTGTCCGCGGCGGTCGCCGGATCGGGTGAGGGGGCTCCGGTTCGGGTGTTGGACAGGGGAGGTTGGCTGCCTGAATGGGTGGCTTCCTGCCGCGGCGTCACGGTCCTGCGGGATGCGCCATTGCGTTTGCGCTGGGAAGGCACTTTCTTTCGCTGGCATTCCCTGTCCATCATCAACCGCGCCATTTGTGCCCGCCTGCTGCGTCGGGGGCATGAAGTCAGCTTGGTGCCCTACGAGCCCGACCAATTCGACCCTGCGGCGGATCCTTCGCTTGCCGACCTGGCGCTTCGCGTTTCGGTTCCGCTGTCCGGCCCTGCGGAGGTTCACGTCCGGCACCAGTGGCCACCCGAGTGGCTCCCGCCGCCGGAAGGATCCTGGGTGATGATCCAGCCGTGGGAGCGCTGGGGGGCGCCGAGGACCTGGGTCGAGGAGGTCAAGGCCGGGGTGGACGCGATGCTCGTTCCGACCTCGTACGTGCGTGAAGGCTATGTGGCAAGCGGCATGCCCGCAGATCGGGTATGCGTGGTGCCCAATGGCGTGGACCTGGAGCGATTCCATCCGGGTGCGGCACCGTGGCCGAGCGCGGGGACCCGGGGGACACGCTTCCTTTTCGTGGGCGGAAGCGTTCCACGCAAGGGGGTGGACGTCCTGCTCGAGGCGTGGGCCCTTGCCTTCACGGATGAAGACGATGTCTCCCTGGTCATCAAGGACATCGGGGCCTCGACCGTCTACCTCGGCCTGACGGCCGGATGCTCCATCGCGGCAGAGGCTGTGCGCGCGGGGGGGGCGCCCATCATCCACTTGACGGAAGAGGTGCCGGACGAGCACCTGCCGGGCCTCTACACGGCCGCCCACGTTCTCGTGCATCCGTACCGCGGCGAGGGCTTCGGCATGCCGATTGCCGAGGCGATGGCATGTGGTTTGCCCGTCGTGGTCACCGGGCACGGCGCGGCCCTGGATTTCGTGGACGAGGAGGTCGGATGGCTGATCCCGGCACGGGTCTTGCCGATCCAGCTACCGGACGACTTTCCGCCTTCGGATGCACCGTTCGTGCTGGCCGAACCGGATCCAGTCGCACTGGCCGAGCTGTTGAGGGCCGTTGCCGACAATGCTCCCGAGCGCATCAAGCGCGGGGCTGCGGGCCGTCGGCGCGTCGAGGCCGGATTGACCTGGGATGCCATTGTCGATGGCCTGGAGGACCTGCTCAAGTCCGTTGCGGCGACGACACCCGTTCGGGGGGCGGAGGCTACGGTCGAAGCGCGTCCCGGCGTCCGGATCGAGGGTCTGGATGGTCGCGCCGAGGTCTGGCTGCCGCGCTACGGCGACCGCTCATGGGAGCGTGCCCTGAGTAGACGCCTGGCTTCTGGTTCGCAACTACCGTTGGTCGTCTGGTTCGATACCGGCGAGGGTTGGTGTGAGGAAGATGCCCTGGCCAGGCTGGGCAGACTCCTCGACATGCATGGTCCGGATGTTCCCGACGTCCACTTGGTTGTGGAAGATGCCCGGGCCATGGACTGGCGCGCCATCCAGGACCCGGGCGTGCCGGTGGGGCCTCCGGGAAGGATGGATTAGACACCTGATCAAATTACTTGCCCTCCAGTTGAGGGATCGACCCGAGAGGATCGTCATGATCTAACTTTCCCAGCCCGATCTGCTGCGAGGGGGGCAAGTCTCATCTCGTGGTCTAACTTCCGCAGTCCTTCCCTTGGGATGACGGGTTGGGTCAGGCTTCGAGCATCATGGGTTCCTCCTTGGGATTTCTTTCCAGCAACTCGAGGCTGACCAGGCTCAGGTACCGCTTGCCCACCAACCACTCGTCCGACTGCTCGGCAAGGACCATCCCGACGAGGCGCGTCAGCGCCTGACGGTTCGGGAAGATGCCCACCACCGCACAGCGACGGCCGAGCTCACGGTTCAGGCGCTCAAGGGGATTCGTCGAGCGGATCTTCCGCCAGTGGGCCTGCGGGAAGGCCATGTAAGCGAGGATGTCCTCCTCGCCCTCGCCCAGCACCTTGCCGACAACATCGCCCAACGTCCTGATCTTCTCCGCCACCGCCTTGAACCTCCTTCTTGTGTTCGCAACTCAGAAAGGATCACGGCGGTGGTTTCGTATTCAAGCCGCCGGCGGATTTACACCAACTCTAGGGACGTGACCTGCGCCACACCCCCGATTATCCGGGAATTCAGGCCTGCGGAATCTCCCTGAGCAATCCATGCTCCACCAACTGCGCAATCAGGGGCAGGCACGACGTCACGGGGACGTTGATGCGCTCGGCGAGGGCAATCAGGTCAAGCTCGCCGTCGGCAAATGCCAGCAGGTTGACCAGGCTCCGAATGGCATCCGCACTGCCCTTCTGGCTCAGTGTCGGATAGAGCCCCCGCTTTCCCAACTGGGGCTCGCACATGACCGTTGTCTGCCAGACACGGTTCGCCTCGATGACCTCGACACAGCGACGGAGCGCCTCTAGGCCGTCAGCGAGGCCTGTGGGGGTAATCAGATCGAGGTCGTCCAGAGAGGTGTGGTACTCCGGATAGGTTCCATATTTCGACCGCATGACGGACGCTACGGGCAGGTCGACCCCCGGACTGCAGTATTGTCGTTCGTCGCTGCCTCCGGTCAGGAAGTCATAATCGGTAAAGCCCGGTGCCAGGTAACGGAGGACATGCCGGGCTGCTCGATCCGAGATGCTGTTGCCGCGCCTGGACGGCAGGAAGGACCATGCACGGTCGTCCCCGATGCAGGTCAGGACATATCCGGCCACGGTCTTTTTCTTCATCTCATCCAGGTGACGACTGAGATATACGATGGAACCAAGGGTCTCCGGTACCCAGACGAAGCGGTAGGTATACCGCCGGCGGGGCAGGGTGCGCACCCACCGGGCGAGGGCCGTGGCAACGACCGGACCGGACAACTCGTTGTTGGCCATCGAGGGATGACATATGTACGTCGAGATCAGCACTTCATCGCCTGTCTGGCCGGGAAGGAGCCAGTCGGCAAAGTCCATCCGTCCCGGGGCAAGCGTACTGTCGACCACGACGTGATACCGTCCCTCCGGTAGGTCTTCCCGTTGCCGATTGGTCAGGCAGAATCCCCAGCGAGGGCTGTAGTAGCTGGTGACGTAGGGGATTGCATCGGGTTGGTCCGGAAGCGAGTGCAGGTGGCCGTCCAACTCCGCCCTGTCCATCCAGGCATCCACGGGCGTGGAATAGCCGACAAGGTGAAGGTTGTTCCTCCGGAAGTCCACGACGCGTTCGCCGGCCTCGTTGGCAATGAACGCATCCCGAATGGTCCATTCGTCCGGAACTGTCCAGTCGAAGGCTTGGGTGCCACTGGGTACGGAGTGGAGGTCTAGGTCGGGCAGCAGGCCTTGCAGGTAGGCCAGCGTTTCTCGGACTCCGGGGCCCGTCAGGCTTCGGCACAGGGGCCACAGGTCGCGTGCCCATCCGTGCATTGTCTCGCCTGTATCCATAGGTTCTCCCGGCAGCCTAGCTCTGCCTCGCCTGCTGGTTCACGGCCCCGTTGCGGGCCAGAGGGCCATCGACAGGCCGATCATCCCTTCAAAAACCGCTCCACCGGCGGGGCGTGCGACAGGAAGTCTCTCGGGCTTGCCGTGAACCCATAGGCACCCGCCTGAAAGAGGACGAGGATGTCCCCGATCTCGACCGGTGCCAGCGTGACATCCCGGGCAAAAACGTCAATAGGCGTGCAGAGGCGTCCGACAACGGAGACGGTTTCGGGTTCGCCATCACGTGGGTTTGCGGGCCAGACTGGGTGGTTGCGCCGGAAGACCTGACCGAAGTTTCCCGTAGCGGCGAGAAAATGGTGCAGGCCACCGTCCGTGACAATGTAACGCCTGTCTCCGGCCATTTTCTTGTCCACCACCCGTGTGAGATAGACACCAGCAGGCCCCACGAGGTAGCGTCCAAGCTCCACGCAAATACGGACCGCCGGAAAACGGCTACGGATGGTCCGGCAGGCTTCGGTCCAGGCCGTCGTGAGATCCCGGGGGTTCAGCGGAACGTCCTTGGGGCCATACGGAAGTCCGAGGCCACCCCCGAGGTTAATCAGGACAGGGTTTGCGGGGACAGGTACCGTCCGCAGGAGTTCGGCGGAGGTCCGCAGCCCTTCGGCCAGAGCCGTGGCCTGGAGGATCTGGGTCCCGTGGAAGAGGTGGAAGCCCTCGAAGGCCACATGGGAAAGGGATGAGAACAGGTCCGGCCCGGTCTGAACGTAGTCCTCGAGATCCCATCCGAATACGGACCCCCCGCTCATGGTCAGGCCACCATTACGAACCTCACGATGGTCATTCAGGCGGACCATGACCGGCGCCATGCGGCCAAGCTCGCGAGCGACGGAATTAGTCAACAGCAGCTGATGGGGGGACTCGACAACGATGCGCACGCCAAGGGAAACCGCCCGGGACAACTCATCCCGGGATTTTCCCGGACCGGCGAAGGAGACTTCGGACAAGGTCCAGCCCGCCTTGGCAAGGCGTTCCACCTCCCCGCCCGAGGCAACGTCGAATCCATCGACCAGGCCGGCGATATGCGCCAGGACCTCCTTATTCGGATTGGCCTTCACGGCATAGTGGAGCGACAGCCCGGCCGGCATCGCCCGGCGCAGTTCCGCAATTCTCCTAGAGATCACCGATCCCGAGTAGACATAGGCCGGGGTCCCGAGGGTGGACGCCAGGCTTTCAGCTGAAGTGCCGTCCACGAGGACAGCCCCGCCAAAGCCGAGGTACGGTGCCAGGACCTCGGAATGGTGCTCGGGAAGTAAATCCATCGACTTCAAACCGTCCCCAGCAGCGAGGCGCCATCGATCTTGCCGTTGCCACTCAGCGGAAATCGCGGGACTCTGCGAAACTCGTCCGGCAGCATGAATGATGCAAGATGGGGCCGCAGGGCGGTAATCAAGGCTGCGTCATCGGGCAGGGTTCTGCCATCGGTCTCGAGGAATGCCACGATTCTCTGCCCATGGACAGGATCCTCCACCCCCGCAACAAATACGGCCCCCGTTCCGGCGTGCTCGTGAAGCGCCTTCTCTATTTCATCGGGAGCGATGCGGAAACCCTTGGACTTGATCATCCGGTCCTTCCTTCCCCCGAAGTGGAAGAATCCTTCCTCGTCCCGCCAGCCGAGGTCACCGGATCGAACCGCTTTGTCATAGGGGAGGTCGCCGAAGGCGGACGGAAGGACGAAAAAGCGCTCGGCCGTCAGTTCGGGTGAGTTCCAATAGCCCATGCCCATCAGCGGGCCGGTCTGGGCAATCTCCCCCACCTCGAGAGGGGCAGCCTCCGATCCGTCCTCTCGAAGGATACGAACGTGGGCATAGGGAATCGGTTTGCCAATGGAGGTCCTTCGTTCGGCAAAGTCGTCCGGATGCAGTGCGGTGGCTCGGAATGCTTCGGTCAGGCCGTACATCACCCAGAACCTCATGCCGGGCATCTGCGAGGTCAATGCATCGATGACCCCGGGGTCCATGCGGCCACCGGTGGAGGCACAGAACCGCATCTCGGGAAAGGTCGCATCGCCAGTTTCCGCAAGGGCGCGAAAAATTTGCGGAACGGCCAGCATGCCCGTGATCCCTCGGGCAGCGACGGCGTCCGCCAGTGATTTGGGAAAGATGTACTTCAGCAGGTCGATGCGGGCGCCGACCTGAAGGCCGGCCAGCACGAAATTCAGGCCGGCGTCGAAGGTCAGGGGCAGGACAGCGCCCAGGCGGTCCTGTTCGGCCATGGGCAGGTAGGTGCAGACGCTATCGATGCCGTGCATCAGGCTCTCATGGCTGATCATCACCCCCTTGGGACGTCCGGTCGATCCTGATGTGTAGAAGAGGATGCCAAGGTCCGCGGGGCGGCGTGCTGTCGGTTGAGGGCGGACGGTCTGGGATGTGGGCAAGCAGCTGACATCAAGGACGGGTTCGAAGGCAATCCGCTGTGCAAGGTCCCGCCGCGAGACCAGCAGGCGAACCTGGGCGTCCGCGAGGATATGCTGAATGTTGGCGGGTTGGTATCGCGGGTGAATGGGGACGAGGACCGCGCCGGACCGGAGAATGGCGAGTGCCGCGATGACCATCTCCGGACTGTTCTCGAGCAACGTTCCGACGTGGTCGCCTTGGCCCACACCATGGTGTTCCAGCGCGGCCACCATGGCATCCACCTCGGCGTTCAGCGTGCCATAGTCGAGGACCTTGTCGCCTGCGAGCAGGACGGCGCTTTCCGGACGGACGGCCGCCCAGTGGGACAATGCGTCATCCGCGAACTGTCCTTTCATACGGGCGAGGCGCACGATCTGGCCTTGTCTGCGCAGAATTCCCGAACCTCTTCCGGATTTGGCAGGAGCCAATAGGGGTCCGCCGCCAGTTCCGCGTCGATGATCGAGCAGAAGGCCCGGGACGACCCAACGTGCACCGGAATGCCCTGCAATTCCGCCGTGCGCCAGGATCCCGTGGCCACAAGGCGCTCGACGACTTCGTCCTCACGCGCAGGAAAGATATCGATCTCCAGGTAACGGGCATAGAAAGACCACTTTCCGGGCCTCGGAGCCTCCCCGGGTGCCAGCCTGGCGACACCTTCGACCGTCTTGGAATACCTGTAGGGAACCTTGGCCCGCTCCTCCGAGAGATGGGAGGCCGAGATGTGTCCGGGGGCTGCGCCCAGCAGCAGAATCCTGAAGTCCTGCGCTACAAGCCGATCGAATGCTGACCCTGGGCCATAGGCCGAGGGTGTCTCCAGGGAGGAGAGATCACGGGCCATCGCCCCGATGGCGGCGATGGACTGGATGGGATGGCGGCTGCGGCGCGAGGAGGGATGGCGCCTGATAGCCTCGGCGAGGGTTCCCATACCGACAGAGGGAGTATCGGCAACATCATAGAGGCCCGTCCTGATGAACCCGAAGGTGAAGGTCGGAGCGACCACCGTTCCCCGGGGGCCGACGGCAGCCAGCAAAGGGTCAAGGAATGTGGCGACCCCGGCTTCTGGCGGACCGAAGGGCAGGAGTGAGGCGTGCACCATGACATGATCGCCCGCCACAAGGCCTAGGTTGTCTAGGACCTCCGCAACCTGCGCACGGGAAATTCGCCTCATGGGCCGACCGCGGGATTCCTCTTGCGCTCGACGAAGGCCGCCGTGGCCTCGATGGACGCAAAGTTCTCGATTCGCATGTCGTCTTGGCTTACCTCGACGCCGAAGGCATCGGCCACGAACAGGGCAAGCTCCATGGCCTGAAGGCTGTCCAGATATCCGTGGTCGAACAGTGCGACGTCATCGGCGATGTCGACAAGGCCGGAAATCTGGGCCAGATACGAGCGGATGGTTTCCTGAACCACGGGGTACCTTTGTCAGAGTCGGGCCAAGGCCCGTTGACGAATGTATCGGGCGGCGGCAACCCGACCGAAAATATGGGGCTCATTGTAGATCAAGGCCGGAAACTCGACATCCAGCCGGCGCATCACCTGATCGGCCGCAGCAGAGAAGCCGGGCAGGTACCTGACGAGGCAGCGCGGGGCGTGTACGTAGTGTGGCCTGCCATCGTGCCGCCCCTCGGCCAGGCCAAGTTGCCGCACCTCGGACCAGACGGTCTCCGCCCGGTCCGCGTCGGTGCCGAGTGCCCCGTGGTCGGGGATCTCGGTGCAACAGAAGGAGAGGCCCTCTGCTGTGCTCTGTCCGGTGTAGCGTCCCATGGCGCTCCAGCGAAACAGGGACACGTCGGGGTCGTAGTTCTGGAAGTATTCCAGCTCGCCAAGATTGCTCTCCTTGGTGAAGTGATAGATGAGGTGCATGCCCATGGGGGCAAGATGCCGGGACAGGGTGTCCTCGCCCAGCAGCAGGGGCTCGAGTGAGGGGAAGCGCAGGGTCCACGCCACGGCGTCAAAGGTGTCCTTCCGGATCTGTCCTGTTCTGCTCGTGCGCAGGGTCACACGGGCGGGCACTCCCGGTTCCATTCCTACCAACTCGGTCTGCATGGTCACGCGGACCCCGACTTCCTCCAAGGCAAGCCGGGCCTCGTCACAGAAGCCGACGAAGCTCTCGGGCACCGGCAGGAGGTTGGTGGCAGGCAGATGGGCCCATGCCTCAGGGTAGAATCCCGGCCCATCCTTGCGCGGGATCGCGAGGCGTTCATCCAGTTCGGTGTTCAGGCTCCTGAGCAGCATCGAACGTTCGCTGTCGGCCAGCCTGATTCGGCCAAGGCCGACGTAGATGCGGCTGAGGGCATCCAGTTGGGTGGACGGCATCCCGAAAACCTTCAGGCAGGCAGGCTCAAGAAGCCTGGCTGCGGTAGGTCCCCATCGAGTCTCGCAGTGGGCCTTCAGGCTCAGGCCCGCAGGTGCGGGCACGGCTCGGGCCAGGACCTCCTCCAGCATGCGTTCCACCACTTCCGGAGGTGCGGAAGATAGGTCGGGGATGGCCATCTCCTTCGAGGTCCTGCCGTGGATGCGGCTGCCATAGGCAAGGGTCAAGCCCTTCCACTTGCCCCGGCACAAGGCCTGGAGTGTCTGCGTGATTCCCGCATCGAAGTTGTCGAAGACCTGACATCCAAGGTCGAGGGCGACTCCGCGATGGCGCACCCCTGCCATGATCCCGCCAAACTTGGTGCACGGGTCGATCAACTCGACATCTGCACCTCGTTCGGTGGCCAGAAGATATGCGGTGTAGATGCCCTCGAAGCCGCTGCCGACTACCAGCGTTCTCATGATCGCTTCGTCACACCCCGATCCGGCCGCCGTCAGGCGGTCTTGCGTGCGACGACATACCACTCACAGTAGCTGTAGCTTTCCCCCCCTTTCGGGTCGGACTCGGTGTTGTCTTGGTGAACCAACTCGAGGATCTGCCAGCCGGGACCGTACATGGCCTCGATGTCCTCGCGGCTGTGGAATGCGGTCTGGCCCACCCCGACGAGCTTGCCGGCGTCAAGGTCAGTCCATAGGCCGTCACCAAGGTATGTTCCGCCCCGCAAGCTCCTATCCGAGAACATGTTCGACCAGAATACCCCCCCGGGCACCAGGCACCGATGGATTTCCCCAACAGCCACTTTGGCGCGGCTATGGCTCACCTGGGTCAGGGCTTGGCGGTTGATCGCCATGTCCACGGTGGCATCATCGAAGGGCAACTTGGTGAAGTCCCCGACACGAAGTTCGCCAGACAGATCCTCCGACAGAAATCGTTGCTGCGCAAACCTTACGCCACTTGGCGCTGCGTCAACGCCGCACACCCGAGCACCTTCGCGAGCGGCCATCCACAGGTTGTTACCTGCGCCGAAGCCAACCTCCAGCACCTTGACCTCGGAGATGGGCTTGGTTCTCGGCAGGAACCGGAAGAAGAAGTTGGGCACATTGTTGAACGGATATCTATTCAGGTGCTGGCCCTCAGCGTAGAGGCGCTCCCAAACGGGATCGAATTCAAGTCCGACGTCAGCCACGGTTTCCCCTCTCGGTTTTCAAAATAATCGACAGGATGGGCTCGTCCTTTAACGGGTGGCGAACTCGGGGTCAGTATGCTTCCGTCTTGGGCGGTCTCGTCTGGCCAAGGGACGCAGACCTCCAACTGGCGGATCCTGGCCCGCCGAGATTCGAGGACGTTCCGCAAATTCCAGCTGGTCTCGGAATGGTCCCATAGGGCCGAGTAGGTGGGCTGGGGAAATCTGCAGGTCTCGATCCTCTCTGGCATTTACCTGCGGAATCTTTCCGCTGCAAGCCTGGGCCGTCTGGGGAGCTCGTTCCAGGACAGGGCTTCCGGGCATCCACCCAGACGGACGAATGGATCCCGCAGATCCAAGTGTCAAGGACCGGCCAACCGGATCCACTTCAGTTCGGCCAAACGGATCCACGATTTGAGCGCATGAGCATGGCCTCGATCGTGCGATCGCTGATCGCGTCTTAGCTCGGCCAAGCGGATCCACTACTTTCCCTTGGGTTGCCTGGGCTTGGGATTGCGGTAGGAGTCGCCTTCCTTGATCTCGATGGTGTGGCTGTGGTGCAGGAGGCGGTCCATGGCGGCATTGCCGAGCAGTGGGTCCTGGAACAGGGCGGCCAGTTCCTCGGTGTCCCTGTTGGACGTGATGATGGTCGAGGCACGCTCGTACCGTTGGCGGATGATCTCGTAAAGATCGAGAGGCTCGTCATGGACAAGCCTGCGGAGTCCGAGGTCGTCGAGGATGAGAACGTCCGGGGTGGTATACCGGGCGATTTTCCGGTCGAGGGTGTTGTCGGCGCGGGCGGCCCGCAGTTGGGTGAACATCTCGTGTGCGCCGGTGAAGAGGACGTTGTAGCCGGTCTGGCAGGCCCGCAGGCCGAGGGCTTGTGCGATGTGTGACTTGCCGACGCCCGTCGGACCGACCAAGAGCACGTTCTCGTGCCGTGCGACGAAGTGGCAGGTTGCGAGGTCGATGACCCGTGCTTTGGGGACGGCGGGGTTGAAGTGGAAGTCGAAGTCCTCGAGGGTTCGTCCGTGCTCGAAGCTGGCTTTCCGCAGGCGCATGTCGAGCTGCTTGCCGTCGCGTCGCTCGACTTCGTCGGCGAGCAGTCGGAAGAGGAATTCGGGGTGGGAGAGGTTGTCGTCGACGGCCTGACGCGTACGGAGGTCGAGAGTTTGCAGGATTCCGGACAGGCGGAGTTTTTTCAGGAAGGGTACGAGTTCGTCCACGGGGCTCATGGTTGACCTCCTTTGAGGTGGATGAAGTCGGCGAGCGGGCGAGCGAATCTGGGCCTTGCGCCGGTGGGTGCGGGAAAGGGCACGACGTCGTGGAGCGGTTCCTGGTCGAGGCCGCGATCGAGAATGCGTTTGAGCGCCTGGAAGCTGAATGCGGCGAAGTGGCTTGCGCGGGTGCAGGCGGCCCTGGCCCGTTCCGGCGGTACGGTTTCGAGCAGGCGGACGATGGCCTGGACGACCTTGAGTTGGCTGAGTTCGTTGTCGGTCTGGAGGACTTCGCGTGCGAGCGTGCCGACCTCGGGGCCGATGGCGTCAGCGCGTTCCAGCCAGTGGAGCGGACTGCGATGTCGCAGGTCTGCCCGGTGCGTGGGCAGGTGTGCCTCGTTGGTGGTGCGAACACCGGGTCCGGTTCTCTCGTGTGTCGCGACGCGTTCGTCGTCGTGGTAGATGGCGACGGTTCCTCGGGTGGCGCGGACCCAGACCTTTTGTCCGAGGAGGCTCCATGGGACGGAGTAGAGTCGTCTCTCGAAGAGGACGTGGGTGTCCTGATGGACGGTGAGTTGTCGCCAGACCACGGGTTCATAGGGGATCTTGGGCAGTGGTTTCAGGAGCGGTTGTTCGTTGTGGCGGAAGAGTTCGAGGGGTCGTTTTCCGGTGGTGCCGTGTCGGCGCATGCCTGCGATCTCGCGCACCCATCGGTCGAGTTCTTGACGAGCCTGCTGAACGTCCGGGAAGGTGCGGGGTTTCCAGAAGTTGGTCTGGATGTACTTCACGGCGGACTCGACCTTGCCCTTCTTTTCCGGGGCCCGGACTGGCGTGGGGTCGATTTTGCATCCGTAGTATCGTGCGAGTTCGCGGTAGCTGCGGTTGAGTTGGCTTTGTTCGTCGATGGCGAACGAGGCTCGGATGACCGCGGCCTTGAGGTTGTCCGGGACGATGGTGTCGATGACGCCGCCCAGTTCGTGGAAGGCGTCGACGTGGAGTTGCTGCCAGGTTTCGGCCGATTGCTCGAAGACGAGCCGTGCGACCATGTGTCGACTGTAGGCAAGCACGAGTACGAAGACCCAGACCTTGCGGATGTTGCCTGTTTCCGAATCGAGCAGTTTGCCGAGGTAGCCGAAGTCGACCTGGGCGATTTCGCCGGGGTTCGAGAGGACGGGGATGGCGACGTCCTTGGGCTGGACGCCTTTCTCCTTGAGGATTCGGGCGTGTAGGCGCTTGACGGCGGAGACGTTGGCCTTGAAGTCCGGGTCGTCGAATCGAAGCTTGTCGTAGATGGCCGTTGGCCCGGCACCCCGTTCGATCATCTCCGCGATGCTCGAGCGCCAGTTCTCGATGGTCGAGACCTGTTGCTGCGGCAGGGTCGGCGGCAGGTCCTCGCGGACGGCGCCCTTGAGGGCTGCGAGATCGGGGACTTGATCAGGGTCGCCGTCGAGCAAGCCTGCGTCATTCAGGCAACGCCGATACTGGCGTTGGGTATTGCGGCCCATCTTGAGGAGCCTTGCGATGTCACGGCTGCTCGAACCCAGTCGGTGCAGACGGACGAACTCTTGTAGGCGATGCATGTCCACCCTGTGTGCGCTCACGCTCTTCTCCCAGACGCGGTCGGTACTGGAAGGTTTGTCGTGGCGCCTGTCGCTGCCCGGCTTCCTTGGCCGGGGCTCGCTAAGACGTCAGGTGGATCTCCTTGGCCGAACCACCCTGGATCCGCTTGGCCGAACCCGGGTGGATCCGAATGGGCGACCCACAGGTGGATCTATTACGCCGGTCTGTCACACCCAAGGGGGCGCGCGGACTTGGGGACTTCTGAAGAAGGCTGTCCGATGGCGAGGCTTTCAAGAAGCGGCATAATCCAATGCCGGTTCCATTCCGTGCCTGCCTCGAACCACAGCAGGATCCTGCCACTGCAAATCGAAGCCGCCCGGTTGAACGCTAGTTGTGGAATCCCCATCTAGGGACGTGACCTGCGAGGGTTAGGCGTCGCTTTACTAAAGCCCGCCGGTGACCTCCGGGACGTTCCTGTAGATTGGGGCGGATGTTGCCGATTGCCTAATGTGTAACGCCTCGATGGAGAGAACCGTTGAACCCTGAAGACGCCTTCAGCCTCGATGACAAGGTCATCCTTGTCACTGGCGCCACCGGGTCCTTCGGTCGCGCCTTCGTCCGACGCGTCCTGTCCCGATACAGGCCGCGGAAACTTATTGTCTACTCGCGCGACGAACTCAAGCAGTTTGAGATGGCCCGAAGCTTTCCCGAGTCCCGCTACCCTTGCCTGCGGTACTTCATCGGCGATGTCCGCGATGCCACCCGTTTGCACCGTGCGTTGTCCGGGGTCGATGTCGTGGTGCACGCCGCGGCGCTCAAGCAGGTGCCGGCCTGTGAGTACAATCCCCTTGAGGCAATAAAGACCAATATTCTCGGAGCCGCGAACATCATCGATGCAGCGATAGATTGCAGGGTTGCCCGAGTGATCGCGTTGTCGACGGACAAGGCTGCCAATCCGATCAACCTTTATGGGGCGACCAAGCTATGCTCGGACAAGCTTTTCACTGCGAGCAACCACTACTCGGGTGGCGCCAGAACGAGCTTCAGCGTAGTGCGCTACGGTAATGTGGTCGGTAGCCGCGGCAGCGTCGTTCCGTTCTTCCTCCAGAAGGCGCATGAAGGTGTTGTTCCTATCACCGATCCCCGTATGACTCGGTTTTGGATTACCCTTGAACAGGGTGTCGACTTTGTCTTGAGTAGCTTGGCCCGCATGGCAGGTGGTGAGGTCTTTGTGCCGAAACTGCCCAGTATGAATGTCCTGGATCTGGCCAAGGCCCTTATCCCCGATTGCCGAATCGAAGTTGTCGGGATTCGCCCTGGTGAAAAGCTGCACGAAGTGATGGTCCCGGAAGATGACGCACGTCATACCCTCGAGTTTTCCGACCATTTCGAGATCCTGCCGACCACGGCCGATTGGCGGTCGACGATGGCTGCGTCCAAGGGTGGGTTGCCCTGTCCGGATGGCTTTATCTACTCGAGCGATCGCAACCACGACTGGCTGTCGGTCGCTCAATTGCTCGAGATGGTTCGCCCACAGGCAGATCGGCAGGAGGCCTGAGCCGTTGTCCGGATTTCTGCCCTACGGTCGCCAGACCATCGATGCGTCGGATGTCGAGGCGGTCGTCGAGGCACTGCAGTCCGACTACCTGACGACCGGACCCACGGTGGCGCGATTCGAGGAGGCCTTCGCACAGTTCGTCGGTGTGCGTTACGCCGTGGCCGTGGCCAATGGTACGGCTGCTCTGCATACCGCCTATGCTGCACTGGGCATTGGTCCGGGTGACGAGGTCATCGTTCCCGCCATGACTTTTGCTGCCACGGCAAATGCGGCTTGCTACTTGGGTGCCAAGCCTGTGTTCGCAGACGTGGAATGCGATACCCTGCTGCTGGATCACAATGTACTCGATCCCTTGGTGACGGAGCGGACCAAGGCGATTGTGGCTGTCGACTATGCTGGTCAGCCGTGCGCATATCCGGCCTTGCGCGCATTTGCGGACAGGCACGGTTTGGCCCTCGTGGCTGATGCCTGTCATGCCCTCGGGGGCAGCCTGAATGGCCGACGCGTAGGTTCGCTAGCGGATCTGAGCACCTTCAGCCTGCACCCGGTGAAGCCCATGACCACGGGCGAGGGCGGAGTGATCACGACGGATGATCCCGACTTGGCCGAGCGTATGCGTGTCTTTCGGAACCATGGCATTACGACCGATCATCGCCAGCGGGAGCAGGCAGGCACGTGGCACTATGACATGGTTGGCTTGGGATTCAACTATCGCCTTTCGGACCTGCAGTGCGCGCTGGGTCTCTCCCAGTTGGCCCGCCTGCCCGTCTGGGTAGAGCGTCGACGAGAGCTTGCGGCACGTTACATTGGCTTGCTGGCCGGACTTCCGGATGTCCGGCCGCTAGAGGTGCGCCCGGGAGTCGGACACGGCTGGCACCTGATGGTCGTCCGCCTGATTGGGGCCTGTCCCCCGGGCTTTCGTGACGTTGTCCTGGCCGGCCTCAGGGCGAGGGGGATTGGTGCCAACGTCCACTACAAGCCTGTGCATTTGCACGCCTACTACCGCGAGCATTTGGGGACGCACCCGGGCCTGGTGCCCGTGTCCGAAGATGCGTTCGCGCGAATCCTGACCTTGCCTCTGTTTCCCGCGATGGGGGATGACGATGTCGACAGGATCGTAGGCGCCCTGGAAGAGGTCCTAGAAGATGTCCGCTAATGATGGCCCTCGTCTACTGTGCTTTTCGCCCTATACGTACTGGGAGTTGCACGGCCAGTGGGAGGCCGCGCTGCTCCACGGGGCGAAGGCTCGTGGAGCTGAAGTCCGGTACGTGCTTTGCGATGGGATCATGACCGAATGTGACGTGTTCTGGGCGGCTACGCAGCCCCGGCACGCGCTGGCTTGCACAGATTGTCAGGGACGGGTAGCTCGCCTCATGGCGAGCTTGCGGATGCCGTACCAATGGCTCGGGCGCTGGACCATGCCGGACGACGAGCGACAAGCCGTTGCTTGGGCCGAGGGACTTCCTTCGGAAGGCCTGCTCGAGGCATCCCGCGGTACTTGGTCGCTTGGGGCTTGGGTCATGTCTTCGGTCAACACCCATTTTCGGACCGCCCCGCCCGACATGACCAATCCTGAAGTCGTAGCTGTATTCCGTCGTTATCTGGCTTCCGCATTGCGTGTGGCCCTCGCTTTCGAGCGCCTGCTTGAGGATATTCGGCCAGATGTCCTCCTGCTGTTCAATGGTCGTCAGGCACCGACGCGCGTGGCCTTCGAGTTGGCCAGCCGCAGGGGGGTCCGCGTAATCTGCCACGAGCGGGGCGGACGATCGGAGTCCCTGATGCTCCTGGACGGCGTTCGCTGCGACAGCGCGGCCATGATCCAGCAGGTACGCAGACAGTGGGAGGACATTCCCCTCGATGCCGTTGCATTGCGAACCATCGAGGGCTACATGCGCGGTCGGGCCGAAGGCAAGGGGCTGGGCTGGACCGCCTTCTCCAAGGGGCTCGAGGAATCCGGCTCGCTGCGTCGACGCCTCGGGCTGGATGACCGGCCCATCTGGGTGCTCTACCTCTCATCGGACGATGAGGTGGCAGCGAGCGAGGACTACCGCTCGGCCTTCAGTAACCATGCCGAGTGGCTTCAACGCACGATGGCCTGGGCCTCTTCCTGCTCGGACGTCCAGTGGGTGATCCGGGTCCATCCCAATATGGGCGGCCGCACCTCGACCGGTCGAAACGAGCGCCAACTTGCCGAAGTCCGGGAGCTTGCGGCCGGTGCGCCGCCGTGGATGCGGTTCGTCATGCCCGATGACGACGTCAGCTCTTATGCCTTGCTGGGATTGGCCGAGCAGGTGCTCGTCTATCACAGCACCATCGGCCTCGAGGCGGGCGCAAGGGGATTGCCGGTTCTGGTCGCTGGACATCCCCTGTGGGCTGGTGCCACGTTCGCTGAGTATGTCGTCGATGCCGCCGTCTACGAGGACTTGCTGGCGTCCCGGCTGAAGGTCGAAAGTCTTGCCCCTTCCCTCGAGATCCGACGGAGGGCCCTGAGGCTGGCTTATGCTGTTTACTTCCGCTACTTGGTTGGCTTTGCCCCGGTGCGCATGCCGGATGCGCACACGGGGCGGCCGGCGTGGCGTGGCGCGGAAGGCCTGGCGCCTGGACAGGACCCCGGTCTTGATCGGGCCGTCTCCATCCTGGTGGATGGCCTGCCCGTCGTCCCCGTGCCGACCGAGGCGGATAGGAGACGTTCTACCGAGATCGAGGATGCGTGGCTCGGGGAAGGGCGCCTTTTGGCTGTGGCCCCTTTGGTCTCTGTCGTCATCACCTGCTACAACTACGCGGCGTACGTGGGTGCGGCCATGGAAAGCGTGCTTGCACAGACGTTCCAGGACTTCGAATTGCTTGTCATCGACGACGGCAGCACGGACGAGAGCGTGGCCGTGGCCGAAGCCGTGGCGGCGGCTTATCCGGACCACGTCATCAGGATCTGGTCCCAGCCCAACTCGGGCCAACCGGCCCATGCGCGCAACGCCGCCATCGCGCAGGCGCGAGGCCGCTATGTCGCGTGTCTTGATGCGGATGACCTGCTCGAACCGCATTTCCTGGCGGGTTGCGTCGCTGTGCTCGAACGCCGACCCGAGGTCGGCCTCGCATATGTCGATCTGCAGGATATCGGGGGAGACGAGCGGCGCTGGCCCGGGGTCGACTGGCATTTGGAGACGCTTGCGCGGTTCAACTACATTCCTTGTTGCTCCTTGTTTCGCAGGGAAGGCTGGGAGCGTGTGGGTGGTTACCGTACGAACGTGCGCGGCTATGAGGATTGGGACTTCTGGCTGGCCCTTGCGGCAGCCGGCTATCAGGGTTACAGGGTGGCCTATCCGTGGTTCCGGTACCGGCGTCATGCCTCGGGGGTCTATCATCAGGCCCTCAAGACCGCCCTGAAGCTCGTGGCCGGTGTCCGGCGCAACAATCCGAGCCTCTTCTCCCCTCAGGCCCTGCGTGAAGCCGGTTGGTGGGAGCGACTTGAGGTTCGCCTGGATGGACGGGATCCGGGGCGTATGCCCCCTCTCGTCGTGGTGATCCCGCTGGATGGGGATCGCCCCGATCTCGAGGTCGTATTGGGCGAACTGATTGGCAGCCTCGATGCGGAGTTGTTCGAACTGATACTGGTGCAACGAGGACCATCCCCTTCGCTGGATGCGTTGCAAGGGGACATGGAGGGTGATGTCGTCATCCTGGACGAGCCGGCTTCCGGCGAGGGCGGGGCGGGTCTCAACCGCGCGATATCCGTCTCTCGCGGCAAGTGGCTCCTCTGGCTCGAACCCGGTACCACCTGGGATCTCGGTTGGCTGGATCCCCTGCTGGCCACCGTTTCCGGCAATCCCGAGGAAGCAGGGCCATCCCGGGGCGGGCCGCCGTGGGTGTCGCGCGAGGCCCTGGTCTCGGCCGGTGGCGTGCCGGATGCGCTGTCCTGGGCCGACCTGAAGCCGTGGCTGGAAGCCTTCGCCCGTCGATCACGGGGCGGACTCAAGCCCGTCCCGTGATCGACGGGTGTTCATCCCCGTTGCCGCGTCGCGCGCCGGATGATGTCACGCAGGTCGTCGTCCATCGGTCGATGGAGGACGGGCAGGCCGCAAGCCCGTGCTTCCTCTTCTCGATTGGGCTGGCCAAGGGACCATAGGGCATCGCAGGCCCGGTAGAGACTACCGATGGTGCTGCCGGTGAGCGCGGCGTCCACCAGTACGATGTCCGGGCCCGGAACCGGGTTGTCGGCCTCTTCGTCCACACACGCCACGAGACGTGCCTGCAGGTCCGGCCGACCGGGGGGCATCAGCAGGACGAGTGCCAGATCCAATCCAGCGGGGATGGCAGCCAGGAATTGGCGAACGGCTTGGCTCCAGGGGTCTTCCTGCCACTCCGGGCAGAGCAGCAGGCGTCGACCAGGTGCGTCGGGAAGCTCCAGCGCGGGGCCCGAGTCCGTCAGGTCGAGAGATGTTCGGTAGCGCCGGGGTGTTCGTCCCCGCCAACCGGCCCACTTCGCGACAGGATCGGCGATTTCAGCCGTATTCAGTACACCGTCGACTTCCGGGTCGTTCGGCTTTCCTGCATGCGCAAACCACAGCCCCTGTCGGGGCGGATCGTTCTGCAGCGAGATGTCCGGCGGCTTGGAGAGCGTCTGGCCCGCTATCCGGGCTCCGTGGCGATCCAGGATCTCCACCTCGAGATCGTCCCGGCTTTCCGAAAGGTTGATCGTTCCGAGGTTGGCGGTCGATTCCAGCACGATCCGGAGGGCCGTCGGCCGCGCGCAGGCGTCCTGCGGCGGAGCTTTGCCTGCGTAGAGATCCTCCAGGCGGTCCAGATAGTCCCCGAAGCCGCGCGGTGGCCGGATGGCAGCTTGCCAGGTCGCGACCAGTTCCGGAGTGGCCATGACCCGGTTCATGGCATGGGCCAAGGCTTTCGGATCCCGAGCCGGGAAGAGGAGGCCATCGGTACCATCCCGGATGAAGTCAGGAATCCCGCCGATTCGTGCACCCAGAACGGGTACCCGCGCCGCATGGCTTTCCCAGATGGCGAGCGGGGCACAGTCGTCGGAGATGCTGGTCATCAGCATGACATCAATCCTTGCGAGAATGTCCGGGAGGTCGCCCGGCTTGTAGGCCCCGTGGATGCGCAAACGACCCGGAGCGGCGTCCGCTTCGATGGTGGCTTTCAACTCCGGTGTCACGTCCCCGAAGACGTCGATGGTGCCCGCGCCTTCCATGTGGTGGGTGGCGGCGGCGATCAGACGGATGCCTTTCAGGGCGCTGACGGTGCCGAGTGTCCCGAAGCGGACGGGACCGGTCGGTGTCGCCGGGAGACGATGGGCGCCCACTTGGTTCCACAGCTTGTCGAAAGGTTCATGGCCTTGGAAGAGGAGGCGAATCTGGCCCGACGGGATGCCCTGCTGGATCAGGACGTCCCGCACGGACGTCGATGGTGCGAGCAGGGTGGTGCGCGTGCGGATGAGGGTCTCACGGAGCCCGGCGCGTCGTGTCACGAAAGCGGCTGCAAGCTCGGGATGCTTGTTGCAGGACCCGCACGCCGATCCGTTCCCGGGGCCGTCGCATCGGTCCAGGCGTGCATCGAGGAGGTAGAGGCTTGGACACGCGACCCAGTGGTTGTGGGGGGTGAACCAGGTCGGAATTCCCCGTTCCGAAAGGCTGGTGAGCAGGGATGCACCCAGCCCATGAAGGTTGTGGACGTGGGCGGCATCCGGTCGCCATGTGTCCAGCAGGTCCTCGAAAGCCTCTCGCACGGGGGGATCGTCGAGGTCCAGCAGGGGGTTGTCCACGGCGTGGAATGCAACCCGTCGATGATAGAGGCCGTGGAGCCTGACGCCGGCATCTTCCCGATGGAGCATCCTGTAGGGACTGGAATCGTCCGGCAGTCTGCCCACGCCGGCGTGGAAGACCCGGACCTCGTGGCCACGACTCGCCAGTGCCTTGGCGATCGCGCGTGGCAGCATGGTGCCCCCGCCCGAGTCCTCCCAACCGAACATGACGAAGAGCAGGCGCACGGTTCAGCGGACCTTCAAGAGCGGCACTAGGGGCTTGCAGCGCAGCAGGGTTTCCACGCGATGTTGGCGCACGGCTTCGACCAGTATATGCAGGACGTCGTCGCGCTCAGGCGGTTCCTTCTGAACCGGAGCGTGTCTGCGCAGCCCACCGTGCGGACGTTTGATGCCGCGCCTCCTGACTTGACCGGGCGCGGGAGGATGGCTTGGAGATCCTCCGCCAGCTGGCACAGTACGACGTTTATGCCATGCGGGTCTGAGCGAACCAGGATCGCAAACGCAAGCCTTCCGGTCGAGTCCAGCATCCTGTTGCCGTCCACATCCTGGAATCAGCAGTCTTCTCACTGTTGGATGCGGTCGGGCGATACGTCTCATGGGAACCAAGACAGGCTCACGTTGAACATTTGCGAGCCAAGGGGACTGAACCAGACTACAGGTTCGATCGGGGCCTCGGCTTGCGAAAATGACGGCGTCTGGAGTGCCCCTCGTGGTGGCGTCCCGGGAGTTCAGGAAGCTTTCCTGGACGGTGACGGCCAATGCATTGTTGTCCGACAAGCCGTTTACGACGTCACGATTGCGATGCAACCGGCTATCACCCATATTGTCGAGGAAGGCTGCACTCCGGGGATGGCCCCGGTTCATGTCGATTCCCGGGAGAGGGAAGGCCTGGAACCCTCATGGTGCAGAATGCCCCCGTTAAGTGCCAACCAGTCTGGGTGGGCCTCAAGGAGGTTCAGGATGTCGTTGAGATCGAAGTCCGGCCTTTCGGGCAGCAGCGCTGCATAGATGCGGCATACCAGTTCGAAGTCCTGTGGTTCGTCCACGGTGAGCCTTAGGCCGGAAAGGTCGCGTGGTGCCCTTAGGGCACCGTGACTGAATCGCTCGGGTTGCCGACGAAGGAAGGGGGTCACGTGCTCCCGGTCTGACGGGCGGTGGGCTTCGCGAAAGGCACTGCGCAGGGCGTCCATGCGGATGACTTCCACGTCCATGCCGACCGGCCACGTCCGGGGTTCTATGTTGGAAAAGTAGTCGCGCTTCGCCTGTACGGCACCGTCCACCGTGCGGTCGATCAGGCCGGGATCTGCCAGCGGGCAGTCCCCTGTCAGGCGGATCACCCAAGAGGCAGCGTAGGCTTCGGCTGCATGCATATAGCGCGTCAGCACGTCCTCGAGGGGACCCCGATATACGGTATGGCCTTCGTTCTGACACCAAGCAACCAAGGGATCGTCGGAGGCATCAGTGGATGTGGCGACGATCACTCGATCGAGGGAACGGCAGCGTGCGAGGCGTTCAAGATGTCGCCCCAGCATCGGTACGCCCAGTATATGCTTCAGCACTTTGCCGGGAAGTCGTTGAGAGCTCATTCTCGCTTGGAGAAGGGCGATTTTCATGGCTGGGACCACCGATCTGGCTGCATTAGATTGCCTACCAGACTGTCCTGCGCTGCTCGGGCCAAGTCCGGATTCGCACAGGCTGCGCGATGAATCACCGGGAAGTCGAATATGGATCGCCCGAGGCGCTTAGCCCGGTGCTGGATTGCTGACTTGGCGTTAAGGGTCGAGATTCGCGTTTGCAGGTTCGTCAAGATGGGTGTTGCTGCCCTGTCCAGCACTCCGATTTCGGCGGCTTTCGGCGCATCCAGCAGCCTTTCCGTGCTGCGTGTCCCGACTGGCCCTGGCCCGTCGGGGTCCAAGGCAGGCATTCTTTCTCTGGTTTGCCCTGTCGCGGAACTGGTCACGGGGCACCTGCCGGACTTTGCAGCAGGGGCCAGTCGAGCGGGGTGCCCTTGCGCACCGGGACTGTCGTTCTCAGGCCCAGAACCTGGTCCAGGTGCCTCGGGCTCAGGCCATGGCCGGGCCGAATCGCACGGACATTGCTTTCGGTCAGGAGCGCGCCGGCCTCGAGATCCTCGACGATATAGAGCGAGCGGCGGAACAACGTGGACGGACGCTCGACCTCGGAGACGCCATACCGGACTTCCCCAAGAGCCTCCCACGCGCGTTCGGTCTCGACCACCAGCGCGGCCATTTCCTCGGGTTCGAGCGAGAAGGAGGCGTCTACGCCGCCGTCGGCGCGGCGCAGCGTGAAGTGCTTCTCGATGACGACCGCGCCAAGTGCGATCGATGCCGTCGCAGCCCCGATGCCGCCCGTGTGGTCCGAGAGGCCGACGTGCGTGCCGAATGCCTCGCGAAGATGGGGAATGGTCCGAAGGTTGCTGTTTCGGGCCGCTGCGGGGTAGGTGCTGGTGCACTTCAGGAGGACGAGTTGCTGGCAGCCATTCGTCCGAAGCACCCGGACGGCGTCG
Organism: Candidatus Tanganyikabacteria bacterium; assembly: GCA_016867265.1. Classification (GTDB taxonomy): domain Bacteria; phylum Cyanobacteriota; class Sericytochromatia; order S15B-MN24; family VGJW01; genus VGJW01. Next base: position 100,283 of record VGJW01000003.1, read on the forward strand.
TCGAGTTCGGCCAGCGAGGCCATGCCTGTCGACATGATCACGGGCTTCCCGGTGCGTGCCACCCTTGCAAGCAGGCGCAGGTCCGGCACCTCGAACGACGCGATCTTGTAGGCGGGTACGTCGAGGGATTCGAGCAGGTCGACCGCCGTCGCGTCGAACGGGGTGCTGAAACAGAGCATTCCGAGGTCGGCACAGCGCTGCATCAGGGGGGCGTGCCACGCCCACGGGGTGTGGGCTTCCTGATAGAGCTCGTGCAGGTTTCGGCCGAACCACGGGCTGTCAGGATTGGTGATCTCGAAATCGCCGCCCCGCACGTCGAGCGTCATCGTGTCGGCGGTATAGGTCTGCAGTTTCAGAGCGTGTGCCCCGGCGCGGGCCGCCGCGTCCACGATGGCGAGGGCGCGCTCGAGCGACTGATTGTGGTTGCCGGACATCTCGGCGATGACCAAGGGGGGGGCGTCGGGTCCAATTGTGCGCTGGCCGATGCGGAAACTCGGAATTGCCGTCAAGGGTGGCCCCCTTCCCTGAGAACCCGGCGCAAGGTCACGAAGGCTTCGGCTGCCTCGACACCCACCTGATGACCACGGTGGCGGATGCGGGTCTCCCACGCCTCTCGGGAGCGGGTGTGAGGGTGTTCCCTCAGTTCTTCTGCATAGCAGTCGAGCGCCCTGCGGGCCGGTCCGAGATCGGTCGAGACTTCGACCCATGTGTCAGGCAGGAAGGGGGGGGTGACGGCAGGTGAGGACCATTCGGTCGCGCTGGCGACCTCGAAGGCAAGCAGGGCCGTGCAGCGCTCCCCCGGTTGCGGTCGAAACGCCGTCATGACGGCCTGTGAAGCGAGGCGATGGTCGATGTTCAAGTCCCCACCGTGGTGCGTATAGACTACGTCCGGCAGGAAGGTGTGCTTGCAGTGTTCGATGAACCGCGTGAGGTGGAGAAGGGGAACGGTATCCAAAGCGTTGTCCGGAAATCGCCCGAAGCCCAAGATATCGATGCCGAGGTGTCTTGCCGCCACAGAAGCCGCCTGCTCCCGGCGCCGGATGGAAGTCTCGTCGATTGCGCCGCGTGAGGAGACCCCCTCGCCGAGGAAGAGCACGCCTACCTTATCGCCTTGGCGCGTGTGCCGATGCAAGGTTCCAGCCATCCCGAGCACCTCGTCATCGGGATGGGCTGCCACCACCAGTACCTTGCGACTCACGTCAGGGTTGCTCCCGCATGACCATTCGGACGGATGCGCGGAGTTCTTCAGTGCCGGCATGGGCTTCGCGGAAATAGATCCGGAAGGGGCCGACATCCAGAAAGGCATGCGGATACCCTTCTGCGTCCAGCATCCGGACGTGATCGTAGACCTGTGACAGGCTTTGCAATGCGCTCATCGAAGACTCCTCTGGCCGCCTCCGCTTGAAGACCGTCACCTCGCCACTTTGTGGCATCGGCTCGGGTTTCTCGATCAGGATGGTGGCGATCATGTCCTCGATGAGGGCATAGGCCCGGCTGTAGATTTGCTCGGCCGAGCCCTCGAGGCTCAGGGGGCGCTTGATGTAGACGGGTCCCGCATCCATTTCCGCGACACACCGCAGGGCTGACATCTGCGTGTCCCGGTGCCCACGGAGGATCAGATTCTGGAGCGGTGAGCCACCGCGACCATAGGGCAGGTCCGTCATGTGGAAGATGACGCACGTGTAGCGGGAGAAGATGGTTTCAGGAATGCGATGGGACCAATGGGGGAAGAATATGAAGCCGGGATTCAACTCATTGAGACGTTCGATCGAGAGCGACGTCGGTTCCTCGACGAGGAGGAAGCGGCAGCCGGTACGTGCCTCCAGTCGCTCGACCGCAGCCCTGAATGTGTCCGGACGGCGCGACGCGATAATGTGCAGCAAGGTTCTCACCTCGGATCGTGATCCCCGCCATTATCCACGCTGAGATGCCTCGCTGATGACCGATTGAACCGATTCCTCCGCCGCCATCGGGTTGGCGTGCCAGGCGAGGTCTTCGAGGAGCGCATCGACCACGCGGCCGGCACCGAGCCCATCCACGAGGCCTCGGCCACGCAGGGCGAGGTGGCGCCTTCGGCCAGGGTGGGTCCACAGGGTCCGGATATGGCGCTTGATGTCGTCCGAGGTCAGTTCGTCCGCCCGACCCATGAGGTGCACGTAACCGGCTTGATGGAGGGCTTCGGCGCATGCTTCCTGATTCTCGGCGATCGTGGCGACGATCGAAGGCAGGCCCATCAGGAAACGCTCCCATTGAGTCGACCCGCCAGCCCCGAGGGCGAGGTCGGCCTGGCGCATCAGGCGCGGCATGTTCGAGCCCACCCCGGTCATGGGGGGATAGCCGAGATGGGTGGCTTCCCTCGCTATGGCGGCACTGGCCGGGTCCGTGGCGCCGACCAGTACCGTGACAAGGCGGGGTGGAAAGCCCAGGCTTGCCAGTGCGCGCAGCGCCATCAGTGTCAGACCGTATCGGTCCGATCCGCCGAAGTAGACCAGGACCCGTGGGCGACCCGAGTGCGTACGCTTGCCGACGCGTTCGTGACGGACGAACTCTCGGCGCAGCGGCGCGAACCGCGGTCCGAGCAGCAGCAGGCAGTCCTCAGGGACAAGCGCCCGATAGCGTCCTGCCGGATCGACATGAAAGTTGGGGTCGAGCAGAATCCGGGTCGCGTGCGGCCTGTTGGCCAGATCGTCGATGGTGAGCATGCGTCGGACGAGGGGGGCGACGGCACGCTCCCATTCTGCACCCAGGCCATAATGATCGACGATCATCGCGTCCCAAGGGCCTGAATCCTCGAGGACGCCGCGGGTCTCGGCGGCATCCTCTTCCTCGCTGCAGCCGAGGGCACCCGATTCCGGGCGGGCATTCCCGGCGATCGCGGTGGCGGGGAGCCTGGCGACCCGGATGTCCTGCGTGCGCTCGACCCAGTCGCAGAGATGCCCCGGCAGGCTGCGGCTGATCATCAGTACCTCGCAGCCACGATGCCTGAGCGTCCGCGCCAGGACGAGGCAACGCATCAGGTGTCCGGTGCCCAGCACGTGAGAGGCGTCGACCCGCAAGGCGATCTTGGCCATCAGTCCATCTTGGCTGACGGCGGGGGCCATGTGCCGCGCAGGATGGCTGCCATCCGGGTCGCATCAAGCGGCATGCCGTCGGTCCAACGCTTGTCCACGTCATCGGCCATGGCGCGCAGCATCCTGGGGTCCGCAAGCAATGCGCGCCTGAGGATGGCCTTATCTCGGACCGGATCCAGCGAACACGCCGGATCGGCGAGAAGCACCCCGAGCACGCGCGCGGCATCTTCCGAGGCCTGTCGATGCAAGCCTGCTATCGCCTCCGCGATGTTGGCGTCCCAGCCACCCGCCCACTCGGGAAGTTGAGCGGATCTGTGGTACGAGCCGGGTCCTCCTTGCGGTTTGGCAACCAACTGACCGTCAAGGTACGCGTCAAGATGCTCGAGGAAGAGGTCCTCGGCTTCGCGAAGCAATCTCACCCAGGCCTTCCTGAAGGTCAGGCGTTCAGGGTCGAGGGTGATCCCCCGCTGCAACAGGAGTGCACCCGTATCAAGTCCCGGTTCGATTTCGTGGAGAGTCACACCGTGGGGGGTTCCGTCGTGGAAGGCCCAGAAATTCGGGTGCCTGCCCCTGTTCCACGGGAGCATCGAGATGTGGAGGTTGACGCCCTTGCGGGGCAACCTCGCCAGCTGGTGCCCGGGGATGAGATGCGGGTAGCCGAAGCTGACGAGCCCGTCCACCTCCGGCATCTCGGTCAGCGGCTCCATGGTCTGGAGGACCTCGACGCCCTTCTTCTCCAGGGCAGGCAGGATGGCCGAGTCCGGATAGCCGCAGAACAGGAGTCGTGGCATGCCTCAAGAGCTTAGCCCCCGGATGCTCCGGCGGCAAACTTAAACGCCCCTTGAGCCTTGCATAAGAACCTGCGGCAGGTCGTCTGCCGATATTCCGGTATGACTTCTCCCGCCACGATCGCTGCCTCGGCCGCCTCCTCCCAGGGGCTGGTCGGCGTACCGGCGCTCGGAGCAACTGCCGGTACGGTCCGTACCCAGATTGAACCGCCTGTGAGCCTCGGGTTCGACCGCATCTCGCAAGGACTGGCGAACCTCTTCGGCCAGCAGCAGCCGACTCCTCCCGTCCTGGCTCCGGTTCCGGCCCCGGGGCCTGCGCCCCAGCCCGGTCCGGCTCCCACGCCGGCTCCTCCTGTTCCGCAGCCACAGCCTCAGCCTGTCCCGATGCCCAAGCCCGGCGGCTCGGACCTGCTGAACAACCTCCCCGGCATCATCGGCGGCGTCGTGGGTGTCATCGGTGCCATCGGCGCCATCGGTGGCGCTTTCGGCAAAACGTTTCAGAAAGATCCCCAGCCCACGCCCCCGACGCCGGCACCCGTGCCGCCCGGCACGCCGACCACCCGTCCGCCCTACGCCATGCCGCCCGGGGCCCCGGTCTACTTGCCCCCGCCCGGCTCGGCCACGCCTGCACCCGCACCGCAACCTCGCGATGGGGCCACGCCCCTGCCGATCGGTCGTCCCCCGGTGCAGGCTCCGGTCGCGCCCGCGCCGGTCCCCGCTCCCGTTCCCGCCGCGCCCGCCCCGGTCGTGGTCGCGCCGCCCCCGGTCTCACCCGTGACGCCTGCCCCGGCTCCTGCCCAGCCGGTCGCCGCCACCCCGGCACCTGTCGTCCCCGCGCAGCCGGCGTCCCCGGTTCCGGCCGATCGCAGCGTGACGGTCGTCAAGGGGGATACCCTCTGGGCCATCGCGGCCCGCGAACTGGGCGACGGCCGCCGGTGGCGCGAGATCTACGAGGCCAACCGCGGCATCATCAAGGATCCGAACATGATCTTCCCCGGCCAGAAGTTCGTCATCCCGGGCAAGTCCGCCCAGCCTGCCGCACCGGTCGTCGACCGCCCGGCACCCATTGGCGGGGATGATCGGACCCAGGTCCGCGCGCACACGCCTGCCATCAACCAGTATCGTCCCGACGGAGCCGCCTCGGGCTATCGCAACGGCCCCTCGAATTGCGGCCCCACCTCGATGGCGATGATTGCCCGGGCCATCGGGTGGCGCGACGGTGTTTCCGAGGCGCGTCTGATCAATGCCTTGGGGGATATCGGCGGCACGACGGCAGCGGGCACGAGCGTGGCCGGCCTCGGCAAGATGGCGCAGGCGATGGGGCTTTCCGTGACCAGCCAGGCCGGGTCTTACCTCGCCTGGGCCAATGGCCAACTGGCTGCCGGCAAGTGGGTGATCTTCAACGGTGACTACCACGAGATGAATCCCCATCGGAATCCCGCGCGGACCTCCGGTCACTACGTGCTCTGCTACGGACTCGAGAACGGCCAGTACCTGGTCCACGATCCGGCCGACGATCGGGTCAAGCGTGTTTCCCCCGATGAGATGTACCGCTTCGTGAAGGCGCATCCCTCGGGTGGCCATCAGATTGCCGTCGGCTGAATGAAGCCGGTGTCGTGACGGATCCGCTGAGCCACCTCCCGGAACAGGCGACGCTGAGTGCCGTGCGTTTCGGGCCTGCCTCGCGGGACCTGCTGCTGACCTTCGCACATGGTCCGAGGCTGGCGCTGCCCGCAGCCTTGCTGGCCCCCCTGCGGCGGCTTTCGACCGACCAACTGGCAGGTCTGGAGGTGGCTGAGGACGGTCGCGCCGTCACTTGGCCGGCCCTGGGTCTCGTTCTGCCCGTGGCGACCCTGGTGCCGTTGCTCTTCGGCCTTTCGGCCCAGGACACCGGCGCTCCCCGGCCCGGGGGGCTTGGTCTCGAGGGCGCGGGGCCCGTGCCGGGGACACCTGCCCCAGAGCCATGGACCGAGCGGGACCTGATGCGGGCTTGGGCAAGGGCGGCCGGTTCCCGTCGGAGCGAGGCCAAGGCCGAGGCTGCGCGACGCAATGGTCGCAAGGGCGGCCGGCCCCGCAAGCCCGCTCTTTAACGGGATATTTACAAATCCTGAATAGAGCCTTATTGTTAAGGCATGCGTTCAGCCAAGCTTCGTGCGCTTTTCGTTTTGGTGGCCGTCCTCCTTTCGGCGTGCGGTTCTCCTTTGCCCCCATCGGTCATGGACCGCTCCGCCACGGGCGCCATGGCGACGGCGCCGGCCGCGGATCGCGAGGCCTATGTCGCCGGCACGGCGGATGCCCTCGAGGCCGCCCTGCGCGGCGGCGATGCGCGCTCCTTCGAGGCCTTCGTCGCCTGGGCCGGGGGAGCGGACCCCGATCCCGTCGCCACGCGCGCCATCATCGCCCGGGTTCTTGCGCGGACCGGGGGGGTAGGTGTCCTCACCGGCGTGGCCGCGGCTTGGCGCGAGCGCCTCGTGTCGCTCTCCCGGCAGGTCGCCCCCAAGGTCCGGGCCGCGGCCGCCAAGGCGCCTATCCGCCTGCCCGTCGATGAGACGGCGCATCCCCGTGCCCTGACGGAGTGGTGGTATCTCAACGGTCATCTTACGGACGGCAAGCGTCGCTATGGCTTCGAATACACCCTCTTCAAGGTCGGACCTCTCCTTCGCTGGGCCCATGTGGCCTTGACGGAGGAGTCTTCAGGCCGCTTCCGCTACCTGCGCGAGGGCATTCGTCGTCGTGAGGCGCTCGAGGCGACGGATCGTCTGGACCTTGCCTACGGACCACACCGCTTCCGCACGACAGGTCCGGATGCCTGGTCCCTGACGGGCCGGACGGACGGCGCCCAACTGGATCTCGATTTCACGACCACCAAGGCCCCGATGCTGATGAACGGCGACGGCATCATCGACATGCCCGAGGGTGACTTCTCCTGGTACTACTCGCGGACGCGTCTCGAGACCCGCGGCAGCCTGCTGCTGGATGGCCGCCGCCTTGCCGTCACGGGCCTGTCGTGGTTCGACCACCAGTGGGGGCCGTTCTATGTCACGGGCTTCAAGGAGCGCTGGGACTGGTTCTCGGTCCAGACGGACGACGGCGTTGATTACAACCTCTTCGGCTTCCGGAACGGCGATGGCACGGTGGTTGCCCGCTATGCAAACGTTCTGGACGCCGAGGGGCGCCTGACGACGGCGCGTGCCTTCGATCTCGAACGCAAGGCATGGTGGCAGAGCCCGCGCACCCACAAGTGGTACACCACCTCATGGGTCTTGGCCCTGCCGGATCGTCAGGAGACCATTCGTCTTGACGCCACCGTCACAGCCCAGGAGCTGGCCCGTCGCGTCCCGTTCCTGATGGACCCCCTGCCGGAATACTGGGAGGGGTCGATGAAGGTTGCCAAGTCCGGTCCTGATGGCCAGACGACGTCAGGCGTCGCCTACTGCGAGCACTTCGGCTTCACGGAGCGACCGACGGCACCCTAGCCATCCAGGGGTTCGGTGCTGATGGTGGCCGAGTAGTCCTCCTCGTCGAAGACCAGGAAGAACTGCATCGGTCGGCAGCAGACTTGGCAGTCCTCGATATACTTCTGGCGCATGCCTTGGGAGACGTCGACTTCCGTGATGCTCTCCTGACCGCACCAGGCGCACACATACGTCGCAGTGGTATCCATGTTGTAGGGTCTACCCGGCAAGGGAGGTCAGCGTGCAGGCAAGAGCCTTCTTGGCGTGGCTTCCGTTCGCTGGCGTCGTCGTGCTGGTGGGCTTCATCCTGCGTGCCTGGTTGCGGCCCGAAACGCCCATGACCCTGTTGCTGCCCCTGCTGGGCCTCGCGACGGTCGTTCGGTTCGTCCTGCTCGCAGGCGGTGCTTGCTGGGTCTACTACGGACCCGTGCGTGACTGGGTCGGGGCGCCACAGATCCAGCAAGTCTGGCCGACCCGCCAGCAGATGCAGCGGGAACTGGCCTGGTCCGTCAGCACGGCCCTCGTCTTCACGGCCATGGCCGGTGTTGTCTTCGTGGCGGCCCGTGCGGGCGTGACCCGCATGCTCACGACCCCACCGGATGCCATGGAGGGGTTGCGTCTGCCGCTCACGGTAGGGGCCATGCTGGTCGTGCACGATGGCTACTTCTATGCCTTGCATCGATTCCTGCATTGGGGGCCGCTTTATCGTCTGGCGCATCAGGTCCACCATCGCTCGACGTATCCGACGCCCTTTGCTGCTTTTGCGTTTCATCCTGTGGAAGCCGTGCTTGAGGCTGGCATCCTGCCCTTGCTTGCGTTCCTGCTGCCGTGGCGCCCCCTGGACCTGGGCCTGTTTGCCCTTGCAAGCCTTTCCCTCAATGTTCTGGGACACCTTGGCCATGAGGTCTTCAAGCCCGGCTGGGCCAGTCATCCCCTGCTTGGCTGGCTGAACTCGTCGACGCATCACAACATGCACCACCAGTACGTTCGGGGTCACTACGGCCTGTACAGCAATGTCTGGGATCGTTGCTTCGGCACCCAGCGACCTGATTACCTCGACCGTTTCTCACAGGTTCACGGCGGCGCGCAGGAGGCGCGCTTGACATCTCGCAGTATACCCGGGTAGGGTATTTCCGGAGGTGTCTCATGTTCGGATTCGGTGCGGCGTCTGTTCCGGTCCTGGAACCTGAGGCTCTTGCTACCCGTCTGGCGGCGGGCGAGACGCCCTGCATCGTCGACGTGCGGGAGCCCCACGAAATAGCGGCCGGGCATATCGCGGGCGCAAGGCTGGTTCCGCTCGGAACGCTGGAGGGTCATCTCACCGGGTTGCCGGCAGACCAGGAAATCATCATGGTCTGCCGCAGTGGCGGTCGCAGTGCCATGGCGACCCAGATGGCTCTGGCCGTCGGCTTGCGCGCGGTCAACATGACCGGCGGCATGCTGGCGTGGCGGGGGCCCGTCGTCCGACCCTGATGGTGCGGCGATCCGGGGCTTCGTGGAGCAAGTTGGCGCTCTGGGCGGCGATGGGGCTTTTGGCGGCCATGGTGAGCCTCCCCGTGTCCGCAGCAGTGGGGCCCCTCGAGCATCTGGAGCAGCGTGCGCGTGAGACGGATGCCGATCAGGTGGTGGTCGTGCATCACGGCAGGACCTTGCTGCAGCGTCAGCCGGGACCGGTGCGGGGGGCCATCGACACCTGGTCCGTGACCAAGAGCGTGGCCGCCTTGGCCCTTGGACCGCTGCTGGCGTCGGGGCGAATCGGCTCGCTGGATTGGCCGCTCACCCATTGGTTTCCCGGCCGTATCCAGGGTCGTGGTCGCCGCGCGACCTTGCGCCATATCCTCGAACATTCGTCGGGCCTCGCCTGCTCGGATATGGTAGGGCCTCTGAATCGTGCTCCGGACCGCGTGAGCCGTGCGTTGGCGGGTGGTTTCACCGACGAGCCCGGGACAGTCTTTGCCTACAACAATGAGGCCACGGCCCTTCTGGCGGCCATTCTCGCCATGTCTTCCGGCATGCCGGCCGATCGTTGGGTGTCACGGACCCTCTTCCAGCCCCTTGGTATTCGCAACTGGTCTTGGCCCCCGGATCGTGCCGGGCATCCACCGACCTACTCCGGCCTGGCGATGACGGCGCGTGACCTGGCCCGGGTCGGGGAGCTTCTGGCCACCGATGGCGTATGGCATGGGCGGCGCCTGCTGGAGCCCGGCTGGATTCGCACGATGACCACGCCTGCGCGTCTCTACCCATCTGCAGGGTTGCTGTGGTGGTTGCTGGGGGACACGCGGCCGGAGGCAGCAGGCATTTCCCGTCAGGCCTTCCTCGCCGATGGCTGGTTGGGCCAGTATCTGGTCGTTTTGCCCCGCGAGCAGTTAGTCGCCGTACGTCTGCGTGCGCGGCGTCGTGACCATACGCTGTCGGCACGCCAACGTCACAGCCAGGAAGACTTTCCCGAGGACGTCTGGCGCCTGGGCATGACGTTACGCGCCGTCGCGGGCATCGAGACGGCGCGTCGTCCGGCGGAGCCACTTCCGGGTACCGAACACGTCGAATGAGGTGGAGGCACCAGCGATCGGGCCCCTTGCCGGCAGACCTTGGATGCCACGTAGACGGCGATCTTCCTTGCAGGCATCGTCCATCATCTGTAGTAGCCGTCGCGCGGCATCGGACAGGGCTTTCAGGGCGCGCAGGCGTTGGACGCGTGTCTCGGGGGGGCCCTGGACGAGTTGCGTCCCGGACGCAGGGTGTCGCGCTCCGGGACGACCGGGTATCGGACGGGTGCCGTGGGCAGGGTGGGGTGGCGCCGGCAAAGGAAAGGTTCGCACGCTTCCCTTGTCGGACGCCGCGGGGATGTTCAGGCGTGGGTTGCCTGCTCTTGGGGGAGGCTTAACCCAGCCTCAGGCCCGGTTGCCGCGTCAGAACGTTGGTCTTTCCAAAGTGCGATGGGCGTCCAGCACCGCGCTGGGTGCTGGACGCCCGTCGTCGACTCGCCTTAGAGCTGGACAGCCTTCAGGGCGTTGACGCGGCCGTGGCCGAACCGAACGTCGAACCCGACACCGCCCTTGTCCTCGGTGGCCTTGTGCAGCAGCTCCTTGACCTCGGCCTGCTTCAGCTCGGGGTGCTGGCTGCGGATCAGGGCGACCACGCCGGCCGCGCCAGGAGCAGCCATGCTGGTGCCGCTCATCTTGCCGTACTTGCCATTGGGCAGGGTCGAGATGATATCCACGCCCGGGGCCGCAACGGTGACGGTCTTGCCCCAGTTGCTGAAGGACGCGGTCTTGTCCTTGCTGTCGGTCGCGGCCACTTCGATGACGCCAGGGTAGGTCGAGGGCAGATGGGGCTTCTTGACCGGGTCGTTCTCGGCACCGTTGTTGCCAGCCGAGGCGACGATCGAGCAGTCCCGATCCAAGGCGTACTGGAGGGCTTCCTCGATGACCTTGTCGGAACGATAGATGCCGAGGCTGGCGCTGATGACCTTGGCCCCTTGGTCGGCTGCATAGATGAAGCCGGCTGCGATGGACTTGGAATCACCCGAGCCGTTGGCGTCGAGCACCTGAACGGCCATCAGCGAGACGCCGGGAGCCATGCCTGCACCGCCCTCGCGGTTGTTGGCGGCCGCGGCGGCGATGCCGGCGGTGTGCGTGCCATGGCCGTGGGTGTCATTGACCTTGGCGTCCTTGGTGAAAACATTGTAGAGGCCGACCTGGGGGTCGAGCTGGGGCAGCAGGTCGGGGTGCTTGGGGTCGATGCCGGTGTCGACCAACGCGAGGCGGACGGACTTCTGGCCGGGCTGGATGTCCCAAGCCTTTTCAGCCTCGGTCAGCGCCAGATGATACTGCGCGCCGGCCTGGGGGTCGTTCAGCACGAACTTGGGTGCGAGGGCCGCAGGAAGGAAGGTCTCGACGCTGACGGGGCGGTCGAACGTGTAGCGACGGTTGAGCGAAGCACCGGCCACACCTGCCTTGCCGGCGAGTGATGCCACCACGGCTTCGGGCGACTGGCCCTGGGGCACGGCCACGCTGATGACGCCCAGGCGCTCCAGGCTGCGGTCGAGAACCTTGTAAGGCATAGCGGCATCGGCCATCGGGTTTGCCAGGCGGACGAGGACCTCGCGGGTCGACACGCCATCCGCCCGGAAGTCACCGGAGCGCAGGCCCGCCAGCTGCAGGGACGGCTGGTTGGCGACGGCCGCGCCGCAACCGGCGAGGACAGAGGCGGTGACGCTGGCGGCGATGACTGCGCGCATCTTCACGAGGAACTCCTGGGGGGGGGGGCGGGCCGAGGGTTGCTTGCCTCGATATTAACAGGCTTTTAATGGTAGTCAACCCTCTTTTGAAAGATTCTCCAGAATGCATGAAGCCCCGTCACCATGAAGGTTTCGGGGCTTCCGGATGGCTGCCTGGCGGCGGCAGATTATTAAATCCGTGTCCTGTCAGTCGAGGAGGGCGAGCGCTTCGAGCCGCACGACGGTGCCGAAGCGACCCAGCTCTCCGCCCAGTGCATCCTCGGGACCGACGACCGCAAGGCTGTAGCGGCCCGTTCGCAGGTACTGGGCGGCCACGCCTTGGATGCGCGCGGCCGTCAGGGCACGGACCCTGTCGGGATAGACGCGGAACCAGTCCTCGCCCAGGTCGTGGAAGCGCAAGGCGGCGACTTGGCCGGCGACATCGGATCCGGATTCGAACCGGCTGCCCCACGAGCCCGTGAGGTAGTCCTTGGCGGCGTCCATTTCCGCGCGCGTCGGTCCCTCCGCCGCCATCCGCCGCATCTGGACCAGGAGGCTGTCGATGGCCTTGCCCGCGCTGGCGACCTTGGTCTGCAGCTCGAGTACGAGGCGTCCCTCGGCCGCCTGCGCCTGCTGGGAAGCGTAGGCGCCATAGGCCAGGCCCTGCTTGTCGCGGATGTCCGCGTACAGGCGCCCCCGCGACGATCCACCCAGGATATAGGCCATGACCGCCAAGGGCAGGTGATCGGGATGCCGGCGCGCCACGGAGGGAAGATCCAGCTGGATGTAGGCCTGCGTCACCGGCATCGGCACGAACAGCACACGCCGGCCCGCCTGAACCTGCAGGGGGGGCAGGGGCTTCGCCGTTTCCGCCCGGGGGCTTGCGCACCACGTCCCGAGGCCCGTGCGCAGCGCTTCGGCAAGTCGCTCGGGGGCGACGTCGCCCACGGCCACGAACTCGACGTTCCCCGGTCGCACGGCGCCATCCCGGAACTGGCGCAGGTCTCCCGTCGTGATGGCCTTGAGGCCTGTTCGCGTGCCCTGCCCCGGACGTGCGTACGGGTGGCTGCCGAAGTGGTTCCGGGCAGCTGCCAGCCCGGCGATGGCGTTGGCATCGTCCAGGGTGCTGCGCATCGCTGCCAGGCGTTGGTCGCGCTCGCGCTCGAGCTCGGCCGCAGGGAAGTCTGCACGGGTCAGGATGTCGGCCAGCAGGCCCGTGCCCAGTGCCAAGTGTTCGGACAGGCCCGTGAACCGGACGAGGATGCGGTCGTCGTCGACCTCGACCGACATGTCGGCACCGACCGCATCGAGCGCCTCGTCGATTTCCGCGCCGCTGCGGCCGGCTGCACCCCGCTTGAAGAGGGCACCTGCGAGGCTGGCGAGTCCGACGCGCATCGCGGGGTCCTGCGCCGAGCCGGTACGGACCAGCGCGAGCAACGTCACGATCGGCATGCCCGGCCTGCGGACCACGTGCAGGGGAACGCCCGGAGCGATGGCCAGTGTCGCGGGCCTCGGCAGGGAGTCCCGGGTGGCACGGCCGCCAGCAAGGGCCGGCTGCGGCGCAGGGAAGCCGGCCCCGAGGATCAGCCCGGTGGCGAGGAGCAAGGTGGCGAAGGGGCGACGCGGCATCTCAGTTGCCTCCTTCGGCGCCTGTCTCGGGCTCGAGCACGATCACCGAACGGTTGGCCTTCCTGAAGGCCCGATCAGCGACGGCCCGGACCTGCTCCGGCGTCACGGCCGCCAGACCCGGGACGAAGTCGAGGGCCCAGCGCCAGTTGCCCAGCATGGCGGCTGTCCCCAGCTCGATGCCGAGGTCGTGGTTCTTCTCGAGGCCCACCAAGTGTGCGGCACGAGCCTGATCGAAGGCCTTGCGGCGCTCCTGCTCGGTGATGGGTTCCCGGGCAAGTCTGTCCAGCGCGGCCTGGAGTTCCTGTTCGAGTTCGGCTGCATCGTGGCCGGGCATGGGGACGGCGTAGACCAGGAACAGGCCGGGATCGAGGCCGGCCATCGCGCTGGCACCCACCTCCTGAGCCAATTTTCGCGTGTCGACCAGATCCTTGTGCAGGCGCGACGAGCGGCCCGAGGACAGGACCCGCTCCGCCACGGCAAGGGCATGGTAGTCGGCATGGCCGCGCGCCCCGGTGTGGTAGGCCAGCATCACGGCCGGCGCCTGCACGGGCCGGATGAGCGTCGTGCGCCGCTCGCCACGCTGGATGGGCTCCTCGGGGACCCGCCGGTCCACCCCGGGGCTCCGGGGGATGCTGCCGAAGGCCGTCTCGACCGTCCGGAACGCTACATCCGGCTGCACGTCGCCCGTCACGATGACGACGGCCTGGTCCGGGTGATAGTGGCGCTTGTAGTAGGCCATCGCCTTGGCCCGGGTCATCCGGTCGAGGTCGTCCATCCAGCCCACCACGGGCCAGCGGTAGGGATGCTGGACATAGGCGGTGGCACCCAGCATCTCCCACATCATGCCGAAGGGGTCGTTCTCTGTACGCCAGCGACGCTCTTCCTTGACGACCGACAGCTCGGAGCCGAATTTGCCCGGGGGCATCAGCAGGCCACGCATCCGGTCGGCTTCGAGGGAGGCCGCGAGCGCGAGGCGATCGGCGGGCAGATCGACGTAGTAGGCCGTGTAGTCCTCGGTCGTGAAGGCGTTGTTGCTGCCCCCGTTGCGCTCGACGAGCTCGTCATAGCGTCCGGTCGCGAACTTGGGAGAGCCCTGGAACATCAGGTGCTCGACCAGGTGCGAGATGCCCGATTCACCGACGGCCTCGTCCCGCGAGCCCACCCGGTACCAGACCTGGAAGCTGATCAGCGGCGCGTGGTGGCGCGGCGCCACCAGGACCTCGAGACCATTGGCCAGCTTGCGGTGGTGCACCTCGACGGCTGGCGTGCGGACCGGTGCGGCAGCCGCCCGGGCCGGTACGGCCCACGCGTGGCCGGTGAACAGGAGGGCGAGGGCGGTCGTGATGCCGGCGAGATTGCGACGCATCGTCCTACGCCTCCCGGGGAGCGGCAAGGCGCATCTCATGGACATCCTCGGCCACACGCAAAGGCACGCCCGTCCGCGCGCGTACATCGTCCACCGTGACACCCGGGGCCGTCTCGAGCAGCACGAGGCCGTCCGGCGTCACCTCGATGACGGCAAGGTCCGACACGATCAGGGACACGCAAGCCCGGGCGGTCAGCGGCAGGGTGCATTCGGGCAGAATCTTGGGGCTGCCGTCCTTGGCGCAATGTTCCATGGCGACGACGACGCGCCGCGCACCGGCGACCAGATCCATCGCCCCGCCCATGCCCTTGACCATCTTGCCCGGGATGAGCCAGTTGGCCAGGTTGCCCTTGCCGGATACCTGCATCGCGCCCAGCACCGTCAGGTCGACGTGACCGCCCCGGATCATCGCGAACGAGTCGGCCGAGCTGAAGTAGGCGGAGCCGGGGACGTCCGTGATGGTCTGCTTGCCGGCATTGATGAGGTCCGGATCCTCCTCGCCCTCGACCGGAAAGGGACCGATGCCCAGCAGGCCGTTCTCGCTTTGCAGGACCACGTCCATGCCCTCGGGGATATGGTTGGCGACAAGGGTCGGGATGCCGATGCCCAGGTTGACGTAGTAGCCGTCGCGCAGTTCCTGGGCGATGCGGCGAGCAATCTGGTGCCGATCGAGGGCCATGGGGTGCTCCTAGGCCTGCGCTGCCGCGCGGGGCCGGGTCGTGCGTTGCTCGATGCGCTTCTCGTACCGGGTGCCCTGCAGGATGTGCCGGACATAGATGCCGGGTGTGTGGACATGGTCGGGATCGAGGGTTCCGGGTTCGACCAGCTGCTCGACCTCGGCCACCGTGACACGCGCAGCCGTTGCCATCATCGGGTTGAAGTTGCGCGTGGTCTTCCGGTAGACGAGGTTGCCCATCGTGTCACCGGTCCAGGCCTTGACCACGGCCAGGTCCGCGAACAGGGCCCGCTCCATGACGTACCAGCGCCCATCGAACTCCCGCGTTTCCTTGCCTTCGGCGACGAGGGTCCCGTAGCCCGTCGGCGTGAAGAAGGCTGGGATGCCTGCCCCGCCCGCCCGGATGCGTTCCGCGAGCGTCCCCTGAGGGACGAGCTCGATCTCGAGCTCTCCGGACAGGACCAGCTCCTCGAAAAGCTTGTTCTCACCCACGTACGAACTGATCATCTTGCGGACCTGACGACGCTGCAGCAGCAGGCCGATGCCGAAGTCGTCGACGCCGGCGTTGTTCGAGATGAATGTCAGTTCCCGGACGCCCGAGTCGCGGATGGCCAGGAGCAGGTGCTCGGGCAGACCGCACAGTCCGAAGCCCCCGGCCATGATGGTCATGCCGTCCCGCAGCAGGCCGGTCAGGGCCTCGACCGCGTCCTTGCGAACCTTGTTCATGGCTTCCGCTCCTACAGGATCCGGGCCTTGACGATGCGATCCGGTTTGATGCCGGGTCGCGGCGCGTTGTCCGGCGTCATGGTCCGGGTCAGTTTGGCGAGGATGGCTTGGCCCTTGACCACCTGGCCGAAGACGACGTAGCCCCCGGTGGGGACGCCCTTGTCGTCGAGCCGGGTGTCGAGCTGCGGCAGGGCGATGAAGTCGATGAAGAACTGGCTGCCGGCCGAGTCGAGCGAGGCGGACCGCGCCATGCCGATGGCGCCCGAGATGTGCTTGAGGGGCGTCTTCTCGAACTTGACCGTGTATCCGGGGCCACCGGTGCCCGTGCCGGTGGGGTCCCCGCCCTGGGCCACGAAGCCCTCGATCACGCGGTGGAACGGCGTGTTGTCGTAGAAGCCCTTGCGGACCAGGCGCAGGAAGTTGTCGGTGGTCTTGGGGGCGTCCTTCTCGAAGAGTCCGACGACGAGCGTGCCCTTGCTGGTCTCGAGGGCGACGCGGCGGCCAAGGACCAGTTTCTTCCCTGCTGCCTCGGAGGCTGCTGCGACGGCCTGGGCTTCCTCCGTCACGGCCGTCGCGGCCTTGCGAGCGGGCTCATTGGCGGGTGCTGCCTTGCGATTCGCGAGTGCGGGTGCGGCCACGAGGGCCAGCAGGGTCACGGCCAAGAGGGCAGGCTGGATACGACGGTGCATGTTCGACTCCTTCACGAGACCCCACGATAGCGCAACGGCAAGGAGATCGTCGAACGGCAGACTGGGGGCATGCAGATTGCCGAACGTGGCCTCGTCGTCATCGCCCGGACCGTCGTCCTGATGGGCGCCATCCGCGCGTGGGCAGCCGCGCCGGGCCTGGCACCCGCCCTTCTGGTGCTGTTCCAGATGGTGGTTCTCCGGCAGTTTTTGCGCAGGTTGCCGGCCCAGGCTCCGGCCAGCCTGCCGGGCGCGCTGCTGGCGTTGGCGGGGACTGCGGCCCCGCTGCTCTTCCGGCCGGGCCGCAGCGGCCCCCCGGGTGTCTGGTCATGTCTCTGGCCCGTGAGCCCAGCCACAGCCGTGCTGGCTGGCATCATTAAGGTCGCGGCGATGTTCCTCACGGTGGCCTCGGTGGCGGCACTCGGCAGGTCCTTCGGGATCCGGCCCGCGCGGCGCCGCTTGGTGACGCGCGGACCCTACGCTGTCATGCGGCACCCGCTGTATGTGGCCGAGTGGCTCTGCGGGGCTGGCCTGTGCCAGATTCACCCCTCCCCGGGAAACTTGGCCGTGCTTGTCCTGACCGGTGCGCTGCTCGCGGCGCGGGCCCGCCTCGAGGAGCGCGTGCTCGCCGGAGATCCGGGCTGGGAGCCCTATCGTCATCGCGTTCCTGCGGGACCTTGGCGGGCCGTCAAGCCTCCGGTGGCGTAGAATCGGAAATATGGATGATCAGGAAGAAGGCAAGGGCAAGGGCAAAGGCCCCACCCCTGCCGAGCGGATCAAGGCGCTGCTCGATAGGTTCCCCCTGCCCAAGGTCGACGTCGGCATCATTGCCGGGGCGATCGTGATCGCCGGCTTGTCGGCGGCTGCCTCCGTGCTGGGCGTGCGTGTCTTCATGCCGGAGCATCAGGTCCGCATGGCCGAGCCCGGCCACGAGGCGCAGAAGGCGCGCAAGCTCAATCCCTTCGGCCTGCAGGGCTTCACGATCGGCCCGAACGTGCCGACCTCCTTCGTGACACACTTGGCCGACCCCGTGGTCGCGGACGATGCCTTCGTGCATCCGCAGGCCACCGTCGTCGGGGCCGTGACGGTGGGGGCCGAGGTCTTCATCGCTCCCCAGGCGAGCATCCGTGGCGACGAGGGCCAGGGCATCCAACTGGCGACGGCGTCCGCAGTGCTCGATGGCGCCGTCATCACGGGCCGTCCCACCGAGCAGCGCGGCCTGTTCCTGGAGCGCAACACCGTGCGCATCAACTATGTGCGCTATTCGGTGCATGTCGGGGAACGGACCACGGTCGGCGCGCACACCGTGCTTCGCGGGCCCGTGGCGCTCGGGAGTGATGTCTGGGTCGGCCCCCAGTCCGTCGTCGACGATGCGACGGTCGGCAAGGGCTGCATTCTCGAACCGCGTAGCGTCGTGCAGGGGGGCGTCCGAATCGGCGAAGGCCGCTACGTGCCTGCGGGCCGCGTCGTGTCGACCCAGGCCGAAGCAGACGCCCTGCCAGCCGTTTCGGCGGCCTATGCGCGGCGTGACGAGGCCATTCGGGCCGCTGAAGTCAATCGCAGTCTCGCCCTCGCCTACGGGGCACTCTACCCGCGTTCCGGGCTCGAAGGCGTTGGTCACGGCGCCCACGGTGGCCATGATGGAGCGGGCGGTGACCATGGTGCGTCGTCCCATGGCGCATCTGGTCGCCAGCCGGTCACGCCCGAGCACGAGCCCGTCGCCGCCGGCCACGAGGAGGGTGCGGCAGCCGCCCCGCCGCCGGATGCCTCCCAGCATGCGCCCGGGGCCGTGCACGGCGAGGCGCCCGCGGGTGTCCACGAAGAGCACCTGCCGCCGCGTCACGAGGCCCCGGCCGAGCATCACGACGCCGGGCACGCCCCCTAAGGCCGGAGGCGCCACAGCGTCCGGCCGTCGGCACCGGCAAGCGCGCTGCCGTCCTCGAGCAGCTGTAACCAAGGCTGCCAGCCGCTGGTCAGCCGAGCATCACCCTCGATCCACGTGCGGCCGCCATCCAGAGTCGTCAGGATGCCGAACCGGGTCAGCATGATGCCCCGACGCTCCGCCCCGAAGGCCATGGCGAGGGCGGTCGGCTGCCGCAGCCACCGGTCCTGCGTCGCGAGGGAGGTCACCGGATCCCACGTCAGGCCGCCGTCCGTGCTGTGCAGCATGCGGCCCCCACTGGCGAGTGCCCAAAGCTCGAGGCCCTCGTCGTTCACCTCGTGCAGGCTGACGAGTCCGTTGACCCGGGCCAGCTGCGCCAGCCCATGAGGCCCCCAGTGCATCAGGCGCTGGTCGTCATGCAGCAGCGCCGAGCCATCCCGGAGGACCTTCATGCCCCGTGCCCCGGTTCGCATCCGCTCGGACCAGGTGCGGCCACCGTCGGTCGTGGCCAGCAGCGTGCCGTCGGTCGCCAGGGCGTAGCCCCGGGACATGTCGGCAAAGGCGACGTCCACCAGATCCTGGTCGGTGCCGGCATCCTGCAGGGTCCAGCGGGCACCGCCATCCTCGGTCCGGAAGACCACGCCGCCACGGCCGACGGCGACGGCACTGGCGTCGCCGAGTGCGGCCACGGCCAGCAGGTCCAGCCTGCCGCGGTCCTGCATGGTCCAGGAGAGGCCGCCGTCCACCGTGTGGCGGATCACGGCCTTGCCTCCGGCGCCCTGGGCCTTGCCGACCAGCCAGCCCTGCCCGGAAGGCCGCATGGCCACCGCCTCGTAGGATACGCCCGGATTGAGCTCCAGCCAGCGGCCACTCCCGGCGAGGCCGGGCAACGTCTCGTCGCCACTGCGGGCCGGCAGCGTGCCGCCCGTTCGGGGCAAGGTGCCCGTCGTCTGGATCACGCAGCCAGGAAGCGCCACGATGGCCAGGGCCACGATCAGTTCGCGCAACATCGGTCGTTACCTCATTTCACGGGGCAGGATCGCGAGCTTGCCGGAGCGGGACAGGGCCCAGGCCGTCCCGTCGGTACCGAGGACCAGTCGCAACCAGATGTCGCCGGTAAGGCCAGGAAGAAGCACCTGGCGCCACGGCTTCTCGCCGTCCTGCACCAAGGGGCCGTCGGTACGCTCGAGCATCGTCCTCGGCCCGCGCTCGTGGACCGCGAGGACATCACGCAGCGTCAAGTAGCGGTCCTCGAGCGGCACCCGGGCAACGGGCACCCACGCGCCCGACGGCTCCCGACGCTCGAGGGTACGGCCGGTCAGCCGGAACCGGCGCGTGGCGACGGTGGCCACGGGTAGCCCGGTGCCTGCAGCCGTCCAGCGCAGGCCATCCGTGGTCCGCACGCAGGCGCCGCCCTCTCCCTGCATCCACCAGCCTGCGGTGTCGTGGCCTGCGGCGACAGGCAAGGCCGACGCCGTGGCGCCCCCGACCCAATGGCCCCCGCCGTCCACGGTCCGGTCGATCCGGTAGCCCGTGCCCTCCCGGCGCCATGCGAGGGCCTGAAGCGCGTCTCCTGGCTCGATACGGAGCGTAGCCCCCGGCTGGGGTACCTGGTACCAGACGAGTTCCCTCGACGCGGTGCCGACGGAGGGTGTCGGTGGCAGCAGGCTTGCTGATGCAGGGTCCGTCACCACGCGGAAGGCCGGTGGTCCCATCGTGCTCCGCCCCTCGGCATCCACGAGGAGGGCCAGTGTCCCGCTCCGGGCGCCTCCTGTCGGACTGCTGACGAGGACCTGAACGAGGTGGGTGCCTGCTTCCCGGGGGGGCAGCCACCAGGTGCGGGTGCCGGCGGTAGCGCTCAGCGTCCCGCCCGTGGCCGACCAGTGATAGGAGGGCGTGCCGGCGCGGTCCGCGGCTTCGGCGATGATCTGCCATCGCGTCACCGTCGGATCGGCTTCACTGGGGATGGCCTCGAGTCGCTGCAGCACCGGGACGGATACGGCCTCGGCGTCCGCCGCGGTCGGCGCTGCCGCGCTTGGCGCTGTCGTGGCAGCCGGCGTCCCTGCGAGAGGCATGGCTCGCGTCGTGAGGATGGTGCAACCCGGCAGCAGCAGGACCGGGAGCAGGGCGAGCGACGTGTGGCGCATGCCCGGAGGACGAAGCAGCTCCGGCCGATGTTCCGTCGTTTGGTAAACTGCCCCTTGTGCAAGTGAACCGGATGGGGCGCGTCCTCCAGACCCGGGCCTTCCGCTGGCTCTGGCTCGGGCAAGTCTTCAGCCAAGTGCCGGACAAGGTCTACTTCGTCCTGATGGTCGAGCTCGTCGCCCGCAGGACCGACCGGGATCCGACGTGGACCAGCGCCGTGCTGCTGGCCTACACGTTGCCGACGGTGCTCTTCGGAGCCCTGGCGGGTGCGCTGGTCGATCGCTGGCATCCGGTGGTGACGCAGGTCGTCTCCAATCTGCTGCGGGCGGCGTGCATCGCCCTCGTCCCCTGGGTCGCGCCCGAATCCCCCTGGCCCGTGGTGGTGCTGTCTTTCCTGGTGTCGACATTCTCCCAGCCCTACTCCCCTGCAGAGGGTGCCACGATCCCGCGGGTCGTCGCCCGGGATGACCTGCTGGGCGCGAACGCACTCTTCGCCGCCACGGTCATCGGGTCGATCCTGGTGGGGTTCCTGCTCGGGGAGCCCGTCGTTGTCCGTCTGGTGCCGGAGGCGCCGTGGCTGCCGGCGTTCGCCGTGACAGCCATGTATCTCGTGTCGACGGCTTTCCTGGCTTTCGTCCGGCTGCCGCCGGGGGATCACGCTCCTGCCGCCCGCAAGGGTTCACTGCTTGCGGATTTCCGCGAAGGGATGGGGTATCTGCTGCGCGAAGATGCCATCCGGGGCGCCATCCTCAGGCAAGTCGCCCTCTATGCGATGTTCGCGGCGGTGGCGACCCTGGCCATCCTCTATGCCCAGGCGCGCTTCGGCCTGCCCTATACGTGGCTGTTGTCCGCGGCGGGTGCCGGCATGGCGGCCGGTTCATGGCTGGTGGGCCGGTGGGGGGACGGGCGCGCTCGCTTCGTCATGATGCGCGGGGGATTCCTCGGGGCGAGCCTTGCCCTTGCAACCATGGCGCTGTGGGTGCGTGGCGATGGCCCGACCACCATGGCCGGCATCTCGCCATGGCCTTGCCTGATGGCGGTGGGGGTGGGCCTCGCCTCGGCGTGGGTCGCGATCCCGGCGCAGACCCTGCTGCAGGAAGAGGTGCCCGAAATGCTGCGTGGCAAGGTCTTTGCCGCTCGGGACGTCGCGACCAACCTGGCCACCTCCCTGCCGATGGGGGGCGTCGGCCCATTGGCCGCGCAGTTTGGCCTGACGCCGGTCCTTGCGGTCATGGGGGCCGGGATGTTCGCGCTCGCGCTGTTGCCCTCGCCGCGTCCTGCTGTCCGGGAGGACTGAGATGCGCCTGCTCTATGTCGCTGACATGTACTATCCGCCGACCCTCGGAGGGAGTGCGATCGCCGTGCGCAGGCTCGCTCATGGCATGGCTGCGCGGGGTCACGAGGTGCAGGTCGTGGCGCCGGGCCACGGCCTGTTCGATACCGCGGAGAAGGATGGCCGGACCGTCGTGATCCGTTGCGGGGCGATTCCGGACCTTAGGCCCGGCATGGACCCTCGCAAGACCGGTATCCGCCTGCCCCTGCTGCCGGCCATCGCCATCCGCCGGGCCATGGACCGTTTCCGTCCCGATCTGATTCACCTGCAGGTTCCGGGCTACACGGCGGCCACGGCAGCCGTCCTGGCCCGCCTCGACGGCACTCCCCTGGTCGCCACGTGCCACGGCATCCCCGAGAACTTTTGGGCCCCGGGTGATCGCAGCCAACCGCTGTTCCAGGCGTTCGGGCGCTTCATCTGGTCGCTGATTCTCGAGAACCTCGAGCGCTGTGACGCCGTCCTCGCGCCGACCCGAATCGCGGCGGACCTGCTGCGGGCCCAGGGGCTCAGGAAGGCGGCCCTGCCCGTATCCAACGGCGTGGACCTCGAGGTTTACCGACCGCCGGTCGACGCGGGGGAACGCCGGATGCTCCGGGCACGCTTCGGACTGCCTGACGAGGGGCCGGTCGTCCTGTATGCCGGCCGCTTTGCTCCCGAGAAGCGGCTGGAGGTGCTATTCGACGCGATGGCGCACATGTCGCCGGATGCCGCCGCCACGTGGGCCTTCGTGGGTCGTGGCGTGCTGGACCCCGTGGCGGAGCTTGGCCGGCGTGGCGTCGATACGTCCCGAGTCCGGATGCTCGGCCTGCTGATGGATCAGGACATGCCCCTGATCTACCGGGCCGTCGATGTCCTCGTGCTGCCGAGCGAAGCCGAACTTCAAGGCCTGGTCCTGCTCGAGGCTGCGGCCAGCGGCTGTGCACTGGTCGGGGCGCGGGCACTGGCCATTCCCGAGGCCATCGAGCACGAGGTTACGGGCTTCCTCCACGAGCCGGGCGATGCGCCGGGGCTGGCGGCAGCCCTCTGGAGGCTGATCCGGGAGCCTGGCTTGCTCGACCGCATGGGATCGGCTGCCCAGGAGGCTGTCCGGCACCATGCCATCCCGGCCTGCCTCGACCGCACGCTGGCCATCTACGAGGAGGTCATGGCGCGTCGGGAGCGTCGGGGAACCGCGCCCGATCCAGAAGGCGCCTGACCACGTCAGGATCGGGCGCCACGAGGACGGTCCGTGCCTGCCGGTGCAGGACCTTGCCTGGGGGCAGACCCTTGGCCTTGCGGATGTGGCGCCTCTGGGTCACGAGAACGGTCACGCGGCTGTCTTCCCTGCCACTGGATCGGCAGGCCGCCCACGTGGCGGCTTCGTGTAGCGTGCGGTCCGGCAAGGCGGTTCCCGGAACCGGAGGCCGGGCCAGGATATGGCCGCCGGCGTGGCGATCCGCGTGGAACCACCAATCGTCGGGCCTGGCCCAGTCCCTGAGCAAGAGGTCGCTCTCCCTAGGGGATCGACCGGCGACGATGAGCCAGCCGTCCGACGAGCGCCCCCTCAGGCCCGGTCCCTTGGGTGCCGGATCGGCAGTCGGGCGAGGTGAGGCAGGGAGTGGGGCGGGATCAGCTGCAGGATCGGGGTCTGTCCACGCGAGGCGGTGGCAGCGGGCCTCGGCTTCCGCAAGCCTTGGCAGGAGGTGCTGGCGCGTGCCTTCGGCCTTGCGCACGGCTGCATGGCGCCGGGAGGCCTCGGCTGCGGCCGTAGGGCCCGAACCGAGCTTCACGAGGATTTCGTCGTCATCCGCGAGGTTCCGCAGGCTGATGGACGTGGCACCGGCCTGCAGGGCTTCCGTCACCTGCGGCAGCCATGTCAGCAGCAGGCTTGCCTCGAGGCGCAGGTGATCGGTATCGGGCAGCTGGTCCAAGACCTCGCACAACCGTGCGACCTCGGCACGGGCCTCGCGCAGCAGGCGCTCGTGCTGCAGGCGGGCCTGATCCGTGTCCCGGGCGGCTTCCTGCATCCGGCCGGCTTCCGCCATGATCTGCTCCACGGCATCGCTGGCGGTTGCGTCGGTCCGCGTGTCCAGGCGCCATGACCCGGGTCCCAGCCGCCGTGGGACCAGTTTGCCGGCTTCGGCACCGGTGCGCAACAGCGCCAGGTGCGCATCCAGCCGCTGCCAATCCGCCGGTGAGAGCTGGCGTGCCTGAAGCTCGGGCTGGATGCCGATTTCCTCGAGGCGATCCCGGGCATCTTCGCGGGACAGGCCTTGGACCCATGCGGGCAGGAGTTCGACGATAGTGCGTTCCTCTGGCATGTCCCCTGCCGGCAGCCCGCGTCCGGGCTGCCGGCAGCCCGGACGCACCGGCGGGAGCACATAGGGCAAGCCCGGCAAGATGCGGCGGACCCGACTCATGTGCCCCGGGACGCGTCGATCCGCCTCAAGCACGATGCCGTCCTCGTCTGCGAGGATGATGTTGCCGTGGCGCCCCGTCATCTCGACATGCAGGTGATGCGTCCGCATGTCCCCGAGTGCGTCCCGCCCACGGAAGGCCAGCGAGAGCAGCCGCTCGCCACCGGGTTGCGACACGCGCTCGAGGACGGTACCCGTCAGGTGCCGCCGCAGGGCCGACACGAAGCTGTCCGGATCCCCGGTGCCGGATGGATGGGCGGACGTGATCGCATTCGCGAAATCCTCCGCGACGCACGTCACTCTTGCGAGGCGTCCCGCGGCGCAAACGACGAGGCACGCCGTGCCCGGCCGAAGCCGGAGAACTACATGGCCCTGACCCACCCGGCGCACCCGGTCGATCCGAAGCCCGGTGGCCCGTTCCCTCAGGTCGGCACCCAGCGCCGTGACCGCAAGGCCGTCAAGGGGACGGGGGGCCCTATTTGAGGACACGCTCCAGCGTCCGCAGCACGTCCTCGGCCTGGAAGGGCTTGCCGATGAAGGCATCCGCGCCGCCGGCGAGGCAGCGATGGATGATCTCGTCCTGGACCTGGGAGCTGCAGACAATCACCCGGGCCGCGGGATCCCGGCGCTTGATGGCCGCCAGAGCTGACTCGCCGTCCATGGTCGGCATCGCAAGGTCCAGCGTCACGACGTCGGGATGGTGCGCTGCCCAAGCATCGATGCCGGCTGCGCCATCTCCCGCTTCGGCCAGCACTTCGTGACCTGCCCGGGAGACAATGTCCTTCAGCATGCGTCGCATGAAGGAGGAATCGTCGACGATGACGAGAGTCGCCATGTCCCGATTGTGCGCCTCAGGGCTCAGGCGCGCAACCGGAGGGCGCCGGGCAGGACATGGAATTCCGCAGGTGTCGTCCCCAGGACCTCGCCATCGGCCTCGACAGGCATGCGGACGGGGCTCGTCACCTTGATGCGCTCGCCCAGCATGACCTCGACCCGAGGATGCATCAAGTGCTGGCCGCGCAGCAGGGCCAGCAGCATCGAGGGCAGCTGCCAGGCAGGCAGGGCGCCCAGAAGCGCCAGGTCCAGGTGCCCGTCGTCCATCAGGGCCTGAGGTATGACCGGCAGGCCGCCCCCGAAGGCCCGGCCGTTGGCGATCACGATTTCCAAAAGTGGCATGGCCCGGGTCCAGGTGCCATCGACCTCGACGACGGCGTGGTCCGCCATCAGCTGGCTCCACGAGGCGAGGGTCGCCAGGATGTAGCTGGCCTTGCCCCAGGGCTTGCCTGTCCGGGCAAGGCGGTCGGCCACCCGTGCCCCCAGGCCCACCTCGGCCACGTTCAGAAAGGCGCGTTCCAGCCACGCGCCATCGGCACCGACGCAGCGCACCATGCCGACGTCGACGGACCGCACGGGCGCGCTGAGCAATCGGGCCACGGGATCGCCCGAAGCCCCCTCGAAAGGCAGGGCGGCGAGCGTGTCGTTCGCGGTGCCCAGCGGCAGCCATGCAAGGATGCCCTCGCCACTGGTCAGCCGACCTTCCGTGAAGCAACCCTGCAGGGCCTCATGCAGGGTGCCGTCGCCCCCGACCACGAGGACCTCGGGAGCGCCGTCCCGGAAGGCCGCGCGCACACCCTCCGCAATCGCGCCGGGGCCGTGGGCAACGTGTGCGTGGCAGGTCCAACCCGCGCCCCGCAGGCGAGGCTCCAGGCGATGCCAGTGTGCCT
Source organism: Candidatus Tanganyikabacteria bacterium (assembly GCA_016867265.1). Taxonomy (GTDB): domain Bacteria; phylum Cyanobacteriota; class Sericytochromatia; order S15B-MN24; family VGJW01; genus VGJW01. The sequence continues at coordinate 126,382 of VGJW01000003.1, forward strand.
GGGCACGTTGGTTGGCTGCGGAGGGATTGATGAAGGTGGGCAGGGTCATCGGGGGATTTCCGAAAAATATTTCTCCAGACACGCAAGGTTGCGGAAAGATAAGACTATATTAACCTCAAGTTAAAGCCCCAGCGCCCCGGGTCTTCCGGGTCCACCAGGAACCTTCCTCCCGTGATCAAGTCTTCTGCCAACGTCTACCACCCCGCCAGCCGTGGGCTCTCGATGACCTATTCCTACACCCGTCCGCTTGCCGTGCCCACCCGGGCTGCAGTGACGACGCCGCTCGATCCTTCGGTGCTGCAGACCGGATGGCGCAGCAACCTCGGGCGCCTCGTGCACGGCGCGGCGCGTCGGTTGGGGCTCACCAGCGGTGCACCAGCCACCAGGCAACTCCCCAGAGGTTGATCGCGGCGGCCAGCGCCGTCAGGGCGAGCAACCAAGGCGGCAGCCGCCGCGGCCAAGCGCATCCCAGGGCCAGGATCAGCCAAGGCGTGTAATCCAGGGTGTAGCGCGCACCGAACTGGCGCCACCCGTCCCCGAAGTAGACGAGGTAGAGCGCCGCGGAGGGCAGCAGGGCCACCCAGGCCCAACGCGACCACGACACGAGCCGTGCCTCGTCTGGAGTCGGCAACGAGATTTCGGCCGGTCCCGTCTCGGGCGCCGTGCGCGCGGGCAGCCCCCCCGGCATCAGCCACGCATGGGGCAGCACCGCCGGAGCTGCGGTCGACACGCCCTCCGGTGTGCGGGGAGAGAGCCAGCCCAGGTGCTCGAGGACGCGTCCTGCCGCCGGAAAAAGCGCGAGGAACGCGGGCGTGGTCCAGAAAAGGCCGAGGCCATGGTCTGTGACGGAGACGGGTGGCCAGCCCGCGTGGAAGTCCGGGCCGCGCCAGACATAGGCGGGCAGCATCCGGATCAGATGGTGCATGCTGAACGGCCCGTACTGGTAGTTGCCGTGGATGGCGCCCCACGTTGCGTTGCCCGCACCGTACCCGCTGTCGAGCGGATGGCCGAAACGCGCCATGTTGAAGGCCATGTCGAGGCCGGCGAGGAGGGCCGCCACGCCAGCTGCCTGCCCCACGCGGCCGAGCTTGCCGGGCCCGACGAGCAGCAGGGCGAGGATCGCGGGGCTCGCGACCACGACGGCTTCCCGGGACAGGATGGCAAGGCAGAACCACAGGCTGACCAGCGCGCCGCGACGGGGCCCGACCAACTCGTGCAGCGACAGCCACAGGAACAGGTTGGCGACGAGGTGGGCATAGACCCAGCTGTTCCCATGGCTGGCGCACCACCACGCTACCGTCCCGAAGCCATACAGGAAGGTCAGGCCGTGGATCACGGGCGGCGCGAGGGGCAGGCGCCGCAATGTCAGGTGCGCGATGGCCACCGCGGCGGCACCGACCAGCTTGGCCACGAGGGCAAGGTCGAGATTCAGGTGCCAGATGGCGGCGAAGGGCAGCAGCAAGATCGAGGGCGCGGGGCCGAAGTAGACGTGGGCCTTGCCGTCCTTCCAGGCCAATTCATTGAGCCAGGCGGGCGGGGTGCCGATGTCCAGGCGGCCCTGCAGGAAGGCCTCGGCCTGGTGCAGGTGGTAGTTGAAGTGCATGAACTGGCCGCTGCCCGAGAGCAGGTAGGCGATGAGCGTGCCGATGAACCACCACAGGGCCGTGGGCACGTCAGGTCCTCCGTTCCTGCTGAAACCGGCGCACCGCTGCGACCGCCAGACGGTCGCACCGTTCGTTGTAGGGATGCCCCGCGTGGCCCTTGACCCACTGCCAAGTGACCTCGTGCCGGTCCGCCAGCGCCTGCAGTTGATGCCAGAGATCGAGGTTCGCCACGGGATCGCCGCCGGCCGTTCGCCAGCCCTTGCGAATCCAGGCCGGCATCCACTTGGTCATACCGTCCACCAGGTAGCGTGAGTCGCTCGTGATCGTGATGCGCGTAGGGCGCTTGAGCTGCTCGAGCACGAGGATGCCGCCCTTGAGCTCCTCACGCTGGTTCGTGGTCTGGGGCGTCACGTCGGACACCACCTCGATCTCCCGTGCGACGGTCGCTCCCTCGCGCGCAACGAGGATGGCGGCCGCAGCCCCGGGACCCGGGTTGCCCGAGCAGGACGCGTCGCAATAGCCTTCTACCAGCACGCCCCTATGATAGGCCATGGGCCGCGATGTGCCCTGCGGCCCCCGCGAGGTCGCCAAACACCCGATCGGCCAGCGGCGCCAGTTCGGCTGCGGTGCAGAAGCCGCTCGTGACGGCCAGGGCCTTTGCAGCGCCCCCGGCGCGGGCCATCCGCATGTCGCCGGGCGTGTCGCCGATGGCCACGCTGCAGGATTCGGCGACCCCGGATCGCTTGCACGCCTCGAGGTACAGGTCCGGCGCGGGCTTCGGGCGCGTGACCTCATCGCCGCCGACGACGTCACGCAGCAAGTCGCCCAGCCCGGCGCGCTCCAGGCTCATCCTGGCGTGGGCGCGCGTGTCCGAGGTCGCCACGACCAGCTGCCAGCCGGCATCACGCAATCCTGCCAAGGCCTCGGCGACACCGGGCAGCGGCCTGTAGGCCGAGGAAGGCAGGCAGGTGAACGCCTCATGGAATGCCCCCGGCACGCGGCTGACGAGGGTGTCGGGAATGCCGCGAAGCGAGAGCCAGGCCGTCAGCTGTGCCAGGGTCGTGTTGCCCGGCAGCGTGACCAGTCGTCCGTCGGCGCGTGGTCGTCCCGCGGCATCGACGCCCAGCCATGCGGCAAGCTCGTCGCCATCCGGGGCGTGCGCTCCCAGGGCTTCCCGGACGAGGCGCACCCGGGCCTCGGTCACGGCGCCCCAGAGCGCATGGAAGTCCAGGATGACGCCGTCCTTGTCCAGGACGACGAGGCCGCGTCCGGACGACGAGGCCGCCACGTCAGCGGCTGCGGTCCGGCCGCCGGGGCACCGGGGGGCCATAGGCCAACAGATCACGCGGCACGGGTGGACCCATCGGGGCGCGGCCCATGGTGCCCGACCGATCTGCGGGCTTGGCCGGTGACGCCGGGACGGACGGGGGGGCTTGTCGGCCCGCGCTCTCGAGCGGGGGGTCGCCCAGCGGCACGTAGCGCCGGCGCAGGGACCTGCCCTGCTGGGTATCGAGAAGCAGGCTGATGTCCGCGAGGCGTTGGCCGACGTCTCGGGTCAGGGCCGGATGGACGCGCTCCAGGCCTTCGAGGGACTGGGCGAGGTTCGCGATGCGCCCTGCGAGCGCGGGCGTGGGCAGCTTGCCCGCTTGCCTGCGCAGGCTTGCGACCTCGGTCCGCAGGACCCGCAGGGCGGCACCCGTGATCCAGTCGTTGGTCCCGAGCCGGGCCAGAGGGAAATCGCGCAGATAGCCTCGGTCAAGTTCGGCGAGGATCGCCTCCGAGGCCCTGCGCGGCTGGACAAGCGGCATCGCGGCCCGATTCCGGAACGGGCCCTGCGCGAGATCGGCAAGCAGGCCCCGGGGAACATGGCCCATCGCGAAGAACATGAAGCCCGACAGGTTCTCGTCCCGGATGTACTGGATCTGCTCGAGCGTATCCGCGAGCGGGTCATCCATGCGATGCAGGCCCAGGATGGGCAGGAATTCGGGCGCGCGCCTGCCCTGGTCCGTCTCCTGGCGAATCCAGCGCTTGAGATCGGCAAGTTCGCCGGTGTACAGCATGCTCGTCGTGACCTGAGTCCAGCCGTTGTCCGCCCAGTGCCGCCAGTTCTGCATCTTGCGAAGGCGGGCGTAGGACTCGCCCCGGAAGGTCGACACGGCGAGGGGAATCGGTCGGCGACGGTTTCGGCAGAGCTGGCTGACGTCCGCGACGAACTGGCTGACCTGCGCCTCGCGCCAGAGCTGGTAGTCCCGGCGACGTGCCTCGTCACTCAGGCTCGACGGGGCCGGTGCCATGAAGGTGGACGGCTTCGCGAGGCCCATCCGCTCCAGCTGGAACTGGGTCCTGCTGGCATCGTCGTCGGGCGTCTCTTCGTCGTAGCGGATGTAGTCGAGCAGCAGGCCGTCGACGTCGTGACCGTCGAGCAGCTCCTTGAGCACGGTGCGCATGTAGGCGCGTGCGCCAGGCAAGGAGGGAGACATGAAGCGGGGTTTCTGGGTCTGCTCCGTCCGTGAGGCCAGGCTGGGCAGCAGGCCCAGAATCGGGTTCCCGAAGTCCCGGGTCTCGTCGTAGCTGCGAACCCGGAAAGACCAGACCCAGGGCATGACCGCCATGCCGCGCTTGTGTGCCTCGTCGACCATGATGGCGAGGACGTCCGCCTTGTCACGGAAGGTGGCATCCCGGGCCAGGATGCGTGAGGCATGAACGGCGTAGCCCCGGCGGATGACCTCGGGCACCAGCAGGTTGAAGCCCGCCGTGTCCAGCTCCTGGACCAGACGCCGGACGCCGGCCTCGTCGGTGGGGATCGCGTCCGCGTCGAGCAGCATGCCCCGGGTTTCGGCCGCCCGGGAGGGCACCAGGGCAAGCCTGACGCTCTTCAGGTGCTGCTGGAACGCATCGAAGCGTTCCTGGACCTCGCGGGCTTCGGCGTCCCGATCCAGCAGCAGGGCCCCCTGCTCGAGCGCCGTACGCGCCGCGACCAGTTGCTGGCGGGCGATGGGCAACGCGATGTCGACGGCCATGGTCTCGGCCGTCCGCACCCGCTTCTGGGCGGCCTTCCACTGCTCGAGCAGCAGGCCGTGCTCGAGTCGCATCTCGCCCTGCCTTGGGTTTCGCGGGGCAGGGGTCGCGAGCAAGGGCTGCGGCAAGGCCGTGGACGAAGGCTGGGGAGCGGGCCTGTCGCTGCCGCCGAACCAGGGCAGCCCCAGCAGGCCACCCTCCGCACGTGCCGGGGACGCGCCAATGGCCATCTGGAGGGCCAAGGCTGCGGCGAAGAAGGGAAGCAGACGCATCTGCCAGTCATGATGGCGGCGACAGGGCGCTAGTTCGGTAAGCCCTGACACCAAGTCTGCCGTCTCGTCAGGACTTGACGAGGTGCTCCGGCTGACCCGCCAGCTGGTTCACCCACCGGGAGGCAACGAACAGCCAGTCCGACAGCCGGTTCACGTAGCGCAGGAGCCTCGGGTCGAGCTCTTCTTGGGCGTGCAGGCGGACCATGCAGCGTTCGGCACGGCGTGCCACCGTCCGGGCCAGGTGCATGGTCGCACCGGCCTTGCTGCCGCCGGGCAGGATGAAGTTCTGCAGGGCCGTCAGTTCGGCTTCCATTCGGTCGATGGAGGCCTCCGTCTCCTGGATGGCGACCTCATCCATCTGCCAGCGTGCCTTCTGGCTTCCGGAGGGTGTCGCCAGTTCGGCGCCCACGTCGAACAGCACGCGCTGTGTCCGGAGCAACTCGGCCCCGAGCGTCTCCGCGCCGCCCTCCAGAAAGGCGAGCGCGGCTCCGAGCGTCGCGTTGAGCTCGTCGATGGTGCCATAGGCCTCGACCCGCAGGTGATCCTTGGCGACCCGGACACCACCGAGGAGGCCGGTCGTGCCGCTGTCGCCGGTCTTCGTGTAGATCTTCACTGATTGGACCCCATCTCCAGGTCGGACCGGCACGTTCAGGGTCGGGACACGTCATGGTACGTCGTCCAGCGCCACTTGGCCACGTCGGGTCGGGCTACAGTCCGCCCCCGACTCTGCCGATGGTCCCTCGTCTGGGGGGGAGGACGGCTCTTGGGTGACGTGATGCCGGTGGGAAAGGCTCGGGGCCGCTGTCTCGCGCTGGTTTTGCCGCTGGTCCGGGACGCCCAGCGTGCCCGTGCCCGCCACCATGAGGAGCGGGCGCGCGCCCGCGTGCGGCGCGGTGCCCACGAGGCGGCCAGCCGCTCGTGGCGCAGGGTCCTGCAACAGGAGCCGTCCTCCCGTGCGGCATGGTTCGGGCTGGCTGTCGCCCTGCACGCCGCGGGGGAACACCTGGAGGCTATCGTGGCCTATGCCGCTCTGCTGGAACGTGCTCCCGACGATGTGCAAGCGTGGTTCAACCTGGGCTTTTGCTGGAAGCGCACGGGTGCGGTGGGTCTGGCCCGTGAAGCGTGGATCGCGGGGCTGGCGCTGGCGCAGGACAGGGACGACATCTGGGAGGTCCTGGGCTTGCTCGAACTGGAACACGGGGTGCCCGCCAGGGCCCGGCGCGCCCTTGCGCGTGCCGCGGCGTTGCGTCCCGGGGATGCCGAACTGCGCGCGTGGTTGGCCGAGGCTTGCCGGAGGGCCGGCATGCCGCGCGCTGCGGAGCGTGCCCTTGCGTCGCATCAGGGCAGGCAGGCCGTCACGATCTGACACCCCGGGTCCACCAGCGTCAGGCGCGTGGGCAGCGCACAGCCCGTCGCCAGGACGGGTGTCCAGCTGTCACAGGCGTGCAGCGACCCATGGTTGCCCAGCCCGAGCGGCGTTCCCGAGGTGAATTCCCAGCCGGGCGTGGCGCTGGCGACCATATCCGCGTGGGCGGTGCCCGTCCACAGGCGCGGGAGGGCCGCTGGAAATCGGCCTTCGCGCAGGCGGGACCCGTCGGGGGCGAGGTCGAGGACCGCAGGGTCCCCCGACTGGTGCCATCGATGTCCCCACGGATCCCGTAGTGGCCCGTCCGGGCGGACGACCAGTTCCCGGCTGCCTCTCGTGTCCCGGACGGTCATCGCGCCATCGCCCCCGCGCCTTGCGAGCAGGTCGATGCCTGTCGTGGCGCCAAGCCCTTGCCAGAGCCGGGCTGCCGCCACCTGACCCTCCCGAGTGTCGGCGCACCACGCGAGCAGAGCGCGGTCGTTGGGTGCAAGGGCGAGGGATGGCGCGTACCCAGGCCCGTTCCCCCGAAGCGGACCGGATTCAGGTCGCGGAAGAGCCTGTCGGGTGCCAAGGCCTGGTTGCCATCCGCGACCTGGCTCTGTCCGTGGTCTCCGACCAGCAGCCACCGGATGCATGCGAGCGCCCTCGCTGGTCCCCCCACGGCCTGCATCAGGCGACCGATATGCCGGTCGAGGCGCTCCCAGTGGGCCTGGGACGGCGGCGGACCATGCCGATGACTGGCCATGTCCGTCGCCGGCAGGTAGAGGACCACAAGGCCGTGGCGTCCGGCCTGCAATCAGGCTGCCGCAGCAGCCACCGCCCTGCCTTCTCCGGGCATGCCGGAGCCAGACATGGAGCGCTTCCGGAAGCCCGCAAGCGTCAGGTCCGTGGGGCCCATGACGATCACGGGCCCGCGGTGGAGCAGTGGGTCGAGCGGGAAGCTCAGCCGTCCTCCGTGCGCGACGGGGCCTCGATGGATGGGCAGGTTCGCGACCGCACAACGCACGCCCTGGTCCTCGAGCCTGTCGAACAGCGTCGGGATCCCGGGGTTCAGGTGGCGGCCATTGAGGTCCATCAGGATGTCCCGGGCCACGCGTGCCATCCGGCGGGCCTTGGCTTGTTCCCAGCTGGGCCAGTAGTGGACGTGCCGATCCTCCTTGCGGTGGTACCAGAGGATGCCCGGAATCCCGTGCTTGTCAGGCCACTCTCCCGTCATGGGGCTGGCCAGGGCCGTTGGCGTCACGCCGGGAAAGGTGGTCACGGCGAGGCCGTGGTGCCCGTGTCGCGCAAGCAGCGCCAGGTGCGGCGTCCGATCCGGTTGCTCGTCCCATGGCCGCGGCCCGAACGGGGGCCATCCGTCGAGCAGGTTCAGCAGCAAGGGCGGCGCATGCACGCCATGCAGCCTGAAGGCTGCCGTGGCCGCCGGCCAAGCCGGTCATGGCCGTGAGATCAGGGCCTACTCGCCCTTGAATTCCTGATAGCCCTTCGGCATGGGGTTGAAGGTGTCGGCGTTGAACTTGGGCGCCATGTCGATGCGCCGGATGTCGAGGCGGAAGCCGTCCCGCCCGGAGGAGCCGTCCACGCGCATCGGAAGCTGCAGGCGATCCGAGAGCCAGATTCGGGCCTGCCCATCTTTCACGGAGCGGGTCCAGATGGTGGTCGCCTCGCCCGCGAGTGTCTCGCCGGGGCCGACCTTCCTACCCTCCTTGAGGAGGGCGCGACGGAATCCCTCCGGATCGAGCAACTGGTCGAAGCCCAGTCCGGTCGGTGTGCCGGGTTGCCGCATCGCTGCCGGCGAGAGTTTCACCACGACCTTCTGTGCCGGGTCCAGCATGGCGACCTCCCGATCTCCCTTGCGAACCACGAAGACCGTGCGCGCACCGTCCTTGCCGGTGGCCTCGACCCGCAGTGAACCTTGGTGGAAGGCCAGCACGATGGCCTGCTCCTCCCGTTCGCCATCGAGGCGATTCTCCAGCGTCCCCGTGGCCACGAAGGACTTCGGGGCCGGACCGGCCCCGGCAGGCAGGGCCGTCGTCACGAACAGGGCGACCAGCATCATGAGCGGCTTCAGGAAGGTCATGGCAAGATTCTACGCTACCAATCCGGTGCCGTGTCCCCGGGACTGCGGGCCGTGTCGGGCGAAGGCTCAGACGCCCGGGGCGTCCGGTCTCGCGTAAGCGCGGCCTGCAGCGTCCGGAGTGCGTCGGTATCCGCTTCCGGGCTCGAGTCGCGCGCCCGCAGATGTGCCTCCGCAACGGCGAGGTTGTGCCGGGCATCGGCATCGCCGGGCAGGAGGGCGAGACTGCGCCGGAAGGCCGTGGCCGCGGCCTGCCAGCGCCCGGAACGCCCCTCGACCATGCCGAGGTTGTAGGCGCTCGCGGCCTTAAGGCGACGGCTGGCTCCCCGTTGCTTCTCGGCAAGGGTGAACCGTTCGCGGGCCCGTGCCGTGCGGCCCATGGCCAGATCGACGCAGGCAAGGTCGTACATCGCCGCCGGGTGGGGGTCCCTATGCCGCAACGCGCGCTGGTAGTGTCGGGCGGCCTGCTCGGGTTCCCCGCGTTGCCAAGCCTCCTGGCCTGCCCAGAGGTCCGGGAGGGAAGCCCATGTGGCGCCCTGCAGCAGGCCCGTGAGGGCAACGGCTGCGAGGGCACGACGCTCCCCCGCCGACAGCCTCGTGGGGATGCGTCCCCACAGCGCCAGGCAGGTCACGATTGTCAGCAGCCGGACCATGTCCGACGTCGACGTGGCCCAGGCGTCGGTCGCCTCAGGTTGTCGGCTTCCTCCCAGGGCCTTGCCGAGGGCGGCGGCTGCAGCCGGGTCACGGAGGCTGCGCGCCGGACGGGACGCTTCCGGCCAAGGTGCGCCGTCCGGACCGGGGACAGTCGCGGGCGTCTCGCCCCCCACGCTGATCACGCGGACGTCGGCCAGTGAGGGCGCCAGCATCCGGGCGGCCATACGGGCATCATGTCCGTGGAACTCGCCGTCGGTGACCAACCAGAGGGATCCGAGCTTCGCCACGGGCAGGGCAAGCCTGGCGAGGCTCAGGGCCTGTCCGGGCCTGCTTCCTCCACCCAAGGCGGCAGGGGCTGGCTTCAGGGCGTCAAGCGTCCGCGCCACGGCTTCCCGATCCGGGGTCGGCGGCAGGGCGAGCACGGCACGGCTTGCGAAGAGGACGATGCCGACCTCACGTCCCTCCTCGTCTCTGAGGGCCTCCCGCAGGCGCGTCCGCGCTTCCTCGAGGCGGCTGACCGGTCCGGATGGCCCCCGGCCGTCCCGCGCGCCCATCGATCGCGAGACGTCGCACACGATCATCAAGGGTCCGCTCGGAGAGCTCCCCTGACCCGGGCTGGCCGGTACGAGGGCACCCATCGCGAGGATGGGAAGAAGCAGGCCCATGGCCTCGCGCCCGCGGGGCAACGGGAGGTGCGGCAACCCCCAGGCTTCGAGGGTCAGCCGGCGTTCCCTGCCGTAGCGGCGAACCATCACGGTGCCCGCGATGAGCAGGATGAGGCTGGCGAGGGCCGCAGTCACGCGCTTTCCCCCGGCATCGGCTCCGGCAAGGCGATGACGGCGCCCGGACCCCGGCGCAGCACGAGGTCGCCAAGGAGCAGCAGGCTCGCGGCCAGTGTGAGTCCATGCGCCAGGGGGTGAGGGATTCGGCGGCGCTCGCCCGTCGGCAGGCGTGAACGTACAAGGCCATCGATGCTGCGGTAGGCGCGTGCCAGCCCGGCCGTGTCGCCGGCGCGGAAGGTGGTGCCCCCCGTCCGGCGCGCCATGGCCGCCAGCCCGGCATGGTCGACCCTCGTCAGGAAGATCTTGCCATCAGGACCTCGCGCCCAGTCCATCCTGCCCTTGGCATCGCGCACCGGTACCGGGGCTCCGCCATCACGTCCGACGGCCACGGTATGGACGGTGATGCCGGAGGCGGCTGCCAGCCCGGCAGCGGCGCCCGGGCCAAGTGCGCCGGAATTGGTCACGCCATCCGTCAGCAGGACCACGGCGCGGGCCCGTGTCCGATCCTGACCGAGCCGGGCCACGGCGACGGCCAGGGCATCGCCGAGCGCCGTGCCGTCCTCGGGCAGGTCGGCGGGCTCTGCACGGTCCAGCGCCGCCTCGAGACCGGGATGGTGCCGGGTCAGGGGACAGGCCGTCAAGGTGCCGGCCCGGAAGAGGACCAGCCCGATGCGATCGTCGGGATGGCGGCGGATGAAGGACCGAAGGACGGAACGGGCGGCCGAGAGGCGATCCGGGCTCAAGTCCCGGGCAGCCATGGAGCCGGACATGTCGAGCACGAGCATGAGGTCGGCAGAGGGCGGTTCGGTGTCCCCGCGTGTCCACCAGACCGGACCTGACAGGGCCAGGACCAGCAGCGCCAGGGCGCAGGCCCGCACGGGGGGCAGCCACTTCCTGCGGCCATCAAGGTCAGTCCCCGGCCATTGGTGGGCGGTCGGCAGCGGGATGGCGGCGTCCCGCCGGATCCTGCCCAAAGCGACGAGGGGGAGCAGGCTGAGCGGGAGCAGCAGCAGCCAGCCGGGCGCAAGCCACGTCACGGGTGCGGACTCCCCAGGGCCTGCAGCAGGGTCCTGATTCGACCCTCGAGGTGTCCGGCGGGGGGAGCCCAGCCGGCAAAGCGAATCAGGTCGCAGGCCTCGAGGGTCTCGGCGATGTTGCGGCGCACGGTCTCACGGGCCTCATGGGTTTCGAGCAGTCCGAGCAGCTCTTGCGTCGTCATGCGCTGGGCCGGTACCTGGTGAACGCGGGCGAGGTGCTCACGCAGGGCGAGGTGGATTTGCTCCGCGGCGGCCAGCAGCTGGGGTCGGGAGATGCCGCTCAGGTTGCCCAGGCGACCGAGCGTCCGGAGCGGGTCCTTGCGCCTCGCGGGCTGGTTGCCCGGCACCGGTCGGCCGGGGCGTCGGCGCCAGAGCAGGATGGCGCCCAGCGCGATCAGCAAGGGCAGGGCGAACCACGGCCAAGGCAATCCCGGGTCAATCGGTGGCTTGGCCGGGCGGAGCCCGGTCGTGTCGAGGGCCGGCGGCACTCAGCCGGGCGGCATGGGCAGGGGTGGCGGAGCCCCGTTGCCCTGCGGCATGGCCCTGCCTGCGCCCGCGGGCAGCACCGGGACGGCCTGTGGGAAGCCACCGGGGAGCCCGCCCGGGATGCCCTCGAGCGGATTGCCCTCGGCAACGGGGACCGCCGCGGGATGATTCTCGGGATGTTCCGCGATGTCCAGCCACATCATGGCGTTGGCGTCTTTGGGCTTGATCAGCAGCGCCTTCTTGAAGGACGCGACGGCGTCGGCGGTCCGGCCGGTCTCGAGAGCCTCGATCCCCTCGGTGCGGTAGTGGTCGAATAACATGTTCTTGCGGGTCTGTTGCGTGACAGCCTGCTCGTCGAGTTTGTCGATCGCCGGCTTTGCGGCCTCCTCGGCAGCCTTGGCAGCCGCCTTTCGGGCCCTCGCCTTGATGCGCAACCGATCCAGCTCGGGATTTCCCTGTACAGCGGCCGGACCGAGGATCGTGTTGGCGAGGTCTTCGGGCAGGATGGCGCGCAGGCTGTCCGAGACCGTCGTGCCGACGCCGGCAAGGGGCCCGTCGTCGCCGCAGCCCGACAGGGCCGGGGCCATGGTCACGGCCAGCAGCAGCGTCAGAATGTCGGGTCTCATGGGCCGCCTGTTCCCTACCCCGGGAAGTCACTTGCCAAACCCGCCCCGACCCGGCGCACGCCCCGTGCTACGATGCCTCCGGCCCTGCCGTGCGTTCTGCCGGCACGTTCCGGCCGGCATTGGCCGGACACGGCGAAAGGTTGGGTGGTATGGCGCGCAAGCGAGTGATGGTCCTCTACGAGACCGCCGGAGGTGGCCATCTGGCCAACGCACGCGCCATCCAGGCCGCGATGGCCGACCGGCATCCCCACGTCGAGGTCGAGCTGGTTCACCTGGCAGACGAGTTGGGCAGCCAGCGCATCCGGGCCGTCTTCTCCAGCTACAACGCCCTGCTCAAGAGCGATCCCCGGCTCGTCAAGGTCGGCCTCAAGGTCATGAACCGCCTCGATATCGAGCCCCTGATCTACCGCGTTTTCGCCAAGGCCCGCCGAAATCTCCAGGAGAGCATCCGCAGACATCGGCCCGACCTCATCGTGAGCGTCTTCGGGGTCGGCAACACGGCCACGCCCATGGCTTTGGAGCACGTCGGCTGGCGCCATCGTGTGCCCTTTCTGGTTTTCTGCACCGACATGACCACCGACTTTCTCAGGGGTTGGGTCAGCGGTGAGGCGGACGGTATGATTGCCCTCACGCCCGACGCGGCCGGGCAACTGGTCGCCTACGGCTACCCGGCCGATCGCATCCTGACCTTGCCCGGCCTGCCGGTGCATCCGGCCTTCATCCGGCAGGAAGGGGACCAAGGGACCTCCCGGGCGGAGTTCGGCCTTGCACCGGACGTCTTCACCGTGCTCGTGACGATGGGTGGCGTCGCCGTGCGCAATGCGTGGCGCGTCAGCCGTGCGCTCGCGGCCTCCGACCTGCCCGTCCAGGTGGTGGTCGCCTGCGGCCGGAACGGAATTCTCGAGCGAAAGGTGCGCCGCTTGGCCGAGAAGTCGGGCCCGATGATTCGGGTTCTCGGACACACGGATCGCATGGCGTCGCTGATGCGGGCCGCCGACCTGGTCGTGGCCAAGCCGGGCCCGGGTACGATCGCCGAGGCGATCCAGATGGCCCGTCCCTTGCTGATTGATGCGACGCGCGAGGCCATGCCGCAGGAGAAGGGCAACCTCGAGTACCTGATTGCCCGTGGTTTGTGCGAGCCCATTCTCGACATGGATGCCCTGCCCAAGATGATTCGCAGGCACATCGACGATCCGGCGCTCCATGCCAAGGCGGTCGAGCGGCTCACCGAGGCACGCAGGCCCGAGGCCGTCTCGCAACTGGTCGACTGGATCGCGGCGCGGATTCCCGAGCGGGGGCCGACGCGTCCCCTCGATCCTGCGTTTCTCGAGGGCTAGGGTCATCGCGCGCGGGGCGTTACCCTTCACCCGGCGGTGGTATGTTGGCCCCGTGTCGCGCCAACAGCCACGCGGGAGGACCGGTCGATGATCGCGACCGGTGACCTTTCCGGTTTCTCACTGCCTGATCTGATCCAGATCATGGCGCTCGAAGAGGTCACGGGTGTCCTTCACCTGGAAGGGCCTCGTCGGCGCGCGCGGTTGGCCGTCGAGAAGGGTCGCATCGTGGCGGCCGCCTGTGGCCCCAAGGTCGGTGAGGATGCGGTCTATGCGCTTTTCCTGTGGGACGAGGCGACCTTCCGCTGGTCCGAGGGTGAGGCCCCTTCCGATGTGCCGCCGGTGACGACCGATCTGGTGGACCTGGCCCGCGAGGGGCTGCGTCGTCGGGACGCTTGGCGGGCGGCCGAGGCCGTATTGCCCAGCCTTGACGCTATCTATGCCCTGCGGCCGGGTGCGGCAACGACGGACGACAAGTTGGCTGCCGCACTGCGGGAGCCCGTCACCATCGGTGCGCTGGGCCGTTTGCTGGGCTGTAGCCCGGCAGAGGCGGCGGAGCACCTCGTGAGGTTGTGGGAGGAGGGCCTGCTCGCGGCAAATCTGCCGGAGCAGGAGGTGGCGTGGGCCTCCCTGCTCAAGGTGCTGACGGGGGTGCGCCGGCGCTTTTCGGAGATATCCGGGCTGAGGATGACCGAGGCATTCGAGCAGCAGATCCTGGCTCTGGCCGACAGCGTTGGGGTGGACGTGCGTTGGACCGATGGCCGGCTCGAGGTGGTCGATCCGCCCCCCGAGGCTTCGGCGGAGGCCGCGATCGCCCTGCTCGGGGCCGTGGCCGAACAGGCTTCGCGGTTGCATGGTCAGGGGCCCATCGTGCGCTGGTGTCGTCAGGAAGTGGCGACGCTCGAAGAGCCCGGCAGGGTGCTGCTGCTTGGCAAGTGGCCCCTCGTCGCGCAGGGTGCCTGACGGGAGGGCTGCGAGCGTGCAACGTCAAGGGGGCCATCTGGTCCTCACCGAAGAGGGCCTGAGGACGCTCAATGCGTCGCTTGGGGACTTGGTGGCGGAGTCCGGCGCACGGGCCGTCTTGCTCGTGGGCGGGGCGGGCCAGCTGATTTCTGCTCAAGGGGAAACCCAGCACCTCGACACCATGTCGCTTGCGGCGCTTTCCTCGGGGTCCTTTGGCTCCAACAAGGCGATTGCCGGGCTGGTGGGTGAGTCCGGATTCCGCCGCATGTTCCAGCAGGGGCGCCAGTCCAGCCTTTACATGGCCTTGGTCGGCGCGGCGGATCTGCTCGCGGTGGTCTTCCCCAATGAGATCACCATGGGCAAGATCAAGTTCCAGGTCGAGCAGGCCATGCCTGCAATAGAGGAGGCGCTCGGCGCCATGTACAAGGCTTCCCCAACCAATCCCTTCCGGTCCGCCCCTCAGGCGGCCCCGAAGATCCAGGATCTCTTCTAGGAGCGACGCACGTGGCCCTTATCAACTATGCGAGCCGTGAGATCAATTGCAAGTTGGTCTTCTACGGGACCGGTCTCGGCGGGAAGACGACCAACCTCGAGTACATCTTCAAGCAACTGGCCCCCGGTATCCGCGGCGAGATGATCAGTCTCGCGACCGAGACCGAGCGGACGTTGTTCTTCGACTTCCTGCCCCTGGACCTGGGCTCGGTGCAGGGTTTCAAGACCAAGTTCAGCCTCTACACCGTGCCTGGTCAGGTCGAGTACAACGCTTCCCGCAAGCTGATTCTGAATGGTGTGGATGGCATCGTCTTCGTGGCTGATTCGCAGGTCGAGAAGATGGCCGAGAACATCGAGTCGCTCCGCAACATGGAGGAGAACCTGGCCGAGTACGGGCTCACGCTGGACAGCGTGCCCTTCGTCCTGCAGTACAACAAGCGCGACATGCCCAATGTCAGCAGCTTCGAGGAACTTGAGGCGGCGCTGAACCAGCGGGGCGTCCCGTCTTTCGAGGCGGTCGCCGTCGAGGGTTCCGGTGTCTTCGCGACGCTGAAGGCCATCTCCAAGTCCGTCCTGAACAGGCTCTCCTGACGTCCGCGAGCAGAGGCGCCCGGTCCTGCGCGGCCTAGCCCTCGGACGCCGGACCGCGACCATGGGGACATGGGTCGTCACCGGCGTGCGCCACGCTTCCTCTGCGTGTCTGTCTTGCTTGTTGCCTGCGCGCCGCTGGCGCCTGGCGTCGATGTCGTCCTGCCATTGCCTGCACCCCTCGGGTTCCGGATCGAGCCGTCGGGGCACCGTGGCCACAGGCTCCGGAGGACCGGAATGTCTTGTTGCGTCGCTGGTGGCCCGATGTGGCAGGGCTTGCGCACGGTCGGCTGGCAGCAGGACAGGATCGCGGCGTCTTGTCTCTGGTGCAGCGCCCGGGGCCGGGCTTGCACGAGGTCGTCGTGCTTGACGGCGCGGGCCAGCCGCTCTGGTTGGCGCTCCTCTTGCGGCCGGGGACCCTTCCTTCCGGCGGCCTGAATTTCAGCCTTGCCGGTACGGTCGTTGCGTTGAGCGCGCGCTGGGCCATCCGGCAGGGTCGTGATCCGCAAGATTGGGATGTCGCGGCGCGGACACGCAGCAAGGTTGCCTTGGAACTGGTTGGGCGCCTGGCCAAGGAGGTCCGTGGGGGCAGCTTGGCCGAGGGTCCCTTGGGCTGGCTGGAGCGTCGCAGCCTCTCGTGGGAGGTGCGGTATGCCCTGGATGACCTAGCCTCGGGTTCGATGCCGCTGGCCACGCCTTCTCCGGCAATCCGTTAACCCAACCTTTCCCACGGTTTTAAGTTTCCTTTGGGGAACGGGCGTCAGTCCCTCGCGCGACAGCCCGATAACCCTCTCGTGAAGGAGACCAACCCCATGCTGCGTGGCAAGACGCTTCCGGCCCTGATGGCCCTCGCCGTCCTGGGCCTCGTGGGTTGTGGTGGCCTGGATTCCGGGGCCACCGTGTCGTATGGCAGCAACTACGGCAACGGCAGCAATTATGGCAACGGCGGCGCCTATGGCAACGGTTACGGCCAGACTTTTCCGACGACTCCCGTGGCCTACCCCACGCCTTACACGGACCCGTACGCGTCTGCCTATCCCGGGGCGCCCTATGCGACTGGTTCGGTGCTGCCCGTCGTCCCGACGCCGCAGCCCTCCGTCGCGCCATCGACTGCGCCCGCTCCGTCCGTTTCCCCGGCGCCTGCCTACCCGTCCGCGTACTCCCTGCGGATCCTTGACCTCAAGAAGAGCACCAGCGGCCTGATGTGGTTCAAGCGAGCCAGCGTGGCGCTGCAGGTGCACAACCCCCTCTTCGTCGCAACCCAGACCGGTCGCTTGCACGTGACCTGGTACCTCGAGGGCCAGGTGGTCGGTACGCCCCAGGAGATTCCTGTCCAGCTTGCTCCGGCAGAGATCCGATCCTATAGCTTCAAGGCGGATGTCCGCTCAGACGATGTCGTCGTGAAGCTCGCGCTGTAACCACCATCACCGACAGCGCGTGATGCGCCTAATCAGCATGGCATGTTGCTTCATGCTCCATGTTGTGGAGGCGTCATGGCCGAACGGTTTGCCGACTACGAGCTGATTACCCTGCTCGCCGAGAGTCTGACGGGCCGGGTCTGGCTTGCGCAGAAGATAGACGACGACAACCTGCTGGTCGTCAAGGAGATGCTGCTCGAGCAGGAAGGGGCTTTGTCCGAGGCCGAGCAGACCGCGCGGTTCGAACGCGAGATCCGCCTGCATTCCGTGCTCGACCATCCGAGCATCGTCAAGGCCATCGGCGGCGGAACCTGGGAAGGACGCCACTACCTCGTCTGCCAGCATCAGCCCGGCCTCACGCTGCACGCACTCATTGAGCAGGGGTTGCCCCCGGTTCCGCAGGTGCTGGAGTGGGGCCTGCAACTCTGCTCGGCCCTCGAATACCTCTACGACCGCTTCCAGTTGGTCCACCGGGACATCAAGCCGGCCAACCTGATCGTCGATCCGAGCGGCCGCATCATGATGACCGACTTTGGTCTGGCCCGGATTGCGCTGCATCCCGAGATCACGCAGACCAAGATGATGCTCGGGACCATCGCCTACATGTCGGCCGAGCAATTGCTCGATCCGACGCTGGTCGACAACCGTGCCGACATCTTCTCGGTCGGCGTCGTGCTCTACAAGTGCCTGACGGGAACCCTGCCCTTCCATGCGGATGACGTTGCCGGCATGGCGCATCGCTTGCTCTACGATGCTCCTACGAATCCGCGCGAACATCGCGCCGACCTGCCCGAGAGCCTGGCCAAGCTGCTGCTTCGTTGCCTTTCCAAGGACACCGAGTCCCGCTACACCTCCGCCCAGCAACTGGCGGCAGACCTCAGGACCGAGCTGGCACGTCCGGAGTTGCATCTGGCTCATGCCGAGGACCTCATGGCTCGCGGCGCCTGGGCCGAAGCCGCCCTGTCCCTGCAGCATGTCCTGGCGCAGGATCCGGCTCGGACGGAGGCGTGGTTCGATCTTGGCCAGGCCAAGATGGCCCTGGGCCAAGACAGTGCGGCTCTCGACTGCTTCCTGAAGGTGGTCAGCGCCCAGCCCTCGCACGTCGGGGCGTATCGGCAGCTGGGTGCGCTTTACCAGAAGCGCGGCGATGCCCGCTCCCTCGAGGCTTCGGCCCGCATGCTGGAGCGTGCCTGGACGCTTCAGCCCACGGACCTCGCGACCTGCCTCGAGTTGCTCGCCAGCCGGACTCGTTCCGGCCAGCACGCCGAGGCGCTGGAACTGGCCGAGATCATTCTGACGCGGCATCCTGACGAGACCCGCGCGCAGCTCGAGCGGGGACGCATCCTCGCGAGGATGGGCGACCGCGACGGCGCGATCGGGGCCTTCCGGGCCGTCTTGTCCACGGCTCCCGGGCAGCCCGACGCCCTTTACATCCTCGGGACCCTTTACCTTCAGGCGCGCCACTGGGCCGAGGCCGAGCGCCTGTTGCTCGCCGCCCTCGATCACGAATCGACGCGCGAGGGCGCGATGCAGAACCTGGCTGTGGTCTATCTCGAGGAAGGGCGTCCCGTCGATGCCGAGGCCGTGCTCGAGGAACTGCTGGCACTGCGCCCCACGGCTGCCGCGTGGTCGCTGATCGGGATGGCGCGCATGGCCCGTCGTCTGCCGCTGGAGGCGATCGAACCCTTCACGCGAGCCTACGCGCTGGGTGCCGAGCACGCGCATGCGCTTCAGCTTTCCGAGGCCCTTGTTGCCTCCTACCGCTTCCGTGAAGCCTTGCAGGTGCTTCGGGATCTTGTCCCGACGACTCCTGCTGACGAACTGGCACCGCTCTGGCTGCGCATCGCCCAGCTCGAGGCCTCCTCGGGCCTGCGTGCCGAGGCCGTCCTGAGTCTGACGCAATGCATCGAGGCGGGTGCCACCGGTATGGTGAGGCTCGAGGCCGACAATCGCCTCAAGGCCCTGCAGCCGCAGCGCAGCCCGCGGGTGACGGCCCCGGCGGGCGTGGCCCGCATGCTGGAGCGGGCACTCCCCTGGGCCAGGTAGGACCCTCGACCGGCCCGGGGCAGTGGCTCCTTATGGAAGCGCTCGGATTCGAACCGAGGTTGATCCGGTTATGAGCCGGACGTCCTGACCGCTAGACGACGCTTCCCCGACGATCCATCATAGCGTACCTCCGGTCTCGTCCGTGTGGTACATCCCGGGCCTGCGGTCCTGCCAGAGCGGCAGGTGTCTGCGCGCAGCCCCGACCTTGTCTCGCGACAGCGTGCCCCAGGCGATGCCGGCTTCCTCCGTGCCTGCGTCGGCCAGCCAGTTGCCGCGCGGATCGATGAGGCCGCTGTGTCCGCCATAGGGCACATGGCCTGCCCCGACGCGGTTTGCGGCCAGGACGTAGACCTGATTTTCGAGTGCCCGTGCCGTGAGCAAGGTGCGGAACTGTGCGCCGCGGACGGCCGGCCACTGGGCGGGGGTAAGCAGCAGGCTGGCGCCTCCCCGGGCCAGCTTGCGGGACCATTCGGGAAACCGCAGGTCATAGCAGATTACCCCTCCGACTTCCCACGATCCGAGGCGGAACGGTGCACCCGCGTCGGCTTCCGTGAACCAGCGTCGTTCGCCGCCCGGCCCGAAGAGGTGCACCTTGTCCTGCTGGCCCAGCAGGGCTCCGGACTGATCGAAGACGAGCAGGCGGTTGGTCATGCCTCGGGCAGTGGCGAGTGCGACGGTCCCTGCCACGACGAGGTGCCCTTCCCGGGCCAGGTCCGCCATGGCGTGCCGTTCGACGGCGTCTTCCGGCCAGGCCTCGGGAGCCCGGCTGTCCAGGGAGTAGCCCTCCTGCCAGAGCTCGGGCAGCAAAAGCAAGTCGAGCCCGAGCGCCCTGGCTTGCTGGACGGCACGCCGCGCGGCGGCCACGTTGGCCGCGCGGTCGTCATCAGACAAGACGAGTTGCGCCGCTCCTGCGCGGAACTCCGGATTCATCGCGGCGCCTCACCCGACAGCAGGGCGACCTGCAACGACCACCCCTCGGCCTCGCGTCGGCCCCAACCCGCGAGCCACTGGCGGGGGCCGGTGGCGGACAGGATCAGCGGCACGAGGTCGCGCGTGGCGATGTCGAGGAGGATGGGTGCGCTCGTGGCCTCGCCGCCTTCCGCGTGGAGACGGGCCATCAGGGCCTGCCCCGGCAGGCCGGGCTGTACGCGCTGGGACCACGCCACGAGCAGGCGGCCGTGGCCATCGGTGCCGACACGCGCCCGATCCGGCGCAGCCGGCGACAGGTCGGTGCGCAGGTCGGCATGCCACCGGGGGCCGGGGTAGCCCACCCGACGCAGGTGCAACTGGCGGCCTATCGGGTCCGGTCCCTGCCAGCCCGCGAGCGGTGGGCTGCTGCCCTCGACCGGCAAGGGGCCAAGCATCGGGGTGCCGTCTGCGATAGGGACGGTCAACGGCAGCGCCTGGCCCTCCTGCCAGGAGGCCGCGAGGATACGGTCCGGACGGCCCGGGGCCGTGCTTCGCCACAGGGCCAGCCAACGGTCGGGCAGCGCCTGAAGGACGGGTTGTTCGGGCACCTTGCCCGCGTGGGCAATCCATCGCAGGCGTCCCAGATCGGCCGTGCCCCAGGAACGGGCCGCGAGCGCGACACGCTGGCTGCCGAGCCGGACACGCCACATCGCACCCAGCCGTACGGTGCCATCGGTTCTGCGGCTGGCGGTTGTCAGGCGGTCGAGCACGCCCGGGCTGCGTTGCAGGACCCATGCCTTGCCGCCCCGCAGCGCCTGGGCCGCGACGATGCTCTCCTGGCCAACCTGACGGATGCTGACCAACCACGGGGCGTCGACGGGCCCGGCGAATCCGAACGCGCCGGGGGATACGGAGGCCAGTGCCGCGGGTACCGGCACCGGGTCCCACGTCAGTGGGGCAGGGGCAGGTGACGTCGCGGGGCCTGTCGTCGGTGAGGCCGACAATGTCGCCGTGGCGGGCCCTTCGACGGCTTGTGCGGCCAGAGGCGAAGGCGGCACCGTCATCACGGGCGTGGCCGGATCGGGGTTACGCAGCTGCACGACCCGGAGGCCTTCCGGGGCGGTCCAAGCAACGAGGGGGCGCGCCGTCGGCAACGAGGCCATCACGGGCTGCTCCGCGCCCGTCGCGAGCGTGGCCGTCGCGAGCAGCCTCAGGGGCTCGGGACCCGGCACGGCGGCAAGGGCCGGCCCGAAGCCCAGGAAGAGGGTCGCGGCAAACACGCCGAGGCGGGGCACCATGCCGGCCACTCTAGCAGTTCCGGTACACTAGATTCCACCGGAGGAGTCCCAGATGACCAAGGCCCTGCAACGACGCGTGCCTGTCCCCCCCCTCGCCGCTGAACCGGATCCCGTACCCGTGTTGCTGTACGGCGCTGGTGCCATCGGGGCCGGCGTGGCGCGGGCCATCCGCCGGTCGCGGGGCCTGCGGCTGGTGGCGGCCGTGGATGCCGATCCCGCGAAGAGCGGCCTCGATCTGGGCTCGCTGCTGGGCGAAGAGCCTTGGGGCGTCGTGGTGCGTGCGGATCTCGGGGACGTGGCGGGTGCCCGGGTCGCGGTGCACACGACCGGCTCCTTCCTGCCGGACATCAAGGCGCAGGTCGAGGCCCTGGTGGGTGCCGGCCTGCATGTGGTCTCCAGCACCGAGGAGCTCGCCTGGCCGTGGCTGCGTCACCCGGAGCTTTCGGCAGAGCTCGATGCGGTGTGCCGCCAGGCGGCCTGTACCGTGGTCGGTACAGGCGTCAACCCCGGCTTCGTCATGGATGTCTTGCCCCTGGTGGCGACCCACGCCGTGCGCGATGTCCGGCGCGTGGTGATCCGGCGTCGCGTCGATACCGCCTTGCGTCGGCGCAACCTGCAAGTCAAGACCGGGGCAGGCATGACCGTGTCGGCCTTCGGCAGCGAGATGGCGGCCGGTCGCATGGGGCATATCGGCCTTGCGGAGTCTCTGGCCATGGTGGCTGCCGGCCTTGGCTGGCCCGTGGGCGATATCCATGAAGAGCTGGCACCCATCGTCTCCGAGGCCGGAACCAGGTCGACCGAGATCGAGGTGCCGGCCGGACACGTCGCCGGCCTACGCCAGACCATGGAGGCACGCACCGGAGATGGTCGGACCGTGGTCCTCGAGCTGGTCATGGAACTGGCGGGCGGTGGTGATGCCGATGAGGTCGAACTCGAGTCCGATCCACCTGTCCGCTTGCGGGTCGAGGGCGGTGTCTCGGGCGACAAGGCGACGGTGGCCACGCTGGTCAACACGGTAGGGCGCGTCCTGGAGGCGCCCCGGGGCCTGCGTTCCGCGCTCGACCTCCCGCTGCCCCGCGTCACGGGCTGAGGTTCGGGCGTGGGTCTCCGCAGCCGCCGCTGGTGCCGGGTACTGCCCGGCGTCGTGCTGCTGGCGGGCTGTGACGTGCTGCTGCTGTCGCCCACGATGCCCGGCCTCGTCCCCGGCATCGGCCAGCCGCTGCGCGGACAGGTCCTCGATGCGCTTACGGGCCTGCCCTTGGGCGGGGCGTCGGTCGTCGGCGATGTCGGCTGGACCACGACCGGATCCGATGGGCGATTCGAACTGTACGGGGCCATCTCGCGGCACATCATCTCGCTGGCCCGGGCGGGCTACACGTCCGAAACGCTGGCGACCGGCCCCCTCGAGGATGGTCGCGCCTACCATCTTTCCCCGCTCTTTCCCGCGACGGGCAATCTCAAGGCCCGTTTCGCGACCGTGCTCGGATCGGCCGTCGGTGCCGGCGGTGCTCCGGCGGTGTCGGGGGATGTCGTCTTCGCCGGACTCAAGTCCGGCCGTATCAACCAGGGGCGCTATGCCATCGTCATGGACCCTGCCAGCGGCCTTCCGGGCTCCATCTTCTCGGGGGTCCTCGCCGGGGGGGAGGTCATCGACGGCCCGATTGACGCGCCGGATGCACCGTTCCAGTTCCGCTCCTTCGGCATGCAGGCCATCGACGTGCCATTCACGGCTGCAGCCAATCCCGCGACCACCTCCGTCCAGATCCCGCTCAAGCTGGATCGGCCGATGACCAGCCTGGCCATCAGCTACGCCAACACGACATGGGCGCGGGAAGTGCGCAGTTCGGTGACGCTGGACTTCGGCCTGATGGGGTCGGTGCCCGTGGCGCGGGGTACCGGCACGGCACAGACGCTGCAGGTGCCCTCCATCGCGGGGACCAAGACCGTCCTCGAGGGCCTCGCCGTCGATGCGCAGGGCGAGCGGGTCAGCAAGGTGACCATCACGACGAACCTGTTGGCCAAGGTGCCCTTCGACCTGCTGACGCCACCGGACAATGTGGCGCCGGCATCGGGCTCCGAGGGGGTCGGCGGTTGGCCGGCCTTTGCGTGGCAGGCCGTTCCGGGTGCCGATGGCTATCTCGTTCAGGTCTATGAGCCCGGCATCGCCCAGCCGAAGTGGCGGGGGCGGACGCGGGGGACCTCCCTGTCCTTTGGCCGGTTCGGGGACGGTGATTCCAATGGTGCGGCGCTTCTGCCCTTAACGGATTACACGTGGGAGGTCCATGCCTTGAGTTCCCAGGTGGAGGTCGTCGGAACGCGTGGCGTCCAGAGGGCGACCGATCCGTTCGATGCGGCTGTGGACCCGTCGCCATGGTTGCTCGGGCCCGGAGACGGTGTTCCCGGGCTGTGGGCGAGCGTCCTGAGGCCGGCGGGCCCACCCATGAGGCCTTTCCGAAACAAGAGTCGGGAGTCGGTCCGACGCGGCATGGGGTTCCGTCGATGAGTCGCGTCCCTTCCTGGGGATGGATGCTGCCTGTCCTTGCCGCTTGTCATGCCGTGCCGCCTTGGCAGGCAACGGTTGCGGCGGATGCGCCCGGGCGCTTCCTCGTGTCCCTCGATGCCCCCGACGCCGAGGCCCGAGCGGTAGCCTGGGGCTCCGGTGCCCGGGTTCGCGCCGTGTCTGACCACGTCTTGCTGGTGCAACCCGAGAGGGCGATGACCCTGCCCGAGGCCCGCACCCTTTGGCAGGGCGTGCCCGGAATCCGCCACGTCGAGGAGGATCGCCTGTTGCGGCCTTCGTGGTGGGGGAGTTGGCGTGCGGCCTTGCGTCTGGCCTTGCCCGCATTCAGGATCGCCATCCAGGCCGTTGACCCCTTGACGCCCGAGGGCGCGGGCGGTGCCGGCCTGCCCGGGCAATGGGCAGTCGGCGCCCTGGGCCTCGAGGCTGTCTGGGCCCGAACCCAGGGCCGGGGCATCAAGGTCGCGGTCCTCGATACCGGGGTCGATGCCGGCCATCCGGACCTGGCGGGCAATCTGGATGCGGGGCTCAACCTGATCGAGGGTGGCGGCCTGCCCCCGACCGACGACTTCGGGCACGGGACGCATGTGGCGGGCATCGTGGGCGCTGCCCTGAACGGTCGCGGCGTTGTCGGCGTGGCACCCGAATGTCGTATCCTGCCCATCCGGGTCCTCGGGGTCGAGGGCGGGACGACGGCAGCGCTCATCGAGGGCCTTGATGCGGCGAGAAGGCGCGGCGCTCAGGTTGCCAACCTGAGCCTCGGGTCGGCGCAAATCAGCCGGATTGAGGCGGATGAGATGGCCCGCGCCGTGGGCCAAGGGATGATTGTCGTTGCCGCGGCGGGTAACGAAGCGCTCTCCGGGAACCCGATCGAGTATCCTGCTGCGCTTACGGGCGTCATTTCCGTGGCTGCGCTGGGCCTGTCCGGCAAGGATGCCGCCGGGGCACCCGTGATGGTGCGTGCTGCGTTCTCCAACCACAATCCTTTCAATGCCGTGGCGGCCCCGGGAGTCGACATCCTTTCTACCGTTCCCCTCGCGCTGTTTCCCGATGCGACGGCAGTGGGAGCAGGCTATGCTTATGCCAGCGGTACCTCGATGGCCAGCCCGCTGGTCGCGGGGGTCGCGGCCTTGATGCTGGCCCGCGGATTGCCTGCGGCGCAGGTTCGTTACCGCTTGCAGGAGACGGCTCGTGACCTGGGCGCTCCGGGGCCGGATGACTTGCACGGGGCCGGTCTCGTCCAACCCGCTGTTGCCGTGCCCTGATGTCCGACCGGAGAATGGCCATGTCCCTCGCCACCGAAAGCCGTCAGCCCGAGGGGCTCGGCAGCGCACCCGAGCCCTTGGTGGCCGTCTGGCGTGGCCCCCATGTGGAAAGCGTCCATTTCGGCTGGTTTGCGCTGGTGGATGCCCGTGGTGACGTTGAGGAGATGACTCCGGATGCGCCGCGCATCTTTGCGCGATCGACGGCCAAGCCGTTCCAGGCACTTCCCTTGCTCCGTTCGGGTGCCGCCGCGGTCTTCGGTCTCGAGGAGCGCCACCTGGCCCTGACGTGCGCCTCACACGCAGGTGAGGCCGTGCATCAGGAGGGTGTTCGGGCCTTGCTCGAACGGGCCGGACTGGAAGAATCCATGCTCGGATGCGGCATGCACGCGCCGTTCTCCGCGCCGCGATCCGCGCCGGGCCTGCTGGCCAACAACTGCTCGGGCAAGCATTCGGGCATGCTGGCGACGTGCCGGCACCAACGCTGGAGCACTGTAGACTATCTCGACCCGGCTCACCCCTTGCAGCAGCAGATCGCCGCGATCCTCGAAGAGATGGGGGGCTATCTGCCCGACAGCGAGCCTGACGGCTGCAGCGCGCCTTCGTGGCACCTGCCGATCGAGGCGCTCGCGAGGGCCTTCTCGGCCTTGCCCAAGGACCCGGATGGTGCCCGCCTGCTCGCTGCCATGGCCGCTCACCCCTTGCTGGTCGCCGGCACGGGCCGTCGGGACTCTGTGCTCATGGAGGTCACGGGTGGTCGCCTTGTCTCCAAGGGGGGAGCGGAAGGCGTGACGGTCGGTGTATGCCGGGTGACGGGCAGGGCGTGGGCGCTCAAGGTCGCCGACGGCACGTCCCGGGCGGTCGGTCCCGCGTTGCTGGCCTTCCTGCGTCGGTTCGGACTCATCGACGCGAACGAGGCCCAACGGCTCGAGGCGTTGGCTGTGCCCGAGTTGCGCAATCATGCGGGGACGCGGGTCGGCCGCCTGTCGGGTGCCGGCCGGATCGCGCCCTGAACGACGGCCGTCAGGGCGTCGAGGTACCCGCGCCGTCCCCACGGGACGTGGCGAGGCCGACGCGTTGGACGCCACTCGCCTTCAGGCGGTCGATGACCGAGACGACCCTCTCGAAGGCCAGCCGCTTGTCGGCCGCGACCATGACGGCCAGATCTGACTTGTCCTGGCGCAGGCGCCGGATGCGGGCCTCGAAGGCCTCTGGCCCGATGTCCTGGCCCTCGAGCCGGAGCGAGCCGTCCTCGAGGACCTGCACGACCGTCGCGGGTGGCGTCTTCTCGGACGATTGGCTGCTCGGCAACTCGGCCTTGAGGGCTTCCGAAATCTGGGGCAGGAAGGCCATCACCATCAGGAACAGGGTCACGATCATGAAGACGTCGATCATCGGGACCACTTCGAAACGTGTCTCGCGTCGGCGGCGTCGGGACGGGCCCCGGGGATCAGCCACGCTCGGGCACCTCGACGGGTGGGGTAGGCGCCTGTTTCGGCTGCCGTGCCGGCAGGGGGCCTTGCAGCAGGCTGCCCAGCGTGTCGGCGAAGGTGTCGAGGCGATTCTGCAGGGCGTGATGGGCCAGTGCGGCGAGGATCGCCACGACCAGGCCGCCTGCCGTCGCAACGAGCGCCTCGGAAATGCCCCGGGACAGCTCGTTGAGTGGGTCGGTCGGCCGGACCGCGGCAACCTTGGCGAAGTTCTGGATCATGCCCGACACGGTTCCCAGCAAGCCGAAGAGGGGCGAGATTGCGGCGATGACATTCAGCCAGGCGATGCGACGCTCGACGGCGGACACCGCGGTCGCGGCGAAGCGCGTACGGCCCTCGGTCCCGGCTTCCGGATGCGCCAGCGCCCAGGCCATGGTCCTGCTGAACAGGTCCGCAGGCGCCCCCTTCCGGGTCAGGGCCCGGTCGCCTTCCTCCCACGCTTCGCATTGGCGTTCACTGCGGGCCAGCAGCCAGCCGACCTCGAAGATGAGGGCAAGGCTGACGACCGAGGCGAGGACGATGGGAACCATCACCCATCCGCCCAGACGCAGCGTGTCGAGAATCTCGAGCATCGGTCACTCCCGGGACGCGACGGACCCTTCAGGTACACGCCCTTTGGGACGACGGCGGGCGCGACCGGGTTCCATCACGCCGCAACGACCCCTGTGTCGTCAAGGGCGCGCGTCACGTGCGAGGCAGCGCTCGCCGGGGCATAGGGGACGCATGATTGAGCCAAGGACCCGATTCGACCTCGTATCCCGCGGCATCGGCCGGGTGACGGGGGGTGTCGTCCTTTGGCTGATCGGGGGCGTGCTTTATTTGGCTCAGCCCTCGGCGGCGGCGGGGATGCTGCTATTCGGAACGTGCCTGCTGGCTCTCGGGGGCTGGGAAATCGCGAAAGGTCGAATGGCGGCCCAGCGCAGCGTCGGCTGTCCCGGATGCGGAACACGCAACGATGTCCTGTCCCAAGTCGAGACCTTTGCCTGTTACCAGTGCGGCAAGCCGCTGCGTCTGCCACCCGCGTGATGCGCACCACTGCCTGATCTCCGCCACAAGGGCCACGCAGTCAGGTTAAAATTCTGTTAAATATGGGGCTCTCCTCTTGAGCCTGAGTAAAGGACCTGTTAAGTTAGATTCAGGTTAAGTCGTGGTTGCGTTTGGCACGAGCGACGGCCTTCTTCATGACGGTTCCCGGTTTCATGGCAACGTCATTTCCCAGGCCCTTGGCCTTCGCAATATCTCGTTCCCTCCCTTGCCCATTGGTCGGGCCCAGTGCCCATTCAGGAGTTCGCCGGATGAAGAAGTTCGCCCTGCTCGCCTCGCTCGCGGTTGCTGCCGGAACCGTCGGCTGCGGCACGTCCCCCGTCGGTCAGACGCAGGCCCTTGGTGGCCAGGTCAACCTGTCGGCCGCCGCCGTGCCCGGCCAGGTGCTCGTCAAGTTGAAGCCCGGCGCGAATGCGATGGGCGTGATGGCCGCTCGGTCCGCAATGGGCCTTCGTTCGGTCGCCGCGCAGAGCGCAACGCTGAATCGGATGGGCTGGACGATGATGTCGTTCGACGCCAGCCGCACGAACATGGCCAGCGTTATCGGTGCTCTGTCCTCGGATGCTTCGGTGGCCTACGCCGAGCCCAACTACGTCGCCACCGTCTCCGATTTCCGCCCCATCCGTCCGGGTGTGGGCGCTACGGCCAAGGCCGGCTACAACGACCCGATGGTGGCCGATCAGTATACCCTCGAAAAAGTTGAAACTGCCGCCGCGCACGCCGTCACCGAGGGTTCCGAGAAGACCCTGCTTGCCATCGTCGACACCGGCGTGGATTACAACCATCCCGACTTCATGAGCCGTGACGGCCGTGGCAGTCGCGTCGTCAAGGGCAAGGACTTCGCCAACATGGACGATGATCCGATGGACATGCACGGCCACGGCACCCATTGCGCCGGCATCGCCGCCGCGACCTCCAACAACGGTGAGGGCATCGTCGGCCAGGCCCCCGGCGTCCGCATCCTCGCGGTCAAGGTTCTGGGCGACAACGGCTCCGGCAGCTACGGTGGCGTCGCCAACGGCATCATCTACGCCGCGGACCAGGGTTCGTCGGTGATCAGCATGAGCCTCGGTGGCCCGAGCAGCTCGAAGGTGGTCGAGGATGCCGTCAAGTACGCCATCTCGAAGGGTTCGTTGGTTGTTGCCGCGATGGGTAATGACGGCCGCAAGATCAAGAGCTTCCCCGCCGCGATCCCCGGCGTGATGGCCGTGGGTTCGACCAACGTGTCCGAGAAGCGCAGCAGCTACTCGAACTTCGGCGAGTGGATTTCGCTGGGCGCCCCTGGTGAAGCCATCCTGTCGACGCTGCCGACCAAGGGCAGCCAGATGGGCAAGGTCTATGGCAAGGCCAGCGGCACCTCGATGGCGACTCCTTGCGCCGCTGGCGTGGCGGCTCTGGTTCGTGGCCTGCATCCCGAGTGGGACGCGGCCATGGTCCGGGCGCACCTCGAGCGGACCAGCGATGACCTCGGCGACAAGGGCTTCGACATCCAGTTCGGCCACGGCCGCGTCAACGCCCGTCGCGCCGTCACCGAGTAGGCCTCGTCCGGTTCCCGAAAGGGCGACCACCCACCGGGTGGTCGCCCTTTCCCTTGCTTGGGGCATCGTTCCCAAGCAAAACACCCCCGCCGAGAGGGCAGGGGTGTCCGCGCCGACCTGGTCGGACCTTCGATCGTCCGGGTTCAGGTAGGGAGGGGTTCGCGTCCCGACCGAGTCAGGACGGTGTCGAGAAGGGTGTCGATCAAGGGGCCGCGGTGGCGAAGAATGATGTCCGACAGACCGGGTTCGGCTTCCGGGTAGAGTTCGACTTCGACCTCGGCTCCCGGCAGCCATGTGACGGTCCACAGGGTCTGGTGGCGGCGATTGCCGACACGAAGTTCCATCACCCCGCAGCAGGACTCGCCGTCCTGTCTCTCGATGTCGATGGCATGGATACGCAAGGTTGGGGCTCCATCGTCCCCCCGGAACGGACCGGGACCATGCAGAGGCTAGCATCGGCTGTTGGCGGCAGGATGCTACCTGCGTCACCAATTTGATGGTCCCTGCCGCTACATGTACCGGTCGGCCAGGCCCCGTACCTGACCACTGCGGATGGTGTGCTGGCGACCTGCGTGATCCTGCATGCAGAGGCTGCCGTCCTCCAGGAGGGCCGAAAACGTGCCCTCCCTGGTCGTGCCATCGGGACACAGCCATGTTCCCTGTCTGCCCAAGGTGCGACATGCCTTGGCGTAGTCCTCTCGGACCTGCTCGGTCGTTCGCGGTACGGCCATTTCCGCTTGCAGCGCTTCCATCCACGATATGGCCGGTGGCAGGCAGCTCGAGAAGGCGCCGACCCATGTCGCCTCGGGCCATTCGGGGGGTACGAGGTTGAGTCCGATGCCCAGGATGATGCCTGCCGGGCCGGGGGACTCCGCCAGGATGCCACCCCATTTTCCGGGGGCACCCTCGGCTGGCACGTGGACCAGGTCATTGACCCATTTCAGGCCGCAATCCTCGAGTTCGACGCCAAGCCGGGCCGCGGCCGCGAGCACCACGAGGCCGGCCCGGTGCGTGGTCCATGCATCCCGGGGCGGTCCCGGAAGCCACCAGGATGCGGAAAGATTGCCCGGTGGCGCGCGCCACGTCCGGCCGCGCTGGCCGTGGCCGGACGTCTGGACGGTGGTCCATACCCGCATCGGCACAGCGGTCGGATGCCCCGCCGCCAAGCGCCTGCGAATTTCGTCCGAGGTCGAGTCGACCTCGGGCATATAGCCATCAGGGGTTACGGTCACGGCTTGTGTACCGGGGGCCGGAGTGCAGGCGTTGACGCCATCTCGAGGAGCCTGCTAGACTGTGGGTTCCGCATATTGTGGGATAACGCGTTTCCTGCTGCCTGCGCGCCTTGCTCTTCTGTTTGTTCGGAACGAGTCGCGGTGCGACGAGGGGCAAGTGATAGACGAAGGGTGGAAGCATGCCGAATCTCTCCGGCGAACGTCAAAATGTGTACCCCGGCACCCGCTCGATTGACGAGAACCTGCCGAACCTGATCGAGATTCAGAAGCAGTCCTTCGCGTGGTTCCTGAAGGAGGGGCTCAAGGAAGAGCTCGAGTCCTTCTCGCCCATCTCGGACTACTCCAATCGTCTCGAGCTTCATTTTTTGACGGATTTCAAGCTGGGTGAGCCCAAGTACTCCGTGAACGAGTGCCGTTCGCGGGATGCCACGTATGCCAAGCCCCTCCGCATCAAGGTTCGTCTGTACGCCAAGGAGACGGGCGAGATCAAGGAACAGGAGATCTTCATCGGCGAGATGCCGGTCATGACGCCCTACGGCACGTTCATCATCAACGGTGCGGAGCGCGTCATCGTTTCGCAGATTGTCCGCAGCCCCGGCGTCTACTTCAAGCGCGAGATTGACCCCTCGGGCAAGCGAAGCTACAGCGCGACCATCATCCCGAGCCGCGGTGCCTGGCTCAAGTTCGAGACGGACTCGAAGGAAGAAATCCATGTCCGCATCGACAAGAACCGCAAGCTTCACGCCAGCGTGCTGCTTCGTGCGCTCGGCTACAAGCATGACGAGCTTCCCGACCTGTTCAAGCATCCCGAGTTCTTCCGCAAGACCATGCAAGGGGAGGGCAAGGAGGGCAAGTCCGGCAAGGGCAAGGAGGTCGACCTGTCCGAGGAGGCCGCCCTCATCGAGGTCTACCGCAAGCTCCGTCCGGGCGACATGCCCAGCGTCGAAGGCGGTCGTCAGGTTCTCGGCAGCCGCTTCTTCGATCCCAAGCGCTATGATCTGGGTCGGGTTGGTCGCTACAAGCTGAATTCCAAGCTCGGCAATTCCGATCCCCTGTCGGCGCGTGTCCTGACGAGGGATGACATCGTTGCCGTCATCGACTACCTGGTCAGCCTGCATCACGACATCGGTACGGTCGATGATATCGACCATCTGGGCAATCGCCGCATCCGCAGCGTGGGCGAGTTGCTGCAGGCTCAGTTCCGTGTGGGGCTCACGCGACTCGAGCGCATCATCCGCGAGCGCATGACCATTACCGAGGCCGATACCCTGACGCCCCAGAACTTGGTCAATGCCAAGCCGCTGGTGGCGGCCATCAAGGAGTTTTTCGGTTCCAGTCAGCTGTCGCAGTTCATGGACCAGACGAACCCCTTGGCCGAGCTGACCCACAAGCGTCGTCTTTCGGCGCTCGGTCCCGGCGGACTGACGCGTGAGCGGGCCGGTTTCGCGGTCCGTGACATCCACCAGTCCCACTACGGCCGCATCTGCCCGATCGAGACCCCCGAAGGTCCCAACGCCGGACTCATCGGCTCCTTGTCGACCTATGCCCGTGTCAATGACCTCGGCTTCATCGAGACACCGTACTACGTCGTCGACCACGGCCGCGTCACGGACGAGGTCCATTACCTGACGGCCGACCTCGAGGACGACCAACGCATCGCCCCCGGGGATGTCAAGCTGAAACCCCGCGAGGTGGAGAAGGCCAGCGGCAAGGCCTTCCAAGAGTTCGTCGAAGAGACGGTGAGCGTCCGCTTCAAGGGCAACTTCCAGAAGGTCACGCCCACTGAGGTCAACTACGTGGGCGTGGCGCCCATCCAAATCATCTCGGTCGCAACAGCCATGATCCCCTTCCTCGAGCACGATGACGCCAACCGCGCGCTGATGGGCTCGAACATGCAGCGTCAGTCGGTGCCGCTGCTCCGCACGGAGCGGCCGCGCGTGGGTACGGGCATCGAATCCCGGACGGCCGTTGACTCGGGCATGGTGACCGTGGCCAAGGCTGCGGGTACCGTCACGCGGGTGACGGCGACGTCCGTCGATATCCTCGAGGACGAGACCAAGCAGACCCGGACCTACTACCTGCTCAAGTTCCTCCGGTCCAACCAGGACACCTGCATCAATCAGCGTCCGATCGTCCGCAAGGGCGACCGAGTGCGCGAAGGTTCGCCCTTGGCGGACGGTGCGGCGACCCAGCAGGGCGAGATGTCGCTGGGGCGCAACATCCTCGTGGCATTCCTGCCGTGGGAGGGCTACAACTACGAAGACGCCATCCTGCTGAGCCAGCGTCTGGTTCGGGACGATGTCTTCACCTCGATTCACATCGAGAAGTACGAGATCGAGGCCCGTGCCACCAAGTTGGGCAACGAGGAGATTACTCGCGAGGTGCCCAACGTCTCGGATGAGACGCTCAGGGATCTCGACGAGCGTGGCATCATCCGCATCGGTGCTGAGGTCGAACCGGACGACATTCTTGTCGGTAAGGTGACGCCCAAGGGTGAGTCCGAGCATCCCCCCGAAGAGAAGCTCCTGCGGGCAATCTTCGGTGAGAAGTCCCGCGACGTCCGTGACACGTCGCTTCGCGTGCCCCACGGCGAAAAGGGCTGGGTTGTCGACGTCAAGGTCTTCAGCCGGGACAATAACGACGAGCTGCCGCCCGGCGTCAACCAGGTGGTTCGTGTCTACGTCGCCCAGAAGCGCAAGATCAGCGTCGGTGACAAGATCGCCGGCCGTCACGGCAACAAGGGTATCGTTGCCAAGATCCTGCCCGTCGAGGACATGCCTTTTCTGCCCGACGGTACGCCGGTCGACATCGTGCTGAACCCGTTGGGCGTGCCCAGCCGCATGAACGTGGGTCAGACCTACGAGACGACACTGGGACGTGCAGCCGAGTTGTTGGATGCCTACTTCTCGGTGTCGCCCTTCGACGAGATGTTTGCCCACGACGCTTCGGACGAGCTGATCAAGGCCAAGATGCGTGAGGCGCGTACGAAACTGGTCCAAGACAAGCTGCGTCGTGCGGACGGTAAGGTCTCCGAGGAACAGGCTGCTGCAGAGTTCGCTTGGCTGGGTGAGGACGGTAAGGCCACCCTGTATGACGGGCGGACGGGTGAGCCGTTCGACCGGAAGGTCACGGTCGGCAACATCTACATGATGAAGCTGGTCCACCTGGTCGACGACAAGATCCACGCACGGTCTACCGGTCCGTACTCGTTGGTCACGCAGCAGCCCCTCGGTGGCAAGGCCCAGTTCGGCGGCCAGCGGTTCGGCGAGATGGAAGTCTGGGCACTTGAAGCCTACGGGGCGGCCTACACCCTGCAGGAGATGCTCACGATCAAGTCCGACGACGTTCCGGGCCGTGCCAAGGCTTATGAGGCGATCGTCAAGGGCAACAACCTGTCGCGCCCCGGTATCCCGGAGTCCTTCAAGGTCCTGATTCGCGAGCTGCAGAGCCTGTGTCTCGACATTCACGTCGCGCGCAGCGATGGCCAGGAGATCGAGCTGTTCGAGATCGAGGAAGAGCGGCGTCCGCCCTTCCAGCGTTACTCGGTGCCCCGAGCCGGAGTTGACCTCGGCCTCTAGCTGCCTGACGTGTCTGGTCGACGCCCCTTCCCGATGGCCGGGAGGGGGCGTCGTGGCTAGATGGACGGTTAAAGGACCTTCGTGCAAGGGTACGGAAGAACTACTTGGACCGTCAGGGAGGTCCCATGCGGAAGTTCGTCGGTCGACTGGGGTTGGGTTCGCTTGGCCTCGCGCTGGCAGCTTGCGCCGTGCCGCAGCCTGTGCGGACCGCAGGTGCGCCTGAGGGCGGCGATCTGGCCCAGTTGTCGCTCCTGCCGGACTTCGAAATTGCGCCGCGCGAAGGCATCAAGGGCCGCGTCACTTGGCCTGAGGCCGTTCGTCGCTTGATGGCAACGCAGGATGATGTCGCGAAGCGGGCCCGCGTCGGCTTGCTGCAGCCGTCGGCGGCTGGTGAGTTTCGGACGGTCTATACGGCCCTGACTGATGAGGGTGGCAACTTCAACTTCCCTGCCGAGGTCACGGAAGGCGCCAATGGCATTCCGATCGATGCTAATAAGGTGCTGATCCTGCAGGCTGAAAACGGGCTCAATAACAATGCCGCCGGCAATAGCTCGGCTCGTCTGCGCACGTTTCTGACCCGCGTAGCTTCGGGTGCGAGCGGTTATCGCAGCACTTATGAGGATCCGCAGGGCACAGGCTTTGTTTCCATCGACCTCAATACGACGGCAATGGCCGTCATCAAGTCCCTGCGGGATCAATCCCGAGTCCCTGCCGGCGACATCAGGGGTTTCATCGGCTCTCTGACGCCCAAGACGACGGGCAGCAACCCGACGGTGGCGCCAAGCAAGGTTGACGTGCTGAAGGTGCCCGATACCGAGTTCCAGACCGTGTCGGCCTTGGTGTTGAATGTTTTGCAGGGCAATCGGGATCCGCTTGCCGCCATCGAGCTGCGCGATGCGGAGTCCAACCCGAAGCGCTACCTTATCAAGTCCGAATCGCAGCCCGTCATTCAGGATGTTCGTTACATCGGCACCGGCGCCCCACGGACCGTATTCCAACCGCTGGATCTCATCCGTGTTTCGGGCGTCAATCTGTCTTATTACAATCAAGGTGTCCTGGAGTTTCAGGGAAAGTCGGGAGTCTTGACGGCGCCCATCACGGGGGCGGATCTGAACCAGAACACCTATCTGGACACCCAGGTGCCTCTGGACGTGGTCAAGGGCGTCGCTCAGTTGCGCTATGTGGCGCAGAACGGCGTGCTTGCCTACGCAACGATGTCCGTAGTGACGCCGCTGGGTGGAAGCCTGACGCCCAGTCGCTGAGTCGGGCTGGCGGCCTCGGCTACGGCTTGGCCCCCTTGAGGTGAGCCAGAGCTGCGTGGTGGGCGGCTTGCCTGCTGATATGTTCTTGGTGGCCCAATGGACACCATCCCTGCCTTGCTTGCCGCCAGGGACTGCTTACGGAAGAGGGGTCGCGCCATCGCGACCCCTCGAGTATCCAGGCCATGCTCGTCAGTTGATGAATACGCTGGCCGTTGCTTGATTCAGGTCCGTGATTCCGAAGTAGACCTTGTCGAGGCCTGACGCAGGCTTCTGTGCAGGTGCCGTGTAGACACCTGACTGGTTGACGACGCCAAGTCTGCGTCGGTTTTCTGGATTCGTGTTGAAGAAGTCGGGTTCGGCGAGCCGATCGGCATTGACCTTGAAGGTGATCTTGGGATTCTGGGGCACGAACTCGGCGTTGTCGGTGTCGAAGCACTTGCCGACGAAGGTCTGGCTGCCGCCGGCCGACAAGTCTGCCGTCGTCGGCGAGATCGAGAACCGGGAGATCCGCTTGAAGGCCGGCTGCAGGCTGGCTGTGGCTCCGCCATTGACGAGTTGGATCTTGCCCTTGGTCATGCTGCTCTGGACCGGGAACTGCAGCATGCCCCGACCGGCATCCGTCAGGCCGTTCGTGACGCTGCTGGCCTGGACGCCACCGACGAAGATCTTGAAGGAATCCGGCGCGCCGGGTTCGAGGATGTCTTCGACATGAAGCGTCATGAGGAAGCCGGTTGGTGCCGCATCGACGGAAGCAGTCGCGTCCGCGCCCACCTGCTCGTAGACTCCGAGCAGGCGCGGCTCACCACTGCGGATGAAGGAAAGACGAGCCTTGTTGCCGGCTCCCGGAACCAGGTTGACGTTGGCCGTGGCTTCGGCCCTCTGCGTGCCTAAGCCATCCCGGTCATCGTAGGCTCTCGCAGTAACCTTGGCGAAGCCGAGCGGCAAGTTCTGGAAAGAGGCTGCCACTGGCGACGAGGTATCCGAGAAGAGGTTGATGGCCCTTTTTGGAAAAGTACCGAAATGTGTCACGGTGGAGCCGTAGTCCGGCTCGAGGGTCTGGTTGCCAACGGTCAAATAGACCTTGATGGAGCCGCTCTGGCGAACCGCGAGAGGTAGCGACTGCACGGCTCGGGCGGTCGCCTTCTGGACGAACCGTATGGTGAGTTGGGCGGTACGCGCTATATCTGCCACCGGTGCGGCGGCTGCGGGATCGGACTCGGGAACCAGGGCCAGGCGGCCGAAAGCCGTGGAAGCGGATGCGTCTTCCACCTGGGAAGGCGGTGCAGACAGGGTGGTCACGGCACAGCCGGCGAGTACCGTCGACCAGAGGGCCAGGCCCAAGCGCGAATGCGTGACGTACTTCACAGTTCGATCTCCACGGTCAAGCCGGCCGGCTCGGGTGTGGGGCTGGGGGTTGGTGCAGGCGTCGGATTCACGACCGGGTCGGTCGTGCCGCCGCCTGCGCCACCGTTGCCGCCGCCCGAAATCTGTGTCCCGAGAGGTACGGGCGTGGGGGTCGCGGTGGTTCCGCCCCCTCCACCTACCGAGATGGGCGTGGCCAATGGCGAGGGCGTGGCCAATGGCACGGGCGTGGCCGTCGGTGCGGTGGTGTTACCGCCACCTCCACCGGAGACGGGTGTGGCGAAGGGTGCGGGCGATGGTGTGACCGTCGAGCCTCCCGTGCCGCCGCCCGCATCCACCTTCCCCGCAACTCCACCGTTTTGCTTGGGCACCGTTCCGCTGGCTGCCGTCGAAGGAGTGGCCGAGGGCTGGGGCGTTCCGGAAGTCTTGCGGAGCGTCCGCGGGGTGACCGCATCGTCGGCGCATGCTGCCAGTGTCAGGGTGAAGGCGATGCAAGTGGCCGCCACGATTCCGTGCCGGCGCCTGGACAGGGTCATTGTCATCTCCATCCCTCGCTTCGAGGTCTCGGGATCAACCTACCCGCAGGCTGCCGCCTTTATGCGATGGCGTACCGTTCAGGGCGTGATGACGGGCGAGACGGTGGCGGTCAGGGCGTGATGGAAAGCGATGAGCGCGTCCCATTCCCCCAGAGCGGGCCCCGGTCCGTCCGGATCGGTCTTCATGTCCGGTGGTTGCCGCATCTCAGGCGCCAGATTGACGGCCTTGGTGGCGAAGCGTTCATAGAAGTGTACGGCCGAGAACAGGTCCGGTTGGCTGCCGTTGTGGAAGTAGGGAGCCGTCTGGGCCACGTTGCGTAGGCCGGGCGTCTTGAA
Organism: Candidatus Tanganyikabacteria bacterium; assembly: GCA_016867265.1. Taxonomy (GTDB): domain Bacteria; phylum Cyanobacteriota; class Sericytochromatia; order S15B-MN24; family VGJW01; genus VGJW01. The sequence goes on from VGJW01000003.1 coordinate 163,510, forward strand.
CTTGCCTTGGTCACTCGCGAGCCCCGTGACACCACGACGCCCCGGATCGCCGGTGCCGAACTCGTCGAAGCCGATGTTGTGGAACTTGTTGTCGGTGAAGAGCGGGCCGTTGTGGCAGGCTGCACAGTTGGCCTTGCCCGTGAAGATGGCGAGACCCCGTATCTGGTCCGCCGACATCGCGTTGTCATCCCCGAGCGTCCACCGGTCGAAGGGTGCCGCCGCCGGATTGGGTGTGTTGTCAGGCCTGCGCCCTGCCGGCGACACGTGTGAACGGACATAAGCCGCAATGGCCCTGCGTGCCAGCAGACCATCGGGCGAGGAACCATAGACGGTCTGGAAGGCCTGAACGTAGCTGGCACTGGCTTGAAGCGTTGCCGTTATGGCAGCTTCGTTCGTCGCAAACTCACGCGGGCGCTGGAAGACCAGCAGGTGTTGCTTCTCGAGGGAATCCGCAGCACCGTCCCAGTTGAATAGCGTGTTGAACGCGGTATTCCAGATCGTCGGCACGTGGCGAGGAAGTTCCTTGCCGTCCTTGTCGATCCCCAGCTTCAGGCCATCCCCGCCGCCCAGGCTGTCCTGATGGCAACTGGCACAGGACATCTTGCCCGTCGAGGAAAGCGTCGAATCGGCAAAGAGTCGCTCCCCCAGTTCGAACTCGCTGCGCGGCACAGGCGTGATGGCGGGCATCGGGCCCATGTTCCACTTGGCCAGGTCAGCGCGACCGAAGGCGTGGACCTCGAACGAGACGGTCGCGTTCAGGGTGTCGTTGCCGAGGCGGACGGCGATGGAGCCGGGCGTTTCCGGAAGGACGAAACAGCCCCCACCCTGGACGAAAAGCTCCTTGAGCCGCAAGTTGGGCGCGCAATCCCCGTCCGCGCAGCGGCGGGACCAGTGGGTCGCCAGCGACAGCGGGTCCAACGTGCTGCCGTCGTGGGCGTAGGCCTTGGCGCGCAGTTCAACGAGGCCTCCCGGAGCATGGGCAGCGGTGCTGAGAACCTCGATGGAGATGGACGCAATGCGCCGGATAGTCTGGCGGTAGGTGTTGACTTGTCCTGAGACATCGACGGCCACGGTGCCGCTCGTGAAGTCGGCGGGCGGGGTCACGACCAGGTTGGTGTCACTTCGCGTCGCGATGGCGGATTCAGGCAGGACCTTGCCGTCCAGGCGAACCTCGAGGGGCAGGCGACTCGTCCAGCCGAAGCCCTGCCCGCTGATGCTGAGCTGCTGGCCCGGAAGCGGTTGCTTCGGGTCCACGTTGAAGATCGTGACCGGGATGATGTTCTGCAAGGTCAGGACGGCGGGCACAAGAGTGTTGGGCGCGACGACCACTTCGGTCGAGCCCGTCGCGAGCAGGCCGCCCGATGCCGAGAGAGCCTCGGCGGTGATGGAGACCGTGCCGGGCTCAAGCGGTTTCAGGCTGCCCGTTGCGATCGGGGTGTCACCCTCCCGGACCAGGGTCAGCACCACGGGGGGGCCCCCCGAGCCATCTCGGGCCTTGAGTGTGAGGGATGCGATGTCGGCGGGGATGACCTGAGTCGTGCGCTGGGGCCAGCGCAGGCCCACCCGCACTCCGCCTTGCCCTGCCGGCAGCGCGGTGCCTGCCGGATCGGCAACGCGCACGGCTTCCTCGGACGGCGACCCGCTGGCCGCAGGCACTGCGGCATCCCGGCATCCCCCGAGGGAAAGGCCGGCAAGCATCGCGGTCACCGCCAAGAAGAATATCCGGGTTCGCATGCGCGTTACTCCACGACAACGTCCATCGCAGATTCATCGACGATGGACACGGGCAGCGTCATCTTCATCCGACCGTCGAGGCTCTCGACGATGATCCGGGCCGTACCCGTCTCGTCGTCGGCTTCGAACAGCCCGGGTTCGACCTCGTCCAATTCGACGTCCCCATCCACTTCGATGGTGAAACGGGCTCTGGCATCCGTGCTTTGGTCGTTCAGTCGGATCTCGGGTACCAGACGAAGGGTGTGCGGGCGCAAGGGGGTGCTGCCCACTACTGGAGCGACGCCCAACTCGAGGGGGGTCGTCCCGTCGAAGTACGGGGCATCCGGGCCTGCACCCAGACGAACGCGGATGCCGGTCGCGAACTTGCCCTCCGGGTAGCTCTCGACGAACGGAGGGCTGGAAACCGGGGTCGGAACGACTGTGGGCAGTGTCGTCGGCACTGCCGTCGGGAGGGCCGTGGGCGCAGCCGTCGGTGTCGTGGCGATTCCTGGTGTCGGGCTGACGGGAGCCTCACCGGTCGACGGACTTGCACCCGGTGGGGCCGTTGCGAGCAGGCGCGCAGGAACGAGGGCCTCGCAAGCAGGGACGAGCGCCATCGCCAGGGCGGCGCTACCGAGCGCCAGAGTGCGTCGTGCGAACATCAGGCGACCTCGTGTGCTGCGCTGGAAGGGACTGGGGCACGCGCCGAGCCTCTCGTGGCGGTCTTGGCAGCACGCGTGGCCATGGGCGGCAGGACGCGGGGGCGATCCATCCGGACCATCACTTCCGGACCTCGATGTCGACGGTTGCCGTCAAGGGCGGCACGCCCACGACAAAGCTGCCGAACCCTTCCTTCAGGCATCCCTTGTAGGCATCCACGACGGACACGCTCTGGGTGAGCGCGTCCACGGCCTCGAGGCTGAAGAATTCGTCATCGCCGCAATCCACTTGCACCGGAACCTCGTCATAGACCGGGCGCCCACCCGTCAGTCCGTTGGGCGGACGCGTGACGGGCTGTCCCGAGGCATTCAGGAACGAGACGGCAAAGGTGGGCTTGTCGTCTGGACCCATGATCAGCAGTCTGGGCAAGACGGATACGGACGCGATGACCTCGATGGTTTCGCTCAGCGTTGCGCTCTGGCCGTCTATCGTCAGGACCAGAGGACCGCCCGTCGCGTCTGCCGGCACCCGGAACGACAAGGTGTTGTCCGAGGCCCTGCCCAGCGGTGGCTCGCCGGGCAGCCCCACGAGCGCATCGCCCTCGATTGCGCGATTCCCTAGTTTCAGGCTGAAGCTGGCGCCCCGGGTGGCACCGAAGCCATCGCCATCCAGCGTGACGACCTCTCCTCTGAAAGCGGTCACGGGGTTGGCGCGCCGCAGCGCAAGAGGCTGATCGGGAGGGGCGAGGGTCACGAGCGCGCGCCCTCGGGTGTTGGGCAGGAGATGGACGCGGGTGCTGCCTGCCACGACGAGCTCGCGCAGCGTGTTGCGTCCCTCGACGAACAGGGTCCAGTTGCCCGGCCTGAGACCGTAGAAGGTGGCTTGACCGACCGAACCGACAAGTCTCGGGATGGTTCGACGCTCGGTCGGCAGATCGTTGGTATCCGGGACAAGGCGACAAGCCAGTTCCCGGACTCCCTCGGGGATGACCTGGGTGCTGCGTGCGGTTGGCCAGCGCACCGAGAGCGTCAGGCTGGCCGCCGGCAAGACGTTTTGTGAATGGCCTTCAGGGACCCCTGTCCTATCGCGGAAAGGTCGCTCGCCAACAGGATCTGATCCCAAGGCCGCTGGGGCACCAGAGAGCTGGCAGGCTGTCGTCAGCACGGCGGCGAGGCTGCAAGCCACGACGACCCTCCCCCTCAATCCCTTCCCCGAGGAAGACCGGGGTGGGAGGGAGCTCAGGGAGGAGGGGGTCATGGACGCTGTTTAGGGTGTGATGGTGACGGTCGCCGAGGCTCTCAGGCTCGAGAAGCCGAACTCGACGACTTCGGCACTGCCGGTCGACACACCGATGAACTTGCTCGTGTAGGGCGTGCCGGGCGGGACCGTGGCGCCCGGTGAGGGGACGACCGTAGGCGTCTGGACGTCGTAGGGCGAGATGAGATAGCCGCCCGAGACAGGGTCCAGGAAGCTCTTGCCGTAGACGGGTGCCTTGGAATCAATTAGCTCCCATCCCAGATCGTTGCCCTTGAACTGGTAGACCTTCTCGTAGGCCTGGGCGGCATAACGCTCGACACTGACCGAGTCCGAACCAGCACCCATCCGGAAGGCCGGCGCTCCGGCCTTGCCACGGTAGAGAGAAAGGTCAATTTCATCCGCACCGCTGAAGGCCTTGCCGATGAAGACGATGTCGAAGCTCGAACTTGCCGCCAGCGAAGTGGTGGCCTGGGGCGCCGCCGACTTCGACAGGCTCGCGGTTTGCGGCGTGATCGTCACGCGGTCGACGCGTGTTGCCGTGTTGGCGCTGCACTTCGTGACGCCGCTGATGGCCACGCAGAGGGGTTCGTTCTTCGACAGGTCCCCCGGAACCTTGACGGACAGCAAGCCCTTGCCATCGCCCAACTCGATGAAGCTGCGGTTGGCGCCACTGATGGGCACACCTTGGTTGTCGTTGCCGAAGAAGACGGACATGCCACCGGCGGCGTCCTGGCCAACGCCGTCAAGGCGAACGTTGACGGTATCCCCGAGGGTGACGAGTTCGGCGCTCAGTTTGCCCACCTCGTGGATGATCGTCGGGATGAGGTTGAGCGAGACCTTCGTGTTGACATTGGGGGCGACTGTAAAGGTCGTCGAACCCGATGCCACGACCACCGAATCGGTCGACACGGCCATGTTGACGGTGTCGTAGCGCGTGTACGCCAGGACCGTCATCTTCGCAGAGCCGATGGCAACCTGATCAAAGACAATGGAGGATGTGGCTTCCCCAACCTTGCGTATGGCTGTCTTGGTCAGCGAAACACTGGGGGAGCCGGCCTCGAGGGTGAAGGCCAGGGCATTCGTGATGTCCGGAATGACTTGAACCTGCCTGTCCGGCCACCGGATCTCGAAGGCAACGCGGCCGGAAGCGAGGTTGGTCGGTGACGCGATGGCTGCCAAGTCAGGAAGCGGTGCCGCACTCTGGGGGTTCGACTCCGGGGTCGGTGGCTTCACGCTCTCGGGTGTCGCCACGCAGGCCCCAATCAGCAGGGTGGCGGCGAGCGAAAGACCACCGGCGACGACGTGCTTGAGCAGCAGACGATGGGGGGTGCGCGACATGGCCTGATTGACTCCCATCTACCGCACCTCGACCGTGACCCGGCCCTCGCCGGAGACTTCGATGGCGAAGGTGCGCGTCAGGAACTTGTCCACGGCACCCACTGTTTCGGAAGGATCCAACGACGTCATGACAAGGGTGGTCTTGCCCGGTTTCTTGCCCGTAAGGCGCCAGAACTTGGTGGCGCCACCAAACGGCAGGGGCTTGGATTGCTCGACCACGGTCACGATGCTGGTGTCATTGGAGACGACCGTCAAGTCCTTCGTTACCTTGCCGGGGTCTGTGTAGATAACCTTGGGTTCGATATCCAGTTCCCAGCCTGGCTGGAGCGGTTCGTTGCCTGAGCCCGGATCGACCGAGAGGGTCGCGGGCTCGGCAAGAGGTTCGGTCTTGCCCAGCGCCGACAGGGTGATGGCGGTGACCAGCACGGAGGCGACGGGGATGGTGGTCGGCGCCACCGTCGGACTTGGCGCAAAAGTCGGGCGCGGGGACGGGGTCGGCGTGGGCGCCGACGTGGGGAAGGTCGTGCCCGTTCCCGGCCTGGGTGTGACGAGTCCGCCGGCTGACCCGCCTGGAGCTGCCGTAGGTGCCGTGCCGCTGCCAACTTGGCCCCCGATCCCCGCCGCCGTCGGGCTGGGTGTAGGCCGGGGAACCGCGTTCCGAGCCGGCGCGGCCGTCGGGTCAACCGTCGGAAGCCCGGTCGTGCTGGCATCGGCGCAAGCGGCCAGCAGCACCAAGCCTACGGCGGAGTGCCGCACGGTCCGTCGCAGGAAGGATTGTCGGGGCATGGGTTGAAGGCAAGTCCTGTATGTGGCGGGGGGGCAAGGCCCCCCCGCTGTGGGTCAGTTCATCGAGGTGTACTGGACGGAGTTGGTGTTGCCACACCAGCCACCGATCTTGTACACGAACCGGCCGCAGGTAACCGTGGTTCCGCCGCCGCCGAAGTCGACATTGGCGTTGCCGTAGTAGGGCCAGCAGCCCCCTGCATTCTGCGGTGCGTTGCCGTCCGCCGTGAGCGTCGACCGCCGGACCTCGGTGCCACCGCACCAGGGACCGAGCATGTACAGATATTGGCCGGCGGCGAAGGCACAAGCACCGTAGTTGCCGCAGAATGCGCCGCCGCCCGTCTGGTTCCAGCCGCCGTTGGGCGTGCCGTCGTCGTTGATGTTCAGGTACGAGGTGTAGTTGTACGTGAGCCACCACAGGCGATTACCTACGAAGACAATGGGCGTCTCGGCATTGCCGGTGTAGGGACCGGTCTGCCAGCCACCGGAGTAGCTGTCGTTCGCGGGGTTGTAGGTCTTGTAGAAGAACGGTGTGCTGCAGTAACCGGCCATGCCGTAGACACCGCGACCGCTGCCCACCGAGCTGAGCTCGGACGCGCACCAGCGGATGTCATCCCGGCTGTTGCCGTTCCACTGGCCCCAGCCACTTCCGGCATTGCCTTCGATGTCGAAGCTGAGGTAGCCCGCGGCGCTGCTGCCTTCATCCTGGAAGACGTAGAAGCGCTTGCCTACCCAGTTGTCGAAGGTGCCGGCCATGTCCTGCTGACGCAGGGCCCAGCTGTAGTTGCCCGCGAACTGCAGGCCCGAGGCCGGACCTCCGTCGTTGTTCAGGTCGAAGTAGTATACGGTGTTCTGCTCGGCGGGCAGGATGTAGAAACGCTTGCCCGACCAGAAGCCGGCATTCATGTTGCCGCCGCCGTGACCGCCTGAGACATACGCCCAGTTCGAGTTGTTGAGGTTGCCGTCGATGGTCGCCACCGTCGAGTCCGCCTGGGCACCCGAAGCAAGGCGCACGGATACCGCCGTCGCGTTGCTTGCCCCGATGGCGGAGGGCACCCGGCAACGGATGGTGGTGTTGGTCCAGTACTGAATCATGGCCGCCTTATTGCCTATCGTGACCGAGCCCAGCGCCGTGCCGAACTTGTCACCCTTGATCTGGACGTAGCCATGGGAACCGACGCTACGTGGGTAGATCTCGGAAATCGTGACGGAGTTGTCGATCATCGTCAGGGGGTAGGGGTCGGACAGCCCATTGGGGTTGTAGAGGTAGACCGGCCCCGAGGTGGCATCGGCAGGAACCTTGAGGTACAGCGACCTCGACCCGCTGATTCTCGTGTCGTAGGTCGACACCGAGGCCGTCGCCACCTTGCCGCTGCTCAACGGGAACGCCTTGCCCGTTGCCTTGTCCAGCATCGTGAAGTAGACCTCGTTCTTCGCGATGTTGGCACCGGTCATGAAGCCGTAGCCCGAAATCTTGCAGTACTCGTCGAACTTGACCGGCAGGCTGCTGTTCAAAGGGTAGCGCTCGATATTCAATATGTTGACGTTGACGCCAGGAGGCACCTGAAAGTCGACCTCGGCGGCCTTGCCCAGCGATTCGATACGAAGCTTGCCGGACGCCGCCGTCGCGGGGACGAGCACCGTGACCATGTTGGGACGGACACTGACAGGCGTCTGCGGGGGAGCCGAAGACCCGCCGAAGCGTACGACGGTTCCTCCGGGATAGGATGCGAAGCCCGTGCCGTTGATGGTCACGAGCGTGCCGGGCCCCCCCGATGTGGGTGAGATTCCCGATATGGTCACGGCGCCGGTCGTTGGAAGGTTGCCAATGGGTTCCATGCCGGCCAGCAGGTAGTTCTTGACGGCCAGCGCGATGTCCTGGATTTCGGCGGCAGCCACGGCGCCCACGCTGGCTGCGCTGAGCTGGACGCTGCTCGAGGTGACGGCCACCTTGCCGATCGAATCCGCCACGTTGATGCGGCCTTGGCCCACCAGGATGGCAAGGGCCGTGGTGAGCTGATTGATGACGATGCCACCGCCCACCGTGCCGTTGCTGATGGACTTCCAGCCGCCTGCCGTCGCATCCCACTGCACGATGGTGCGCATACGCAGGATGGGCGAGCCCGGAGCCGAGCTGACGGCCTTCGCCGCCTCGAGGTAGTAATAGCGGCCATCCGGGGGCGCGGCGCCACCCTGGTAGGTCAAGGTGAAGCCGCCGGAGTTGTCGCTCAGGCCCGAGCCCACGGGCTGGCCGGTCGACAGGTCGATCAGCGAGATGGTGGCCTGACTGGCGATCGAGGCCAGCTGGGCGTCCGTCAGTTGCTGATTTTGGCTGCTGAGCGACCCGGGCTCGCGCACGGACCCATAGATGACGAATCGTGCCGGGTCCCATCCTTCGGATGCCTCAGCCCCGGCCGCCCGCTCCGGATTCGTGCCGGCGACGCGCCCCGGCAACGACGAACAACCCACGGCCAGAATGATAGCCGATGACAGTCCCCACCTCTTCCACGCGTTCATCTTGGGTGCGCCCTTTCAGTCAGGTATGCGACTTGTCCGGACAGGTTGCTTACCATGGGGCCCGTACCCGGCTTTTTCGGGACTCTAACGGTTTCGGAAAGGCATTATTTGCCGGCTCGGAGGCGGTCTTGACCCTTTGCCTCTGCCGGCCTACAATGGTTGACCCTGGGTCTGTGCCCGGCGGTGTGCGGGTCGTGGCCATTGGTGTCGCGGGTCCGGGTTTATGAGAGACGATTCGGGTCGGCGGACCTCCCTTCCATCGTGCAGGTGGCGGGCCGGCGCCCGTGAAGCCAGTAAGGAGCGCGGATGAGTTCCCGGTTTGACTACATCAAGGTCGGTATCGCCTCCCCGGAGCGGATCCTCAGTTGGTCCCGGGGTGAGGTCACCAAGCCGGAGACCATCAACTACCGCACGCTCAAGCCGGAAAAGGACGGCCTTTTCTGCGAGAAGATCTTTGGCCCCGCCAAGGATTGGGAGTGCCATTGCGGCAAGTACAAGCGTGTCCGCCACAAGGGCATCATCTGCGAGCGCTGCGGCGTCGAGGTCACGGACTCCAAGGTCCGGCGCTACCGCATGGGTCACATCCAGCTGGCCGCGCCCGTCGTGCACATCTGGTACCTCAAGGGTATCCCGTCGTACCTTTCCCAGTTGCTCGACATCCCGCTGAAGAATCTCGAGAACGTCGTTTACTTCAACGAGTACATCGTCCTTGATCCCGGCACGGGGGCCATCGACGGCAAGGCCCTCGAGTATGGACAGACCATCAATGAGGACCAGTACGAAGAGTTCGAGTCCAAGGAGGCCGTCTTCACGGCCAAGATGGGCGCCGAAGCCATCAAGGAACTGCTGGATCGCCTGGACCTGCAGGCCGAGCGGGACAAGCTCACGGTCGATGCCGAGTCGACCAGCGAGACCAAGCGCCTGAAGGCGATCAAGCGCCTGCGTGTCGTCGATTCGTTCCTGTCGGCCGGTGCGCGCCCGGCATGGATGGTCCTGGACGTCATTCCCGTCATCCCGCCCGATCTGCGTCCCATGGTGCAGCTCGATGGCGGCCGTTTCGCCACGTCGGACCTGAACGACCTGTATCGTCGCGTCATCAACCGCAACAATCGCTTGCGCCGCCTCAAGGACATGGGCGCGCCGGACATCATCGTTCGGAACGAGAAGCGCATGCTGCAGGAAGCCGTCGACGCGCTCATTGACAACGGCCGTCGTGGTCGTGCGGTCGTGGGCCCCAGCCAGCGCGCCCTCAAGAGCCTGTCGGACATCATCGAAGGCAAGCAGGGGCGCTTCCGTCAGAACCTGCTGGGCAAGCGCGTCGACTACTCGGGTCGTTCTGTCATCGTCGTCGGTCCCAACCTCAAGCTGCACCAGTGCGGTTTGCCCAAGGAAATGGCGCTCGAGCTCTTCAAGCCATTCGTCATGAACAAGCTGGTCGAGCGGGGCATCGTCCAGAACATCAAGTCCGCCAAGAAGAAGATCGAGCGCGGCGAAACCATCGTGTGGGACATCCTCGAGGAAGTCATCCGCAACCACCCGGTCCTGCTGAACCGCGCCCCGACGCTTCATCGCCTGGGCATCCAGGCCTTCGAGCCCCTGCTGGTCGAGGGTCGCGCCATCCAGATTCATCCGTTGGTCTGTACGGCGTTCAATGCCGACTTCGACGGTGACCAGATGGCCGTCCACGTGCCCCTCTCGGTCGAGGCCCAGACCGAAGCCCGTCTGCTGATGCTGGCTTCCAACAACGTCCTCTCGCCGGCAACGGGCAAGCCGATCATCACGCCGACACAGGACATGGTTCTCGGTTGCTTCTACCTGACGGTCGAGAATCCTCGGGCGGATCGCGGCAAGGGTCTGCGCTTCAAGAACTTCTCCGACGTCCTGTCGGCCTTCGCCGAGGGGCGTGACAAGCGTGATACCCATGCGGTGCTCGATCTTCACGCCAAGGTGGTGGTCCGCTTCGAAGGCGCAAGGGAAGAGGACGCCGTCGATGCCGACGAGATCGCCGCGGGTGTCTATGACGAGCCCGAGGCGCGTGCGTGGTTGGCCAAGGGCTTGCGTGACGGACGCGTCATGGTGACGACGGCCGGCCGCATCATCCTGAACGAGGTCCTGCCGGAGGAGTTCCCGTTCCTCAACAAGGTCATCGACAAGAAGGGCCTCGAGCGGATCATCCAGCGGGCCTTCTCGCAGATTGGTTCGTCCCGCGCCGCGCATCTGGCCAACGAGCTCAAGGGCCTGGGCTTCAAGTACGCGACCCGAGCGGGCGTCTCCATCGCCATCGACGATCTGATGATCCCGAAGGCCAAGAAGGAGTTGCTCAAGGTCGCGGAAGCCGACATTGAAACAGCACAGCGTGACTTCTTCGCGGGCGAGATTACCGAGGTCGAGCGCTATACCAAGGTCATCGACACTTGGGCACGGGTCACCGAGCAGCTCAAGGGCAAGGTGAAGGAAGAGTACGACCGCTTGAACTCGGTCTACATGATGGCCTTCTCCGGCGCACGAGGAAACATCACTCAGGTGAGTCAGTTGGTCTGCATGCGCGGCCTGATGGCTGACCCGTCGGGCCGCATCATCGACTTGCCCATCAAGTCGAACTTCCGTGAGGGCCTGAACCAGACGGAGTACATCATTTCGTCCTACGGCGCCCGCAAGGGGTTGGTCGACACCGCACTCCGCACCGCCGACTCCGGCTACTTGACCCGTCGTCTTGCGGACGTGGCGCAGGATGTCATCGTTCGCGACGAGGATTGCGGCACGCGTCGCGGGCTGGAACTGCGGGCGATCGTCGAAGGCGATCGTGTCATCGTACCTTTGGCTGACCGCGTGGTGGGCCGGGTGGTTGCAGCCGACGTCCTCGACGCCGAAGGTCGGGTCATCTTCGAGCGTGGGCACCTCCTGGGCTTCGAGGATGCTGACCGCATCGCATCTGAGGGCATCACCAGCATCCAGGTCCGCTCACCGCTCACGTGCGAGAGCCCTCGTGGCGTCTGCCGTCACTGCTACGGCTGGTCGCTGACCAACCACCAGCTCGTGGACATCGGCGAGGCTGTCGGCATCATCGCGGCGCAGTCCATCGGTGAGCCTGGTACCCAGCTCACGATGCGGACCTTCCACACGGGCGGCGTCTTCACGGCCGAGGCGACCACGCTGGTCGAGCGTGCCTCCAAGGCCGGCAAGGTCCGGATCCCGGAGCCTTTCGAGACCCGCGAGTTCCGGACGCGACATGGCAAGCGAGTCATGGTGACGGAGCGGGAGGGGGTCATCGAAATCGTTTCCGGATCCACCTCCAAGGTCGTCGACAAGGTCACGGTCGGTGTCAACTTCGTCATCGACGTGCGGGACGGTGATGCCGTTGCCGCCGGTGCGCAGCTCGCGCACTCGGAGCTCGAGATGCGTGGTGCCTCCCGCAAGTCGATGGAACAGGCGACGAAGGAGATCGCGGCGGACGACGACGGCATCCTCTGCTTCGAGAACTTCGCCGTCGAGGAGAAGACCGACCGTCAGGGGAATACCACACGGACTGCCGTACCGCTGCCCGGCAAGTCGGGCGAGGCGATTGTCTGGGTCGTCGAGGGTGATGTCTTCAAGCTTCCGACCGGTGCTCAGGTCAAGGTCACCAAGGGGCAGGCGGTCAAGAAAGATGACGTGATTGCGGAGACGGTGCAGGTCAGCCAGCTGGGCGGCACGCTGCGTCTGGGTGCGGATATCGAGATCGAGAAGACCAAGGCCGGCACCGTCATTCGCAAGGGTCGCGACGTCTCCGTCGTCACGGCTTCACTGGTCTGCCAAGGTGATGCCACCGGCTTGGCCGAGGGCATGAAGCTCCGGATCGATGACGAGGGCGGTCAGCGCATCTTCTCTCTGAAGTGCGGCGATGGTGCACGCGTCGAGTCCGATCAGGTCATCGCCGAGCATGTCGACGACGAGAACCTGGTGCAGTCGGCTGGCGAAATCCGGTATGACGGGGAGCCCGTGTTCCTGGACAAGGAGCGCCGGACGGTGGGCAAGCAGGTCAAGCTGCTGTTCATCCCCGAGGAGCGGATTACCGTCAACAAAGACATCACGCTACTCATTGAGGGTATCCGCAACGGTTGTGAGGTTTCTGCCGGCACCGAGGTCGTTCGCGACGTCGAGGTCAAGACCAATGGGGTGCTCGAAGTCGTCGAGGACAACAACATCATCAAGGAAGTCTATGTCTTCCCGGGTGATCGCTATGAGCTGCCTGCCGATGTCGACGTCCTCGTCGACGACGGCCAGCGCATCGCCGCAGGTGCGACCCTCGCCGAGGGGGTCGTCGCCCGTCAGGGTGGCGTCGTCCGGAAGATCGAGATCAAGGATGGCGAGGAAACGGTCGGTAGGGTCGTCGTCGTCCGCAAGACCGTGGACCGCGTCGTCAGGGCGGCCCAGCGGGGCATCCCGTTCGAGACGTCCGGTGAGGACATCAGTCTCCAGTATGAGACCCGGCTGCAGGTCAAGGATGGAGAGCGGGTCAAGGCCGGAACGGCCTTGGCCAAGACCGAGGTCTCGCTCCGCCTGACGGGCACGCTTGCGCGCCTTTCGGGCCGGGTCGAGATGCCCGAGCTGCCCCAAGCCGAGGAGGGCGAGTCCGTGCCGATGCGGGTCTTGTCCATCACGATCCTCGAGCCCCTGCTCATTCGCCGTGAGCCGGTTGCCCTGCGCACCGGTCGCAGCGAGCAGGAGGTGGTGGTCTACCTGATGCTCGATGAGGGCGCCCGGGTTGCGCCTGGTCAGGTGGTGGTGCGATCCGAGTTGCTGGCGCATACCTCGGGTATCGTGGAGGAGCCCCGGCGGTCCGATGACGCGCAGGCGTTCATCTCCCGTCTCGCGCTCATCACGACCGAGCATGAGCTGGTCCAGGAAGGCCTCTCCGCCTCCGCGGCCACGGTCAAGGATGGCGAGTATGTCATCAAGGGCCGTGACCTCGGCGGTGGTGTCGGGGCCACGGCGACCGGACGGGTCCGCTTCGAGGGCAAGAAGGTACTTGTCCGCAAGGGTCGCCCCTACCTGATCTCGCAAGGCACGCAGCTGTTGGCGAACGACGGCGACATGGTGATGATGGGCGAGCCTCTGGCGATGCTCATCTACAACCGTCAGAAGACCGGCGACATCATCCAGGGTCTGCCGCGCGTCGAGGAGCTCCTCGAGGCCCGCAAGCCCAAGGACAATGCCTTGCTCGCTCCCCATGACGGCGTCATTGAACTGGACAAGGATCCCGAGGAAGCGGCAGAAGTCCGCATCGTCGCCGATCGTCCGTTGGTCGAGGGTGAGCCCATGGAAGAGGTGCCTCAGCCCAAGTCCAAGAGCAGGGACAAGTCGGCCCAAGGCATCACGACCCTCAAGGTCCCGGCTTCGGTCCGCCTGATCGTGGCTCGAGGCGAGCGGGTCGAGCGCGGCCAGCCGCTCACGGACGGCCCTGTCAGCCCCAAGGACGTGCTGTCGGCGACGGGTTCCGTCGAAGAGACGCAGCGCTTCCTCGTCGACGAGGTCCAGATGGTGTACCGTTCGCAGGGCGTCGAGATTGCCGACAAGCATCTCGAGGTCATCGTCAGGCAGATGACGCGCAAGGTGAAGGTCGACGAGAGCCAAGCCTCCAAGCTGCTGCCCGGCGAGATGGTCGACAGCCTGGATGCGGAGCGGATCAACCACGAGCTGGTCGCGGACGGCAAGACGCCCGCCAAGCTCAGCCCGGAGCTTCTGGGTATCACCAAGGCGTCGCTCAACACGGATTCGTTCGTGTCGGCCGCCTCGTTCCAGGAGACGACCCGCGTCCTGACGGAAGCGGCCATTGCCGGGAAGAAGGATTTCCTGCATGGTCTCAAGGAGAACGTGGTCATCGGTCGCCTGATCCCGGCCGGTACCGGTTACTTCGATCCGGGCGAGGAACCCGAACTGGTCGGGGCCGAGGCCGCGATCATCGGCGGGATTCCTACGGAGGTTCGCTTCTAGCGGCCTTTGGTTCCAGGGCCGTCCGCTCCTCGCTGCGCGAGGGCGGGCGGCCCTTTCCTTGACGCTTCTCCGGCCGTTGGCCTATACTGGTTAGCCATTGCTTTATTAGCCTTTTCGCATGTTGCTACCTTCCAGGAGGAGTTTGTGCCCACCATCAGTCAGCTTGTCCGCCGTGAGCGGGAGCGGGTTGTCTACAAGACGAAGTCGCCCGCCCTGCTCAAGTGTCCCCAGCGTCGCGGTGTCTGTACGCGTGTCTACACGACCACGCCCAAGAAGCCGAACTCGGCGCTGCGCAAGGTCGCCCGTGTGAAGCTGACCAATCAGATCGAAGTCACGAGCTATATCCCTGGCGAGGGTCACAATCTTCAGGAGCACTCCGTGGTCCTGATTCGCGGGGGGCGTGTCAAGGATCTGCCCGGCGTTCGTTATCACATCGTCCGGGGCACGCTCGACACGGCGGGCGTCAAGGACCGCATGCAAGGTCGCAGCAAGTACGGCGCCAAGCGTCCCAAGGCCGGCGCTGCCGCTGCCAAGAAGAAGTAGTTCTCCGAATCGTTTTTTGAAAAGAGGTTTTTGCGATGCCGCGTCGTGGTCATCTCGTGAAGCGTGCGCCCGAGCCGGATCCCCGGTTGGGTAGCACGCAGGTTACGCGTTTCATCAACTGTCTGATGTACAGCGGCAAGAAGTCGCTGGCCGAGCGCATCTTCTACGGTGCGGTCGACAAAGTGGCCGAGAAGGTGGGCAAGGAGCCCCTCGAGGTTTTCCAGCGTGCCATGCGCAACGCCACGCCGATGGTCGAGGTCAAGCCTCGCCGTGTCGGTGGTGCGACCTACCAGGTGCCGGTCGAGGTCAAGCCTGAGCGGGGTGCCGCGCTTGCCACCCGCTGGATCATTGCCAATGCGCGCAAGCGGGCGGGCAAGCCGATGATCGAGAAGTTGTCCATCGAGTTCCTTGAGAGCTTCAACAACACCGGTCCGAGCGTCAAGAAGAAGGAAGACACCCACAAGATGGCTGAGGCGAACAAGGCCTTCGCCCATTACCGCTGGTAAGCTCAGGAGTTTTGCCCCATGCCCCGTACCGTACCCTTGGAGCGCACCCGGAACATCGGGATTGCGGCCCACATCGACGCCGGCAAGACCACGACGACCGAGCGCATCCTCTATTACACGGGGCGTGTGCACAAGATAGGCGAAGTGCACGAAGGCGCCGCTACCATGGACTACATGGTCCAGGAGCAAGAACGGGGCATCACGATCACCTCGGCTGCGACCCAGTGTGTCTGGCGTGATCACCGTATCAACATCATTGACACGCCTGGTCACGTTGATTTCACGGTCGAAGTCGAGCGGTCGCTGCGCGTCCTTGATGGCGTCGTGGCCGTCTTCTGTGCCGTGGGCGGCGTCCAGCCCCAGTCCGAAACGGTCTGGCGTCAGGCGAATCGCTACGAGGTTCCCCGCATGGTGTTCGTCAACAAGATGGACCGCGTGGGTGCGGACTTCTATCGTGTCCTCGACCAGATTCGTGAGCGCCTGGGTGCCCGCGCCGTTCCGCTGCAGCTCCCGATCGGTGCCGAGGACCAGTTCAAGGGTGTCATCGACCTGATCGACATGGTTGCCATCCGTTATTACGACGACGAAGGCAAGGACATCCGGACCGAGGAGATTCCGGCCGATCTGCTCGACAGGGCGAAGACCTTCCGCGAGCAGTTGATCGAGGCGGCAGCGGAGTGTGACGACGAGTTGCTCAACAAGTATCTGGAGGGCGAGGAACTCTCGAAGGACGAGATTATCCGCGGTGTCCGCAAGGGTACGTGCGCCACGACCCTCGTGCCGATGGTGTGTGGTTCGGCTTTCAAGAACAAGGGCGTTCAGCCCATGCTCGATGCCGTCGTCGCCTTCCTGCCCAGCCCGTTGGATGTTCCGGACATCAAGGGCACCACGCCCGACGGTGATCCGGACACCCGCAAGAGCAGCGACGATGCGCCGTTCTCGGCGTTGGCCTTCAAGATTCTCTCCGACCCCTTCATCGGTCGCTTGACGTTCTTCAGGGTCTACAGTGGCCGCATCGAGAAGGGCAGCTATGTCCTCAACGCCACTAAGAACAAGCGCGAGCGCGTCAGCCGTATCGTCCAGATGCATGCCAACAAGCGTGAGGATGTGGAAGAGGTGTTGGCGGGCGACCTGGCCGCGGCCGTCGGTCTCAAGGACACCACCACCGGAGATACCCTGTGTGCAGAGAACAGCCCGATCATCCTCGAGTCGATGAACTTCCCCGAGCCGGTCATTCACGTGGCCATCGAGCCGAAGACCAAGGGCGACCAAGAGAAGCTGGGCGAGTCCCTGCGCCGACTGGCGGAAGAGGATCCTACCTTCAAGGTGTCGACCGATCATGAGACGGGCCAGACCATCATTGCCGGCATGGGCGAACTGCACCTCGAGATCATCGTCGACCGTCTCCTTCGTGAGTTCAAGGTCGAGGCGAACGTCGGGCGTCCGCAGGTGGCATACCGCGAGACCATCCGCAAGTCCGTCAACCAGGACACGAAGTTCGTTCGCCAGACGGGTGGCCGTGGTCAGTATGGGCACGTTGTCATCACGGCCGAGCCGAACGAGCCCGGCAAGGGCTTCGAGTTCCTCAACAAGATCGTCGGCGGTGTCATTCCCAAGGAATACATCCCGGCCGTCGGTCAGGGTATCGAAGAGGCCCTCGGATCCGGAACCCTGGCGGGTTACCCCGTCGTTGACGTCAAGGTCAGCCTGACCTTCGGCTCCTACCACGATGTCGACTCGTCGGAGATGGCCTTCAAGATTGCCGGTTCCATGGCGATCAAGGAGGCGATGCCCAAGGCGAGTCCTGCCTTGCTCGAGCCCTTGATGAAGGTCGAGGTCGAGGTTCCCGAGGCCAACATGGGCGATGTCATCGGAGATCTCCAGGGTCGTCGTCGTGGCATCGTGCAGGGTCTCGAAGCCCGGAGCGGCCTGCAGGTCATTCGTATGCTGGTTCCTCTGGCCGAGATGTTCGGTTACGCGACGGACCTTCGTTCGATGACCCAGGGTCGTGGTACGTTCTCGATGGAGTTCGCCCACTACGCCGAGGCTCCCAAGCAGATCGCCGATGCGATCATCGCCAAGAGCCAGGGTGCCAAGGTTTAGTCCGCAAGGTTACGGCTCCCCATGCCGACAACGCATGGGGGGCCGTTTCGTTGGAGACGTGCGCTCTCCAGCGTTTGTGTGCTACACTGGTGATCCTGATTCCGCTCGGAGGCTGTTCTCCGGGTCTGTCCGAAGTTTCCCCGGTCCCTGATCAAGAGTTCTCAGATGTCCGACAAGATTCGCATTCGCCTCAAGGCCTACGATCATCAGTTGATCGACCAGTCTACTGCCAAGATCGTGGACGTGGCCCGTCGTACTGGCGCCAAGGTGGTGGGTCCTATTCCCCTGCCGACCCAGCGCAGTGTCTACTGCGTCAACCGTAGTCCCCACGTCGACAAGAAGTCTCGCGAGCACTTCGAGGTTCGGGTGCACAAGCGCTTGATCGACGTCGCTGATTTTCATGCCAAGACCATCGAGCAGCTCCAGCGGCTCGACTTGCCTGCTGGCGTGGACATCGAAGTCAAGCTTTAAGATGTGGTGTGTGGTTCCTCTCCGGAGGGGCTGCCCGGTTGGTCTGCGGACGTCCGGGGTTCGGTGTCCGCAGCAGTATGACTTTCCTTATTCCGTTTTTGGATAGGGTTCCCGTGAGGGGGTCGAGGCCAAGCCTCGTGGTCCTCTGGGTTCGTGGACGCAACCCTCGTCCGATGAATCCATCGACCGCTGTACCCCCGAACAAGAAGGAGTTGCGCCTATGGCCCTCGGATTGCTGGGGCAGAAGCTGGGGATGACCCAGATCTTCGATGAGAAGGATCGTTGCGTGCCCGTCACGGTTGTGGCGGTGGGTCCGTGTTTTGTCACGCAGGTGAAGACGGTTGATCGCGATGGCTACAGCGCCATCCAGGTCGGTTTCGGTGAGGTCAAGGAGCGTCGGCTCTCCAAGGGCGAAGTGGGTCACCTGAAGGCCGCGGGCCACGGTGGCCTGCGTCATCTTCGCGAGTTCCGCGTGGACAACGCCGGTGACTACAAGGTGGGCGACGAGATCAAGGCTGACCTGTTCGCGGCTGACCAGATGGTCGATGTCGTGGGCAAGAGCATCGGCAAGGGTTTCCAGGGCATGCAGAAGCGGCACAACGCTGGTCGCGGTCCGATGGCTCATGGTTCCAAGTTCCACCGCCACCCGGGCTCCATCGGTGCCGGTACGACGCCTTCCCGCGTCTACAAGGGTGCGTCGATGCCGGGCCGGATGGGCAACGAGCGGGTTACGGTCCGCAAGTTGACTGTGGTCCGGGTTGATGCGGAGAAGGGTCTCTTGCTGATCAAGGGTGCCCTGCCGGGTGCCGAGGGTGGCCTGCTCATGGTTCGCCCGGCCGTCAAGGTGGGGAGGTAGTCGCCATGAAGGTCAACCTGTTCAACGCCGCTGGCGACAAGGTCAAGGAAATTGATCTTCCGGAAGCCATTTTCGGCATCACGCCCAACACGCATGAGATGCATCGTGCCTTCGTCCGGCAGATGGCCAACTGGCGTGCCGGTACGCACAGCACCCTGACCCGTTCCGAGGTTCGCGGCGGTGGTCGCAAGCCTTGGAAGCAGAAGGGTACGGGGCGTGCGCGCGCCGGTTCTACCCGCAGTCCGCTGTGGCGTGGCGGCGGTGTCATCTTCGGGCCCAAGCCGCGTTCCTATGTGAAGGGTCTGCCGCGCAAGATTCGTCGTCTTGCGCTCCGCAGCGCCTTGGCTACCCGCAAGGATGCCGTCCGCGTCATGGAGTCGTGGGTCCTCGAGGCCCCCAAGACCCGCGTCGTCGCCGGTCTCCTGAACAAAATCGGTGCAACGGGCAAGGTCCTGCTGATTGTCGAGGGGCGTAACGACCTTCTCGAGCGTTCGGCCCGCAACCTTCCCGATGTGCGTCTGATTCTTTCGGACAACCTCAATGTCAAGGACATCCTCGAGGCGGACGTGATTGTTCCGACCGAGGGCGCCCTGAAGAAGATCACGGAGGTCTTCGCCGCATGAACGATCTCTACCAGGTGATTCGCCGCCCCTTGGTGACCGAAAAGGGTGCCCAGGTCGGCGAGCAGAACAAGTACTGCTTCGAGGTGGCCAAGTCCGCCAACAAGATCGAGATCCGAAAGGCCGTCGAGACCTTGTTCGGCGTCAAGGTCCTCTCCATCAACACCATGCACGTTCGTGGCCGTACGCGTCGGGTAAACCCGAAGTCGGCGCGCCTCGGCACGTCTCCGTCGACGAAGAAGGCGTTCGTGACCCTCGCCGAGGGCCACGCCATCGACTTCTACGGCGAGCAGGCGTAGGAGGTCCAGTCATCATGGCAGTCAAGAAGATGAATCCCCGGACGCCGGGGACCCGCGGCATGAGCGTCGCCTCGTTCGAGGACATCACGCGCTCCGCGCCCGAAAAGTCCCTGGTCGTTCATCTGTCTCCCAAGGCGGGTCGTAACGCTCACGGTCACATCACGTCGCGGTTCCGTGGCGGTGGCCACAAGCGGAACTATCGCCTGATCGATTTCAAGCGGAACAAGGATGGCGTGCCCGGCAAGGTCGCTTCGATCGAGTACGATCCGAATCGTAACGCCCGCATCGCGCTCATCAACTATGTCGATGGCGAGAAGCGCTACATCCTTGCCCCGCTCAACCTGGTGGTCGGCCAGACCGTCGTGTCGGGTCCCGAGGCTGAGCCTCGTCTGGGTAACGCCTTGCCGCTCAAGGCGATTCCCTTGGGTACGATGGTCCACAACATCGAACTCAAGCGCGGGCGTGGGGGCCAGCTGGTTCGTGCGGCTGGTGCCGCCGCCCAGATCATGGCCAAGGAGGGTAGCTACGTGACCCTCAAGATGCCCAGCGGCGAGATGCGGTTGGTGCATTGCGAGTGCCGGGCGACCGTCGGTCAGGTTGGTAACCTCGAGGCCAAGAACATCGCGGTAGGGAAGGCTGGGCGCAGCCGTTGGCTGGGCCGTCGTCCGCACAACCGCGGCGTCGTCATGAATGCGGTCGATCATCCGCATGGTGGCGGTGAGGGCAAGAGCCCGGTCGGCGGCAAGCCTCAGACGCCTTGGGGCAAGCCGGCGATGGGCTACAAGACCCGCCGCGGTCGTCGCCCGAGCGACAAGTTCATCGTCAAGCGGAGGGGGAAGTAAGTCATGTCGCGTAGCCTGAAGAAGGGTCCCTTCATCCAGGAGCGTCTGCTGGCCCGTGTCGAGGCCTTGGGCGCTGGCCGGGATCGCAAGGTGATCAAGACCTGGTCACGTGCCAGCACCATCGTGCCCCAGATGATCGGACACACCATTGCCGTCCATAACGGTCGCAAGCATGTGCCCATCTACATCACCGAGAACATGATCGGACACAAGTTGGGTGAGTTTGCTCCCACCCGCCTGTTCCGGGGTCATGCCGGTTCCGAGAAGTCGAGGTAACCCGTGTCTGAGCAGCAAGAGAGTGTCGAGGACGCGGCGACCGTCGCCACGCCCAAGGCCGTTGGCCGCAAGCTGGCTGGCCGGGGGCTTCCCGGTGCCGAGGTCAAGGCCGTTGCCAAGTATGTTCGTATGAGCCCTCGCAAGGCGCGTCGCGTGATCGATCTGATTCGCGGCAAGTCGGTCGAGGAGGCCCGCACGATCCTGCAGTTCCTGCCCCAGTTGGCAGCCCGTACGGTCGTGAAGGTGCTCGACAGCGCCGTGGCCAATGCCGAGCATAATCGTGGCCTGCACCGACGGGACCTGGTCGTTACGGCCGCGTTTGCCGATGGTGGGCCCACGATGAAGCGTTTCCAGCCGCACGCCCAGGGTCGGGCGTTCCAGATTCTCAAGCGGACCAGCCACATCACCGTGGTGGTCGGGAAGGTGAGGTAGCCAGATGGGACAGAAGATCCATCCGTATGGGCTCCGTCTGGGCATCATCAAGCCTTGGCGGTCCCGCTGGTTCGCCGGTCACAAGGACTACCGGCTGAATCTGGTCGAGGATCGCAAGATCCGCGAGCACATCAAGTCCAAGCTTTACTCCGCCGGCATCGCGGATATCCAGATCGAGCGCAAGTCCTCGGCCGTGACCGTCTTCGTGACGGCTGCCAAGCCGGGTGTCGTGGTCGGTCGGGGTGGGGCCGGCATCGAGGCGCTTCGCAAGGAGTTGGCCGCGATGACGGGCAAGAAGGTTCATGTCGACACGGTCGAGGTGAAGAACCCGGATATCGAGGCCCAGCTGGTGGCCGAGAGCATCGCCGCCCAGCTCGAGAAGCGCGTCGCGTTCCGCCGCGCCATCAAGTTGTCCATTCAGCGGACGATGAAGGCCGGGGCCCAGGGCGTGAAGGTCATGGTCGCGGGTCGTCTGGGCGGGGCGGAAATCGCCCGTACCGAGTGGCAGCGCGATGGCCGGATTCCCTTGCATACCTTGCGTGCCGACATCGATTACGGTGTCACCGAGGCGCGGACCATGGCCGGTGTCATCGGCATCAAGGTCTGGGTCTACAAGGGTGAAGTGCTGCCTCAGCAGCGCGAGGAGAAGGGGGGAACCAGCCGTGCTCATGCCTAAGCGCACCAAGTTCCGCAAGCAGCAGCGCGGACGTATGCGGGGCGTCGAGACGCGGGGTGCCAAGATTGACTTCGGCACCTACGGTCTTCAGGCCCTCGAGCCCTGCTGGCTGACCAGCCGACAGATCGAGGCGGCCCGCCGGGCCATGACCCGCAGCATCAAGCGCGGCGGCAAGGTCTGGATTCGGGTGTTCCCGGACAAGCCGGTGACGGCGCGTCCTGCCGAGACCCGCATGGGCTCCGGCAAGGGGGCTCCCGAGTTCTGGGTGGCCGTCGTCAAGCCCGGTCGCGTCCTTTTCGAGATCGAGGGCGTCGCGCCCGAGGTTGCCGAGGAGGCGATGCGTCTGGCGAGCCACAAGCTGCCCATTCGCACCAAGTTCCTGACGAAGGAAGTTGCGGTCGACGAGAAGGAGGTCACCCATGTCTGAGGCCGTCAAGGCTGCCAAGGTGATCTTCTCGGATCTCCTGGCCAAGACCGCCGACGAGCTCGGGTCCGAGCTCAAGGCTGCCCGTGAAGAGCTGTTTCGCCTTCGCTTCCAGCTGGCGCTGAAGCAGCTCGAGGACACCTCGCGGATCGGCGCTTGCCGCCACCGCATTGCCCAACTGTCGGATGCCCTCCGGCGCAAGGAGCGGGAGGTGGCCCAGGCTTAGGCCTGGGTCATCGCCCCGGAGGACATCAACCATGCCTAAGCGTGAAATCACGGGCAAGGTCGTCAGCGACAAGATGGAGAAGACCATCGTCGTTGCCGTCGAGACCCGTCACCCCCATCCCCGTTACGGGAAGATCGTCAAGAAGACCAACAGGTTCAAGGCTCATGACGAGGAGAATGCCGCTCGTGAGGGCGACGTTGTCCGCATCATCGAGTCGCGCCCCTTGTCTCGCGACAAGCGCTGGAGCCTGACCGAGATTGTGGAGAGAGCCCGATGATCCAGGTTCAGACCCGTCTCGCGGTGGCCGACAACACCGGCGCCCGCGAGCTCATGTGTATCCGCGTCCTTGGCGGCGGCAACCGTCGGTATGCTAATATCGGAGACGTGATCGTTGCGGTCGTCAAGGAAGCCGCTCCGAACATGCCTGTCAAGAAGTCCGAAGTTGTGAAGGCGGTCGTCGTGCGCTCCAAGCACGGTGTTCGTCGCACGGACGGCAGTCTCATCAAGTTCGACGAGAATGCGGCCGTCATCATCAACA
Source organism: Candidatus Tanganyikabacteria bacterium (assembly GCA_016867265.1). Taxonomy (GTDB): domain Bacteria; phylum Cyanobacteriota; class Sericytochromatia; order S15B-MN24; family VGJW01; genus VGJW01. The sequence continues at coordinate 186,563 of VGJW01000003.1, forward strand.
AAGACAACAATCCGCGGGGAACCCGCGTTTTTGGTCCCATCGCCCGCGAGCTTCGTGATCGTAACTACATGAAGATCATCTCGTTGGCGCCCGAAGTCCTCTGATAGTCAGAGGCGTTTGTTTCTCTGTTTCGTCTCTCTTTTCAGGAGAAGGATACCTACCGCATGCACATCAAAAAGGGTGATACGGTGATGGTCATCTCCGGGCGCAAGGCCGCCGAGGGCGGGGACAAGGGCAGGACCGGCGAGGTCCTGCAAGTGTTTCCGAAGGATGGCAAGGCCGTGGTCCAGGGTGTGAACATCAAGACCCGCCATGTGAAGCCAAGCATGGAGAATCCTCAGGGCGGCATCATCAAGTCCGAGGCTCCCGTCCATACTTGCAAACTGATGGTCGTCGATCCGTCGTCGGGCAAGCCGACGCGCGTGGGCCGTGCCGTCGTCGACGGCAAGAAGGTCCGTGTGGCCAAGAAGTCGGGCCAGGTCCTCGCCGACAACACGAAGGTGAAGGAGTAGTTCGATGCCCAGAATGCTTGACAAGTACCAGACTGAGGTCGTTCCGGGCCTTCAGGCCGAGTTTGCTTATGGCAACGTCAATGCCGTTCCGAGGATCCACAAGATCGTCCTGAACGTCGGCATGGGCGAGGCCGTCCAGAATCCGAAGTCGCTCGAGCGTGCCGTGGCTGACCTGGCTGCCATCGCTGGCCAGAAGCCCGTGCTGACCAAGGCCAAGAAGTCCATCGCGACCTTCAAGGTCCGCGAGGGCATGGCCATCGGGACTTCCGTCACCCTCCGCGGCGCGCGGATGTGGCAATTTCTTGATCGTCTGATCACGCTTTCTCTGCCGCGCATCCGGGACTTCCGGGGCGTCAGTGCCAAGAGCTTCGATGGCCGCGGTAATTATTCGCTGGGCATCAAGGAGCAGCTGATCTTCCCCGAGATCGACTACGACAAGGTCGACAAGGTCCGGGGCATGGACATTACCATCGTCACCACGGCCGGTACCGACGAGGAAGCGCGCAGTCTGCTGCGTCGCCTCGGCATGCCGTTCCGCAAGTCGCCGCAGGATCGTGCGGCCCAAGAGGAGGTCGCCAATGGCTAAGACGTCCATGGTCCTGAAGTCGCAGCGGAAGCCGAAGTTCTCGGTCCGTGCGCACAACCGTTGCCTCCGGTGCGGTCGGCCTCGCGGCTACTACCGCGATTTCGGCCTGTGTCGTGTCTGCCTGCGCCAGATGGCTCACCGTGGTGAGCTGCCGGGCGTTGTGAAGTCGAGCTGGTAGGGGAGGAGCACGAACATGCCTGTGACCGATCCCATCGCGGACATGCTGACCCGCATCCGCAACGGCAATACCGCCTTCAAGCCGGTTGTCGACGTTCCCCTTTCCCGGATCAAGCGAGAGATCGCCCGGGTCCTGCTTGAGGAAGGCTATGTGACGGCAGTCGATGAGGCTGCTGACTCCGGTGGCCATCCCCAGCTTCGTCTCACGCTCAAGTACGGTGGCGAGCGTCGTCGTGAGCGCGTCATTACGGGTATCAAGCGCATTTCCCGTCCTGGGCTGCGCATCTACAAGGGCTCACACGAGATGCCTCGCGTCCTCGGCGGCCTAGGTATCGCCATTGTCAGCACCCCCAAGGGCATCATGACCGATCGCTCGGCGCGTCGCGCCGGTATCGGTGGTGAAGTCTTGGCGTTTGTCTGGTAGGGGAGGAGGCAAGATGAGTCGTATCGGTAAGCGTCCGATTCCCGTTCCCAAGGGTGTCGAGGTTGTGGTTGAGTCGCTGCCTATCGAAGGCACGCGCGTCACGGTCAAGGGCCCCAAGGGCACTTTGAGTCGGGTCCTGCGTCCTGACGTCACGGTGGTGCGTGAAGATGACGCGCTCGTGGTCGGGCGCCGGGGTGATGACAAGGTCAGCCGGAGCCTGCACGGTCTCTCGCGGACGCTCGTGGCCAATATGGTCACGGGTGTCACGGCCGGGTTCGCCAAGACCCTCGAGATCGTGGGTGTGGGTTATCGCGCCAATGTCGATGGCCGTAATTTGGTCATGGCCTTGGGTTATAGTCATCCGGTCGTCGTGGAGCCGCCCCAGGGTATCAGCTTCACGGTGGATCCCAAGGCGAACCGTGTCACGGTTGAAGGCATCGACAAGCAGTTGGTTGGCGATGTGGCTGCGGATGTGCGCTTCCGTCGTCCGCCCGAGCCCTACAAGGGCAAGGGTGTGAAGTACGAGGGCGAAGTCATTCGTCGCAAGGTCGGCAAGGCCGGCGGCAAGAAGAAGTAGGGTGCAACGATGATCACCAAGAAGAATCGGAAGGCCGAGAAGGACCATCGGCATCGCCGCCTCCGCGGCAAGGTCTCGGGTACGGCAGAGCGTCCGCGTTTGGCCGTCTACCGCTCCTCGCAGCATATCTACGCCCAGGTCATCGACGATGTCGCTGGTCGCACGCTGGCTGCTGCCTCGAGTCTTGAACTCGTCAAGAAGTCCGGCCTTGAAAAGGGCTGCAATGTGGCGGCGGCAGAGGCCGTCGGTGCGACGATTGCCGAGCGCGCCAAGGCCGCAGGCATCACCTCCGTCGTTTATGACCGCGGCGGCTTCATCTATCACGGCCGCATCGCCGCGCTGGCTTCCAAGGCCCGCGAGGCGGGACTGGAGTTCTGATCCTCATGGAAATGACCAAGCGTGAACGTGGTCCCCGTCGCGATCGCGGCGATCGGGCCAAGGGTGGCGAGGAGCTTCCGAAGGAGTGGACCGAGAAGGTTGTCCAGATCCGCCGTGTGGCAAAGGTCGTCAAGGGCGGCAAGAAGATGTCGTTCCGGACGGTCGTGGTTGTCGGCAATAACAAGGGCAGCGTCGGCGTCGGCGTGGGCAAGGCTTCAGATGTCGTCAGCTCCATCCAGAAGGCTGTCGCGGACGCGCGCAAGGAAGTCGTCCAGGTGACGATGGTGGATACGACGATTCCCCACACGATCGTGGGGGAGGCTGGTGCCAGCAATGTCCTTCTCAAGCCGGCCTCCAAGGGTACGGGCGTCATCGCGGGCGGTTCCGTCCGTACGGTGCTCGAACTCGCCGGTATCAAGGACATTCTTTCGAAGGCCATGGGTGCGCGCTCGCCGCTCAACAACGCCCGTGCCACGATTGCGGCGCTGCGGCAGCTTCACCGCGCTGAGACTGTCTCGGCGATGCGCGGTATTCCCCTGTCCGAGATGGTCAGGAGCAGTCAGTCATGACCACGCCTAGCGAGAAGACCCTCAAGGTGACGCTCGTCCGTAGCGCCATCGGTTTCGACAAGACCCAGAAGGCCGCTGCGCACGCGCTTGGCCTGACGAAGCGGTACAAGACCGTCGAGTGGCCGGACAACCCCTCGATTCGGGGACAGATCCGCAAGATCCAGCACCTGGTGGAGGTGGCGGAATGAAGCTTCAGGATCTCAAGCCCGCCGAGGGCGCGACCCATAAGCCGAAGCGCGTCGGTCGCGGTTTCGGTTCCGGTCACGGCAAGACGGCGACCCGCGGCTACAACGGTCAGGGCCAGCGTTCCGGCGAGAGCCGAAAGGTTGGCTTCGAGGGCGGTCAGATGCCCCTGTTCCGCCGTACGCCCAAAAAGCATGCGTTCGTTCGCCCGGAGCGGTACGTCTCCAAGTGGGCCGAAGTCAACATCGGCGCCATCAGCGAAGTGTTCTCGGGTGAGGCTCCTGTCGATCCCGATCTGTTGGCGCAGGCCGGGTTGGTTCGCTCCAGCGTCGTTCATGACGACGAGGGCCGCAGCTATGTGGTGCTCAAGCTGGGCGTCGATGGCGTCCGTGTTTTGGGAAGCGGCGATGTCGACAAGAAGCTTGTCGTCCATGCGCACCACTTCACCAAGGGGGCGCGTGAGAAGATCGAGGCCGCGGGGGGTACCTGCGTCCTGATTGGTGATGCTGCCGACGCTCCGAGTGGGGCGGAAGCCTGATTCCTGAATCAGCTGCGTGGCCACCTCATCCGCAAGGGTGGGGTGGCTGCTTTGCTGTTGTCCCGATGAATTGAAGGTGCCTTGGCCGTGTCCACGTCGATGAATCGTCCCTCCCAGACCCTGGTCGCACTATGGGAGACCCCCGGGCTCAAGGAGAAGATTTTCTTCACCCTGGCGATACTCGGTTTGTATCGCTTCGGCGCCCACGTGCCGATGCCGGGTATCGACCAGATGCGTCTCGAGGCGCTCTTCGGTGGCGGGAACTCTCTGGGTGCTTTCTTCGACCTCTTCTCCGGCGGGGCCCTGGCCAAGTTCTCGGTCTTTGCTCTGGGCGTGACCCCCTACATCAATGCGAGCATTATCATGCAGTTGATGACGCAGGTCATTCCCAAGCTCGAGGAGCTGCAGAAGGAGGGCGGCGAGGCGGGTCGCAAGAAGATCCAGCAGTGGACCCGGTATCTGACCATCGTGCTTGGTCTCGTGCAGGCCGTCACCCTCGTGAACTGGATGTGGGCGAGCAACGCTGTCTTGGGATTCCAGAACGGTCAGGGAGGTTTCCCCCTGATGTTCTTCGTGACCACCTCGGTGACGCTGATTGCCGGCACCATTCTCATCATGTGGATGGGTGAGCTCATCACGGAGCGTGGCATAGGCAACGGCGCATCTCTCCTGATCATGGCCTCCATCCTCTCCCGGTTGCCCGACTACTTCGCCCAGACGGCAGAGGGTGTGACCACCGGGGCCTACAGTTGGCTCTCCGTGCTGGTCCTCGTCGCATCATTCCTGGCCATCCTGGTGGCGATCATCGTCGTTCAGGAAGGCGCGCGCCGTGTGCCTGTCCAGGCGGCCAAGCGTCAGGTCGGGGAGCGCCTCTTGCAGGGAAAGGTCAGCTATATCCCCTTCAAGGTGAATCAGGGCGGCGTGATGCCCATCATCTTTGCCAGTTCCCTGATGCTTTTCCCGATCACGGTGGCGTCCTGGGTCAACGGTGGTCAGGCTCCCAAGGCTGCCGCGGCGGACTGGCACGTGCTGACGGCGACTTTCTGGAATCTGGCCAATCTCAAGGCGGCCTTTCTGCAGGCCATCCAGTTCGTCCTGACCCAGTTGGGTACTTTCGGGGCAGTTTATGCCGTGGTCTATTTCCTGCTCATCGTCTTCTTTTCCTACTTCTACGCCGGCTTGGTCCTTAACCCGGCCGAACTCGCCAACAACCTGATGAAGCACGGCAACTTCATTCCGGGTGTCCGGCCCGGCCGGGAGTCTGCCGAATATCTGGAGGGCGTGCTGAACCGGATCACGTTTCTGGGTGCGATCTTCCTCGGGGTCGTGGCCTTGTTGCCGAACTGGGTTGAGGATGCCACCAAGATCACGAGCTTTCGTGGCCTTGGCTCGACGGCCCTGCTGATCATGGTGGGCGTCGCGGTGGACCTGTTCAACCAGCTGCAGACCCAGCTCCTGTCTAGACGCTACGAAGGATTCATGGAATAATCGTCTTCCTATTCTCATGCGTATTGTTTTTCTAGGCCCCCAGGGTGTGGGTAAGGGTACCCAGGGCGCTCGGCTCTCCGAGCGCCTCTCGGTTCCTGCGCTTTCCACCGGCGACATGCTCCGCGCGGAAGTGCGTTCGGGCACGGAGCTTGGTCTTCAGGCGGATGCCCTGATGAAGGCCGGAGAGCTCGTCTCCGATGCCATCATGCTCGGCATGATTCGGACGCGCGTTGCGCAGGCTGATGCGGCCACCGGCTTTATTCTGGACGGTTTTCCAAGGACGTTGGCGCAGGCGGAGGGGCTCGATGCCACCTTGGTTTCCGCTTCGGCTCCGTTGGATGTCGTCGTGCTCTTCGAGGCCCCTCGCGATGTTCTCGAGTCCAGATTGACTGGCCGCCGGACTTGTGGGGACTGCGGCGCCGTCTATCACGTGCTTTCTCAGCCTTCGTCCCGTGAGGGCGTTTGTGATCGCTGCGGTGGCGGTTTGGTTCAGCGCGCCGACGATACGCCTGAAGCCATTGGGCGGCGCCTCGATCTTTACGAGCGGCAGACGGCTCCGCTGGCGGATTATTACGCTGCGCGCGGATTGTTGGTCCGGGTTGACGGCACGCGTGCCGTAGGTGAAGTCCGGTCGGATCTTTTGATGGCGATCGGGCTCGGGGAGGTCGTCTCGTGACTCGTGCTGCGGATGCCTTCTGCTTGCTCTCGCCGGGGCAGGTGGATGCCATGGCTCAAGCCGGGCGCGTTGTGGGTGCCTTGTTGGCTTTCTTGCGTCGTGAGGCGCGTGAGGGTGTCAGCACGCGTGAGCTCGACGAGGCGGCCGAGGAGTTCATCCGTGCCCGTGGTGCCATCCCGGCCTTCAAGGGGATCTACGGATACAAGTACACGATTTGCGCGTCGGAGAACGAGAAGGTCGTTCACGGGTTGCCGAATCGGCGGCGTCTCCAGTCTGGTGACATCATCGGGCTCGACATGGGGGCCATTGTGGACGGTATTTATGCCGATGCTGCCATCAGCGTGCCTGTCGGGGAGGTCTCGCCGGAGTCTGCGCGGCTGCTTCGGGTTACTGAAGAGTCTTTGTGGCGTGCCATTCCTTTGATTCGCGATGGCGTTGCCATTGGTGACCTCGGGCATGCCGTTCAGACTCACGCCGAGGCCGCAGGCTTCTCTGTCGTTCGCGAATATGTCGGTCACGGCATCGGCGACAAGCTTCACATGGCGCCTCAGATTCCCAACTATGGGCACCCCGGGACCGGTGTTCGCCTGGTTGCGGGTATGGCGGTCGCCATTGAGCCCATGATCAACATGGGGGTGCCTGAGACCAAGGTTCTTCCGGACCGGTGGACGGTCGTCACGGCGGATCGCAAGTTGTCTGCTCACTTCGAGCACACCATCCTCGTGGGTGAGCGGCCCCGGGTGCTGACGCTCGAGGAGGGCCGAGATTATGCCGAGGTCGGTGCTGAGCCCGCCTTGGTCAAGGTGGTGAGGGCATGAGAGGTAATCAACCCCAGCGGCGTACCCCGCCGCCGCCCAAGAGCGACACGATCGAGGTCGAGGGGACGATCCGGGAGAGCCTTCCCAATGCCATGTTCAAGGTCGAGCTCGAAAACGGCCACCAGGTCCTGGCGCATATTTCCGGCAAGATCCGCAAGCATTTCATCAAGATCCTGCCGGGTGACAAGGTCAAGGTCGAGTTGTCGCCTTACGACCTTACGCGTGGTCGTATCACGTATCGAATGAGGTGATTTTATGAAGGTTCGGGCATCGGTCAAGCCGATTTGTGACAAGTGTAAGGTCATCAAGCGCCATCGTACGGTGATGGTGATCTGCGAGAACCCCAAGCATAAGCAGCGTCAGGGTTAGGGAGAATCAGGATTATGGCTCGTATCGCTGGCGTTGATATTCCCCGCGAAAAGCGGATTGAGATTGCGCTTCAGTACATCTTCGGGATCGGTCCTGCCGTCGCGAAGGCCATCCTCGAGCGGACCGGGATCAGCCCTGATGTCCGTGTCAAGGACATGAGCGAGGCCGACGTGGCCAAGCTTCGTGAGGAGATTGATCGCAATCATCAGGTGGAGGGTGACCTCCGTCGTGTCGTGAGCCTCAACATCAAGCGTCTGGTTGAAGTCGGCTGCTTCCGTGGCATTCGCCATCGTCGCGGCCTGCCGGTTCGTGGTCAGCGGACCAAGACCAACGCCCGCACGCGCCGTGGCGTCAAGAAGACGGTTGCAGGCAAGAAGAAGTAGTGGACGTCGGCTTGTCTCCGGACAAGTCGTGATGGTGACCGTAAACCGGGGGCTGCGACCCGGGACGAAGGTCTTGATAAGGTACGCAGCGTTTTGAGAGGTTTCAGCCTTGGCCAAGCCCAGCGCAAAGCCGCGGCGTCGTGAGCGGAAGAACATCCATTCCGGCGTGGCGCACATCCGGTCTACGTTCAACAACACGATTGTCAGCATCACGGGCCCCGACGGTGCTGTCATTTCCTGGGGTGCCGCCGGCACCGTCGGGTTCAAGGGCGCCAAGAAGGGCACCCCGTTCGCTGCCCAGCAGGCGGCGGAGCAGGCTGCGCAGAAGGCCATGGAGCATGGCATGCGCGTAGTCGAGGTCATGGTGAAGGGCCCCGGAGCTGGTCGCGAGACGGCCATCCGTGCGCTTCAGGCGGCTGGCCTGGAGGTCACCCTCATCAAGGACGTCACCCCGATCCCCCACAACGGTTGCCGCCCTCCCAAGCGGCGCCGGGTCTGAGGAGGTAGCCGCTCATGGCTCGTTATACTGGTCCCGTTTGCAAGCTTTGTCGTGCCGAGGGTGTCAAGCTCTTTCTCAAGGGCGAGCGCTGCACCACCAGCAAGTGCTCCATCACCCGTCGTGAGTATCGTCCCGGTCGGAACGCGCAGTTCCGCGTCAAGAATTCCGAGTACGCGGTCCGTCTGCGCGCCAAGCAGTTGGCCCGCCGGTTCTATGGCGTCGGCGAGAAGCAGTTCTCCACCTACTACGCCAAGGCCGCTGGTCACAAGGGTGTCACGGGTGAGCAGCTGCTGCGGTTGCTCGAGCTTCGCTTGGACAATGTCGTCGTACGTCTCGGACTTGCGGGCAGCCGTCCGCAGAGCCGCCAGATGGTGAAGCACGGCCACTTCATGGTCGAGCGCAACGGCGTGAACCGCCGGGTTGACATTCCGAGCTTCGTGGTGCGTCCTGGTGACGTCATCACCATTGCCGAAGGCTCCAAGGAGTTCGTCAAGCGCGTGGTTTCCGCAGGTGTTGCGGCGCGTGTCCCGACTTGGCTCACGACCGATGCCGACACGTTGACGGGCAAGGTTCTCGCCACGCCCGCCCGTACCGACATCGACAGCCCGGTCAACGAGCAGTACATCGTCGAATACTACTCGCGGTAGGCAGGAAGGAAGGCACTTACACCATGGAAAAGCCCAGAATCGAGTGCGAGGAGTCCTACCTTACGGAGGAAGGACTCACCTACAGCAAGTTCGTTGCCGAACCGCTGGAGCGCGGCTATGGCACGACCCTCGGCAACGCGATTCGTCGGGTCCTTCTCTCGGGCATCGAGGGAGCGGCCATCACGGCGATGCGAATCAATGGCGTGGCGCATGAGTTCACGTCGATCCCCGGCGTGGTCGAGGATGTCATCGATGTCGTCCTCAACCTTAAGGGCGTCGTCGTGAAGATGCACGGCGGAGACACCAAGACGGCCAGTCTGGCGGTCCGTGACTTCACCGGTGTCGTGACAGCCGGCATGATCGAGACGGACGCCGACGTCGACATCATCAACAAGGATTGGCCCATCGCCACCTTGGACAACGGCACGCTCGAGATGGAGTTCACCATCGAGCGTGGCAAGGGCTTCGTCACGGCCGAGCGCAACCGCAAGCCGAACCAGGCGGTGGGTGTGATTCCCATCGACTCGATCTTCATGCCGGTTCGCAAGGTCAACTACGTCATCGAAGACACGCGTGTCGGTCAGATGACGGACTTCGACAAGCTGACCCTTGAGATCTGGACGACCGGTGCGGTCAACGCGACCGAGGCCATCAGCCTCGCCGCGGACACCCTGATCCGGCAGTTCGACGTCTTCGCCGATCTGGCGCGGGACGTGATCGGTAGCGGTTCCCGTTCCGCGAAGGAAGAGTCGGGTAAGCCCCAGCCCACCGACATGCCCATCGAGGAACTTGAGTTGTCGGTTCGCGCCTACAACTGCCTCAAGCGGGCGAACATCTACACCGTGGGCGACCTGCTCAAGAAGACTGAGCGGGATCTCATGGACATCAAGAACTTCGGCAAGAAGTCGGCCGAGGAAGTCATCGAGCGCATGCGGTCCTTGGGCTACAACATGGCAGCTGGTGACCTCGACGACAGCTATGTCACCTCGGGAGATCTCTGATCATGCGTCACCAGAAGAATCGTCATCGTCTCGCCAAGCCCGCAGATCAGCGCAAGGCGCTGCTTCGCGCGCTGACGACCGAACTGTTCCGTCATGACCAGATCGTGACGACCGAGGCCCGGGCCAAGGCCGTTGTGAGCCACTGTGACGAAATGGTCACGTTGGCGAAGCGCGGCGACCTGCACGCTCGTCGGCAGGCAGAGGCCTGGATCTACGACACCGAAGTGTGCCGCAAGCTCTTCAATGAGATTGCGCCGCGCTTTCAGGAGCGCCAAGGGGGATATACGCGTGTCCTCAAGACCGTCCCCCGTCGGGGCGATGGTGCGCCGATGGCGGTTGTCCGCCTGAGCGATTGAGCCGGGTTGCGCTCAAGGTCGCCTACGACGGTTCCGCGTTCGCGGGGTTCCAGCGTCAGGCGGAGGGTGGGTGCAGGACGGTCCAAGGTGTTCTTGAGGAGGTGCTCGTCCGCTTGTGCGGGCGGGCGCCTTCAGCCCTTGGGCTGCGGGCGGCGGGACGTACAGACGCTGGGGTCCATGCTTCGGCTCAGGTCGTGGCCTTCGATACGGATCGGGCTTGGGATGCCTCGCGTTGGCGACGTTCCTTGAATGGGATGTTGCCTGATGATGTCGTGGTGGCGGCTGTTGCCTTTCCTCCGGATGACTTCGACCCGAGGCGTATGGCGATTTCACGTGCCTATGCCTATCGCTGGCTGATCGCTGATGCCCCTGATCCACGGCGTCGCCATGCGACCTGGCATGTCCCCGGTCCCATGGACAGGCACGCCCTTGGGCGTGCCTGGTCGGGCCTTGTGGGCCATCACGACTTCACGGCCTTTTGTTCTACGGGGAGCAACCTGCGGTCGCCTTGGGTGACGGTACACAGGGCGAACGTCGAATTCCTCGGAGACGAGGTGATCCTGCGTATCCAAGCCGTCAGTTTCCTGTATCATATGGTGAGGCGTCTGGTTGGTTCGGTCAGGCATGTGGCGGCGGGGCGTTCCCCCGTCGAAGACTACCTGGCTCTGCTCGACAGGGACCGCAAGGGTTTGCCGCCCCCGGTCACCGCACCACCCCAGGGCCTTTGTCTTGATTCTGTTGTCTATCCCCGGGGGCTCGTCTCCTGGGAGTCACCACCCACCTCCCCGCGAGGGCCCATCGATGCCGGCACTTAGCCCGGCTAGGCGGGATATCCCCAAGCCGTGAGATTCGGAAAGGAATGTCCATGAAGACCCATGTCGCCACGACCGCCGAGCTTGAAGCCGGCCGGCAGTGGCTTGTGGTCGATGCGGCCAACCAGACGCTCGGTCGTCTGTCGGCCCAGATCGCCAACTTGCTGCGGGGCAAGCACAAGCCCCAGTTTTCTCCGCATCAGGATTGCGGAGACTTCGTCATTGTCGTCAACGCCGAGAAGGTCAAGCTCACGGGTCGCAAGATGACGGACAAGGTTTACATCCATCACACCGGTTGGCCCGGCGGCTTCCGTCAGGCCAGCGTGCGCGAGTGGTTGCAGAAGTATCCCGAGCGTGTGGTCGAGCATGCCGTCAAGGGCATGCTGCCCCACAATCGCCTTGGCCGGTCCGTCTTCGGCAAGCTCAAGGTCTACGCCGGCCCGACGCATGAGCATGCGGCCCAGAAGCCGGTGCCGTACATCATCCCCACCAGTCTGGGATCGAATCGTCCCCGTCCTGGCGTCCAGGTGAAGGAGTAACACGATGCCCAAGAAGGAAGCTAAGGCTCCTGTCACCCAGTACTGGGGAACCGGTCGCCGCAAGGCTGCCGTCGCCCGGGTCCGCCTTCTGCCTGGAAACGGCAACGTGGTGATCAACGAGCGTCCGGTCGAGGATTACCTGGGTGGTCGGGAGGCTCTCCTGCGTCAGCTCAACCTGCCGCTCGAGGCCACCCAGAATATCGGTCGGTTCGATATCCACGCGAACGTCCACGGCGGTGGTGTCTCGGGTCAGGTGGGAGCCATTCGTCTGGGCGTTGCCCGTGCGCTGCTCACCTTGGACCCCGAGTATCGTTCCAGCCTTCGTGAAGATGGCTTGTTGACCCGTGACCCTCGCGCCAAGGAGCGCAAGAAGTACGGCCGCAAGCGCGCCCGCAAGCGCTTCCAGTTCAGCAAGCGCTGATACGCTGTATCGCTGTTGCCGAAGGCCGCCCCCACCGGGGCGGCCTTCGTGCTTTCAGCCAAGTGTGTCGCTCGCGCGCAGCGGGTACCATGCGGGGACAGGAGGATCAGGCTTTGCACGACATCCGGTTGATGATCCCCGGCCCGACCCCGGTGCCGGACGAGGTCCTCAGGGAGATGGCGCGGCCGATGATCAATCATCGGTCCCCGATGTTTTCCGCGATTCTTGCCGATTGTCGCAAAGGTGCGCAGTGGCTGTACCGGACCTCGCACGATGTCATCTTCATGACGGCGTCCGGCACGGGCGGCCTTGAAGCCGCTCTGGTCAACGTCCTTTCACCCGGCGATCGGGTGCTCTCCCTGGTGAGTGGTGTGTTCGGCAAGCGGTTTGCGGACATGGCCCAGGTGTTCGGCGCGGAGGTTCATCGCGTGGAGACGCGGGCCGGTGAGGCCTACGATCCCGCGCGCGTCGCAGAGGCGCTTGAAGCAGGTCCTTTCAAGGCGGTCCTGATGACGCACAATGAAACGTCGACGGCCGTCCTGAATCCAATCGAGCAGGTGGCGGCCATGGTGCGTGCACGTTGGCCCGAAGCCCTCATCCTTGTGGATGCCGTGAGCGGCCTCGGGTCGGCGCCGCTTGAGACGGATGCGTGGGGTCTGGACGTGGTTGTCTCCGGTAGCCAGAAGGCTTTCAGCGTCCCTCCGGGCTTGGCCATGCTGGCCGTTTCTCCCCGAGCCTGGCAGGCCGTCGGGGAGGCGCGGTGTCCACGGTTCTACTTCGACTTGGGCAAGGCCCGAGACTTTGATGCCAAGGGGCAGACGCCGTGGACGCCGGCCATCAGTGTCTTCTACGCCCTGGCGAAGGCACTTGAGCGGATGCAGGCCGAGGGCCTCGAGGGCATCCTCGGTCGTCATCTCGAGTTGACGACTGGTCTGCGGTCTGGGCTTCGGGCCCTTGGCATGGAGTTGCTTGTCAAGGATGAAGCGGCAGCCTCGCGTGCCGTCACGGCCGTGTTCCCGCCTGCTGGCGTAGCTCCTTCGGACTTCCGCAAGCGGATGCAGGCCCAGTACGGTATCGTGCTCGCGGGTGGGCAAGGCGCCCTTACGGACAGCATCTTCCGAGTAGGTCATCTCGGCCATTGCAGTCGGGTCGACATTCTTGGCTGCCTGGCGGCGCTCGAGAGCGTCCTCGTGGAACTTGGCGCGCCGGTTGAGCCCGGGCGCGGCGTGGCGGGCGCCCAGTTAGCGTGGCAGCAGCCAAGGCCTGCCGCTGTCGGCGCTTGACCCCGGCCAGCTCAGCCTATTGTGTGCAGGGGGAACAGCGTGGCGCCGATCGTACTTGTTTGTGACGGCATCGATGCGGCAGGCTTGGTCGCACTCGAGGGTGTCGCGGAGATTCGTCGTCCGGTAGGGCCCCTGACTGCCGAGGAGCTTGCTGTCGCGGATGCCTTGCTTGTTCGCTCTGCGACCCGTGTGACGGAAGCGGTGCTTGCAGCCGCACCGCGCTTGAGGGTTGTTGCCCGGGCGGGTGTCGGCGTGGACAACATCGATGTGGCGTCGGCCACGCGGCGTGGTGTGGTGGTCATCAATGCCCCGGATGGCAATACCATTGCCGCCGCCGAGCATACGCTGGCCTTGATGATGGCCTTGGTGCGTCGTGTGCCTGAGGCGGATGCCCGCGTGAAGGCGGGTGGCTGGGATCGCCAGAAGTTTGTGGGTGTCGAACTGGCCGGCAGGCGACTGGGCGTTCTCGGGCTGGGTCGGATCGGCCAGCGCGTGGCCAGGGTGGCACGCGCGCTCGACATGGACGTGGTGGCTTTTGACCCCTTCCTGCCCGAGGACCGTGCCGCCAGTCTGGGCATTCCCTTGGCCCCGTTGGAGGAGGTCCTGGCGACGGCGGATGTCGTGACGCTGCACTTGCCGCGTACGCCTCAAACCGCCGGCTTGCTTGGGCGCCAGGCCTTGGCCTTCATGAAGCCGGGTGCCCGCCTCATCAATGCTGCCCGAGGGGGCATCATCGACGAGGCGGCCTTGGCCGAGCGGGTCGCCGCGGGGCACCTGGCAGGTGCGGCACTCGATGTCTTCGAAGAGGAGCCCCTGGGGGACTCACCCCTGCGGGCGCTGGGTGGCCACGTCGTGCTGACCCCCCATCTGGGAGCATCGACCGAGGAGGCCCAGGCCAAGGTCGCGCGGGATGTCGCCGAGCAGGTGCGGGACTTCCTGCAGGGTGACATGGTGCGTACGGCCGTGAACATGCCCTCATTGCCCTCCGATGTTGCCCGTGCGGTGGCGCCCTTCGCCCAGCCCCTCGAGCGTCTGGGAGCCTTGGTGGCCCAGTTGGAGCCGTCCGCCGTCCTGCGTCTGGACATCCAGTTCTCGGGCCGTTGGCCCGAGGTCCCTATCGAGCCTCTGGTGACGGCCGTTCTGAAGGGCTGGCTGTCCGTCGGTCTCGGGGAGACCGTCAATTGGGTCAATGCCCGATTCCTGGCGTCGGACCGAGGCACCGAACTGCGGGACCAGCGATTGCGTGAGGGCAAGGAGCGTGATGCCGCCGTCCGCGTGCGTGCGGAAGGTCCCGATGGACGAGCCAGCGAGGCCGTCCTGTCTTGGCTGGGCGATGGCCATCCGCGGTTGGTCGGGATCGAGGGGCATCGCTTCAGTCTGCAGACGGAAGGCTGGCTGATGCTGGCACCGCACGAGGATGTGCCCGGCGCGGTGGGTCGCTTGGCAACCTTGCTCGGGCAGCACGGTGTCAATATCTCAGGGCTGCAACTGGATCGTCGAGAGCGCGGTGGTCAAGCCATGCTGGCCTTGGCGCTCGACGAAGCAGCGCCGGCCAGCGTGCTCGAAGCCGTCCCGGCCATCCCCGGTTTCGGTCCGGTCAGGCAAGCTCGCCTATAGCAGGATGGCGACGGGGATCCTGTCGTTCGCCAGGACCTCGCGGGCCCTTTCTGCATCCTTGGCATCCAGGAGCAGGTCGCACGGATAGTCCCCGACCGCCCGTCTCGCCTTGAGGGTCAAGGGGCGGTCCCCGACGAGTCGGGTCGCGCCCTCTCGCTCCTTGAACCAGCTGGGCACTGCGAGCATGCTGGATTCGCCGGCTTGCGTCCGGATACGGGGCCAGAGCGCGGGGCGCGCCCCGAGTGACCGTGCATCGATCAGCAGCCCCGTCCATGGGGTGGCGGGCAGGTTGGACGCAGAGGCTTCTGCAGCGGGTGTGTCGGTCGTCGCGACAGACGCCGGGCGCACGTCACCGGCCATGGGCTCCAATTGCCCGATGGCTCCGGCGAGGCCATCCGATCCGTAGAGGGGCAGTTGCAACTCCATTTGCGCGGACCCGTCGGGGAGATAGTCGAGGTTGATGACTCTGGCTTCCTGGATGCGCGCGTGGACCCGGTCCCGGACATCGTTGTCCAGTTGCAGATCGGCCATGGTCGCACCGCTGTTGATGGCGACCCGTCCCAATACGGTGCGCAGGGTCCGGAAACCGTCTTCAAGTGCAAAGATGCGGGCTTGGGTGCGCCGCACATGGACGTTGCCTCGGTCGGGGGCAACGCCAATGCCCATCACGCGGATTGCGCGCTGTGACCACATGATGCGGTGCGTGTATGTGCCTGCACCCTTGAGCAGCGGAGTCGAGCCAACGTCATCGGCAAGGGCGCCGTTGTCTGTCTGGTCGCGCTCACCGGCGGCCGGCCTCGCCGACTCGGTACCGGTCGGCAAGGGTTGTCGCACGACAGGTGCAGTGTCGGCGGGGCGCGGGGCGGCCTTCTGGGGGGCAGCCTTGCGCACGGGGGTCGCTGTTTTGCCAGCCACAGGCTTTGGCGCTTCTCGGCGTGCCTTGCCTGTCTCTCCAGCTGCGCACGCGGGCTCCGTACCCGATGCCGCCAGGGCCAGGAGAATCGCGAGGGACGACGCCGTCAGTCGCAGAGCGGTCATGACCTGTTATACCATGGGGTCATGAGCGCCGAATCGGTGAATATGGAAGGCGTCGCGGGGCGATTGGCCGGGCTGGGCATCGTGCTCCCCAAGCCGACGCCGCCACTCGCCTCCTACGTGCCGGTTCAGTGTCACGGCGACTGGGTACAGGTGTCGGGCCAACTGCCCATGGTCGAGGGAAGGCTGGCCCATGCCGGTCGCCTCGGCCACGATCTTTCAGTCGAGGATGGCGTGGCGGCGGCCCGTGCCTGCGCCACCATGGTTCTCGCCCAGTTGGCTGCGGTGGGACCCCTCGAGTCCTTCCGGCTCATCCGGGTGGGGGGCTTTGTCGCGGCGACGCCCGAATTCACGGCGCACCCCGAGGTCATCAACGGGGCCAGCGATCTCTTCCTTGAGGTCCTTGGCGAGAACGGCAGGCACGCCCGTGCGGCCGTGGGTGTTTCCTCATTGCCCAGGGGGGCTGCCGTCGAGGTCGAGGTGCTTGCCGTCCGGGTGGTCGCTGCATCCTGATGCGTTGTGCCCGCTGCGGTGACGGGCTTCAGGGGCCTGTCTTGCGCGTGGCCGGTGTGGTCCTGCATCCGGAGTGCTTCGTCTGCGCTGATTGCGGCAGGCCTCTGCAGGGTCGTTACGTCCTGGGGCCGGCGGGCTCGGCGCATCATCCGCAGTGTTACGCACGCGCGCACGCCGAGTCTTGCGCGGTCTGCGGCCAAGGGATGCTGGGACGTTTCGTGGTGGATGCGGTCGGCCGCCGCTACCATGCCCGCCATCTCAAGGAATTTCTCCGCTGCGCCACATGCGGCGACTTGTGTGCACCTGGCCTCGCGGGACGCGCCATCGGGCTCGGGGATGGCAGGGCGCAGTGCGTTACGTGTCATCGCAGTGCGGTGCGCGGAACACGCGAGGCCCTGCCGCGCTGGCAGGGGGTGCTGTCCTTGCTCGGGCAATGGGGAGTCCACGTCGACGTGGGGAACGTACCCCTCGAGCTGGTCGATCGCACCCGGCTCCACAGGCTGCTGCAGCAGGCGGGTCAGCGACCCCATCTCAGTCTGCATGGCCTGACCCGGCACCACGTCCATCGGCGCGGAGGGCGGGTGATTCGCCAGGAACTCTCGGTCTTCGCCATGACGTGGCTGCCCGGCACCCTCCTGGAGGGCATCCTCGCGCACGAGCTCGGTCATGTATGGATACATCAGAACGGCTGCCCAGTGCACCAGCCGGAGTTGGCGGAAGGGGCCTGCAACGTGCTGCGCTGGATGGTGCACGTGCATCAGGCGACGGAGGAGTCGGAGCGCCTGATCCGCGAGATGGACGCTGACCCCCACCCGGCCTACGGCGGGGGCTTCCGCCGGGTGCGCAGGATGGTCGAGCGCCAAGGTCTTCCGAAGTTGCTCGACCACTTGCGCCGATCGGCCCATTTCCCGATGCTGGCCTGGTAGGTGGGGTGGTAACCTAGTAAGTGCCGGCGCGCGAGGGAGCGTGCGGCCAGAGGCCGATCCGACGACGCCCGCGGGAGCTCGCATGACATTTGATCCATTGGGTGCCATCCAAGACATGCACGTCTTCGGGGAGTTCGGCGATATCAACCCGTCGATTTCCGATGCGTCCACGTTCACATTCATGACCCCGGGCAAGATGCGCGAGCTCTTCGATCACGAGGTGGAGGGTTGCTACCTCTACTCGCGCCATTGGAACCCGACCCAGCGCGCCCTTGCCGATGCTCTTGCGGCGCTCGAGGGGACGGAGTCCGCGCATGTGGTCGGCTCCGGGATGGCGGCCATCGCCGTCACGATCCTGCAGATGTGCGGCCAAGGCGACGAGGTCGTGGCCAGCCGGACGGTCTATGGCGGCACCTATGCGCTTTTCGCGAACTTCCTGCCTCGTTTCGGCATTACGGTGCGTTTCGTCGACACGGGCGATCTCGTGGCGGTGGCAGCGGCTTGTACGGACCGGACCCGGGTCATCTACTGCGAGGGACTGTCCAACCCCCTGCTTGAGGTCGCGGACATTCCCGCGCTGGCCAACCTGGCGCATCGGCGGGGTGCCCGTCTCGTGGTCGACAATACATTCTCGCCACTGCTGCTGGCGCCTGCGCAACTCGGGGCCGATGTGGTCATCCACAGCCTGACCAAGTTCATCAACGGCACGAGCGATTGCGTGGCGGGTGTCGTATGCGCCTCGCGCGCCTTCATTGCCGGCCTGTCGGACGTGAACAGCGGGGCGTTGATGCTGCTTGGGCCCGTGCTGGATTCGGCCCGCGCTGCGAGCATTCTCAAGAACCTCCACGCCTTGCACTTGCGGATGCGGAAGCACAGCGACAACGCACTGTTTCTGGCGCAGCACCTCGAGGACCGGGGCGTCGAGGTGCACTACCCTGGCTTGGCCAGCCATCCGCACCACGAGCGCTACAAGCGCCTGGCGTCTGGCGATTTCGGCTTCGGGGGCGTCCTGACGCTGCGGATGCCCACGGTCGAGCAGGCCGAGCAGCTGATGGTGGCAATGCAGGAAGACCGGATTGGCTTCTTGGCCGTAAGTCTTGGGTACTTCAAGACACTGTTCAGTCCGCCCAGCCACAGCACGTCCTCCGAGATCCCCAAGGACACGCAGGACGCGATGGGGTTGGATCCCGCGATGGTCAGGATGTCCGTTGGCCTCGATCACGAGATCGGGCGTACCTGGCGTCGCTTGTCCACTTGTCTGGATGCGGTTCTCGGGCCCCGCAAGACGGCCTGAATCCGGGTTTTCGCGGCGGACTTTCGGATTTTCGTTGACAGAAGTGCCGTGGTGGAGTTACGTTGGCTGGGTGGTCTGCGTTGTACGCAGTCTGCTTGGCCGAATGGTCTGATGTTGTCGTTCTTGATTTGATGTTTCTGTTGTTTCCGGGCTTTGTGTCCTGATGCAGTGGTGGTGTCT